>NZ_CP034015.1:1832822-2434233 GCF_003855395.1 Shewanella livingstonensis | reverse complement strand
TACCATTAATGTGTCTTTCACATAGAACTGATAGGGTTCAATCGCATCAGAGGCTTGTCTTATTAAGGCAAACTGTTGTCTACCATTGATTACATTCTCACGAATTTGAATCGCCAAGGTGTCAACATCTCTTAATGGTATAGTGCTCGATTGATAATTTGTCACTTCTCCATCGACATCAACTCGAGATCCAAGGCCATGATGATCAAGTGTGACTTGCATGTCTCGAGAACGAAAACCACTTACCCGTTGATGAAACGTGTTGGTCAGCCATTCATTAGTGGTATCTGACCACGATAACTCAGTACGCTGTTGATATTGAGTGCCAATACCTAAAATACTGGCTTTACTTGTTGAGGTAATAACTGCCGATTTACCTTGCCAATTTTCAGTGCGTGTCATATTACCGGTATGCAAGCCACTAAGATAAATAGAGTAGTTAAAGTTTCGCTGACAACTCTGTTTGATATTGTCACTGGCTAAGACGCTATTACTGTGCAGTAATCCACTTGAAAGGCCAACTATCATCAGCATTCTAGTTGTCGCTATACAGACAGTGCTAGGCGTACTGACAGAGCAATACATTGTCAGTCTCCGTTTGATCTGCGCCATTAATGTCACTAGAAAAAGCATATCAGTTTTTTTACCTTACAAATAATATGACTATAAAGGTCTTATTATCAAAAATAAGACCTTACCAAATACCGCCTTAAAAAACTTCATTCACATTTAAGTAGAAGTTGGTTTCATTTTCACCGACACCAACATCAAAGCGTAAATTAATATTATCTTTAATCTTAAAACGAAATCCGGTGCCATAGGCAGTTAAAAGCGTATCCGTGAGCTCACTTACTTTGGGTGCAACACTACCAACCGCGCCCCAAAACACCATGCCGTAACGTTGAAATATTGGTAAGCGATATTCAACCTGGCCCATCATCATTTGCTCATCTCGATATCGGCCTCGAATGTAACCTCGCATTGCATCGGAGCCACCAAGATCAGGTAATAAATTCCACGGCACGTCACCACTCGTAAGGTGTCCCTGGACTTGCCAAGCGATTAACCCTGGTGTCGAGCCTAAGTCTATATAGTTAGCTAATTCAATGTTATAAGTAGAAAAAGAATCGAATTGATCATTTTGATATAATCCGGCATCAATCTGAAACAACCAACCTTTAGTGGCATTTAAGCGGTAATCTCTTGAGTCATAGATGCTGGTAACAACAACGCCAGAACTGAAGTTGTCTGGCAAAAGAGTATTTGAATCCACTGATGTTTCTGTCGCAACTAATTCTAAGCTGTCTGCAGTGGTATAAATAAAGTCAGCACCCACGCCAATAAAATAGTTACTGACCACTTCAGTCATCCAACGTGGTTTAAAACTATATAGTTGCTCTTTAAATTCATGATGATTAAGATCTTGGTCGCCTTGTTCAATCCCTACGCCATAATAAACAGCGGCTTCATTATGCAGTTCTAAGTCCAGCAACAACCGCTGCTTACCTTGGTTTAAAAACGTCATATTTTCAACTTGAACGCCATAGGATTGATTCACTGAAGCAAATGAGTTCAATACCAATGATGAGGGTTGCTCTTCGCTTGAGGCATTATCGGTTTTATACAAACCCACCATTAATAAGCCCACACCAAACTTTTTCTCTGGGGTGTAATAAGCCGTTGGTAAATAACTCATATCAATGACTTTAGTGTCATCGAACTCACCATCGGCACCAAATACAGAAAGAATGTCATCAATCCATGTTGGTTGCATGTCTTTGGGGGTTTCAAATAGAGGTTCAACTGCGTTGGCGGTGTTAGAAAAAATAAATAATGCTAGAAGTAAGGTCCGTTTCATAAAAACTCTATTAAAATGTTGAAGAATTAGGCTCGCATGATGACTTCCATGCCAAATGTTGTAATCAATGTTTTGTTAGTTAAATCCATAGCGTTTTGTAAAAATAGAGGTTATCGATAAAAATTCAAATAACGTCTGTAAATAACGTCTGTAAATAACAATTAAATCTTAAAGAATTATCCTAGCCATCACTGAATAATGACTGAATAAAAACTTAACGTTTGTTGAAGATTAGCGTTATCAAAGTCTGAATTTAACCATTAGCTCTATATCTAGTGTTAGCCTAGGCATACTATTATACGGTAATCTTTTTTACCGAGTGATATTATTACCCTCAATAACGGCGAATAATATACCACGTTTAGCGCTTAATATTGACGATAACCCAACATTCAACATATCAACAGTACTGGATACAAAGGCTAAAACTAACGAGCTGTAGCTGATTAGCTACAGTATTTTTATTCATTAAACAAGGGTGTATAAGCTACAAATTAAGCACAATTATGGCTCATTTAATCAGTGAATCATCATCAAGTAAAAATTATTTCCTTAGATATATCATCCAGCGCGCAAGTAAGGTATAACGACGCTATGAAAACGCCTATACGATTACAACCACTGGTTGACGATGGTCTCGTCGATGAAGTGATAAGCCAACTCATGAGTGGCAAAGAAGCTACGGTCTATATGATCAGATGTGGCGATGCGATCCGCTGCGCGAAAGTGTATAAGGAAGCCACTAAACGCAGTTTTAAAAAAGCAGCACAATATCAAGAAGGTCGAAAAACCAAAAACAGTCGTCGTGGTCGAGCCATGGAAAAAGGCTCTAAATACGGTCGAGAAGAACAAGAAAAAGCCTGGCAAAATGCCGAGGTCGATGCGTTATACAAATGCGCCGCCGCTAAAATTAGAGTACCAGTGCCTTATGGTTGCTTTGATGGGGTGCTATTGATGGAGTTGATCACCAATATGCATGGTGATGTTGCACCTCGATTAAATGACGTTACGCAGATGAGTGAAGAGCAAGCACAAAGCCAACATTACACTATGATGGGTTATGTTGTGCGTATGCTGTGTGCTGGTATTGTCCATGGCGATTTATCAGAGTTTAACGTATTGGTCGACAAGGATGGTCCTGTGATCATTGACCTGCCCCAAGCCGTTGATGCATCCGCAAACAATAATGCCAAGGCGATGTTATTTCGTGACGTGAATAATATGACTGACTACTATTCGCAGTTTGCCCCAGAATTAGCCGCAACAAAATATGCTAAAGAAATGTGGGCCTTGTATGAACAAGGTGAGCTAACACCTGAAACACAATTGACCGGTTTGTTTGAAGAAGACACTACCGCAGCTGATGTCGATTCAGTATTAGAAGAAATTAACGCCGCATTTGAAGAAGCGCAAGAAAGACGTGAGCGCATGAGTGATGCAAACAACGACGAGTATTAAGTCGATCGTTTATATACTCACGTGAACACTTAGGGAGACTTACCGACAAATTATCGAATACATGATCGAATAAATTGTCAGTAAGTCCCCCTATTCAATTAGCTCCCCCCTTAATTAACGCCAAGCCAACCCAAGTTGACGGCTAATTACCCCTAGTGAATACCAAATTAGTACCGAATTAAGACGCTACCTCAACTAAGTAAGTTGGTTAACCATAACCGCTGGCCACCTAAACACTGCACTTTTATGCGACAATTGTTAACGCTATCGTGTGTAAAAACAATCTCATTACTGGCTAAACGTCAATCTGTTCCTTTTTCCCACATAGCCATGAGTAAACCGTTATGTTTGCTAAAAAGTAATATTATCAATTTACATACTTTATATAACCTTGTTTTCTGTATGGGTTAATAGGCATATAATGATATTGAAACATTAACAAGGAGAATATTATGAGTCGCTATGTTCTATCGGTATTACTAGTTTGTCTTACTATTTCTACGTCAGCTAATGCTATCAAAAATGAAAATGTAAATGGAATGATGAGAATGTCTCAGATGCCTGCATTTTCAGATTTTGATACTAATCAGGACAAATTGATATCTGAAGAAGAGTTTGAGCGCTTTCAAAAAGCCAGGCAAGCATTGCATAAATCTGAAGGTCGTCTATTAAAAAACTCATCGAATTGTGATGAAATGTTTGAGCGTATCGATTTGGATCACAATAAGTTTATTGATGCAGAAGAATTTCAATCTCATCGGGAAATGATGAGAAAGTCTACATAATCTCAGTTTGGGATATCTACATAATCTCTGCTCGGGTAGTAATCAACATCGCCTTAGAGAGGTAATCAACATCACCTCTCTTTTAAATACGCTATAGCATAGCAAACGACTTAGTTTTATCTACACCTGCAAGGTATAGCGCCATTTTTCCACACCATCGGTAAGATTACTCATCACTCATTACTCATTACTCATCACTCATCACTTATTACTTATTACTTATTACTTATTACCCATTACTCCTGCGCAGCAATAAGCTTACTTTTAAATACGCCATAAAAAGCAATACAAGCGCCCGCAAAACCTAAAAAAGAGCATATTAAGCGATAATCAGTGTTGTCGATGAAGAAGTTGGCCACACTGAATACCAACAAAATGAATAAGCCAATATTTTTGGTCATCATCATTTTAGGCTCGAACATCAACCATTGCTCACATTTAGGGCACTGTGTTTCAACTCCATGTTTACCTTTACGGACTTGTTTAAGCGCTTTACGGGCAAAAATACCCTTACAACGAGGACACTCCATTTAACATTACCTTCAATAATTTTTAATCAATATAATACAATGAATTAACTCTGCATCAAAGTTTTCCTTGAACGCCAATACAGCAGTTCAAGCTAATGCCATTTAATCGCTTACATCATTTGGAACGTTCGCTCAAAATAGTAATTGAACGAATGTTATAGTTAGTTTATAGTAACTCATGGCTCACATTATGAGCGCGCAAAATCACTACAGATAAAGCTTATCGACAAGTATATCAAATGACAAAGAGCTTAAGCACATGGCTCACAACCCAAATGGAACAATGAACATGCAAAAAATGATTGGATTTGATGTTTACGGCACATTAGTGGATCCTGTGGATATGGGCCAGCATCTGCAACAATTGATTGGCGACAAGGCACAAGAATTTGGTCAATTATGGCACGACAAAAAAGTCGAATATGCATTTCGTCGTGGCTTAATGCAACAATATGAAGATTTTGGTGTGTGTACTCAACAAGCTCTGCAATATTGTTTATCTGTTTTCAACGTAACACTGTCAAACAGCGAACAACAAGATTTACTGGCTAAATTTAGTCAACTCAAGGCTTTTGATGATGTCATTCCTGGACTAGCATTACTGCGTAATCAAGGTCATACCCTGGCCGCTTTTTCCAATGGACCTGAAGTGGCGGTTCGTACACTTATGCAAAACTCGGGCGTTTTACCTCAACTACATGACGTTATCAGTGTCGATGATCTAAAGACATTTAAACCTAACCCTGCCGTTTACGATTATTTAATGACTCGTACTCAATCTGACCTCAATCATTGTTGGATGGTGTCGAGCAATCCATGGGATGTCATTGGTGCCAAAGCCGCCGGACTGAATACTGCTTGGATCCAAAGAGACAGTAAAAAAATATTTGATCCTTGGGGCATTGAGCCTGATATCACCGTCAGTAATTTAATCGAATTAAGTGAACAGCTAGATTGCCTGTAATAAATAACTAACATGCTGCATTTAAACAATAAAAGCATAACTCATACGCGTTGATGCTAATACATTAAAACGTTACACGCTACACTAACAACATGGTGCTAAGCGCATTATCAATTTACTTAACCTGCTAACAGGTTGCACGAGGATATTTTATGACTAACCAATATACCCCACCTAAAGTTTGGCAAAATAATACCAATGGCGCGAATAAGTGGGCGAACATTAATAGCCCTGAGTCAGGTGCAAGATTTGATAAAGCGCTGCCAGTCGGAAAACATGCTTTGCAACTCTACTCCCTTGGCACACCAAACGGGCAAAAAGTAACTATTTTGTTAGAAGAGCTACTGGCCTTAGGCATTAAAGAAGCTGAATACGATGCTTATCTGATTAACATCGGCGAAAAGGATCAATTTTCATCAGGGTTTGTTGCAGTCAATCCAAACTCAAAAATACCCGCTTTATTGGATAAATCAGCTGATGAAGACGAAACCGTATTTGAATCTGCCTCAATTTTGGTTCATCTAGCAGAGAAGTTTAACCAATTCCTCCCTAAAGATGGCAAAGCCAGAACACAAACCTTTAACTGGTTGTTTTGGGCTCAAGGTTCAGCGCCGTTCCTCGGTGGTGGCTTCGGTCATTTCTATGCTTATGCCGATGAAAAACAGGAATATCCAATTAATCGCTTTGCTATGGAAGTTAAACGTCAGTTAGATGTGTTAGATAAACAACTGGCAAACAACACCTTTATTGCGGGTGAAGAATATAGCATTGCCGACATTGCTATTTGGCCTTGGTATGGCAACTTAGTCTTGGGCAATTTATATGAGGCTGCCGAATTCCTAGAAGTAGAGACTTATACCAATGTTGTTCGTTGGGCTAAGTTGCTTGAAACTCGTGAAGGGGTCCAACGTGGTCGTATCATCAATCGCTCTTGGGGTGAAGCATGGGAACAAGTTCCTGAGCGTCATTGCGCTGAAGATATTGATAAGGTTCTAAAGCTACGTCCTAACACCGTTAAATAAGTCTGCCGCTAAAGTTTGGCGCGATTGTATCCTTATACCAATTCAAATAATTATTTTATTGAAATACTAAAAAGCCTTCTGCATTACAGAAGGCTTTTTATATTTAGGTGTCAGAGACCGAAATAACGTAAATGGTGAACGTTAGTTCAAGCCAGATGGCGTAACTAATTAAATACTCATCGCAAGTTCTGCACCCTGGCGAATAGCGCGTTTAGCATCCAATTCTGCCGCCACATCGACCCCACCAATTAAATGCACTGGTAATCCGCTGGCTTTCATCTCATCGACAAGGCTAAGATTAGACATTTGTCCCGCGCACAACACCACATTATCAACAGCCAGAATTTCAGATTGCTCGCCAATTTTAATGTGTAAACCTTGCTCATCAAACTTTTCGTAGCTTACACCGGTTTTCATGCGAACTTGATGTTGCTTTAACACGCTGCGATGGATCCAACCAGTCGTTTTACCTAAACCTTTACCCATTTTGGTGGTTTTACGTTGCAGTAAATACACTTCACGACCTGGAATATGCTCAGCTTCTTGCGTTAACCCACCGGCATTTTGATAGGTTTTATCAATGCCCCATTGTTTTAACCATTTATCGGGTTGCAAAGTGCTCGACTCTAACTCGCATAAGAAATGCGCCATATCAAAACCAATACCGCCAGCGCCAATCAATGCTACCGTTTTACCTATTTCAACTTGGCCTGTTAATACTTGTTGGTAATCGACCACTTTAGGATTATCAAAACCTGGTAATTCCAACGCTCGCGGCACCACACCAGCGGCGATGACCACTTCATCAAATTTATCATTAGCTAATACTGTCGCATCCAATTTAGTATTGAGGCGCAGCTCAACGTTATGAAGCTTAATTTGGTTAATGAAATATCGAATAGTTTCATTGAACTCTTCTTTACCCGGGATTTTACGCGCTAAATTAAACTGACCACCCACTTCTGACTTGGCTTCAAACAACACCACTTCATGACCACGAGATGCAGCATAGACAGAGAACGCCATTCCCGCAGGACCGGCGCCCATAACAGCGATACGTTTTTTATTCGCTGTTGGAGTAAAATTAATTTCTGTTTCGTAACACGCTCGCGGATTGACTAAACACGTTGCCCGTTTCATCGCAAAGGTATGGTCCAAACACGCCTGATTACAACCAATACAGGTATTAATCAATTCAGGAGTATTAGCAGCGGCTTTATTAACAAACTCAGCATCGGCTAAGAATGGACGCGCCATCGACACCATATCAGCTTGGCCAGAGGCTATAATCGACTCGCCTATTTCTGGAGTATTAATTCGGTTGGTAGCAATTAATGGTATTTTGATTTCTTTTTTAAGTTTTTCAGTCACCCAAGAGAATGCACCACGCGGTACGCTAGTAGAAATAGTCGGTACGCGGGCTTCATGCCAACCAATACCGGTATTAATAATACTCACGCCCGCTTGCTCAAGCGACTTTGCCAGTTGCACCACTTCATCCCATGTTGAACCATTGTCAACTAAATCGAGCATCGATAAACGGAACACAATAATAAAGTCACTGCCAACCTTCTGCCTGATAGCATTAACGATTTCAATCGGGAATTTAACCCGGTTATCATAACTTCCGCCCCATTCATCGGTGCGTTTATTGGTGCGTGAACTGATAAACTGATTAATCAAATAACCTTCTGAACCCATCACTTCAACGCCATCGTAGCCAGCTTTTTTAGCTAGCGTGGCGCTGGTGGCATAATCTTTAATGGTAGACCGCACTTGACGAGCAGACATTGCCGAAGGGGTAAAAGGGGTAATCGGCGACTTAATTTTACTCGGTGCTAAGCTAAAAGGATGATAGCTATAACGCCCAGCATGTAATATTTGCATGCATATTTTTCCGCCCGCTTGATGCACAGCATCGGTGACAATTTTATGTTTACCCACTTGCCAAGAAAAGCTTAATTGGCAAGCGTGTGGGGCTAAACGTCCACGCAAGTTCGGCGCAATACCGCCTGTGACAATTAAGCCAACACCACCTTGAGCACGCTCTTTATAAAATGCTGCCAGTTTCTCAAATCCGCCTTTTTCTTCTTCTAAGCCTGTGTGCATGGAGCCCATTAACACGCGGTTTTTCAGCTGTGTAAAGCCTAGATCTAAAGGTTCTAATAAGTGTGGAAACGACATTCAAACATCCTTTTTAAACAAGTGATTTAAACCAGCATACCCCGACAGTAAATTTTGCTCAATCATTAAAACGCCCGCCTGTTAAAAACCTTTACAATTCAATTTCACATTTATATTGATTTTCAGTTAGGATGGCTACATTAGACAGATAAAGGAGTGGCAAATGTCCGCTAAACCCTCGTTTTTAAAAAGGATGTTTTTACTGTTATGGAATACAGTAAACGGTATCCGTAAGTTAATCATCAACGTTATATTTTTTGGTTTGTTAGCCGTCATTGCTGTAGCAGTACTCAACAGTGAAGATGAAATTGTCATCGAAGACCAATCAGCCTTAGTATTGAACTTGTCTGGTAGCATAGTGGATCAAAAACATTATGTAGACCCGGTCGAAATGGCATTTTCCCAAGGGCAAGCTAATGATCCTGAAGGTGAAATTTTATTAGCCGATGTTCTTTATACTATTAATAACGCTACTGAAGATGCCCGAATTAATAGCATCGTTTTAGACTTAGCCAATCTTCAAGATGCCGGTATTAGTAAAATGACCGCCATCGGTGAAGCGTTAACTCAGTTTAAAGCCGCCAAAAAGTCGGTGATTGCCATGGCCAATGGTTATGATCAAAACCAATATTTTTTAGCCAGCTTTGCAGACAAAATATACCTTAATAACCAAGGTATGGTGTCCCTTGATGGCTTAAGTCGTTACCGTTTATATTACAAGGCGGCACTGGAAAAACTAAAAATTACCACTCATGTATTTAGAGTAGGTACATTTAAGTCAGCCGTTGAGCCCTTTATCCGTGACGATATGTCTGATGCCGACAAAGTCGCCAGTAAAGAACTGTTAAATGATATTTGGCAGAGTTATTCATCAATTGTGGCCAGTAACCGTCAAATCGCTCCAGACCAATTAGTGTTAACTACCGATGAGTACCTAGCTCAGCTTGATAAAGCTGAAGGTGACAGTGCGCAAATGGCAGTAAACATGAAATGGGTTGACGAACTTGTTTCTGCTGATGCGTTTCGTGTAGCCATGATCGACAGAGTGGGTAGTGATAAAGAAGGTAAAAACTTTAAGCAAATCAGCTTTAATGATTACCGCTCTTTAACAGCACCAATGCCCAAGTTTGTTGAAAATGATTCTGTAGCCATTATCGTTGCTAAAGGTACCATTCTTAACGGTAAACAACCTGCTGGACAAATCGGTGGCGAAAGTACTTCGGCATTGCTGATGAACGCACGCTTTGACGATAAAGTGAAAGCGGTAGTGTTGCGAGTTGATAGCCCTGGTGGTAGTGCATTTGCCTCAGAGCAAATTCGCCAAGAAGTGTTAGCACTAAAAGCGGCAGGTAAACCGGTTGTGGTTAGCATGGGTAGCCTTGCTGCATCAGGTGGATATTGGATATCTGCCAGTGCTGATTATATTGTGGCTACACCAACGACCCTAACAGGTTCAATTGGTATTTTTGGCATGTTCGCTACGTTTGAGCAAGCACTTAATCATTTTGGTGTAACCTCTGATGGTGTAGCAACATCTGATTGGGCTGGCTTATCTCCTACTCGAGAACTAAATCCTCAAGTGGCTGCGGTAGTACAACGTCATATTGAACGTGGCTATCACGAGTTTATCTCTTTAGTCGCTACCGAGCGCCACATGACGTTAGAACAAGTCGACGACATTGCTCAAGGCCGAGTATGGACAGGTAAACGCGCATTAACCTTAGGCTTAGTTGATGAACTAGGTGATATGGATGTGGCATTAGCCAAAGCAGCTGATTTAGCTAAAATGGATAAATTTGACGTTAAAGTGATTGAGCAAGAGCTTAGTGCTGAACAGCAAATTATGCAGCAAATCATGGGCGCTTCGGCCGCCTACGTGCCTGACAGTGTTCGCCAAACCAGTGTTGTGGAGAAATTTGTTAAGCAATGGGCTGGTGCATTTGAAACATTATCAATGTTTGATGACCCTAATCATGTCTATATGTATTGCGAAAACTGTAATTATTAATAATTACGTGACCCAAGATGAAGATTGTTCAAAAAAAGCCTGCTTAGCAGGCTTTTTTATTGGGGATCGATAAATAAACTCGTATAATTTACATAATCTGCAATCGTTGTTTAATAAGAGCCCTTCATTTATGCCAAAACGTTCGATTTACGTAGCCTACACGGGCGGTACCATCGGGATGCAAAAAACGGCTAATGGTTTTGTGCCAGTCTCTGGGTTCTTGACCGATTGTGTGCAGTCGATGCCTGAATTTTATCATTGCGAGATGCCTGAGTTCGTTATTCATGAATATAGCCCATTGATAGACTCATCTAATATGGCGCCAACAGATTGGCAAATGATTGCCAACGATATTCAAGCAAACTATGAAAAGTATGACGCTTTCGTCATTTTGCATGGCACAGACACCATGGCTTATACCGCATCGGCACTGTCATTTATGCTGCAAGGTTTATCTAAGCCAGTTATTGTAACCGGTTCACAAATCCCACTGGCGCAATTGCGCTCAGACGGTCAGATAAATTTGCTCAATTCGCTGTATATTGCCGCAAACTACCCTGTTGCTGAAGTCTGTTTATTTTTTAATAACAAGCTGTTTCGAGGTAATAGATCAACTAAAGCTCATGCTGATGGCTTTGATGCATTTGCATCACCTAACTTCCCTATGCTGCTTGAAGCGGGTATTAAGATTAATCTTAAAGCAGGTAAAATAACCAAACCAACAGGTGCTCCTTTAGAGGTTGTTACCATTAGCCCACAACCTGTGGGTGTGGTGACGCTTTACCCCGGCATCTCTACTGATATTTTTAACAATATTTTGCAACAACCGGTAAAAGCACTGATTTTATTAACCTTTGGTGTAGGCAATGCGCCACAAGATAAAAAATTGCTTGATACGCTTAAACAAGCCGATGAACGCGGCATTATATTGGTCAATTTAACCCAGTGTTTCCAGGGTAAAGTGAATATGGGCGGCTACGCCACGGGCAATGCGCTAGCACAAGCTGGCGTGATCAGCGGTGCAGACATGACCATTGAAGCCGCGCTAGCCAAACTGCACTATTTGCTCTCGATTGGATTGACCTCAGCGCAAATAAAGCAACGTATGCAGGAAAACCTGGCTGGTGAACTGACACTTGATTAGATAACCTGAGCTCGGGATAATAAACGCCTTTCAAACAGCCCTTTGTCCTGCTAATTGTGTTGAATAGACTTACAATAGGCTCGCTATTGACGCGTCAATTAGCCTTGTTAGCATAACAAATGACAAGCTTGAAAGTGAGCTTGGTTAACATGCTGATGTTAAATAACTAAGTTCATCCTTATCTCGAGTTCAGGTTAGATAACATTTTATTAATCTGGCAACACATAACATTGCAGTGGTTTAACACTGTTAAGCCTTATGTTGTGGTATTCATAAACTTATTAGTCAAACTCAATTACCAAAATCCGAATACAAAAATGCGAGCTTATTAGCTCGCATTTTTTATGTTTCATCTATATCGATAATCAGCTTACAAATCAGCTTCTTTAAACTCAGCGATAGGATCGCCTTTAAACTGTTTTTTTAACTCTGATTTAGATAATTCATTAATGTTACCACCGGCTGCGATAGTAAAATGTTCAGTTTGCTTCAGCTTACGCGCTTGATACAACATCACTACTTGTAAGGTCGACTCACGCTGCTGATCCGTTAATACCTTACCATCATCCCATTTACCTAACTCGGTTGCAGACAACAAGCGTTGGTACACTTCTTCAGGCATTTCATCAATCACTTTATTGATATCGTTCATACTGATTTCCGTTTATGTAACACTATTCTGACTCGGGTAATAAGGTAGCCTGTAAAGCCAATAACAAAACTTGCTATCGCGATATAAGAAGTTAACCCTTGTGCAGGCTCTCCCCCCCAAAACCACACGACAACCCCTGCGATAAACAACGTCAAAAAAATAAAGCTTTGGGTCATTAAGCTATTTGAACGCTCAATATGGCTAATAATCGTTAATGACTCAGTATTACCACCCAAATCGGTTTTACAATGCTGACATTGCTTAGCCTGACTTGAAATACGCTTTTGACATTTAGGGCATGCAACTAAGGCCATAATTTACTTTACCTGCTGATCATTTAAAATTAAATTTAACGCTTATGTGGACGTTACAGCTGATCAACTACAGCTAACATCGCCACTAAAGACGCTTCACCTAAATATACGCAACGTTCTGGAGACCAGCCCACAAATGGATCGGCTAAATTGGCATTGTCTTTAAATGGCATCTCTAAGGTGTTCGATAAACAACTGAACGTGTTAGCAACCCAGTTAGAGCCTACAGTTAAATTAGCTTTACCAGGTTCATCCTTGTCATAACCAAACTCAGTTTGAAAATCAGCACTAGCAATCGTTAATGCACTCAGGAATTGCTGTTGTAATGCCGCCATTTTGTCATTGTAGTTTGGTACACCTTCACAACCAGCAAGGAATACATAAGGTAGGCCTTCATCACCGTGAACATCGTAAAATAAATCAACACCGGTTTGGTGCATTTTATTGACAACATAATACACCTCAGGACTTTTTTCTAAGCTGGGAGTTTGCCATTCACGGTTAAGATTAGTGCCCACAGCATTAGTTCGTAAATGCCCGCGAGCACTTCCATCTGGGTTCATGTTTGGCACAACATAGAAATTGGCTTTGTCTAATAAGGCTTTCGACGTTGGACAGTCGCTGTCAAGCAACTGATTTAACAAGCCTTCGACTAACCATTCAGCCATAGTTTCACCGGGATGTTGACGTGCTGTAATCCAAATATTCTTCTTATCTGGGTTACCATCGCCAATTTTAAGCAAACTCATGTCGCGGCCATCAAGGGTTAAACCGAGGTGTTCAAGACTCACTGCAGGATGCAATTGTACTTCGCTGATTAAATCTAAATGACGTTCGTAGCTGTACGGCGCAAAATAGGCAATTTGAATTGCCTCACAATCTAGTTCTGCATAAATGGTTAATTTGCCATCTACATATTGTGTTGGCAATCTAAACCACGTCTGGCGATCATAACTGGCAACTGCTTGATAGTCTTCCCAACCTTTTGGATAAGATGCGTTAGCTGCATTCATAATATTAAGGGTATAAGTCTGGCCAGCTTCCCCTTCTAGACGAAAGTTAAACCATTGATAAAACTCACCGCCGAAATCGGGACGAATGGCGAGTTGTATATCGTCATGTTTATCAATATTAATGACGTCAATGTTACCGCCGTCGAAATTTGCTGTAATCCGCATTAGATTATCCTTTAATATGTTTGCACTTATTTTATCGGCTTAATAAAGCCTTATTTTATGCGCCATAGCTTACCAAATGCAGCAATTGCTGTGAACCTTTAAAAGTTAAAGCTGTACCCTTGGCCGCGAACGGTATTAATAAGTTCGCGTGGTAAATTACGTTTAACTAATTTACGTCGTGTATTACTGATGTGCATGTCTAAATTTCGGTCAAAACGGCCTAATTCCTTGTGCAACACTCGGCGTTGCAACTCTTCTTTGGTCACAACCACACCTTGACGCTCAAATAAATATTTAAATAGGCGGTATTCTGTTTGAGTCAATACCAAGGACTTGTCAGCAAAACTAATGGTGTAGCAAGTATCATCAAAGCCAATATAATCATTCACTGTGTCATTAACCGGCACCTGTATGCGCCGATGTAACACATTAAGACGCAGTTGTAATTCGCGGACGTTGATGGGTCTTGCTAGGTAATCATCTGCACCTAACTCTAACGCATTAATGCGCTCAAGTTCGCTGCTACTATCTGCTAGCACAATAATTGGGGTTCGGGTTTGTCTTGCGACTAAGACCCAAAATGAATCCATTTTAGGAACCGAAAAATCTAATAATATCGCTTCGAGCTGAGTTGTCTCCATTTGGATCAATGCATCAAAAGCATTGTTAACACTATGAACACTATAACCCTGCTCACTCAGTTGTTGACCTAAGTCACTTTTATCGGAAAGGATATGTTCAATGAATAGGATATTGTTCATGCTCAGCCATTTAATGATAACGATTACCATTAAGATTATCATATTGATTTAAGTGTAACCAGATATAATCCACCTTGCTGCCCTTTTCATTAACAAAAAAGGCCTGAAAATTCAGGCCTTGAGACATTTGTCACAGTAATGGGTAACACATCATTAGATTATTTTTTTGTCATCAACTGCTTAATAAATTTAACCGGGGCACTGCCGTAACTTAAAAACTGTTCGTGGAACTGTTTTAAATCAAAGTCATCACCTTGCTCGGCTTTAAGCTGCTCACGAAAATCATAAATTTCACGATAACCAGCGTAGTAACTGGTTAATTGTACTTGGCTTAACGTCGCTCTACGCCATTTCCCTTCAGCTTCAGCGCGCTGTTGGAATGCTTCGCTCTCAAGTAAATCAATGACCTCTTGCTCGCCCATGCCATTGACTTGAATGCTGTAGTCTACAATAGTGTTACAAATAACCCGTAAATTCCATTTGTAATACATCAACCACATTTCAGGTTCAAAATTACCATAACCTTCTTCAAGCATCATTCGTTCGGTATACACGGCCCAACCTTCAATCATGGCACCATTACCAAATAAGCTTTTCACTAAACTAGGCGACTGATTTGAAAACACTAGCTGAGTGTAGTGCCCTGGGATAGCCTCATGAATATTCAGAACCTGTAAAATCCAGTGATTATATTCACGTAAATAGCTCTCTGCCGACTCATCACTCATGTCATCAAGGGGTGAAACATTGTAGTAGGTATTACCGCCTTTATCATAAGGTCCTGGTGCACTGATAGAAGCTCCCGCAAAACCACGCATGTATTCAGGCGTTTCACGCACAATTAACGGTTTTTTAGGATCAAGTGTTACCAGTTGTTTGTCATTCACAAACTTAATCAGCTCTGGAATTTGCTTACGTACTTCGGCAACAAAATCTTCCCGTTTAACATGCTTGCTAGACAGCACATCAATAAGCTGACGAATGGCTTGTCTTTCATCAGCAGGTTTAGGGGTAGCGATGTATTTTGACCAAAGGGTGTCAGTTAACTTAGCCATTTCTTGTTGCACATGATTTTTATCTATCACGGCTTTGTCGTATAACTGTTTAGCGGTCATGCCAGACTGAATATCGAAAGCAAACTTTTCTTCGTATAAGGTTTCACCAATGCGAAAGTCACGGGCACCATTTTTAGCAAGCTTGGTTTCCAGCACCGTTAGCCACTCAATATGTTGCTTAATGGCTGCCGTTGCGGCATCAAAACGCTGAGTAAATAAGGCCTTCTGCTCTGTCGTTAGCCCAGAGTCAGTAACTTGTTGCACGAGTGCATCTGACAATACCGAAAATGCGCCTTGGTTTTGCATAATCGCTAATTGAGTATGCTCAAGTGTCGGATCGATAATATTGTTTTGTGCTGCTTCATAATAGGCTGGTACATTTTCAAGACGGGCAATCACCGAGGTTAACCGTTCATCTAACGGCGCAAAATCCTCATTAATAATTTGCGCAAAGCCGCCGGCAACATTGTAATTAGACGGATCCCACTGCCAACCTTTAAATCGGGTAATTTCCCATTGCATTGACTCCACTAAATTATTCAGTAATTTATAATCGATTAATTCATTGGCTGACAATGATTGTGGTTCAAATTGAGCCAAAATCGATTGCTGTTGCTTAACAAATGCTAGAGTTTTGTCACGACTCGCTTGATTAGGGATATCTAAATAGCCATCATTAACATGTTTACCACTGTACAAAGCCCTAGTTGGTGACAGTACCCACAACTCATCGATAAACTGTTGTGAATATTCGTTAAAGTTTAATTTTGCCACCGCTGCAGTTGTGCTAGCCTCTGCCATGACCATATTGCCTGGTGCATTTTGTTGGACCGAGTTATCACTGCAGCCAGCCAGTGCAGCTAAGGCGAAAGAAACCGCCAAAGGAAGTAGAGCTTTTTTCATTTGTTATCCCTTAAATTGTTATTGTTTTTAGTGTAAATAGCGTTATTTTATCGTGCTGCTTCTAGCGCTAGTAGGTTTGCTTTTTAGTGCGCATAGGCTGGTAAGACATTGTGCTACTACGATTATAAATAGTTAATCATGTTCGTCACTCATTTGCAGCAAATAGACATCTTTTGTGACACAAAATTTAGGACATGGCTGTCATCAATACAGCCTAAAAACGGATTGTATTACGCAGTAATGTCCACAATACATTGGAGATAACTTTAATCATGCCTACGACCCACATCCGCCTAGTGCTTAATGGCAAAAAGGCGACTAATGCCGACATCAGGCTCTCAGTAATGGCATTACGTAAACAAGGCCATACCATTGAAGTACGCGTCACTTGGGAAAGCGCAGATATGTTGCGTTTTATTAATGAAGCCATAGCTGATAATATTCAACGAGTGGTGATTGGCGGCGGCGATGGCTCGCTTAATGAGGCTCTCAATGCGCTAATGCAACAACCACAACAAGCTAACGTACTCGAAATAGCTGTGCTTCCCTTAGGCACCGCAAATGACTTTGCCACTGCGTGCGGCATTACAAATAATATCTACTCAACAATGGAGCTGGCCGTTCACGGTGACAGCTACGCTATCGATATTATTCGTGCCAACAATAATTATTTTATCAATGCAGCTGTCGCTGGGTTTGGTGCACAAGTCACCGCAGAAACCCCAGATGAGTTAAAAGATTTTCTAGGTGGTGGCGCTTATACCTTAATTGGTTTGGCAAAAGCATTGGGCTTTAAGCCATATCAAGGCAGTATTACTACCGAAAAAGGTACTTTTAATGGCGATATTGTGGTCGGCGCCATTTGTAATAATAAGCAGGCGGGCGGCGGACAAATGCTTGCACCTAAGGCATTAATTAATGACGGTTTAATGGATATTACCTTGTTGAAATCATTTTCAACTTTCGATATCCCCGTGGTGATAGATGAAATTCACGCGATGAGCCATGAAGCACAGTTTTGTTATCATTTTCAAACATCTTGGTTGGAAATTGACTTCCCCATCGCCATACCACTTAATTTAGATGGCGAACCTTACCCCACCAAGCAAATGCGTTTTGAAGTGATCCCCAAAGCGATTCGATTTGTGTTACCGCAAGACTGCCCTTGCCTATATCAAGAGACACAAAAAAGCGGAATAGATATTCCGCTTTAATAAGTTACTCGACTGAGCACAGAGTGTTCTGGTCAACTCTAATCGCTCACCTAATGTAGATTAGATATTCCAGGGATTATCTTTTCCACCTTTAGCCGTTGCCGGGGCTTTCGCGGTTTTGGTTTTTCTAAAGTCAGCGGGAGCCGTTTTCGACTTACCTAAACTCAGCGTTGGTCTGTCGGTATCTGGGGTTGATTTATGTTGGCGACTCTTTGGCATAAAATTCAACACAGAAATAGGAATAGGTTTATTGGGTTCAAAACCTTCTATCACTTTACGTTCAATTAAATGACCTAAACGACTTTCAATCATGCACAGATTTTTAAAATCATCATTAGACACCAAAGAAATCGCTACACCAGCGGCTCCTGCACGACCAGTACGACCAATACGGTGAATATAGTCATCAGCAGGGAAAGGTAGATCGTAATTGATAACACGAGCTAAATCATCAATATCGATACCGCGCGCGGCAATGCCGGTTGCCACTAAGTATTTAATCTTACCAGATTTAAAATCAGCTAAAATTTGCTCACGCACCGGCTGGCTTCGGCCGCCGTGAATACATTCAGCTGCAATATCACGTTTTTCAAGCTGACTGACTAATTTGGCCGCACCTTGTTTAGTTTCAATGAATATCAGCGCTTGGTTCCACTGTTCTGTTTTAATCAAATGGCTTAACAACGCCGATTTCTTATCTTTATCAACGGTGGTGAGCCACTGTTCGATTTTCGGTGCAGAATCACGATCAGCAATCACTGAAATTTCTACTGGACGCTTGATCGCTGTTTTGGCTAAAGCACGTACTTGATTTGATAACGTAGCTGAAAATAGTAAACTTTGGCGCTCAGATGGTAACTTATCAATGACTTTATTGATGTCTTCAATAAAGCCCATATCGAGCATTCTATCGGCTTCATCAAGCACCAGGACTTCAACTTCATCAAAGTGCACCGCACGCTGAGTATATAAGTCGAGTAAACGCCCTGGAGTTGCCACCAAAATATCGATACCATCGAGTAATGCTTGTTTTTGCGGCTTGTCATCAACGCCACCGTAAATGGCAAATGAGGTTAACGGTAAATGTTTGGCGTACTGCACAATATTAGCTTGTATTTGCACCGCAAGTTCACGTGTTGGGGTTAAAATTAACGCCCTAATCCGTTTTTTACGCTGCATTTCAGTGTCGGCTAAGCGCTCCAAAATTGGTAATACAAAACTTGCGGTTTTACCGGTACCGGTTTGCGCAGCGGCAAGCAAGTTCTTACCCTTTAAAATAACCGGAATAGTTTGTTGTTGAATAGGTGTTGGTTGACTGTATCCCACTTCATGTAGGGCATTGACAATCGCGTCGCGTAATCCAAGTGTCGAAAAAGGCATGAAAGTGGGTCTCAGTAGTAGAACAAGAATAAAGTATTATAGAGGCTGCGCATAACAAGCGCTAACACCTGATTAAGATAAAGACATGTTAGAAAATGCCATGGTAGACAAAGGTGAGAGCTGACATCACCATGCATGTCGTGTTTTATTAAAAAAACAAATGAAAAAAGACGTCCGAGGACGTCTTTTTTCATAATATGGCGGTGAGCGAGAGATTCGAACTCTCGTTAGGGATAAACCTAAACACACTTTCCAGGCGTGCGCCTTCAGCCACTCAGCCAGCTCACCAATTTTTTATTGATTTTTAATCTGCACTATCAAGAGTAATATGATAAAAACCAATTATTAATATTTGATTATATTAAAAGTATTAATTAACTTTCAATAGTACAAGGCTACATAATTAATCACGCAGTATTGCTAATCGAGGCGTACTTTACGCAAATGCTGATAGCGGGTCAAGCTAAAAAAACCGACTATCAAGCGTTTGCACAAATGCTCAGCAACTTATGTGTTAACTAACCTATTAAGGTTGGGAAAAGCCCTTTAACACCAGCCGCAATGACTTCAATACCTAAAGACAACATTAATAGCCCCATTAAACGGGTAATAACGTTAATACCCGTTTTACCAAGTAATTTAAACAACACTGGCGCCATACGGAACAATGCCCAGCTAACAATGCCTAAAGTGACGATAGTTAAGAACATACCAACAAAGTTGACCATTTTGTTATGCTCTGCGGCAAATACAATCACCGAACTAATCGCACCCGGCCCTGCCATTAAAGGTAATGCTAATGGCACAACAGCAACGGACTCCATACCTGAAGATTCACGGTCTTCTTCTTGGTTTCGTTTTACTTCACTGATCTTACCTTGCAGCATCGACATCGCAATAATACAAATCAAACTACCACCGGCAATACGAAATGCAGACAATGAAATGCTGAACATACTCAGAATATGCTGACCGGCTATCATAGTGACTAACAAAATCACCACAACGGCAAAGTTAGCGACCCGGTTAGTATGTCGGCGCTCAACTTCAGTTTGATGGCTGGTTAAGCTCACAAATACAGGTAATAACCCTACTGGGTTAATGATGGCTAACAGTCCTAGAAAGAACTTGATATAAAGCATAAAATCCACTAACTACACCCTCTTGATATTACCTGATTTGAAGCTCGATTCTGAGGGCGCTAATGTAGCTGAAACGCTGACATTTCCCAAATGAATTTTTTTATATTTGATGGGCCATTTTACAATACAAAAACTAATGGAACCTCTATTGAAGTGATTTTAAGCGCTCAATACAGATTAACGAAAAAAAGCACATTAAGTTATTTTATTTCACAATAGTGCGTAGATTATCTCCTAAGCGCTGAGTTAACGTCCTAAGTATCGATAAAACGCCTTTAAACCTGTACTTAATATACTAACTGTTCATCAACGCCAATAAAGCCAAATGATGAATAATACTAACATTAAGCGTAAATTCAGCCACGACGAACGGTTTAGGATTAAGCACCTGTTTATTGTCGATCCAATCACAATCTATTGTGACCATGAGCTTGATGCTTAACCAAGCGATTAATCTGCCGCTAGATGATTGAATTTAATTGTTCACAAAGAGTCTAAAATAGCTTAGAACAAAAAAGAGATGTTGCCACTGGCAACATCTCTTTTTTTGAACCGTTAATCCTCATCTGTATTAAAAGCTAAAACGAATCTTTTAAGACTCTCTTTCGCTAATCATTACCGATAAAACATAAACCTATTTAGCGGTCCAACGATCCATCCAACCCAGTACATTTTTGTACCATAGCTGTAAATTATCTTGATTTAAGATCCAGTGGTTCTCATCTGGGAATACCAATAGCTCAGATGGAATGCCTTTGCGTTGCATTAAAGTATATGCAGCTAAGCCTTGACCATAAGGTACACGGTAGTCTTTTTCACCATGGATAACGAGCATAGGTGTTTTCCAGTTTTCAACATAGTTGACTGGGTTAAACTTTTCATATAACTCTTTATTTTGATCGTATGGACCACCAAATTCATATTCTGGGAACCATAATTCTTCAGTGACATAATACATAGAACGCATGTCAAATAAACCGGCATGGTCAACTAAGCACTTGAAACCATCGTTCCATTTACCCTGGAACCAGTTCATCATGTAACCGCCGTAAGAACCGCCTAGCGCACATGCATTGTTAGCATCTAACCAAGGTTGCTGCGCCGTCACGGCTGCCATGCCCTTTTTAAGATCTTCCAGCGGTTTGCCACCCCAATCCTTACC
The DNA here is from genome assembly GCF_003855395.1 of Shewanella livingstonensis. NCBI lineage: Bacteria > Pseudomonadati > Pseudomonadota > Gammaproteobacteria > Alteromonadales > Shewanellaceae > Shewanella > Shewanella livingstonensis. The sequence goes on along the minus strand of NZ_CP034015.1, from coordinate 2,412,519 downwards.
AATTGAGTCGGTAAATTCTTGGCCATATCCGGTAGAACCATGGAAATCAACCATCACCACGCCATAGCCTGCTCCTGCCCATAATTGAGCATTCCAGCGGCTACTGAAACTATTACCAAATGAACCTTGTGGGCCGCCGTGTACTAAGTAAGCAATCGGATATTTTTTGCCTTCTTGATAGTTAACCGGTTTTATCCAGTAACCATGAACGGTTTCATCATTCCAACCTTTAAAGTTGAATTGTTCAAACTCGCCAAAGGTAATATTGGTCAATTTGTCTTTGTTGACGTCAGTTAGTTTAGTAAGTTGCTCACCTTCTAGCGTTACACTGTACAAATCACCGGGTTCAACTAATGATGACTTTTGGAAAATCAATTTGTTATTGGCCACGGCAACCAAGCTGTTACTGCCTTGATTATAAATCGGCCGTATATCGCCAAATTGAGTGTTCACTTCAAACAATGTCACTTGACCAAGATCTTGAGCTGTAACGTATAGCGTGCGGCCATCAGCACTGAAATTAAGCGAGCTTGGGCTGCGATCCCACAATGGCGCGACTTCTTTTTCTTGGCCTGTCACATTATCACGCAACATAATACGGTTACGGTCGGCTTCATAGCCAGGCTTAGTCATGGCTAAATAAGCAAGATAGCGACCGTCGCCAGAGTACGTTGGTTGTGAGTCCCATGCTTTATTGTCGGGGGTTAAATTAACCGTATCCCCACCGGCAACAGGTACTTGCCATAAATCGTAATTGGTTGTCCACGCCTGGTCTTTACTGGGTGCTTTAGCGCTATAGACAACAAATTTGCCATCGGCGGTGAAGGTAACCTCTTCCATGCCAGAAAAAGGCTTAGGTGGGGTTTCAGTATCACGACCAGCGGTAACATTGGTAGCGGTAGTGACTTTATTACCATTAAGCGAGGCTACAAATAAGTGATTACGAGCGCCGTCTTCCCAAGTGTCCCAGTGACGCACCATGAGCTGGGTGTATAAACGACCGGTGCTTTTGCGCTCAGCTTCTGCGGTAAACATCTCTTTTGAGCAAGCTAAGTCTTTACACTCTGGGAAAACTCGCAGCGTCATAACAACTTGTTTGCCGTCGTTAGATAATTTGTAGCCGTTAATGTCTAGCGGTAAATCAGTCACCGCGATTGCTTCACCGCCATTTAGCGCCAGTTGATATAATTGGCTAGTTCCGGTGCGACTGGCGAGAAAATAAATTGATTTTCCATCGGGTGAAAAACTAACATCATGCTCAGTTCCTGCTGCAGAGGTCAGTTGTTTTGGTTTAGCATTTTTATCACTCAAGTCGAGTAGATAAAGATCTGAGTTTGCCTCACCTTTATCATTAACGACTTTGACACCGTAAACCATGGTGTTGCCATCATTTGATACGGCAGCTGAGTGTAGCTTATTTAACTTAACCAGTTGTTGAACGTTAAAGGCAGCGGGCTCAGCCGCATAAACTGATGTTGCCAAACCAGCAGCAACTAATGCAAATAATACAGAAGACTTTTTCATTGTTATCTTGTCTCAGTTATGGAATTAAAAACATGACTGCGCGTTGAAATTGGTACCACTCGACTAACGCGTAATCATAAAATGTGTATTGCAGACTAACCAAAGCAAAACGCTCAGGCAACATGCCTTTTGTAAAAAGCTGTAAACCCGAGCGTTAGATCACATTGACAAATATGGCGTAAACATAAGCACAGTGTTGTTTATCGCTTACTTTGTTGCTTTACTGTTAGCGATATTAATTTTCCAAATCGCCGGGCCAGTTTCATGTGCGTTAACACCATTGGTGTCAACGGCCACTGTTACCGGCATGTCTTGCACGTCAAACTCGTAAATCGCTTCCATACCCAAGTCTTCAAATGCTACCACGCGTGATTTCTTAATCGCTTTAGACACCAGATACGCAGCGCCGCCAACGGCCATTAAGTACACCGCTTTGTGCTTTTTAATTGAAGCCACGGTTTCAGGACCACGTTCAGACTTACCAATCATGCCCATTAAACCAGTTTGGTCTAACATCATGTCAGTAAACTTATCCATGCGAGTTGCCGTTGTTGGGCCTGCGGGGCCAACCACTTCATCACCAACAGGATCAACTGGGCCAACATAATAAATAAACTTGCCGGTAAAATCGACGCCCTCGGGTAAACCTTCACCAGATTCAAGTAACATTTGGATCCGTTTATGGGCTGCATCACGGCCAGTAAGCATTTTGCCGTTAAGTAATAAGGTATCGCCGCTCTTCCAGGTTTCAATTTCGGCTTGAGTAATGGTGTCTAAATTAACATGATGGGTGTTCTCACCCGCTTCACGAGTAATTTCAGGCCAATCAGCCAACGATGGCGGGACTAAATCCACAGGACCGGTGCCATCTAAATGGAAATGAACATGACGTGTTGCAGCACAGTTAGGGATCATCACCACAGGTTTTGAGGCTGCATGGGTCGGTACAGACTTAATTTTAACATCAAGAACCGTCGTTAAACCGCCTAAACCTTGCGCGCCAATACCTAAATTGTTTGCTCGTTCAAAAATGTCTAAACGTAGCTTTTCTTCAGTGGTAACCGCGCCGCGTTCCATTAGCTCATGGATATCAATCGACTCCATTAATGATTCTTTAGCCAGTACAGCCGCTTTTTCAGCGGTGCCGCCAATACCTATGCCTAACATGCCCGGCGGACACCAACCTGCGCCCATTGTTGGCAAGGTTTTTTCAACCCAAGCAGCAATGTCATCAGACGGGTTAAGCATCGCCATTTTTGATTTATTTTCAGAGCCACCACCTTTAGCAGCAATCATCACTTCAACTTGGTTACCCGCAACCATGTCAATGTGCACAACAGATGGGGTATTGTCTTTAGTATTTTTACGCGCGCCGGCAGGATCAGACACTATCGATGCACGTAAAGGATTATCAGGATTAGTATAAGCTCGACGTACACCTTCATCGACCATTTCTTGAACGGTCATATCGGTTTTATCCCATTGAACAGACATACCAATTTTAACAAAGGTAGTTACAATGCCGGTGTCTTGACACAGTGGACGCTTACCTTCTGCTGACATGCGCGAGTTAATTAAGATTTGCGCAATCGCATCTTTAGCCGCAGCACTTTGTTCACGCTGGTAGGCATTGAACATCGCATCGACAAAATCTTTTGGATGATAATAAGAAATGTATTGCAGTGAATCAGCAATACTTTCAATAAAATCAGCCTGTTTAATCACAACAGGATGAGTAGAAGTACTTGTAGGGGTATTACTCGACATATTGGGCGCTCCAGCAGCCATTGCGGCCTAACATTATTATCTTTAACCACATAATCGATTGGTATTTGGTTTATTTTTAATCAAACTAACTGCGAGAATTATCACACCAAGCAAGACCGATTAAACGCTGACCAAACTGAGGTTAACTATTTAGACCAATATGATACTCTTTCCATCCTTTTTGGGCTACATCACATTTTTAGATAAGGGTTATCGATGTTTGCGCGGGCAAAAAACGCACTCTACGGACAAAAGCTAGACTGGAAAATAGATACTAAACAATTATTTGCATTATTTTGCGATAAGCCTTGGGCAATGTTACTCGACTCAGCCAATGCAGTTCATCCAGATGCTAAGTTCGATATCATTGCCATCAACCCTATCGCAACCTTAACTAGCGATGAAGGCCAGTGTCAGTTTGATGCGATTCAAAACGATATTAAGCTGCTCAATATTAACTTGCCTGATGCTCTGACGCCCCTTGAAACCTTAGCCCATATCCACAATTTACTCTATCCACATCAACAAGCATGTGAGCACCCTTTTAGTGTTGGCGCAGTCGGCGCATGGGGTTATGATTTAGGTCGCAGCATTGAAAAACTGCCAACAATAGCCAACAAAGATATTCACCTACAAGAGATGAATATTGGTTTTTACGATTTTTGCCTTATTTACTGTTATGCTGAAAGCGCTTGGTATGCCTATCATTATGATGGTAGCGGCGCGCTTAATATTGAGTTGAATTTAATTGAATCAAAAATAAAATTATTATCTCAATCTAACAACACTTCGACAACGGCCACTCAAGCTTTTAGATTAACTTCTTCATGGCACAATCAACTGACAGAACAGCAATACCAGCAAAAGTTTGCTCAGGTACAGCAATATTTACTCAGTGGTGATTGTTATCAAATCAATTTAACTCAGCGATTTGAAGCGCACTATCAAGGTGACGAATGGCAAGCGTATTGTGTATTGTCTCGTGCCAACCAAGCGCCCTTTTCTGCGTTTATGCGTTTACCCGAGCATTGTGTGTTGTCCATTTCGCCTGAACGCTTTATACGTTTACAGCATCAATACATTGAAACAAAACCCATTAAAGGCACGTTACCGCGCAGTGCAGATCCCGTACTCGATCAACTCGCAGCCGACACGCTAAGCCATTCAGAAAAAGATCGGGCTGAAAATGTCATGATTGTGGATTTACTGCGAAACGACATCGGCAAAGTTGCCGCACCTGGTAGTGTTAAGGTGCCGACATTATTCGCGATTGAAAGCTTTCCTGCTGTACATCATTTAGTGAGTACGGTAACCGCCACTTTGGCAGCCGATCATAATGCCTTTGATTTACTGCAAGCCGCCTTTCCTGGCGGTTCAATTACCGGCGCGCCTAAAATACGCGCCATGCAAATCATTGAAGAGCTCGAACCATCTAGACGTAACCTATATTGCGGCAGTATCGGCTATATCAGTCAAAACGGTAACATGGACACTAGTATTACGATTCGCACTTTAGTCACCGAAAATAAGCGTATTTACTGTTGGGCTGGCGGTGGCATTGTCGCTGACTCAAATAGCGAGGCTGAGTACCAAGAAAGTTTTGATAAAGTGAGTAAAATATTGCCACTACTGGCCGCGCTGAATCAATAAAAGCCTGTCAAAATAGCCCCTAAATCATACTTAAACATCATAAGGAGTAAATAATGGTTGTTGAATTACGCGAATACAAATTACTTGACGGTGCTCGCCAGCAATGGCTTGATTGGATGAAAACCGAGTTACTGCCTTATCAACGTTCCCAAGGCATGAAAATATTATCGACCTATGTTTACCAAGACGAAAATGGTGATGACTGGTTTATCTGGACTCGTGAATTTAATGATACAGAGCATAAAGAGCAAGTTTACGCCAATACGTACAACGACTGGTGGATAGCTGAAATTCGCCCTAAAGTATTTACCCTGCTCGACCAAGCTAATATTCGAGTACGTTTGTTAACGCCGGTGGATTTATCTTAACACCGGCAAGTTTAACTGTTATTAACTGCACGCTTTATCAATGCTGTGAGCTCACGCATTAACATTGATACGCTAAGTTAATGCGAAAAATCGACACTAAATGTAAGCTAGAGGTAGTATTTATTACTTTTTTTGATCGACCACTCAAAACAAATTGAGCATTCGTTCAATCTCTGTTTAAATGAACTTCTTACTGAATAAGGAGTTCACATGATTAAATTTTATTTCCATCCAGGCCCTAACCCAATGAAAATTGCTCTGTTTCTTGAAGAAACAGGACTTGAGTTTGAACTCGTGCCGGTAGATACCTTAAAAGGTGAGCAACATACTGCTGAGTTTAAAGCGATTAACCCTAATGCTAAAACCCCAGCCATTGAAGACAATGGCGTAAGAGTGTTCGATTCGAATGCTATTTTATTATACTTGGCAGATAAAACAGGTCAGTTAGCTGCAACTCCTGAAAATCGTGGTGAACTCTTGTCTTGGTTAATGTTTATTGCCACAGGCCTAGGGCCTTATTCAGGCCAATGTGTGCACTTTACACACCATGCTCCTGAAAAAATTGACTATGCCGCAAACCGTTATCGACGTGAAACTCAACGTCATTATGATGTACTTGATACACATCTTAACAACCGTGACTTTATGGTTGGCGATACATTAAGCATTGTCGATATTGCCGCATGGGGCTGGGTTGATCGAATTGGCTTTGTATTAGGTGAAAATGCACTGGCTGCTTATCCTAATGTGCAGCGCTGGTTTAATGGTGTTAACAGCCGTCCTGCTGTAGAGCGTGCTCGCAACATGGGTAAAGATATTGAATTTAAATCTGAATTTGATGAAGCTGCTAAACGCGCTTTCTTTCCACAAAATTATACAGTTGATGCCATATAACCTCGTATAACGTGGCATAAAACAAGGCTTGTTGATTCGTTTTACAAGCCTTGTTGACCCAACTTGTTAGTGCGGTTAAATTTATTAAAATAAATTTTGCCAAACTCACAGCGATAATATGCTACCTAACCTAAAATATCCTTACCTCCTGTATGTCTTAAACAAACACTCTTTCTCACCTTTGCGCCCTAACGCTTTGCTTATCCACTGTAATATTGACTCGCCATGTAGACCAAGCGTGTAAGAAATGCGTATAAATTGTTATTTTTATTAATTTAGTTGCGAATTCACTTGTCCTAGCGACGGTATTTTCCTACTGTTATTGAAAATGATTCTCAATGAGGTTATTCATGAATACCCATCTTCAACACCAAATCAACCACTGGCTTAACAACGATCCCGATCCCCATACTCGCTCGCAACTGCAAGCATTGATTGATTCAGGCAATGAAACTGAGCTTGCTGCCCGCTTTGCAGGCCGTTTAGCGTTTGGAACAGCGGGGCTAAGAGGTGAAGTGGGCGTTGGCCCAATGGCGATGAACCGTTTAGTTATTCGCCAAACCACTGCGGGACTTGGCGCTTATTTGCTTGAACAGATAAGTAATGCCGCTGAACGCGGTGTGGTGATCGGCTATGACGGTCGTCACGATTCGTATGATTTTGCCCACGATGCCGCCAGTGTATTAACAGCAATGGGCATTAACGTGCACTTAACCCATAAGGTTGCCGCCACGCCTTTAGTCGCTTTTGGGGTAAAGCATCTTAATGCTGCTGCAGGTATTGTGGTAACGGCTAGTCATAACCCACCACAATACAATGGTTATAAAGTGTATTGGGAAAATGGCGCACAGATAATTCCACCACACGACAGCGGCATTGCGGCGCAAATTACCCGTGCAGCAACCCAAGCGATCCCCTTTTTAGCCTTAGATGACGCCATCGCACAACAAAAGCTGATGTGGTTACAAGACGATTTCTACCAGGCCTATCGCCAAGGGATATTTAATGCCAAAGAACTGCAATATCGCAGTGGCCAAGATAAAGTCAGTTTAGCGTATACCGCAATGCATGGCGTTGGCGCCGATATGGCTGAAACCGTGTTGAAAGATGCAGGATTTACCCAGGTGTATTCAGTGGCAGCGCAACGTGAGCCTGATGGCGATTTTCCAACGGTTAACTTTCCCAATCCAGAAGAAAAAGGCGCGATGGATTTAGTGATTGCAGAAGCGAAAAAGCACAAAGCGACACTCGCTTGCGCCAATGATCCTGATGCCGACCGTTTTGCTGTTGCTGTTCGTACTGCAGATGGCGAATACAAAATGTTAACCGGCGATCAAGTAGGTGTCTTATTTGGTCATTACTTACTCAGCCACGCCCCTAAAAACCAACAACTTAACGGCACCACCATAGTGTCATCAAGTCTGTTATCTAAAATTGCCACTGAATTTGGCGCCCAAAGCTATACCACGTTAACAGGCTTTAAATGGCTAATGAACGTCGGTATTGCTCAGCATCAACAAGATAACCAGTTTTTATTCGCTTATGAAGAAGCTCTGGGCTACACCATAGGTAACTTAGTGTGGGATAAGGATGGTTTATCGGCCATTGTCGCTTTTGCGCAACTCACCGCTGAACTTGCTGCCAATGGGCAAACTATCTGGGATAGATTAGAACATATTTATCGCCAACATGGATTTCATCTTAATGCACAAGTGAGTATTGCACTTAAGCCGGACACCCCCAATATTGGCGCATATTTACGTGAAAACCCACCTCTTACTATTGGTGAGTTTGCTGTGGTATCGACTGATGATTTAAAAACCTTGCAACGTACTGGCGCTGATGGCAGTAAACAAGCCATTGATTTACCCAGCAGTGATGTATTGATTTATGTCTTAGCAAATGGCGCTCGTGTGATTGTGCGCCCTTCTGGCACTGAACCTAAAATTAAGTGCTATTACGAAATAGTCGAAACCATGACAAATACCGACTCTTGGGCATCAGCACAAGATCGCGCTGAACAAGCCATGGCAGCTTTTATAAAGTCCCATCAAGCGAGCTTACCAAGCTAACTGACTCGTTAACCTATTATAACTAATAGACAATACACTTGTTAAGCGCCTGTTATTACTAGCAGGCGTTTGTTTTTTATGTGCGCAATTGTAAATACAATACCTGTATTGAGGGTTCTACTAGACCAGAGTGTCATGACATATGACTGATTGGACTAACTAAGCCTATGTTAAAGCCATCTAAGCGTCTGCAAAAATGTTCTATAATGTTACAAAATTTCTTATAACGTTATCGCAGGATTGCTAATGTATAAAAGTCTCGTTTCTTTGGCCATTGTTGCCAGTATTTCAACGCCAGCAGCCATCGCGGCACAAGATGCGCAAAACCTAGAGCGTATTCAGGTTATTGGTTCGCGTATCGCCCTTCGCACCGCCACTGACAGTGCTACACCTGTTGATATTATTACCTCTGAACAACTTGAAGCCACGGGTATTACTGAAACAGCTAAAGCATTACAGTTTGCAGCGCCAAGTTATAGCTTTCCTTTTTCATCCATTACCGACGGCAGTGACGCTGTACGGCCAGCCAGTCTTCGCGGCATGTCACCCGATCACACCTTAGTGTTGGTTAACGGTAAGCGTCGCCATGGTTCAGCATTAGTTCACTTAGCCGGTACGTTAGGTAAGGGTTCATCAAATGTTGATTTGAATGCCATTCCAATGACCGCCATTAAGCGAATTGAAATTTTACGTGATGGTGCCTCTGCACTTTATGGTTCTGATGCTATTGCTGGCGTCATCAACGTCGTCCTAAAAGACAGCTCTGAAGGCGGCAGTATTGCTGCTCAAGTAGGTCAAACCTATGAAGGTGACGGCGAGCAAATTCGTTTAGGCGTTAACCAAGGTTTTAGCTTCAGTGACGAAGGTTTTGTCAACGTTTCTCTTGAAGCGCACCAGAAAAACGCAACCAACCGAGCAGGCTTCGACTCTCGTCAACAATATCCAACATTAGCCGATGGCAGCCCTGATCCGCGCGAAGCATCATTTGACCGCAAAAATCATCATGTTGGCGACAGCGATTATGACAACTACGGTCTGTTTTTAAATGCTGAACAAGGATTAGAGTCCAATGGTAAGCTTTATGCCTTTGGTGGTATGAGTAAACGCAACTCAAGTTCAGGAGCCTTTTATCGTCGGGCACTGGATTCACGCAACATACCAGAAGTGTATCCGGACGGTTTTTTACCGCAAATTAGCCCTGAAATTATCGATTACTCTTTAGTTACCGGTTATGAGTTTGAACTGGGTAAATGGCAAATTGACTCATCTGCTGGTTTTGGCAGCAACAGCTTTGAATACAATGTTGAAAATAGCATTAACGCTTCACTTGGCCCTATTAGCCCAACAAGCTTTGATGCAGGCACATTGTCTACCACCGAACTTAATCTTAATGTCGATGCGTCAACCTATTACGACTTTGCTAATAACTCAGACTTATTAGTCGCAATGGGCGTCACCTGGCGCGAAAGTGGTTATCAAATTGAAGCAGGCCAAGAAGAGTCTTATATTCAAGGCAATTATCAAGATAAATCTGGTGGTAGTCAGGGATTTGGTGGCTTCACTAAAGAATCTGAAGTAGATGAAGACCGCACAAACCTTGGTTTATATATCGAACTTGAAAACCAACTCACCGATGACTTTTATTGGGCAGCGGCTGTTCGTTATGAAGATTATTCAGATTTCGGTAGTAACACCAGTTGGAAGCTTTCTGGCCGTTATGAGTTAACAGACAATGTGGCACTTCGATTAACCACCGACACCGGTTTTCGAGCGCCAAGTGTACAACAGCTTTATTTTACTAACGTATCGACCTTTTTTGATCCAGATCCTGTCACGGGTGAGTTTATTCCAAGAGAATCTGGCACGTTTAATCAATTATCGCCGATTAGAACAGAGCTTGGTATTCCAGATCTCAAAGCAGAAGAGTCGCATTCTTATAGCGCAGGTATTGTTTACACAGGCGATAATGGTTTTGCCGTGACCTTAGATGCTTATGAAATTAATGTAGATGACCGCATTATTTTGTCTGGCTCTATCGACAAAGAAAGCTCACCGGCTATTGCAGCGATTCTTGAAGGCACCAATGCTGATTCTGCACGCTTCTTTATGAACGCTGTTGACACTAAAACCCAAGGTGTTGACTTAGTCATCACTCAAGGTATTGACCTTGGCGAGTTTGGCGATTTACAGGCAAACCTGGCGTACTCTTATAAAGAAACAGAAATTGAATCCATTTCTTTGCCTTCGATCCTCAATGGATTAGAAGACGAGTTATTTGATAATATTGAAGTTGTGCGTATGACAGAAGCCAATCCTAAAAACACCGCTAATATTGGCTTTACACATCAATATGATGACTTCACCACCAACTTACGTTTTAGCTATTTCGGTGAATACACTGTTGGTTATTCGTCAAGTGAAGTGGAGTATGGCGACAGATGGACGACCGATCTCAGTACTCGCTACCGCGCAACAGATAACCTAGCGGTAACCTTAGGGGTGCAAAACCTGTTTGACACCTATCCTGAAAAACGTCCAGAAGATAATAACTTTAACGGTATATTTGTATACCCGCTCACCAATACTCCTTTTGGCTTTAACGGAGGTTACTATTACTTGGATCTTCGTTACACCTATTAGGAACTGAGACAGTGTTGAATAACATCACTTGTGACTCAATACTGCTTATCGATATTATGTATTTAGCCTAAAGGTTGTCGATAAAAGACAAAAAAGCCAATCATGTTTGATTGGCTTTTTTACAGGCTAACTTTACCGTTAACGGCCGATCAAAGCCCTGTTTACATCCAGTTTAATACTATTAATCAAAGTATTATAGTTAACTGAGTGACTTTAATTGCTCACATATAATTTTTCAATGTACTGTTTAGCAACCTCATCCCAGGTAAATCGCTGTTGGGTGGCATTTTGTTTCACTTGCTCCCAAGTATCGCTACCAAATAACTCGACCACCTGAGTAAAACGCGCAACCAAAGCTTCACCTTGTGCAGCAAGCGTTGTCCCGTTAAACACCCAACCCGTAACATTATCGTCAATCGTATCATTAAGTCCGCCCACGCCATGCACTAAGCAAGGTTGACCTGCCCGCATCGCCAGCATTTGACTTATTCCGCAAGGTTCAAATGAACTGGGCATTAAAAATAAATTGCCCAATTGATAAAGTTGCTCAGATAAGTCTTCATCATAACCATGTAGAAATACAAAGTTATCATAACGTGCCGCAGTTGCTTGTAAGGCCTTGGCAATATGCACATCACCACTACCTAGCATCATAAACACACCATTGGGTTGTTGCCGCTTAAGGGATTGAAGAATGGCCTCTAACACGGTTGTCGCAGAGGGATGATACTGGGGAGCCTGGCCTGCCTGGCTTCCAGTAAAAGGTTGCAACAAAATCAATACTTTTTGCTCGGTCAATCGGCCCACTGAAGTTAATAAAAATGGCTGTTTTTCTTCATCGAGTGTACGCTTATTTGTCGCAAAATCAGGTAGTTTCTTACTCAACAAGGCCTGCTTATATTGACTAATACGTGCCAATGCTATGCTATCGAGCACACTAACACTGTCGGCTTTAGCTTGCCATTTAATCACCGCATTTTCAGCTTGAAGCAGTAATCGAGCATACTCATTTTGATAAGTGTTACCCATTTGATGAGTACTATTAGCCTGAGTATTGGCGTTATTAACCTGAGCATTGCCAACATCTTCATAAACGCAGCCATTAATGATCCCCACCAAATGACCTTGCAAAGACTTAACAACCAAATCGGCTTCCAAGCCTTCGCCACCAAAAAAGCCTTTGTGGTGATCCGATGGCATTAACACCTCTTGTGCGTAACTGGGTGACACTAAATGCACTTTATCACTGAGCACAATTCCCATACGCATCGGATTAATGCAATTGTTATAACGTGGATCGAAAATACTGGTATCGGCAAGCGCATTCAATGTGCCCATGTATTGCGGAAACCAGCTGGAAAATGATGAATCATCACCGTTAAAAGGGCGGATCCCTTGTAATGCCAAATTATGAATGGTGAATACACAAGGTAAGGCCTTTAGTGCACAAAAATCATCGACACAACCACGGAGCATAGCCACCATTGCACTGTGCCAGTCGTGTAAATGTAATACCTCAAATCGAGGTAATACTTCATTCACAAGACAAGTGGCAACACTCAAGGAGAACAGAGCAAACTTAGTTGCATCTTGTGCAAATGGTCTGTCGGCCGAACCACTGCAATACACTTTGCCTTGATGATTAAACAGCGGATGATCAAATAAATAGATCTGTGCTGTCATGCCATCTCGTTTATCTTGAGCCACATTTACTATTGCGTCTTTATGTTGAGGTCTTGGCAAGCGGTAAACCGCTACAGTATGGTGCTGTCCGGCAAAATTAACTTCAATATCTGCCAGATGCGCGGCACGGTATTGTTGCGCTAAGAAGCCATAATTTGGCATAGCAACATCGGCTATTACGCTGCAAGCTGCCAAAGCTGGCGGCAAATCACGGATAACATCCGCCATGCCACCCACTTTTGCGCCATGCAGTGCATCGTTTTCTGCTGCCACCAGCAGTACTCGTTTTACCCTAACAAGCGTCATTTATGATCCTTATTCAAAACCAACGGCTAAACCCAACATTTTACGCGTCACTAAGGTAATGCCTTTTTCCGACACCCTAAAGCCCCTCGCCCTGTCATGATCATGATTATAACCAATCACCATGCCCTCAGGTATAATGCAACCTCGATCTAAAATGGCATTTTGGATTTTACAATTTTTCAATACCACTACATCGGGTAATAATACTGAGTCTTTAACTAATGAATACGAACACACCCGTACTTCGTCAAACAACACGCTACGCTTGACTTTAGCACCCGAGATAATACAACCGCCGGATATAATTGAATCAACCGCCATACCGCGTCGATTATCATCATCAAACACAAATTTAGCCGGTGGAAGCTGTTCCTGATAGGTCCAAATAGGCCATTTTGCATCATATAAATTCAATGCTGGCGACGGCGACAACAATTCCATATTTGCTTGAAAAAATGAATCTAAGGTACCCACATCGCGCCAATAAGCTGGCTCGTCAGACACTGAGGTGGTGAAAGGAAACGCGAACACGTTGTGCGTTTTAATAATTGCCGGAATGATGTCTTTGCCAAAATCACGATCTGAGTTTTCGTTATTGGCATCTTTTCTCAATTGTTCGAACAAAAATTTAGTATTAAAAACATAGTTGCCCATTGAGGCTAAACACTTTTCTGGGTCATTTGGCGTTGGCTTAGGTTGGGCGGGCTTTTCTTCAAAACCAATCACCCGATTACTACTATCAACTTCCATTACCCCAAAAGCATCGGCGGCTTCTGCAATAGGCGTTTCTAAACAACACACCGTCATGTCGGCGCCCGATTCTGCATGCGCTGCCAGCAAGCCTGCATAATCCATTCGATAAATATGATCGCCAGATAAAATCATTACATATTTAGGAATTTCATGACGAATAATGTCGATATTTTGAAATACCGCATCGGCAGTGCCTTGATACCAATTACCCGAGGTTTGCTGTGATGCCGGTAAAATTTCAACCGACTCCCCGAGCTCCTTTTTAAAATGGCCCCAGCCGCGAGTAACATGTCGAATAAGTGAGTGAGACTTATATTGTGTCACTACGCCTACACGGCGAATGCCTGAGTTAATACAATTAGATAACGGGAAATCGATAATGCGATATTTACCCCCAAAATACAGCGCGGGTTTAGCGCGCCAGTCGGTTAATTCATATAACCGAGAACCTCGACCACCCGCTAAAATAAGCGCATAGGTATCACGAGTTAAATTACTAATATAACGAACATTACTCATAAGCAGACTCCATTTGGCTATTTAATATAGCCATCAATAAATAAGCATTGATCCATGACTTACCTTGTTTGCGGCATCACACCGCTATCCCTGTATTACTGTTTCATCCATATTTCATCACGGTAGCCCGCTATGGTGTTGTCACTTGAAAAACGTCCGCTGGCAGCGGTGTTTCGAATACTTATTTTTTGCCAACTATCTTGGTCAAGATAGGTTTTGGCTACTTGTTCTTGTGCCAGGTAATAGCTGTCAAAATCAGCAGCAGTCATCCATTGGTCGTTAGGGTCAATAATCGAGGCTATAATGTCGTCGAAAATACCCGGTTCAACTAAATTAAAATGACCACTTTTCAACATGCTCATTACCCCACTAAGGGCTTTTGAATGTTCCACAATCTGTTGCGGCTGATAATGAATTCGCGCTTGAGTAACTTGGTTAGCATCTAAACCAAATAAGAAAAAATTATCATCCCCCACCTCTTCAAGCATCTCGATATTAGCGCCATCCAATGTGCCGATGGTTAATGCGCCGTTCATCATAAATTTCATGTTACCGGTGCCTGATGCTTCTTTACCCGCTGTTGAAATCTGTTCAGATAAATCGGTACCCGGGCAAATTTTTTCCATGGCACTGACGTTGTAATTGGGCAAGAAAGCCATGCGTAAAAATGGCGTGACCAGCGGATCTGAATTGACCATATGGGCGACGTTATTGGCCAACTTAATAATTTGCTTCGCCATGGCGTAACCTGGCGCAGCCTTACCACCAATCAATACACAACGTGGCACCATATCCTGGGTGTCACCATTGAGAATACGGCGATATAAATGAATAACATGTAAGATATTCAGTAGTTGGCGTTTGTATTCATGGATGCGTTTCACTTGCACGTCAAACATCATTGTGGGGTCAAAATCGACATCGCATTGTTGTTTTACAAATGTGCTTAAGGCTTGTTTATTTTCAATCTTTATTTGCGCCCATTCTTTAACGAACGCCTTATCATTGGTAAAAGCATTTAATGCCGTAAGGCGAGATAAATCGTTAATCCATTCATCACCTAAACGACGACAAATGAGTGACGATAATTTAGGATTACAATGAGCAAGCCAACGCCTTGGGGTAACACCGTTGGTTTTGTTATTAAATTTGTCGGGCCATAATTGGTAAAAGTCATTAAACAGCCCTTGTTTGAGTAATTGAGTGTGCAACCCTGCTACCCCATTGACTGAAAAACTGGCAACAATGGCTAAATAAGCCATGCGAATATGCTGCTCAGGGCCTTCTTCTACAATTGACATACTGGCTAACTTTTGAATATCTCCCGGCCAATGGTGAGCCACTTGTTCTAAATAACGGGCATTAATTTCGAAGATAATTTCAATAATTCGCGGTAACATATTTTTCATCATCGGCACAGACCAACGCTCTAACGCTTCAGGCAATAACGTATGGTTGGTATACGCCATAGATTGACGGGTTATCGCCCATGCAGCGTCCCAAGTTAAACTGTATTTATCCAGCAACAGTCGCATTAGCTCAGGTACTGCAATACTAGGGTGAGTATCGTTAAGTTGTAGTACGTTATGCTCGCTAAACTGGCTAAAGTCTTCACCAAATTGGCTGACGTAACGAGCCAGCAAGTCTTGTAAACTGGCAGACGACAAAAAGTACTGTTGCCTCAAGCGTAATTCTTTGCCGTTGACGCTTGAGTCATTTGGGTACAACACCATGGTGATTTGTTCAGCTAAATTTTTTGTGGCGACCGCTTCGGCATAATCACCTTCGTTAAATTCTGCTAAATCAAACTCGTCATTCGCTTCAGCTTTCCATAATCGCAGTGTATTGATCCGACCATTTTTAAACCCTGGAATAGGCATGTCATAAGGTACGGCCAACACATTTTGCGTATCGGCCCATACATGATGTCGGTGCCCCTGCTTATCGACATAGGTTTCGGTATGACCAAAAAACGGAACACTCACAATACGATTGGCAATCCGCACTTCCCATGGATTACCATGACGCAGCCAGCGGTCTGGTCGCTCAACTTGATAACCATCAACAATTTTTTGCGCAAACATTCCGTATTGATACCGAATACCATAACCTGTGACCGGTAGATCTAAACTGGCGCAGCTGTCTAAAAAACACGCGGCTAAGCGGCCTAATCCGCCATTGCCAAGACCGGCATCTTGTTCAACTTGCTCCAGTTCTTCTAAGCTAGTGGCATAGTCGATTAACACTTGTTGGGCATCATTGGTCATGTCTAGACTCAGTAATGCATTGCCTAAAGCTCGGCCCATCAAAAATTCAAGAGACAAGTAAGCCACTTGTTTTTGTTGATATTGATTGTCTTTTATCCGCGTTTGTCGCCAGTTATCGAGCATTTGTTCTTTCACGCTGTGCGCTACAGCATTAAACAGCTCATGTTGTTCATGCTCGTCTCGACACAAACCATAACGGATGTGCCTGGCAAGTGATGCAGATAAACTGTCACAGGGTTCACAAGGATCCTCATGAACGCTGAGCACTTGGTCAGCGTCGGAGGCTGCAGCAATTTTGTCTTTACTCGGGCCTTTAATGCTAGCTTTACTGGTCGCCTTAGTATTAGTGCGACTGGATCTGGCAGTCAGTTTTTTTACACTGGCGTTATCTTTGGCTGTGGTCATCAATTGCTCCTGGTAAATTCGGTGTGAAATAACATTAAACTGCGACTAATTAAATTCACTTGCTGATCGGCGTCCACTTCTGGCTCACTGTATTGGGTATGCAATAAGCAATGCCAATGGCGAAAATGGGTTAATTTAGGCAAGGTAAATTGGTGGGGCAACTCATCAACGTTAATCATCAGTAACAACGCCTCAGTACTTTCCGCAACGGCACCAACATCGGCATCGGCTAAATTACCGGTTAAAATAACGCTTAAGGTACGGGTATGATGTTCGCACCAATGTGATTTGGTCATCACCTCGCCTTGGCGGTTAAACCAAGCCAAACCATTATCAAATACTGCTTCGGGTTTATGAATAAAGGCTTGATGACACAACATCGGAAAGCGTTTTCGCAAGCTGATTAACTGCGCGGTAAAATTCACTAATGACCAATCTATTTGCTGCCAGTCAAACCAGCCAAGTGGATTGTCTTGGCAATAGGCATTATTATTACCTTGCTGTGTTTGGCTGGACTCATCACCCGCTAGCAACATCGGCACGCCCTGAGATAACAATAAACAGGTAAGTAAATTACGTTTTTGACGTGATCGAATAGCATTAATAGCTTCATCATCCGATTCGCCTTCAATACCATAGTTGTTACTGCAGTTTTCTTGATGACCATCGCGGTTATCTTCACCGTTGGCCAAGTTGTGACGGTCGTTATAACTGACTAAATCGTGCAAACTAAAACCATCGTGACTGGTAATAAAATTGATGCTAGCTGCAGGCCCTCGGCCGTTATGCTCAAAAAAATCACTCGAGCCATGAAAGCGCTTAGCAAACTCAGGTAATAAGCCACTGTCGCCACGCCAAAATCGGCGCATTGCATCACGGTAGCGATCATTCCATTCACTAAACGCTACAGGGTAATTACCAAGCTGATAACCACCAGGGCCAATGTCCCATGGCTCGGCAATCAACTTAACCTTGCACAGGACGGGGTCTTGGGTAATGGCATCAAAAAATCCACTTCCAGGGTCAAAGCCATAGGCCTCACGCCCAAGACAACTGGCTAAATCAAATCGAAATCCATCCACGCCCATCACTTCAACCCAGTATCGTAATGAGTCCATCACAAGCATTAACACTTGCGGATGATTAAGATTAAAGGTGTTACCGCAGCCAGTATCATTAATATTGAAGCGCTTATCGTTAGGCAATAAACGGTAATAACTGGCATTGTCGATGCCGCGAAAACTGTAGGTCGGCCCCAAATGATTTCCTTCGGCGGTATGGTTAAACACCACATCGAGGATCAATTCAATCCCAGCACGATGAAGTGTGGAGACCATTTGCCTAAATTCAGCAATATCTCCTTCAGCAGATAAATAAGCTGAGTGAGGCGCCATAAACGCAATGCTGTTATAACCCCAATAGTTATTGAGGCCTTTTTCAATTAAAAAAGGCTCATCAAAAAAACCATGCACGGGTAAAAGCTCAACGCAGGTTATGCCTAAGTTTTGTAAATAATCGACTATAGGCTGACTTGCTAAGCCCGCGAAGGTGCCTTGTTGGGTTGAGTTAACCTCAGGATGCTGTTGCGAAAAACCTTTTACATGGGTTTCAAATATAATGCTTCGAGCTAGGCTAATATTAAGTGGGGCTATCGGAATATCGTTAACAAAGCCACAATCTATTACTTGAGCTTTGGGTAAATAAGGCGCGCTGTCTTGGGTATCAAATGACAGATCTGCATCACTGGCTTTAATGTCATAGCCATAAAGTGCTGAATGATATACCAACTCGCCCACTAACTTTTTTGCGTATGGGTCCAGGAGTAATTTATGATGATTAAACCGATGTCCTAGTTGGGGCTGATACGGTCCAAAAACGCGGTATCCGTATAAAAGACCAGCTTGAGCATCATCAAGATGGCAGTGCCAAATTTGCCGAGTTTGCTCGCTCATTATGTACTGAGCAACCTCTACATCCCCTGTGGGATCAAAGATACACAACACCACTTTGGTGGCATGCGCTGAGAATAACGAAAAATTCACCCCGCTATCATCAACTGTCGCCCCTAGTGGATAAGGATAACCAGCGCTAACATCCATAACATGTCCTTTTAAAGTACAACCCTGCTGTTTAATATCTAGCATTATTGTGGCAATTCATGCTGCTCTGGCGCCCATAGACTGCACCCCAAAGGTGGCACTGTAATCTCTAAGCTGTAAGGCATACCTTGCCATTGTGTCGGTTGTGTTTCATACGTCCCATCGTTAACAACATGACTGCCGCCATAATGACGATGGTCACTGTTGAGTATTTCGCTATAGGGCTGGTCCGTCGGCAGACCAATCCTGAAATGGTGATAAACCTGTGGCGACATATTGACCACAATCACCACAGGCTGCTTTTTATCAATGCCAAACCGGCAAAATACTAGAATGTTATTGTCAGCATTGTTACAGTCGAGCCATTGAAAACCTTCACTCTGATGATCATGTTGATGTAGTGCAGGATATTGCTGATAGCACAGATTGAGATCGCGCACCCAATCTTGCACGCCTTGATGCGGCGCGTAGTTAAGTAAATGCCAGTCGAGGCTCTGGTTATGATTCCACTCATTACGCTGGGCAAACTCATTGCCCATAAACAACAGTTTTTTACCTGGATGTGCCCACATAAAACCGTAATAAGCACGCAAGGTGGCAAACTTTTGCCAATCATCACCGGGGATTTTATGTAATAGCGAACCTTTGCCATGAACCACTTCATCATGACTAAGCGACAAAATAAATTGCTCGGTAAAGGCATACACTAAGCTAAATGTTAGCTCGCCATGGTGATAGCGGCGAAACAGTGGATCACTACTGATGTAACGCAGCGTGTCATTCATCCAGCCCATATTCCATTTAAAACCAAAACCTAAGCCATTATTACTGGTTGCTTGCGTTACCCCTGGCCACGCGGTTGATTCCTCTGCAATCATATTAATGCCCGGGAAGCATTGATACATGCGTGCATTGAGCTCTTGTAAAAAACTGATAGCTTGCAGGTTTTCGCGGCCACCCAATTCATTGGGGATCCATTGATCGGCAGTGCGGCTGTAATCGAGGTACAACATCGACGATACTGCATCAAGGCGCAAACCATCAAAATGGAATTCTTTTAGCCAGTAATACGCATTGCTGTATAAAAAGCTGCGTACTTCCGCGCGGCCATAATTATAAATGAGCGTATCCCAATCAGGATGCTCACCTCGGCGCGGATCTTCATGTTCATATAAGCAGCTACCGTCAAACTTCACCAGTCCGTGAGGATCTCGAGGAAAGTGCGCCGGCACCCAATCAAGCAATACGGCAACGCCTTGCTGGTGGCATTCATCGATAAAAGCCTTAAGACCATTTGCATCGCCAAAGCGATACGTGGGTGCAAATAATCCTACCGGTTGATAGCCCCAAGAACCGTCAAACGGATACTCGCTGATTGGCATCAATTGCAAATGAGTAAAGCCCATCTCTTTGACATAGGGCACGAGCTCAGCGATTAACTGGCCATAATCAGTATAATCTTGGCCGTCTTCACCGTTGCGGCGCCACGAGGCTAGTTGCACTTCATAAATAGACATAGGTTGTGAATGAGGCTGACTGTTGGCTCGTTCTGTTAACCATTGACTGTCTTGCCAGTCATAAACGTCAACATGAGGAATTTTTGAAGCATTGTGAGGCGAAGGCTGCATGGCGACAGCATAAGGGTCAGATTTAATCATTTCATTGCCGTGCACATCGCAAATAGCGAACTTATAATGTTGATCGGGTTCGACATCTGCAATAAAAATATCCCACAGCCCACTACCAGGATGATGGCGTAATATATGGCGTTTTTTGTCCCATAAATTAAAGTCACCCACCACTGAGACTTGTTTAGCATTGGGCGCCCACACACAAAAGTGAACCCCGGTTACGCCATGATGCTCGCGCCAATTAGCCCCTTGAAAATGATAGGTTTGCAGCTGACTGCCTTCACCAAATAAGTACACATCATCTGGGTTCAATAAACTGTCAAATTGATAAGGATCATTAATCAACTGTTCGCACAATGGATATTGCACTCGCAGTAGGTAATGAAAAGGCTTCACTCTGCGGCCTATTTTGCCTGCAAACAATCCTTGTTGATTAACTTGCTCAAGGCTAGCCACTTTACGAAGATCGTTTGCATTTAGTACATCAATACTGAGCGCTCCGGGGATAAAACAACGAACAACCAATGCTTTAGCATCATTAATACTGTGCATACCCAGCAACGAAAATACGTCGTTGTACTCACCATTTAATAAGGCTATTGCACTAGCTTGCTCAACATACTGGGTTGCTACAGTCATAATCAATGATCCATTAATGGCCGAGTTTATCGGATGAAGGGGTGTTTACAGCACTAGTGCTGCTACGGGAATGGCTGCGAGATTGTCGAGCTGACGCTATCGCTTCAAGACGTTGTTGCACCTTAGGGCTTTGGGACATCTGCTTAATAGAAAGCGGTAAGCGGCGTTGCCAATTAGGAAACTCTTTCCAGGTACCAGGAATATTAACCCCGTGTTTATCGGCCACTAAATCACTTAATTGCATACTGAACAATTGCGCATTGCTTTTAGCGGCAACACTTATCCAAGCCAGTAAAATAGGGTCAAAATCCAATTGTTCAACAGAGGCAGTAGGAGCCGGCAGCTCAAATACATGTTCACGGATAAGTAAGTCAACTAATTGTTGTTTTTCCAGCTGACGCTGGGATAAAAGCTGCTGTAATTTGCCATCAGTTTCAATCAGCTCAAGCTGACGGCGTAGGCGTAAATCGGCCCCAGACCACCACGCAAACAGTGTTGGTACATCATGGTTAGCCAGCATCATCAAGCTTTGGCGCTTATGCTCTTTTGGTGACTTAAAACCTTGATGTTGTTTACAGAAATAGAATAACTCATTAGATAAAATACCGGCGTCGCGTAAACAAGAGACAATTTCGGGTGGCACTATACCTAGGTCTTCACCGATAACAATGCAGCGCGCCTGCTGGCTTTCTAAACAAACAATCGCTAATAAGGTTTCAAGCGGGTAATACACATAACTGCCATGGCCCAGATTTTCTTGCAACGGCCACCACCATAAACGCAGTAAACCCATAACGTGATCGATTCTCAAGGCACCACAACTTTGCATATTACTGCGAACCAATTGGATGAAGTGGCTAAAATTATGTTGCTTTAATTTAACCGGATCGAATGGGGCTAAGCCCCAATTTTGGCCTTGCTCTGCAAATGGGTCTGGCGGTGCGCCGATACTGGCGTTATCACAAAACAAATCAACATTGGCACTCACTTCAGCCCCATGACTAATTGCACCTACGGCTAAATCACGAATAAGCCCAATACTCATGCCGCATTGTTTCGCATTAAGCTGACAAGCTTGTAATTGCTCATTAGCCACAAACTGCAGGTATAAATAAAAGCCTGCATCTTGAGTGAAAAATTTTGAGGCTAATGTTAACTCCATCGCCACAAACTGCATTAACGCAATCTTATCTTGTTCTAAAAATGCTAAGTAATCCTTAAACCTAGGCGTTTCATGCTTCACGTGGTCCGAGCAAAATATTTGATACAACTTTTCAAATGCAGCATATTTTAATTGCTGAACTTCATCATAGTTAATTAAATGGGCTTGATTAAGCACCTGCCTTTTTTGTTGCCATTTTTGAGATAATAACTCTTCATTAAGCGCGTTATATTCATAAACCGCTTCAATTTGAATGTATAACGGATTTAATCGACGGCGATCTGTTGGGCTGTAAGGACTGGGATTATCTGGCTGGCTGATGTCTAAAGCATGTAACGGATTAAGTAAAATAAAATCAGCTCCACCGTGGGCAGCATAATCAATCAGTTCAGCTAAATTACCAAAATCACCGATACCCCACTGTTCATCATTGCGTAATGCATATAGCTGGGCATTGAGTCCCCAAGATTGTTTATTGGCGGTTAGCGTCTGCGTTAAACGGCCCTGATAAGCCATCGATGGTGCCACCATCAATTGGCCATGTAACGTTGCAGTTTTGGCTGGGTCACTAACAAAATCTACGCTAACGTGGTAATAACCTAACGGCTGGTTTGGTTGATTCAGTAATAATCGATATTGGCAATAACGCTGGTCGTTAATATGATATTCACCAGTAATAACTGCATCATTAACATTTGCGCTGATGCAAATAGTGTCAATATTTTCACCGCGAATGGTGATTATAAAAGTAAAGGGATAGCGCTCTGGTAAATAGATATCGACATGAGGTTTATCAACGCCACACCATTGAAACCCATGCAGCGGCATCAACCAAGGCATAACATCAAGTTGCTCTATTCTTGCCGCTATCTGTTGCGCTGATAATTGTTGTTGCGAAAAAGCATCTACATTAAATGGCGGCAACGCTGACTCATTCACACCGTGAAGATGATCGTGCTCATGGAATGATGACGGCAACAGCATGGTAGTTAAAATGCCCTGCCTATCCTTAGCGGGTATATGAACAAGATTACCAAAACAATCGATAAACTCTGCCCCTACGCCTTGCAAATATAGCAACTTCTCTAGTCCCATATTTGTCTTCCTCGCGATGATTAACTGCATTAATTCCAGCAGTTACCATGCCAGTTAATCATAACAAATTGACTACAGATTAATTACCGTAACATGACAGCTATTATCTAAAGTTAATCAATAACTTACTTTATACAAATAACATTAGCACACTTGTTTAATACAAGTGTTTAGCATTTGTTTTTTGCACAAAAATAGCGCGCAGTGCACCAAACAGTGCAAATGCTTAATCACATTTTATTGAAGTTGGATCAATAATGATCGTTACAATAGACACTATTAATAAACTCATTCCATAACACTGAACAACTAACACGGCATATTTTATTAGCCAATGTATTGCTCCGTATATTTATCAATGTTGATATTGAGCATAAGCTTGATCACTCAGATTCTTGAGGGGATGACCAATTAAACCATGGCGTGGCGACATCGTTACCACAACTGATTATTGGTTTTATATAACAGATTTACCCTAGACGGATTATCATTAATATCACTTTATTTCATCTGTTATGTTGAGTTGAGGTTAAAGACCAAGCAATTGCAGAGTTCTGTTATGCTGGTAAAGTTTCGCCGTTGGCCATAATTTATGTTAGCAAACCTCAGCGTAAACGACACTTGTGACAATAATAGGATTCAGACGTTACCGATGAATAAACACGAATTTACCTTACGCTATAATTTACATAACCTGCGTGCAACGATAACTTCTGCGCCCTTATCGTATCTTGGTCGCCAAGCAGCGGTGTTAATTGCAGTGATGGAAATAGAGCAACAACTGCATATTATTTTAACCCGCCGTCCAATGCATTTACGCCACCATCCTGGACAAATTAGTTTCCCAGGTGGCAAAGTGGAACCTGAGGATATTGATATGATCCATACCGCGCTGCGTGAGGCGCATGAGGAAATTGGTTTATTGGCAGATAATGTCGATATATTAGGAGTGTTCCCCGCTCATAAAACCTTTACCGGCTTTGAAATCACCCCTGTTGTGGCCATGGTCAAACAGCCTTTTGAGTTGATGCTCGACCCCGGTGAAGTGGATGACTGCTTTTTAGTTCCCTTAAGTTTTTTTATTGAACGCAATAACCGCCATAATATGTTCCATTACCGCCATGGCGCACGGTATAAAGTGCACTTTATGCCATTTGAAGACAAATTTATTTGGGGGGTTACTGCCGCAATTATCGACTTATTGTGCCGACATATAGACGTTAATTAACCATCAACCTCTGAAGACTTAAACAAAGACGGTTTGAACTAGAACAATTGACACTAGCAACAAAGTTGATGTGTCAATCATTCAGTTTATATCTATTGATAGCATCAGCCACAAGCCAGTGGATTACACCACGTAACGAATATACAAACCTGCTGACAGCGATACCAAAAACAATAATGGGATATTAACCCAAAAGCCAATTCGCGTAGTGGCTTTGGCGTAAAAATTCACCAACAAATTAAGAAAGCTTACCCCAGCACACCACCAAATTAAGTATTCTAATTTAATGGTTAATTCAGGGTCCCAATTTAAACGTACTGACACACCTTTACTTAAAAAGTAGCCTACTGCGCGATCAGGTCTGGCTTCGCCAAAGATAATCAATGCATAAATGGCTAAGCTCCAGCCTAATAATGACAAAATCGTTAATACCACTTGTATAATACCTAAACGAGACATGGCCTTTTCCTTGATTAACGAGACAATAAAGGGCTAATTCGCCAAATATTTAATCGACTTACTCAAAAGTATCACAATAATCTCTATAGAATAGCGTTTTCAGCTTGAGAAAAGCCACCAGCAAGGTAAGATAAACCCCAATTTTATATTTATATTCGATACGTTGGAGAATAAAGCAACAATGAGCATTGCATCTGTCGCTTCTGTATTTAAAGCTGAACACGCCGTTGGTTCGCAAGTCACCGTTCGTGGCTGGGTAAGAACTCGCCGTGATTCAAAAGCGGGTATCTCTTTCTTGGCCGTGTATGACGGTTCATGTTTTGACCCAATTCAAGGTGTCGTACCAAATAGCCTAGCCAATTACAATGACGATGTATTGAAATTGACTGCTGGCTGCTCTGTCGTTATGACAGGTGAAGTGGTTGCCTCTCCGGGTGCCGGTCAAGCATTTGAATTACAAGTATCTGAAATTGTGGTCACGGGTTTTGTTGATGATCCTGATACTTACCCAATGTCGGCTAAACGTCATTCTATTGAGCATTTACGTGAACTTGCCCATTTACGTCCACGCACCAACATTATTGGTGCCGTAGCCCGAGTACGTAACTGTTTATCGCAAGCTATTCACCGTTTCTATCATCAAGAGGGTTTTATTTGGGTATCAACCCCGCTTATTACCGCTTCTGATTGTGAAGGTGCGGGTGAAATGTTCCGCGTGTCGACCTTGGACATGGAAAACTTACCACGCACTGACGCGGGTAAAGTTGATTACGATAAAGATTTCTTCGGTAAAGAAGCATTTTTAACTGTTTCAGGTCAGTTGAACGCTGAAACCTATGCTTGTGCATTATCTAAAGTGTATACCTTTGGGCCAACTTTCCGTGCTGAAAACTCAAATACGACTCGCCACCTTGCCGAATTTTGGATGGTTGAACCTGAAGTGGCATTCGCCACATTAGACGACGCTGCTGAATTAGCCGAAAAAATGCTTAAATTCGCTTTTAAAGCGGTACTTGAAGAACGTATGGATGACTTAACCTTCTTTAACGAACGTGTTGATAAAACCGTTATTGAACGTTTACAAGCCTTTGTTAGCAGTGATTTCGCGCAAGTGGACTACACTGAAGCGGTTGAAATCCTTAAAAACTGTGGTAAGAAGTTTGAGTTCGCAGTGGAATGGGGTATCGATTTACAGTCTGAACATGAGCGCTACTTAGCTGAAGAACACTTTAAAGCGCCAGTAGTGGTTAAAAATTACCCTAAAGACATTAAAGCTTTCTACATGCGCTTAAACGATGATGGTAAGACTGTTGCCGCAATGGACGTGTTGGCACCAGGCATCGGTGAGATTATCGGTGGCGCACAACGTGAAGAGCGTTTAGACGTGCTTGATGCTCGCTTAGCTGAAATGGAATTAAGCCAAGAAGATTACTGGTGGTACCGTGACTTACGTCGTTATGGCACCGTGCCTCATTCTGGTTTTGGTTTAGGTTTTGAGCGTTTAGTATCGTATGTGACTGGTGTTAATAACATTCGTGATGTTATTCCATTCCCACGAGCACCTCGCTCAGCAAGTTTCTAATCATCTTAATGATACAAAACTTTAAAAAACGCGCCAATTGGCGCGTTTTTTATTGACTGTTTTTCGATTTCTAATACGTATATCATTTTATGCTTAATATCCCATACTCAACCTAGCGCTCAATACAACTGACTAATTTTTAAGCCTTAACAAAAACAAATCAAATATTGATTTTTTGATTTGCTACGACTAAAAGTTGATTTTTAAATCATAATAATCATAATTAAGAAACTTAAACACCACGAACAAACAACCTAGTCGCAACCAAACAACAGTAAATTACTGTCTAACAACTAAATACGACTAAACGACCTATTTATTAGACATAGCTTCAAAAATTTCACCTTGTTAAATGATATGAATTTTATAACACGTTATTCTCTTTACATTGTAAGTCATCAATTTTATTACGTTAAGGTATTTTTATGAATATGAAGTTCTCCATCAAGAGAATGCTCCAAATTACCATGATGCTGACTTTAACGTCACTTATCTTGTTATCTTGGGTTATGAGTGTTCAGCAATCACGAATACATGTGAATGTTGAAAAAGAAGAGCTGCAAGTAAATGCTATATTTGCTTTAAAAGACACTCGTTACTATGTTGTACAAATACAACAATTTTTAACCGATGTGGGGGCAACTAAAAGTGATGAAGCAAAATCTGAAGCACTTGAAAGCAAGCAAGGAGCTCTACAACAGATTGATGAGTTGATTAAATACGCTCCTGAATTTGCCATGCAGGCTCAAAACATTAAACGCCAAGTCAATTCTTTGTATGATTCAGGTATAAAAATGGCCGATGCCTATTTAACTCAAGGCACCGAAGCAGGCAATTCATTAATGAAAGACCCTGGTGGCTTTGATGATGCTGCAGGAGACTTAGCAGAAAACTTAGATCAATTGGCACAACAACTTGATGAACAATTTACTGCAACTGTTATTGAAACGCTTATCGCAACCACTTCAGCAGCAAGGGTACAATTATGGGGCAGCATTGTCCTCGGGTTATTTATTGTGATCATGATGATGGTACTTTACCAACGCATATTAACCCCACTGAAAAAACTTGATGATTCAATGCGCAATGTGGCATCTGGAGCAAAAGATCTAACGGCAAGGTTAGACGATAGTGGCGATGATGAAATTTCTAAGGTGGCATCAAGCTTTAATATATTTGTTGCTAATATTTGTGAGTTGATCATCGATTTTAATGGTAATACCCAACAATTAGGCACAACAAGTGTTCAGTTGGCTTCTGCCAGTAACGAAACCTTAAATGGAATGCAACGGTTACAAAGTGAAACGGAACAAGTCGCCACCGCAATGAATCAAATGCAAGTAACCGTTATTGAAGTGGCAAACAATGCTGAGTTAGCCGCTCAAGCAGCACAAGACTCAGATGCACAAGCGCTTCATGGTGATAACGTTGTAAAGCAAACGATTATTTCAATTGACCATCTTGCTAAAGGTGTTGAACAAGCGGCTAATGCACTGCACCAACTGCAAAAAGATACCGACAATATTGGTACTATTTTAGACGTAATCCGAGGGATTGCAGATCAGACCAACTTACTGGCATTAAATGCTGCAATTGAGGCTGCTCGAGCTGGTGAACAAGGACGAGGTTTTGCTGTGGTCGCTGATGAAGTTCGAACTTTAGCTAAACGTACTCAAGATTCAACTAATCAAATCCAGCAAATGATCGGTCAATTGCAGTCTGGCGTAAAAGGGGCGGTGACAGTAATGACATCCAGTCGTGAACAAGCCATAAACAGCACAAAGCAAGCCGCACAAGCGGGTGATGCGCTAACTCAAATTACTCAGTCTGTAGCGATTATCGCCAATATGGCGACTCAAATAGCAACCGCAGCAGAACAACAAACGGCTGTAAGTGATGAAATAAATCGTAATATTGTTAATATTAGTGATGAATCGCGATTAACCGTCGCCAATGCCCTGCAATCAAATACTGCCAGTATCCAAGTTGACCAATTATCACAACAGTTAAGAGATCAGATAGGTCAATTTAAAATAAAATGATACCGTTTGATGCCTTAATTAATACATTGATATCATTAAGATTATCAGTGGCCAGGCTTAAACCGTTGTTAATGGTTAATCTGGTCGTGTGCTAACCCTAATCGATATTAACTGCAACGCTAGCTTATCAATAGCCACCAAACAGCGCTTAGTTCTACTGTCGCCGTTATAGTAAAAAGCAGTTAATACTAAGTAGTTTAATTAATGCCCCATTGTTAATTGACAAGGGGCTACGTTAGTATTATCGCTGTTGTGTTAACCGTTATGATAGAGCTGGATCCCAGCTTACATACCAAAAGATGATATTAGCTGTTAACAATAATCAGATCGCGTAAATGTTTAACATCATCCCGCACCGCTGCAGCTTGCTCAAACTCTAAGTTTTTAGCATGTTCGTGCATTTGCTTCTCCAGTTTATCAATTTGATGACTCAAATCGGCAATACTGGTGTATTTAGCACGTTCTTCGGCTACTTCAGCAAATTTAGAGTGATTTTTACGCGTCCCTTTACTGAAGTTAGTATCACCAATATCCATCACATCGGTAATACTTTTTACAACTCCGCGGGGCACAATGCCATTAGCAATATTGTGCAAGTGCTGCTTTTCTCGTCGGCGCTCAGTTTCATCCATGGCTTTAGCCATAGAGTTTGTTATGCGATCGGCATACAAAATAACTTTACCGTTAACATTACGAGCTGCGCGACCTATGGTCTGAATAAGTGAACGCTCGGAACGTAAAAAGCCCTCTTTATCGGCATCTAAAATACACACTAATGACACTTCAGGTAAATCAAGACCTTCACGCAATAAGTTAATCCCAATCAGTACGTCAAAACGTCCTAATCGTAAATCACGAATAATTTCAACTCGCTCCACGGTATCAATATCAGAATGCAGATAACGAACCTTGACGCCATGTTCGTCAAGATACTCACTGAGGTCTTCTGACATCCGCTTAGTTAAAGTGGTCACGAGTACCCTTTCATTCACCGCCACGCGTTTGTGGATCTCAGACAACAAATCGTCAACTTGAATACCAACCGGGCGAACTTCAAGTACAGGGTCGAGTAGTCCAGTTGGTCTCACCACCTGCTCTGCTATCTCGCCAGTGCTTTTTTCAAGTTCATATAAACTGGGCGTAGCCGACACAAAAATAGTTTGCGGCATTAACCGCTCAAATTCTTCAAACATCAATGGACGATTGTCTAATGCTGATGGCAATCGAAAACCATACTCGACTAAATTCATTTTTCGACTTCTATCACCTTTGTACATAGCACCAATTTGCGGCACCGTCACGTGTGACTCATCAATAATCAGTAAACCATCCGCAGGTAAATAATCTAATAGTGTTGGTGGACCATCTCCAGGTGATCGACCGGATAAATATCGTGAATAATTTTCGATTCCTGAGCAATAGCCTAACTCGACCATCATTTCAATGTCGTATTGTACCCGCTCGGTGATCCGCTGAGCTTCAATCAATTTGTTGTTGTCGAGTAAATATTGGCGACGTTCGCGCAGTTCTTGTTTAATATCTTCAGTTGCAGCAACAATTTTTTCTCGGGGCGTCACATAATGGGTTTTCGGATAAATAGTGGTACGCGCAATCCGCTTGTTAATCTGTCCAGTTAATGGATCAAATTCGCTTAAGCGTTCAATTTCATCATCAAATAATTCAATTCGAATGGCTTCGCGTTCTGATTCTGCCGGAAAAATATCGATCACTTCACCGCGAACTCGATATGTTCCACGTTGTAATTCAATATCATTACGTTTGTATTGCAGTTCACTGAGTCGAATGAGAATATCACGTTGCCCCATAAAATCACCTTGGCGCAAATGCAGTAACATTTTCATATATGAATCGGGGTCACCCAAACCATATATAGCCGATACTGAGGCAATGAGTACCACATCTTTACGTTCTAATAGCGCCTTAGTGGCCGATAAACGCATTTGCTCAATGTGAGCATTGACTGATGCATCTTTTTCTATAAAGGTGTTAGACGCGGGTACATACGCTTCTGGTTGATAGTAATCATAGTAAGAAACAAAGTATTCAACCGCGTTGTGCGGGAAAAACTCTTTCATTTCACCGTAAAGTTGCGCCGCAAGGGTTTTGTTAGGCGCCATGATGATGGTCGGCCGGCCCATTTGCTTAATCACATTCGCTATGGTGTATGTTTTACCGGATCCCGTCACACCCAATAATGTTTGGCTCGCTACACCAGCTTCTAAACCATCAACTAATTTTTTTATCGCTGTAGGTTGATCGCCGGCGGGTTCAAATTTGGACTCTAGGGAAAATACTGACTCTGACACAAGGCGGTTTCCTATTCTAATGAACCATTTATGATATACCTAAACACAGGTGAATGGCGATATATAATAGCACTTCACTGCTTCAACTATTATTTAAAACTGTGCCGAAATCGATTATAAAAACTCATTCTATTAATCAATTTTAAGATGTTTTATTTAGATCAATATTAACCACTTCGTTCATCAATATGACAAAATAATGATCCTAATATGAAAGTAACAAACAAAACGATAAGATCATTAACAGATGGCAATAATACGCCTAAAAATGAGCCTAAACCGCAATTTAATACACAATCTTCTGTCCAAAGGGATTACAATTTTGCAACTGAGAGAACAGTGAAAAAAGAAAGTAGTTGATTTTTGTATCTAGCTGATTAAAAACAATTAAACTTATCGCTAAATATTTGTACCAATTTAAGTCCGACTCAAGCGCTGCAAGGGGTAGCAGCTCGTTTATTAGAGAAGTCCACAAGTTTATCCACAGATTTAGTGGATAAGTCACTAAAGCCCAATAAGGCTGCGGGGTAGCGACCAAGTGAGTTTCATAAAAGCGTAAGAAAGTTGTGATGAAATTTAATTACATTTGCGCATTAATACGAAAGATAGCGACAATAGTTCAACTAATATTTTAAATCGGTAACCGATATCTATCTTAGCGATGTATTTCACGTCGATCAACGCTGCGATCGTATGGCGCAAGAACAAGTATACATCCAACCAGTTCGACCCATTGCATATCACGTGTAATTATTGGCTAAGACCAATCAATGGCCGCTCAATGATTACCATACTCAAATAATCGCCTCACTATTGTTAGTGTGACTGACCTCTTTGGCTAAAACATCACACAGCGATCACTGAGTGTGTCGAGGATATATCAATTATAACCCTTTGATAACAGAGTTATCCCCACATAAGCTATCACTCGATAATAAAATTTGGCTACACCATTGACACTATGTGTTGCTCAACAAAAAAGTGTTGAGCAACAAAAGTCTACTTAATACTCGCTTACCTAAGTAAGCTGTCAAAACGACATTTACCATAACGGACAATACCAGCCTCGGTGACTCACTGCGTTAGATTAATGTACAAAAATTGGCGTCAAAACGCTTTGTTAACTTCATATATGCCCGTTAGATATTGTAGACATCAAATAATTTCGCGTTATCTCATCCATTACGATTGCGTTAAAATAACATTAACCTAGGTTTATACGTTCTCCATGACTGCCCCTCTGAAAAGTGAATCGTAAAAAATGCAGTAATAAACATCAATTACCATATAAATATCAAAATATAGCTGTTATGAGCTTGAGATTGAATTTTATGACTAAGTGATTAATTTTGTTTTCATTGTTTAAAAATCGCCATAAATGAACAAAAGTCGTTCACGATGCGTGTTTGGTAACCAATTAGTCACATAAATGCGTTTTTTTTTATAACTCGAGTTGACTCAGTTACCAGAGCGTTTTACTATGCGCTCCGTTCTCAGCAATACATTGCTAAAAACGCTTCCCCAGTAGTTCAGTTGGTAGAACGGCGGACTGTTAATCCGTATGTCACTGGTTCGAGTCCAGTCTGGGGAGCCATTTAGTGATTTTAGTTGTGAAGTAAATATGATTCCCCAATAGTTCAGTTGGTAGAACGGCGGACTGTTAATCCGTATGTCACTGGTTCGAGTCCAGTTTGGGGAGCCAATATTTACCGTTATCGAAATAATTCCCCAGTAGTTCAGTTGGTAGAACGGCGGACTGTTAATCCGTATGTCACTGGTTCGAGTCCAGTCTGGGGAGCCATCGAGATAACACGTTTGAAATAATACGCTTCCCCAATAGTTCAGTTGGTAGAACGGCGGACTGTTAATCCGTATGTCACTGGTTCGAGTCCAGTTTGGGGAGCCAATTCAAGCAATAAGTAAAAGTAATAATTAATTCCCCAGTAGTTCAGTTGGTAGAACGGCGGACTGTTAATCCGTATGTCACTGGTTCGAGTCCAGTCTGGGGAGCCATTATTATCTGTAACCTCCCTTCTGTTAAATTCCGGCTTCTATATAACCTCCCTTATAATTTCAATATGTTATTCAATTAATCGCTTGTTTCACCTCAGTTACTATTATTAGTTAATCATATATCATCAATGCGATATCGTTAGTTTTTCTATACAAAATAATACCTTAGATTAATAATTATTTAATATCATTTCTGCTATGATAATATTGGTTACTATATAAACTATTAGAGCATTATACTTTTGACTAAAAACGCCGTTCGAACACCTACAGCACAAGGCTGTGTCAAATCGAACAAACTTAGTCAAACACACTCATAGGAATGGATGTTTTATGGGCTTATCGAAATCCTTTCAGCTGGTTCTTTTTATCGTTTTCGGTTTATTAATTTACCGAATTTATACGGTGGAAAATAATGAAGTACAAGAACAAGGTGAAATAGCACGTGCAAATTATCAGCAATATGTGCAAACCATTGAACAATGGCATGGTAGCGGAGAAGCGTTATACCAGCTCATGTCAAAAGACTTCTCTTTTCAGTTTTTTCAATATATTCATAATGTCGACAGTAATAACAATTTTACTCACGGAAGCTTACTCCGCCCTGCTGATGATTTCGCTAGCCAAATTTTTAACATTGAATTAGGTCATGTACAAAACTTTCCCGACGGTCGCCTGCAGGTTAGGTTAGACACCGCAAGCGTGTTATCAACCAGCTTTAATGACTTAGAACAAACAGCTATCTTATTGATTACCGCGTATGTGTCGTTGATGCTGTTATTTGCGCTGCTAATTCAATTACATCGCCGAAGAATAAATTATGCTGCTGAATACATTGTCCATATTCCGGACTTGTCGTTCCTCGCTATTGAGCAATCTCGCTTCCCTGGGGTACTCAATCCCATCGGTAAAGCATTAGAAACCTGTCGCAGCCAATTAAAACTCAGCTTAGATCGCGTTCGTAAAGAGAATGAACTATTAACGAAAGCAGCATATCAAGATCCTGTTAGTGGATTTTCAACACGACAACGCTTTACCCAGCATATTGACGCTATTAGTAAAACGGATAAGCAACAGTATGGTGTTCTGGTTGTGGTTAAGGCTGCTGAGCTTGCAAGTGTTAACCAATTACATGGCCGTGCTGCAGGTGATGATTATTTAGCAAAGCTGGCTACTTGCATTCGAAAATCTGTTACTAATCTTGGATTAAGCGAATGCTTTCGAGTCTCTAGCGGTGATTTTGCCGTGTTTATTGACAGCATTACCCTTAAAGAAGGTGAACGGTTCTTAGAACAACTTAAACGTTATCTTGACGAGTATGCACAAAGCACAAAAAGTGATTCCATTGCGCATGCTGGTATGGTGCCCTATCAGCAAGGAAACGAGCCATTAGCATTGATGGCATTAGCCGATACAGCCGTGAGTGTGGCGCAAACGCTGGGGCCTAATCGTTATTACCAGTTAGAAAAACTATCGGGTAATGAACAGTTTGGAACCGATCATTGGAAGATCACCATCGACGACTTGATCAGTCGCAGAAGCGTTAAGTTTTATCAACAACCTATCCAACCCTGTAATAATGCCACCGAAGTCTATCGTGAATTATTAGCTCGATTTTATAATGCCGAAGGTAAACATTTACCTACCACCACCGTGATAGCTATGGCTGAACGATATGGTATGAGCGTTGAGTTAGATAAAATGATTGTAACCCAAACGATTAAGATCCTCAGTGAAAATCCAAGTATTTCGGGCAATATGGGAGTCAATATCAGTGCTTCCTCCGCACTGCAAGACAGTTTTACCATGTGGCTTAAAGACATATTATCTAAACATCGTGGCACAGCGGCTCGATTAGTGTTTGAGGTTAATGAGTCAGGAATGCAGACTAATTTAGAGTCAAGCCATCAATTTGTTAGCGAGATCCACAAAGCAGGAGCAAAAGTGGCTATTGAACGTTTTGGTTTAGGCTTTACATCATTTAAATTTTTCCGTGAAGTACGTCCTGACTTTATCAAGTTAGACAGCAGTTACAGTGACAATATAGAACAAGACAACAACAATAAGTTCTTTGTAAGAATGATTGTAGATATCGCTAAACGCATCAGTATCCGCGTGATTGCAACTGGGGTTGAAAAACAAGACGAAAAACTGACTCTAGAAAAACTATTAGTGGATGGTCTACAAGGATATTATATTGCCAAACCTGAATTATTGTTAAATAAACAGTAAATACAACGTTAATAAACGGTAAATATAGCGTTTTTATTCTAAGGTTAAACATTTTATGTTTAACCTTATTTTTTATCCGTTGTTTATCGGCGTCAAACCTAAGATAATACTCGTATCTATTGGTCAAAAAATTGTAGCAATGACTGAGTACCTTCTCCTGTTAATCGGCACAGTGCTGGTAAATAACTTCGTTCTGGTAAAATTCTTAGGTCTATGCCCTTTTATGGGGGTGTCGAGCAAATTGGCGTCGGCCATTGGTATGTCGATGGCGACCACGTTTGTGCTAACCCTAGCCTCTATTTTGAGTTACTTAACTAATGAGTTTTTACTGCAACCTTTTGACTTAAGTTATTTACGCACCATGAGCTTTATTTTAGTGATTGCGGTTGTAGTGCAATTTACTGAGATGGTAGTGCAAAAGACCAGTGCCTCATTACATCGCGCTCTGGGGATCTATCTACCGTTAATTACCACCAATTGTGCCGTGTTAGGTGTGGCATTACTTAACGTCAATGAAGACCATAACTTTATTCAATCGGCTATTTACGGTTTTGGTGCCGCGGTTGGCTTTTCACTGGTATTAATTTTATTTTCAGCAATGCGCGAACGCTTAGCGGCTGCAGATGTGCCATTACCTTTCAGAGGTGGCGCTATTGCCATGATCACTGCTGGTTTAATGTCATTGGCCTTTATGGGGTTTGCGGGGCTGGTTAGTTAATATGACAAGTATATTTATAGCCGTTGCTGTATTAACCCTTTTGGCTTTAGTGTTTGGTGTCATTCTTGGCTTTGCTTCAAAAAAGTTTAAAGTTGAAGGCAACCCTATTATTGATCAGGTCGAAACTCTGCTACCGCAAACTCAGTGCGGCCAATGTGGTTACCCTGGTTGTCGGCCCTATGCCGAAGCGATTGCTAATGGCGACAAAATCAATAAATGTCCTCCTGGTGGTACCGCTACCATGGAAAAAATTGCTGAACTCATGGGTGTAGAACCAGAAGCGTTAGGTGAAGAGGCCCAAGCCAATGTGAAAAAAGTGGCTTACATTCGCGAAGATGAATGTATTGGTTGCACTAAATGTATCCAAGCCTGCCCAGTGGATGCCATTTTGGGTGCCGGAAAATTAATGCATACCGTTATAGCCAAAGACTGTACTGGCTGTGACTTATGTGTTGAACCTTGCCCTGTCGATTGTATTGACATGATCCCTGTTGAAACCACAATACAAAATTGGGATTGGAAGTTACGTGCAATCCCTATAAATGTAATCCAGCCTGAGCAGGAGGACAAACGGTGTTAACCTTATTAGAACAATTAGATAAAGGCAATTTGTGGCGCTCTCCTGGTGGGATACATCCACCCGAACTTAAATCATTATCCAATCAAAATGCGATTTCATCGTTGCCGTTATTATCGCGATTTGTGGTCCCAATCCCTCTTGTTGGCGAACAAGCGACCTTAATTGTTAGTGTTGGCGACAAAGTCTTAAAAGGGCAAGCTCTCACTGAAGGAGCTGGTTTTACATATCTACCGGTTCACGCCCCTACATCTGGAACCCTTGTCGCCGTTGAGCAACACAGTAGCAACCATCCTTCGGCATTATCGGTGTTAAGTTGCATCATCGAAGCGGATGGTCAAGATACTTGGTGTGAACTAATACCAAGTCAGCTTGAACAACTGTCAAAACCAGCTATTTTGGACAAAATTAAACAAGCGGGTATTGCAGGTATGGGCGGCGCAGCGTTTCCTAGCCACGTAAAACTTAACCCTGCCAGCGAAATAGATTTAGTAATAATCAATGGCGTTGAGTGTGAACCCTACATTAGCGCTGATGATCGATTGATGCGCGATTACAGTGACCAAATCTTAACTGGCATCAGCATCATTCACCATTTACTTAGTCCACAGCGTATTATCATCGCCATTGAAGATAATAAGCCTGAAGCGGTTCAAGCAATGCAAGCAGCGGTTACACGTAGTGTCTTGTCTAACGATATGATCCGCGTCACGGTGATCCCTACCAAGTACCCTTCTGGTGGCGAAAAACAACTTATTCAAATTATTACCGGTAAAGAAGTTCCCAGTGGAGCAATTCCAGCCCAACTTGGTATTGTTATGCACAATGTCGGCACGGCATATGCTATTCAGGATGCGGTTTTACACGGTAAACCGCTGATAGAACGCGTAGTCACCTTAACTGGTGAACGCGTTGCTAAACCGGGAAACTATTGGCTTCGAATAGGTACAACTGTGGCCGATGCACTTAAACAAGTTAATTTTACGCCCGATAACTCTCAAAAAGTGATTGTCGGCGGCCCTATGATGGGATATGCATTAGCTAACCTTGATGTGCCAATATTAAAGGGCACTAACTGTTTACTCACCCCAAGCCAGACAGAAATTGCACCTGACTCCGATGAGAAAGCCTGTATTCGATGTGGTGAGTGTGCTGTTGCCTGCCCAGCATTACTGTTACCACAGCAGTTATTCTGGCACGCAAAGGCGGAAGAATATGATAAAGCGGCCAGTTTTAATTTAAAAGACTGTATTGAATGCGGTTGTTGCAGTTACG
Source organism: Shewanella livingstonensis (assembly GCF_003855395.1). NCBI lineage: Bacteria > Pseudomonadati > Pseudomonadota > Gammaproteobacteria > Alteromonadales > Shewanellaceae > Shewanella > Shewanella livingstonensis. The sequence goes on along the minus strand of NZ_CP034015.1, from coordinate 2,374,592 downwards.
TATGCCCAAGTGATATTCCTTTAGTGGAATACTATCGAGTCGCGAAATCTGCACTGAAAAATACCGCTGAAGAAAAGCTACAAGCAGAAAAAGCAAAATTGCGTTTTGAAACTCGCTTACAACGACTCGAAGATGAAAAAAATGCTCGTGAAGAAAAATCAAAACAAGCAGCCGCTAAACGCCAAGCGAATATGAAATCGAGCGATAAAGATGCAGTTGCTGCAGCCATGGCGCGTATTGCCGCTAAAAAAGCGCAAACTGCAAATGCAACAACCGAATCGACTGCGATGCAAACTGCCGTTACCGGTTCAGACAGCCGACTTATAGACAGTGCCTCGATAAACAGTGCCAACACAAAGAACACCGCTGTCAGCGCCGCTATTGAACGGGCTAAAGCAAAAAAAGCAGCAATAGCGGCTCAATCTTTAGTCGATAATCAACACAATATCATAGCAACCACTGCTGATAGTTCTACTGAAAATGTCGAGCCCATCAACGTTAAGAAACCACAAATTGCAGCAGCAGTGGCACGAGCAAAAGCCAAGAAAGCAGCATTAGCCAATGAAGCCGTTCATAAAGATGAGTCGGTTCTGTCACAAAACCTTGTTGCGGATGAAACAATCGAGACTTACAGCGATGCTGACAAAACCAATAGCAGCGATCCTGTCGATAACAAAAAAGCTAAAATTGCTGCCGCTGTGGCTAAAGCTAAAGCTCGAAAAGCATCGTTATCCGATGAGTTAACCGATAAGAATCAAGCTGATGTTATCAATAGCAGCAATCCAGTCGATGACAAGAAAGCTAAAATTACTGCCGCGGTGGCTAAAGCAAAAGCTAAAAAAGCGGCGTTAGCAAATGGGTTGACACAAACACATCAGCCAATCGTATCATCTACTATCGACGCTACTGAAACTATTAACGTATCAAGTGATGCTGATGTCATTAAAATAGCAGACGCTGTTGATGACAAGAAAGCAAAAATTGCCGCCGCTGTCGCCAAAGCGAAAGCCAAGAAACTCGCTAACAGTGCTAAGCAAGAGGAATAACCACTATGGCATTTAAAATTGCCTCATCTCCACATGTCAGTACAACATTGCACACCAACATGGTGATGAAAAGGGTGGCGTTATGCTTAATCCCTGGTATTGCGGTGCAAAGCTATTATTTTGGCTATGGCACCTTAGTGCAATTATTACTGGCCATTACAGTGGCTTATTTAGCCGAAGCTGCGGTAATCAAGTTACGTAACAAAAATATTACCGCAACCTTGGCTGATAATAGTGCATTGGTTACTGCCAGCTTACTTGCAGTAGCTATTCCGCCTTTAGCACCTTGGTGGATGATTGTTATCGGGACATTATTTGCTATCGTGATTGTTAAACAGCTCTATGGTGGATTAGGCAATAATGTCTTTAACCCTGCCATGGCAGCATACGTACTACTACTGATTTCATTTCCAGTGCAAATGACCTCTTGGGTTGCACCGCAAACATTGACCTTAAATAGCGCCGATGCGTTACATACATTGAATAGTATCTTTCAATTAAACGCTGGCTATGCTGCAGACTTTTTCCATATTGCGATAGACGGCACGACGATGGCCACGCCGCTCGACACATTAAAAACTGATCTATCAATGGGCCTTACCACAACTGAAAGTATGACTAAGACCATCTTTTCTGGCAGTGTAGGTGAAGGTTGGTTTTGGGTCAATTTCGCCTATCTCATTGGCGGCATGATCATGCTAAAACTCAAGGTTATCCGCTGGCACATAAGCGGTTCTATTTTGTTAAGCTTGTTTGTTTGTGCCAGCATTGGTTTTTTAATCAGCCCTGATACCTTTGTTAGTCCTGTTATGCATTTATTTTCAGGTGGAACCATGTTAGCGGCATTTTTCATTGCCACCGATCCCGTTACCGCCGCAACGAGTACTCGCGGTCGTTTGATATTTGGCGCCATGATAGGGTTATTGATTTACCTAATCCGTACCTTTGGTGGTTATCCTGACGCCGTTGCATTTGCGGTATTACTGGCCAACATGTGCGCACCATTTATCGATTATTATGTTCGCCCCCGCAGTTATGGTCATCGAGCAGGAAATTAATTATGTCTATTTTAACCACTAACCCGATGATTAAAAATGGCCTGTTACTCGGCCTATTTGCCTTGTGTTGTACTGGTCTGGTTGCTTTGGTGCATGCATTAACCAGTGACACCATATTACTGCAGCAACAAAAGCAATTAACCTTAATCTTGAACCAAATTATTCCGACTGAATTACACGATAATGTCCTCAGTGAACAATGTATTTTGGTAAACTCGCCAGAACTGTTAGGTACCGATACAGATTTACCTGCATATCTTGCATATAAAGAGAACCAACCCGTAGCGATAGCGATAGAAGCGATTGCTCCAGATGGTTATAACGGTGAAATAAAACTCATTATTGGCGTTGATAATCAAGGCGAAATATTAGGAGTTCGAACTCTTTCTCATCAAGAAACACCGGGGTTAGGTGATAAAATTGATCTTCGAAAATCTGATTGGGTGACTCATTTTAGTGGTCAATTATTCAACGACAACACCAATATGTGGAAAGTAAAAAAAGACGGCGGCCAGTTTGATCAATTTACCGGTGCGACCATTACTCCGCGCGCTTATGTTAAAGCAATAGCTAAAGCGATGACATTTGTTGAACAGCATCGCCAAGCACTTTATCAAAGTCATTATGCCTGTGAGGCCAACCATGAGTAACTATCGTGAAATAGCCGCTCAAGGGTTATGGAAAAACAATCCTGGGTTAGTGCAACTGTTAGGTTTGTGTCCACTACTTGCTGTTACAGCAACCATTGCGAATGCGTTAGGCTTAGGTGTTGCGACGCTACTGGTATTGGTTGGCTCGAATATTTTAGTCTCTTTAGTACGTGATTTTGTGCCTAAAGAAATTAGAATTCCAGTGTTTGTGATGATCATTGCCGCACTAGTGACATGCGTGCAATTACTGATCAACGCTTATGCCTATAATTTGTATTTGTCCTTGGGTATTTTCTTACCCTTAATCGTGACTAACTGCGTCATTATCGGCCGCGCTGAAGCCTTTGCTTCTCGTAACTCATTAGCTCATTCGGCATTCGATGGATTAATGATGGGGTTAGGCTTTACAGCTGTTCTGGTCGTGCTAGGCGCCAGCCGTGAACTCATTGGTCAAGGGACACTGTTTGACGGTGCTGATTTATTATTAGGTGATTGGGCAAGTGTGTTAACCGTCCATGTATGGCAGGTAGACACGCCCTTCTTATTAGCGATGTTACCGCCAGGGGCATTTATTGGCATGGGATTATTAATCGCACTTAAAAATGTCATCGACAGCCGAGTAAAAGCCCGACAACCCAAAACTGAAGGTGTCAGCGTTACGCGGGCACGGATCACTAAAGTCAACTAACACTAATCCGCTGTAACCTTCAGCGGCCGTTAACTTAACGATAAATTGACCGATTACTATGAATAAAGATAAGCGCCACCAAATTCTGATTAGATTAAGAGACAATAACCCTAAGCCTGAAACTGAACTGAACTTTTCTAGTCCATTTGAGCTATTAGTGGCGGTTACATTATCAGCACAAGCAACCGATGTCAGTGTTAATAAAGCCACCAATAAATTGTTTCCGGTTGCCAATACACCGCAAGCAATCTATGACTTAGGGGTTGACGGGCTTAAGCAGTACATTAAAACCATAGGCTTATACAATAACAAAGCGGTTAATGTGATTAACGCTTGTAAAATGCTGATTGATCTACATGCGGGTGAAGTACCAGAGAACCGCGAAGCACTAGAAGCCTTACCAGGCGTTGGACGCAAAACAGCAAATGTGGTCCTTAATACTGCGTTTGGCTGGCCTACTATTGCTGTCGATACGCATATTTTTAGGTTAGCAAATAGAACTAAATTTGCCCCAGGAAAGAATGTCGATCAAGTTGAATTGAATATGCTTAAAGTGGTGCCGAGTGAGTTTAAAGTAGATGTACATCATTGGTTTATTCTACACGGACGTTATACTTGTTTGGCGAGAAAACCCCGTTGTGGTTCTTGTATTATCGAAGACTTGTGCGAATTTAGAGACAAGGTATACCCAGAAGATTAACCCCCAAAGCACCGCAGGCACTTTGGGGGTTTTTATAACAATGTATTGGATATTAACTCATCAATTAATATCCAATACATTTATTTATTATGGATCACATTGGACTATCTATTTTTGCAGGTGCTTAAAACATCGACACAAAAAATGCACTAAAACAAATCGCAATAACAACTGTAGTACCTAATGCCATTTTTAATTCTGTATTCATTTTCTTGTCTCCAAATGGGTATAACTGAATAATAACGCTTTAAGCTAATTTACCCAAAAATTAACCTCATAAATGTGAGCCATAGCAAAATATACTCAATATCTATTCGAGATTAATCAGTGGCTATTGATCTTTGATAGACTTAATTTTTATCAATCAGTATAGCAAAACTTTTCATTGTCATCTGAGCTTGTTAAAGTCAGATAAATTTTTATAAGAGAGCATATCATGTCGCAATTACTTCATACGATGATCCGTGTAGGCAACCTAGAACGCAGCATCCAATTTTATACCCAAGTGATGGGAATGAAATTGCTGCGTCAATCAGAAAACTCAGAATATAAATACACCCTCGCCTTTGTTGGTTTTGGTGAAGAAACTACCGGCCAAGCGGTTATCGAATTAACCTATAACTGGGGTGTCGATACCTATGATTTGGGTAATGGTTTTGGACATTTGGCCATAGGTGAAGAAGATATTTACGCCCGTTGTGATGCCATTGCTGCTGCTGGCGGCAAAATCACTCGTGCACCAGGGCCAGTTGCTGGCGGTAAAACTGAAATTGCATTTGTGGAAGATCCTGACGGATACAAAATAGAATTAATTCAAAAGAAATCAGCAACTGAAGCCTTAGGTTAATTTTAGCTGCCATAGCAAGCTTAACTCTGCTTTACAGTACGCTAGAAATGATAAAACCAGCGAAAGCTGGTTTTATCATAATCTACCAAAAAAGCTTTAAAAAGATTACACTTTTTCAGGTTTAACCAAACTGAAATGATCATAAGCTCTTTGAGAGGCAATTCGACCTCTGGGTGTACGTTGAATAAAACCTTGCTGGATTAAAAAAGGCTCCAATACATCCTCAATCGTTTCTCTGTCTTCACCAATGGCTGCGGCAAGATTGTCTAACCCTACAGGTCCCCCCATAAATTTATCAATAATGGCAAGCAAAAGTTTACGATCTAAATAATCAAAGCCTTCCTCATCAACATCGAGTAGATCAAGTGCATATTCAGCCACTTTTTGGGTCACTTTACCGTCATGTTTAACTTCAGCATAGTCGCGAACCCGGCGCAGTAAACGGTTGGCAATTCGCGGCGTACCGCGTGAACGTTTGGCAATTTCAATCGCCCCCTGCAGATCAACCTCAAGTTCCATCACCTTAGCTGAGCGGATCACAATGGTGGTCAAATCTTTGACATTGTAAAATTCCAAACGTAATGGGATACCAAAACGAGCCCGCAGTGGAGATGTCAATGCTCCTGCGCGAGTTGTTGCGCCAATAAGGGTAAATGGCGGTAAATCTAATTTAATCGAACGCGCAGCAGGACCTTCACCAATCATAATATCAAGTTGGTAGTCTTCCATTGCCGGATAAAGAATCTCTTCAACTACAGGGCTTAGACGATGAATTTCATCGATAAACAGTACATCACCCTCTTCAAGATTGGTTAACAAGGCGGCTAAGTCACCGGCTTTTTCAAGTACAGGCCCAGAAGTGGACTTTATGTTCACACCCATTTCATTGGCAACAATCATTGCTAAGGTTGTTTTACCTAAACCTGGGGGACCAAAAATTAACATGTGATCAAGGGCTTCACGACGGTTTATCGCTGCTTGAATGAACACCTTAAGCTGAGCTCGAGTATCATCTTGGCCGGTATACTCATCCAACATTTTAGGCCGCATAGCACGGTCAATCTGTTCATCTTGACCTTGTACTTGTGGCTGGATTAGGCGATCAGCTTCAATCATTTTTTACGTACCCTGTTTATGCACATCGTGTTTATAACATTGATTTTAAGGCAGCTTTAATCAGTGTCTCAGAACTCATGCCTTGTTTAAACGCTGCAGAAACAGACTTACTGGCCTGAGCAGGCTTATAGCCTAAAGATAATAACGCTGAAATTGCATCTTCTTCTGCACTGTCTGCTGCTGGCGCTGGGGTATAATTACTTTGCAGCATAAATTCACGCTCAGCCCCTGCAGAAGCCTCAAGTAAGCTTTTAAGCTTATCACGCATTTCAATCACTAAACGTTCAGCTGTTTTCTTACCCACTCCAGGTAATTTAACTAAGGTAGCTATATCATCGCGTTCAACACATGAGACAAACTCTGATGCTGTCATACCCGATAAAATCGTTAGCGCTAGCTTAGGGCCAACACCATTGGTTTTAATCAATAAACGAAATAAAGCCCGCTCTTGCTTAGTAATAAAACCATAAAGCAATTGAGCGTCTTCACGCACCACAAAATGAGTAAATAACATGGTTGCCTGATTTAACGCAGGTAACTCATAAAAACTGGTCATCGGCACTTGTAACTCGTAACCGACACCATTGACGTCTAACACCACTTCAGGGGCTTGTTTTTCAACTAAAATACCGCTTAAACGACCTATCATTTGTATCTTCCATATGTTCTGCTGCTTGCTTTACCGCCCATAGCGATAAGGCTTTGATAAGTATGAAAATGGCATATTGCTACGCCTAATGCATCCGCGGCATCGGCCTGTGGTGACGCAGGTAGCTTAAGTAATTGCTTCACCATATGTTGAACTTGCGTTTTTTGAGCTCTGCCAGTGCCAACGACAGCACTTTTTATTTGTGTAGCACTGTATTCGGCAACAGGTAATCCAGCACATGTAGCTGCGACAATCGCCGCGCCTCGAGCTTGGCCTAATTTAAGAGCCGAATCAGCATTTTTGGCCATAAATACCCGTTCAATGGCAAACTCATCAGGTTGATATTGGGTAATAATTTCGCATAAACCGGCATAAATTTGTTGTAATCGTTGTGGTAAATCGTCGGCAGATGTTCGAATACAGCCGCTGCCAAGGTAAATCTGTTGACGGCCTTGGCATTGGATCACACCATAACCGGTAATACGGGAGCCGGGGTCGACGCCTAAAATAATGGCCATTGATGCCTCATGCGTTATCTAACGCTTGCATAACGTCGTCTGAAATCTCAGCATTATGATATACCTCTTGTACATCATCATGATCTTCTAAGGTATCAATTAAACGTAAAAAATTTTCAGCCGTGTCAGCATCGAGTTCAGCTTTTAATGACGCAACCATAGTCACTTCAGCATGGACAGAACCAAAAGATGCGCTATCAAGTGCATCTTTGACTTTGCCAAAAGTGTCTGGAGTGGTGAACACATCGATAGAACCATCGTCATGGGTGATAACATCTTCTGCACCAGCCTCTAATGCGCTGTCAATTAAGCTATCTTCATCAATATCAGTGTCATAAGAAATAATGCCCGATTTAGTAAACAAATATGCCACTGAGCCATCGGTGCCTAAATTACCACCCGACTTATTAAATGCATTGCGTACACCCGAAACAGTACGATTACGATTATCTGTCATGGTTTCAACCATTACGGCTGTACCACCGGGGCCATAACCTTCATAAATGATGGTTTCTAATTGTTGACCATCGACTTCACCAGCACCACGTTTAATTGCACGTTCAACGGTGTCACGAGTCATATTATTGGATAAGGCTTTATCAACGGCAGCACGTAATCTAGGATTGGCATCAACATCTGAACCGCCTTCGCGGGCTGCGACAGTGAGTTCGCGAATGAATTTAGTGAATAACTTGCCGCGTTTAGCGTCTTGTGCCGCTTTACGGTGTTTAATATTGGCCCATTTACTGTGTCCAGCCATTGTATCTCCTTACTATTCAATAGGACGTAACAAGTAAATTGTTTACTTGTTAAAAACGTACCGAGGCAAAAGCCTCGGTATGTAGTCCCCTGTCAAGGGCGAGCAAATGGCTATCGTTAGCGCTTTACTCTGCTGTTTTAACTTTTTCAACCACTGCAATGCCTAACTCAGCCAGTTGAACTGGATTAGCAAAACCTGGCGCGTTAGTTAATGGGCACGCTGCGGTAGTCGTTTTAGGAAATGCCATTACGTCACGAATTGAGCTTGCGCCGGTCATCAACATGATAATACGATCCAAACCAAACGCTAAACCAGCGTGTGGTGGCGTACCATAACGTAATGCTTCAAGTAAGAAACCGAACTTTTCTTGTGCTTCTTCAGCTTCAATCCCCAAAATACCAAAAACGGTACTTTGCATCTCAGCATTATGAATACGCACTGAACCACCACCTAACTCACAACCATTTAACACCATGTCGTAAGCATCTGAAATCGCTGCTGCAGGATCGGCAGCTAACTGTTCTGCGCTAATACCACGAGGCGCGGTAAAAGGATGATGAACAGCGTGGAAACCACCATTTATTTTTTCAAACATTGGGAAGTCAATGACCCACATTGGGCGCCATTGACCTTCAAGAAGTTTGAAATCTTCACCGGCTTTTATACGTAATGCGCCCATGGCTTCAGCTACGACATTGGCTTTATCTGCACCAAATAAAATAATATCGCCTGTTTGTGCGCCAGTACGGTTGATAATATCGTTGACGATCGATTCGGTTAAAAACTTAAGTACAGGAGATTGAATACCTTCAATGCCGGCCGCTAAGTCATTTATCTTCATCCATGCTAAGCCTTTAGCACCATAAATACCGGCGTACTTAGTATAATCGTCAATTTGCTTACGTGATAAAGAAGCACCAGCTGGAATACGTAATGCAGCTACGCGACCTTCAACATCATTTGCTGGGCCATTAAATACCGCAAACTCGACATCTTTGACTAAATCGGCAATATCAACTAACTCAAGCGGATTACGCAAATCCGGTTTATCAGAACCATAACGCTTCATGGCTTCAGCGTAAGTCATACGTGGAAATTCGCCTAAATCAACATTCAATAAATCTTGAAATAAACCGCGCATCATTTGCTCAGTTTTTTCCATGACTTGTTCAGCTGACATGAATGACGTTTCGATATCGATTTGCGTAAATTCAGGTTGGCGATCTGCACGTAAATCTTCATCACGGAAACATTTAACAATTTGATAGTAGCGGTCAAAACCAGACATCATTAGTAACTGTTTGAACAGCTGTGGTGATTGAGGTAAAGCAAAAAATTGACCTTTATAAGTCCGGCTTGGCACTAAATAGTCACGCGCGCCTTCTGGGGTGGCTTTAGTCAAAATAGGCGTTTCGATATCTAAAAAGCCATTACTGTCTAAAAAGCGACGAACAGAGCTAGTCACTTTGGCACGAAAGATAAGACGCTCAGCCATTTCTGGACGACGTAAATCTAAATAGCGGTATTTTAAACGTTGTTCTTCGCTGTTATTTTGATAATTATCCATGCTTAATGGTAACGGTGCTGAAGCATTAATAACGGTCAGTTGGGTACCCAAAATTTCAATTGCACCTGTTTTCATTTGCGAATTGACTTGGCTATCAGGACGAGCGTTAACGACACCTTTAACTTGAACACAAAATTCACTGCGTAATGTGCTCGCTATATCAAAAACGTCTTTTAGATCTGGGTTATACACAACTTGAACCAGCCCTTCTCTATCGCGTAAGTCTAGAAATACAACTCCGCCTAAATCTCGACTACGGTTAACCCAACCAACTAAAGTAACTTCTTGACCTAGATGAGACGTATTAATGTCTCCACAATAATGACTGCGCATTGAACTCTATCCTTTATCCACAAAGCGGTATTTTGGAAATCGAAAACCATAAAAACGGCATTATATACCGTGACTCAAACTTATGCATTGAAGTATCAATCAGATTGCAGCAATTAACCAGACCTACAGCGAATAAACTCAATCGACTGACGGAAAAACCATCAACCAAAAACTAACTCATTTTATGTTGATGGCCACCCACTTTTTTAGCTTGATACATTAACTGATCTGATTTTTTCAATAATAAAGCAGCACTGTCGGCATCATCTGGAAAAACAGCGATGCCGATACTGGCCGAAATAGTAACGCTGACATCATCGATTAATAATGGTTTTTTAAAGGCCAATAACATGTTGTCTGCTACTTGACGGGCACTTTCCTTGCCTTCTATGTGATTTAGCAGTACCACAAACTCATCGCCTCCAAATCGGGCAACTGTGTCGGACTCTCTAACGTGTTTGGTTAATAGCACGCCTATACGTTGTAGTAACTTATCTCCCACATGATGGCCATGCCGATCATTTATCGCTTTAAAACCATCTAAATCAATAAATAACAGTGCAAATTTTAATTTGTCTCGCTGATGAATTAATATTGCTTGCGCTAATCTATCATCAAGTAAGCTACGATTTGGTAGTGCAGTAACATTGTCATGATTGGCCATAAACTTAAGGTTTTCTTCTGCTTTAAGTCTCTTTTGAATTTCGACATTTAAACGCCGATTGGACATCAATATCACTATGGCTATAAGAGTGATAACTAGCAAACTAATAACCAATAGTTTCAGCCAGCGTTGATAACGTAATGTGTCGCTATTCAGATCTAACGATACCCATTTTTGATACATGTTTTGTTGTTCTGTTTCATCAATGGTTGCAATCACCCTATCCATTAAAGGAACTAAATTTTTAACTCCAGGAAATAAACCAATATGGCTATGCTGCTCGGTAAGTTCAGCTAATAACGACATTTTTAAACTTGGATACTGGCCACCTTTTAAGGTCGTCGCCAAAGTAGCGACCTGCTCAACAAACATATCTGCAGTGCCATTTAGTACCGATTCCATCCCCTGCTTGGTATCTGCAACAATCACTAAATTTATCGCTGGATATTGTTGACGCAGTTGGTCAACAATATGATAGCCCTCTACAACAGCCAGTCGTTTACCGGCAACTTGTGAGATATTAAAAATAGGCGGTTGAGTTAACGACGTGATTATCGCCCAAGGTGACGGCCAATATGCTAACGAAAACGCTAATGTATTTTCGCGTTCAGCGGTTTTAGCCATACTAGCAACTAAATGAATTTCTCCTTTAACCAGGTCACTCATCATATTACCAAAGTCATCGTAAGCCACGGGGATAATGGTTAAATTGAGTTGCTTAACCAGTAAGTTTTTAATGTCGGCGTTAACCCCTAAAAACTCACCATTTTTACCCTGAAACTCCATCGGGGCCCAATTTTTAAGGTAACCCATCTTAATTGCACCTAGGCTACTAACATACTGTTTCTGTTGAGTTGTTAGTTTTATTTTATTGGCAGAATTGGCAAAAAAACGATCGTCAGGATTAATTAACCATTTGCGCTCGATGTGGATTTGCTCTTCAACAGAGATTAAATTAAAGCCCGCTTGAATCCGATCGGCTAAACCTCGGTCATCAATTCGGGTTAACGCATACATATCCGTAGAAAATTCAATATTGGTATATTGACGAAACTCAGCCCATAATTTATTGGCCAGTAAATAATGTGATGTCATTGCTGCAGAAGAAACAAACCCGCTAATTTCATCATTACGAGCCGCTTTGACCATACTGTCTAATGAATCATAAAAACGCAGCTGTGCCTTAGGAAACGCTTTTTTTATATCGCTGATATAAGGTGCTGTTGGAAAGACACCAATTCGCATTGCAATATTTTCAATTTTATTAATTGTTAAATTGGAACTAAAAAAACGACTCTTTACCGAAATAATATGCCACGCTTGCTTTAAGCCTGTTCGCATATCTTGGCTTTCAGGATAACCAATATGTACATCTGCCACGCCACGCTTAACATCATCAATAGAGCTGTTCATATCGCCGGGAACAAAATCAATATTGATACCGGTTTTCTCAGACCATAGTGTCCATAAGTCAACTAACATCCCATGTGGTAAGCCATCAGCACCGATGTCAGCATAAGGCTCTACTCCATTTTGCATAGCAATAATCACACCTGAGGTTTGTCGATGATAACCTAACCAACGACGCTCTATCTGCTGGATTATCTTGGCAGGAATTAACTCAAAACCATTATTAATTTTGGTAATAAGAGCCTGATTGCCTTTGATGACGGCAGGTAATAAATTGATTTTTTTGATCAAAATACGTGATGAACTATAGAAGTTTGCCGCAATATCTTGCTCTAGTGCTAAGTTACGCTGATAGCCTTCAATGCCGGCAAAAACAAACAACTCTCCATTAACAGCCGCTTGCAGTAATTGTTCACGATTTTGATATCGTTTAAAGCTTAGCTTAGGTTCTATCGCTGATAACGTCGCCTCATGGGAAGAGCCCGTTACAACACCTATTTGATAAGGCACTAAGTCACTAATTTGCTTCTTACTGTTAAGAGATTTGTGAACATATAGGTAGGTATTTACCGAGGTGAATGGCTCGGCAAAATCAAACTTTTCCAGGCGTGCATTATTTTTAGACATACCAATATGGACATCTGCCTGTCGCTGTTCAAGTTGATCAAGTGACTGCTGCCAATGCCGTGACACAAATTGTACTTTGGTATTAGTAATCATTGACCATTCGCGCCATAAATCAACCATGATACCGGCAGGCGTTCCCGTTTCATCCAAATATTCAAATGGATAAGTATCTTCTCCCATCACGATAACCAATGGTAAGTTTTGATCTAGTGTTGCGGCTTTGTCTGAATGTACTGCATACGCAGGTAACGATATCCACGTAAGTAATATTGCCAATATCCAAGGTATAAATTTCAAGTTTTTTCCCTAATACTTTCACTTTTTATACTGATTTAATCTGAACTCGGGTTATTTAATCTCAACTCGAACTAACAGAGATGGATACATAAACTAAAAATCAGATTATTTCACTTATATTCATATCAAACTTGCCATTTTAGCCAACAAGACGCTATAACTTGTTTATCGCTGCGCTTATAACAAGTCTATTGCAGATCAATACCACGAAGCGAGCAAGACCAAAAAATTGATTAATGACCATTTATTACCCCAAGCTGGTTTAAGCTATTTAATGAACCGCTGCATTGTCATTTTTAATGCATTTAGCTGCATATTCCCAACGATAAATACCATTAGCGCTCGTAATAAAGAATAAAATAGCATAGCAGACACTTTTTGTTACTATTTTGTAACAAGGCTAAATAATATCATTATTTAACCTTGTTTCCTGCAAATTTTACGAAGCCACATTAATAATTTAAACGGATTGTATATAATATCAGCATTCAAAACAGGTCCTGTTTACAACATATCCAACTATTTGAAAAAAAACTCACAAAAACACAATAGGATACTTGCTGCAGTTCACTATCATTAGCTAAAATACAAACATAATTTTTTTACATAACAACTCATGAACCCTCAACAAGATACGATATACGCTAATGCAACAGGCCAAATTACTGATTTTCAATTTGATCAACGTGTCGCGGGTGTATTTAATGACATGATCCGCCGCTCGGTTCCTGGTTACGCACAAATTATCAATACCATTGGTGATTTTGCTAACCGATTTGTCACACCCAGAAGCAATATATACGATCTAGGCAGCTCGTTAGGCTCAGCAACGTTAAGTATTCGTCGCCAAATTGAAGGACGTGAGTGTCAAATTTATGCCGTAGATAACAGCCAGTCTATGATTGAGCGTTGTAATGAAAATCTGGCGGCTTATGTCAGCGACATAAAGGTTAACTTACTGTGTGCCGATATAAGAGAAATCGACATTCAAAATGCGTCGATGGTAGTGCTAAACTTTACCCTACAATTTTTGCCTATTCATGACAGAGATGCGCTAATTAAACGCATATATGACGGTATGTTACCTGGTGGGATTTTAGTCATTTCAGAAAAGTTATTTTTTGAAGATAATCAAATTCAACAGTTATTAGATGAACAGCATTTAGATTTTAAGCGTGCAAATGGGTATAGTGAGCTCGAAATAAGTCAAAAACGCAGTGCATTAGAAAACGTTATGCGTCCAGACAGCTTAAATGTGCACCAAAAACGCTTAACCGAAAACGGCTTCAGTCATTTCTCTGTCTGGTTTCAGTGTTTCAACTTTGCTTCAATGGTAGCGATTAAATGATCAATTTCAGTTCTTTTTATAAAGATATTGCTGATTCTAACTTACAACATTGGTTAGAAACATTACCAGCTATTTTAGGTAAATGGCAACGAGATCATAAGCATGGTAATTTGCCTAAATGGGAAAAAGTGCTCAATAAATTACATTATCCACAACCTGACAAAGTAGATTTTAGCAGCAGTGTAACGATTGGAACCGGAGAACAACTCAGCCCCGGTCAAGTTGAAAAACTCACCAACCTATTGGCTGTCTTTCAACCGTGGCGTAAAGGTCCATTTTGTGTTCATGGTATTCAAATTGATACCGAATGGCGCAGTGATTGGAAATGGGATCGAGTTAAAAATTACATTTCACCTTTAAAAAATCGTACTGTGTTAGATGTCGGTTGCGGCAGTGGCTACCACATGTGGCGGATGTTGGGTGATGGTGCAGCACGAGTGGTCGGGATTGACCCGTCACCATTATTCTTATGTCAGTTTGAAGCGATTAAACGGGTTGCAGGTAATCAGCACCCGGTACATTTACTGCCCTTAGGTATTGAAGAGTTACCTGCTTTGGATGCATTTGATACGGTGTTTTCTATGGGCGTACTCTATCACCGCCGCTCACCTATAGATCATCTACTACAATTACGGGACCAATTAAGAGTCGGTGGTGAACTGGTTCTTGAAACTCTGGTTATTGATGGCGATGAAAATGCGGTGCTTGTACCCGAAGATAGATATGGCAAAATGAACAACGTTTGGTTTTTACCTTCTGTTGCAGCCTTAATGCTATGGTTAAAGAAATGCGAGTTTACCGATATTCGTTGTGTTGACATTGATATCACCTCGCTAGCAGAACAACGCAGCACCCACTGGATGAAAAATGAATCTCTAGTCGACTATCTTGATCCTAATGATGTGAGCTTAACTATAGAAGGTTATCCTGCGCCCAAGAGGGCCATCATTATCGCAACAAAGAACCAACCGAATCTCGATTTAGTATAAATAATATTATTCAACAGGAATTGACATGTTAAAGCAGGTAATTGCTCTATCCGTTGCAGCGGCCCTTATGTCGGGTTGTACAAATACTCAAAAACCAATAACACCTCCGCTAACCAATGCTGATTTGAATAGCAGTTTGCAAGTGTCTCAAACCGCTATTATTGATGTGATAAATTCACAAAATAGCCAACATGCAGACACGATGACGGCGCTGTCTGACGAAATCAGAAAGTTGAAGACCCAAGTTAGTACCGCGATGAACCAAAAACCGAAAACAATTATTGTTCAACCGCCAATACAAAAAGCAGCAGAAATTCTGCAGCAATGTCCAGAAAACATTATCGGCGAAAAGTTTCTATTAGGTGAAGTCGAAAGTGTATTTGTTGATGAAGTAAAAGCTAAGTTTGCCACTCGTATCGATACGGGTGCAGAATCATCATCATTAGATGCACGTAATATCGTATTATTTGAACGTGAAGGTGAACAGTGGGTTCGCTATGACGTGCTAACTAATGGTATAGATCAACCCGTCAATACGTTTGAATCTAAAGTAGAACGCTTTGTACGTATTAAACAAGATGCTGATACGGGTGATGATCGTCGTCCCGTTATCCATGCTCATTTAAAAATAGGTAAATATGCCGCCGAAACAGATTTAAACCTTACGGATCGAAGCCACCTAGATTATCCTCTGTTACTAGGTCGCAAGTTTATGAAAGATATTGCCATTGTTGATGTAGGCCAAATCTACATTCATGGTAAAGCCAAAAACCAAATTACCACGTTAATTAAGTAGGATCCGTAATGCATTCTCGTAAACCGTTTTACATATTTGTTGCGTTGCTATTTATCATCGGGATCAGCACCAGCATATATCGTGGTATAGAACACAATGTGCCGTTTTTACCTGGTGAACAGGTACAAAGTTGGGCCGTTGATGCCAAAATCAGTTTTAATGGCACTAACCAGCCTGCTGAAGTCAATTTTTCATTACCTAACGATCCTGCGTTTGACATTTTAGTCGAAAATGCATCGTCACCAGGCTATGGTTTGACTATTTCAGCTGAAGCCAAGAATCGTCGTGCGGTGTGGTCCATTCGTGAAGCTTCAGGCTCACAAGCCCTGTATTATCGAGTGACTTTGGTACCGACTGGAAAACTCAATATTGAAACAGATGAAGTGCCTGTCGCACCTGAAGCTTACTTATGGCCTGCAACTGAAAAATCAGCTGCAGAGCAAATAACAGAAGAAGTATGGGTACGCAGTGCAACTAATTTGTCTTTTGCTCAGCAACTAATGAATTTGATTAATGATAATGATCAAAGCCAAAATATGGCTTTACTATTATCTGCTAATACTCCAACCAATTTGTTTGTGCACATGCTGCACTCAAAAGGTGTACCGGCACGTATTGTTAACGGTCTGCAACTTGAAGATCAGCGACGCCGTCAGCAGCTCACGTCATACGTTCAAGTTTATAATGATGGTGAATGGGAGCTTTTCGACGTTCCAAACAACAAGAAAGGCCGTGATAATACCCTAGTGTTATGGGAATATACTGGTAATTCAGTGCTTGATGTTATGGGCGGAACTAATTCATTAGTGAATTTTTCAATGCTGCAAGATACTCGTTCAGCGTTGGCGACATCTATCGATATGATGATGAATGACGATGCGTGGGATTTCTCTCTGTATCAATTACCGCTTGAAGAACAAAGTACATTTAAAGGCATTCTATTAATCCCTATCGGGGTATTAGTTGTGGTGTTTTTACGCGTGATTGTCGGCATCAAAACATCGGGTACATTTATGCCGGTATTGATTGCTCTGGCATTTATTCAAACTACACTCTTAACTGGCCTAATTGGATTCTTACTGATTGTTGCTTTTGGTTTAATGATCCGTTCCTATCTGTCGACACTCAACTTACTGCTCATATCCCGAATATCGGCGGTAATCATTGTGGTTATTTTTATTATCGGCTTATTTACCCTAATCTCATTCAAACTGGGCTTAAGTGAAGGCTTAACGATTACCTTCTTCCCGATGATCATTCTGGCATGGACCATTGAACGTATGTCGATTCTCTGGGAAGAGGAAGGCCCTAAGAAAGTCTTTGTATCAGGTGGTGGCAGCTTATTTGTAGCCACATTGGCATACTTAGCCATGGACAACCAATTAGTTCAACATTGGGTATTCAACTTCTTGGGTGTTCATTTAGTGATCTTAGCGTTGGTATTAGTGATGGGACAGTACACTGGTTACCGTTTAACTGAGCTAAAACGCTTTAAACCATTAGTTGGAGAGCAATAATGAAGTACGCCTGGCCCTGGGAATTAAGCCGTAGCGGTGTACTCAACATGAACAGGCGCAACATTAGCTATATTGGTCGTTATAATCAGCGTAAGTTTTATAAACGCGTTGATGACAAGCTAATTACTAAGCAACTTGCGCTTGCTAATGGTATTGCGGTTCCCGATTTAATTGGAGTTGTTCATCAACAACATAAAATCCAAGAAATACCAACTATGGTACTTGACCGAACTGGTTTTGTAATCAAGCCAGCAAAAGGGTCTGGCGGTAAAGGGATTATGGTGATCACCAGAGTGAGCAATGGCTGTTATTACAAGCCCAATGGCCATGAAGTGACTCATAGCGAAATTTATCGTCATGTATCTAACATTTTAAGTGGTTTATTCTCACTTGGTGGTAAGCCAGATGTCGCAATTGTAGAAGGGTTAATTGAATTTGACCCTGTCTTTGAAGGCTTAAGTTATGAAGGTGTCCCTGACATCCGCCTAATTGTCTTTAAAGGCTTTCCTGTAATGGGAATGTTACGTTTATCAACCGCCGCATCAGATGGCAAAGCAAACTTACATCAAGGTGCTGTCGGTGTAGGTTTAGATATCGCTACCGGAAACAGTTTGCACGCAGTGCAATTTGATTTACCTGTTGATAAACATCCTGATACCCACTTCCCACTGTCGAACATAGTTGTTCCTCATTGGGAAACCCTACTCCACACGGCATCGAGTGCCTATGAAATGTGTGAATTAGGGTATTTGGGTACTGACATGGTGTTAGATAAAAACAAAGGTCCATTGTTACTTGAATTGAATGCCCGTCCAGGTTTAACAATTCAAATTGCCAATGGTAGAGGGATTTTACCTCGACTTAAGCATGTTGAAGCGATGAAAAGCTCAACAATGTCTGTTGAGGAACGTGTGGCTTATGCTAAAAAGCATTTTTGTAGCAACCCTATTTTTTAATATTTTAGCCACAGCAAATGCTGTGGCTAATCCTTTAGCACTGTTCATCGAGCAGTGCTTACAATATCAACCTGAGTTAGAACCAGATAAGCTTGCTTCTTTTCAGTCTGTTGAACAACAAGCTGTAGAATTTGAAAAGCGCACTATTGCGTTAAATAATATCAATGACAGAATTCAATATTATCGCCCTTTCGCCAACGATAGCCTCAATAAACAAGGTTTATTATGGTGTCAGCTACACCTTGCCGATGAACTGTATGCATTAACAACTGCAGCACAAACCCAATACCTCATTGATAAACTACCGTACCTTGAATCACCTTATGATCAGTTAGGGCAGCGTTTAATCACGATAATACGAACCCAATGGCCGTTAATCGAAAAATCACAACTGCACAGTGCCCAAGCAAGTATTCATCAAGCATTGTCACGTCAACAATTTACTATGCAATTTAATCAGCAAGATTGTGTATTAACCCAAAAGGCTAATATTGAATCTGATGGCAAGACTAATATCGATATTAATATTGCTAAGTATTTAATTAAACAACCTAATGAATACTGTAGAAAACAAGCGTGGCTCGCCTACCAAATTCGCGCTAAAGCCCAACAAACCCCTGCGCTTGCATTGATCCATCAACTGCAGCAACAACGCGCAATACAACAACAATATAGCAATACAGCCCAAGCTCAGTTGTCATTGCATGGTTTAGACCCAACGCAGCTAGCACGATTTTTAGCCAGTCAAACCGTTGACCTCGACATTGCGCCATGGAACATAGCCCGTGCACTGAGCCGAGCCAGTAAATCATCTAGCATGGAAACGATGAGCTCCACTGTTTTTTTACAACAAATATTCGATAGCCTGGAGTCTATAGGTCTTAAGTTTGAGCTAATAAACATGGATAAATCGAATGCCTCCGCTGATGATATTGAGCATAATCGCCTGAGTAACACACGAATGATTCGGGTTTGGCATCAACAACGATTACTGGGTGAAATCTTTACCTATCCGCACAGTAAACAGCAATATAGTCGAAACGTAGATGGGCAATTGATAAAACAAACCGTTATTGGCCATCAATTTGGCCAATATGCGCTTAGTTTTCCACAACACTTAACCCACTCGATACAACAACAAAAATTAATTATCGCATTGAGCCAGGCAATAGTATCCTTAGCGCAAGGTGGGCAGTTTTATTTTCTCACCAACAGAGGACAAAACATCGATACTCATGCTATTGCAACACAGTGGTTAGCCCACTATATTAAGCAGCAGCTTAATTTACCTGAATTGTCTGGGCGCCATCAATTAGCCGAGCAATACCAACAACAACTCGGGGTGTTTAGAGCAAAAGTCTCACTGGCATTTTATCAGTATCAAGGTGATATAGAAGGAGAGAAACAAGATGATTGGTTAAGTCATAACCAATCATTATCAGTGGCTTTTGAGCAAAGCTTTGGTCAACAATGGCCAAGCGCAACTGATGCAATATATAGTTATCAAGCTATTGCTAATGAAGGCATTAATCATTATCTTCCTTTATGGCATAACGCGTTAACTCAACTGATTATTTCTGAGACACCGGCCAGAAAATCCGCAAAAGAAATATTCACTTTACTGGTTGTAAACGAAACATATTTAACCTTAAACGATCAACTTGAGCAGCTCATTGGCCCGCCGATTGACCCACATTCACTCATCAGGAGATTTAAACATGCTGGAACTACGCAACAGTAAAACACTCTCGTACTTACTATTGTCAGCGACGTTGTTTAGTAGTGTGGCGTTGGCAAAAGAGCCCGTCGACAAAACAGCTCACCAATTAACGGCAGAACAAGTTTATCAAGGTATCAAAGCTAATTTAGAAACCCAGCTTTATTCATTACCGCCGAGAGTCCAAGGCCATTATTCCATCCGTCAATACCGCATGACGGGTGAAACCAAATATGCCAATGGTTCATTAATTGATTTGCTCACTATTGCTGAACGTCAAGCCTACTATTCTTGTAATCTGGATAAACCAGGCTTTATTAAAAGCGAGTCACAAATAGAAGTAGATAAATTAGGTAATGGTCCTCGTGGTATAGCTCGTAAGGCAGCCGTGGCTCCTTACCCTAATTTTATGTTGTATAGCGATGTATTATTACGTTATGCCAGTCGTGTCGATGAATTTGGCTTTACTGGTCCTTGTCATGATTTAATGATAAAAACCCTAAAAAAGGTGAACTTAGCACCCGCTTTAACCGATAAGAAAATGATTGAAGCTTGGGCTGCACAATTAATTAACTATGTGTACTGGGCAAAACAAATTGGTGTTGGCGACTATTACCAAGCTTATAAAAAAGCCTTTATTGAAACATATCCAAACAGTAAAGATGATCTGCTCAAAAAAAGCCAATACAAAAATAAAATTTATGGCATGACTCACTTTATTTTTTCAGCGAGCGAGTATTATCAACACCCTGTTGAACCTAAAGAATATCAATGGATTTTAGATTATTTCGAGAACAACATTGACCGTATTTTAACCGATACCACCGAAGATATTATTACTGAAGTGGGTATTAGTTTCTTAATTACGGGTAACGGTGATAACCCAGTTGTTGATAAAGTTAAACAGCACGTGATTGCGGCTTATGACCCTAAAATAATGATGATCCCATCACCTCATGGTAAAGCTGATTTATCCAGCGGTGAACACAGAAACGTGTTAGCAATGATGTTATTAGATTGGCCTGAAACATTACATAAAGGTCCATATTTAAATAATATTCCTAGCACCAAGAAGAACTTGCCAAAATTAGTCAAGCCAAAAGCTTCTATGGTTAATGCTCAATAACACTCAGTGTTAGTCGTGTTCAGCCTAAGGCAAATGCGCTGCATTTGCCTTTTTTATTACAAAAAATGCTATGATTTTCCTTCATTATTAATCAACAAAACAGAGAGCACTTAATGAGCCGAGCTAAATCAACCTTAGAACAATGGCGAATTGTCCAAGCCGTCGTTGATTTTGGCGGTTATGCTCAAGCAGCAGAAAAACTCAATAAAAGCCAGTCATCACTTAATCATGCTGTGGCTAAGTTGCAACATCAATTAGGAATAAACTTACTTGAAGTAAAAGGTCGAAAAGCCTATTTAACAGAACAAGGAGAAGTGCTTTTGCGGCGCTCTCGCCACTTAACACAATCGGTTGAAGAGCTTGAGCAATTAGCCTGTAATCTAGGTCAAGGTTGGGAGCCTAATCTAACTATTGCCAGAGAGATTGTTTATCCGATGGACGACCTTGTTGAGTCATTAACAGCATTTTTACCTGAAAGTCGCGGCACTCGTGTGACCATAATTGATTCAGTTATATCAGGCACTCACGAATTAATAAAAAATAATCAAGTTGATATTGCTATCTGCGCTACCCCTCCAAAAGGCCATATCTCTGAGCCATTAGGTGAATTAAATTTTGAATTAGTCTGCCATCCTGCTCATCCTCTAGCACAACTTTCGTTAATCGAAGATGACAAGCAATTAGCCCAACACTTACAAATTGTGATTAAAGATACTGGCGTTAATGCTACCAACGATATTGGGTGGTTAAAAGCAGAACAACGTTGGACTGTGTCTAACTTTCATGAAGCAAAAATCATTTTGGCCCGAAATATTGGCTTTTGTTGGATACCCAGCTTTTTAGTCGAACAAGAAATTGCCAACAAACAACTCATTCGCTTACATTTACGTGGTAGTTACCAACGTAAAATAATGCTCAATTTAGTGATACCGAATCGCGATCAGCAAGGTCCTGCCTGTAAATTATTAGAAAGCTTAATTTTAAAACATCATAATTTACCATTTAATGGTTAATTATCAGTAGTTGTGGTTTTATTAATATGTGGTGAGTTTCATTGAACGTTGATCAATCGATTTATCTGCGTTTACGTTTTAATAACACATGACTTTTCCGATGTAGAATATCTTTATTAGTTGATACAACAGAGAGCATTTTGATAACGGCTTATACCCAATGTACAGATAACGACGCTCAAAATATGAAATAATGTTTTAATCACTTAGTATTGCATATTTTATAAATTTGATATGAATTTGGTATAAGGTTAACGACTACCAATCAACATTTGAAAAAATGATATAACAATGAGGATTATACGTATATTTCAATAGCCTGATGTTGCTGCTGATAACGTTCGGGTGAAGACAAAGGCGTTTCTATTTGACGGGTTGAGTTACCCTCGGCCACTGTTGTATTTTTTGAATCCGTAATATTCGAAATAGTGTCACTTAGGATATTAGCATTTGAAACCGTATTAGCGCCCCGCTCTGCCGATAATAAATTCATATTTGCTTCATCTCCACTAAACCCCTCCACAGTTAAAGTACGGCTATTTGGTGTGATGATATTGTTAGAGTCCATTGTTGAAGTAAATTGTTGATCATTATCCATAGAGTTAACAATATTATCAGCTAGTGACGTATGTTGACTTTTCTGCGTAGAACTCACATTTTGTTGACGATGTTGAATCAACTCTTTATTTGCTTCATTCATGTTCTGTAATGCTTGCGCAGCCACTCGAATATCGGCCATAGAAGGTTGCACTGGCGCCATTGCTGCGGCATACACCTTCTGCATTTTAGTTAATGTCGCTTGAGCGTCACCAGAAACAGTCGACACATCAATACTGACTTCACCTTCTACGGCATAGCGTCGTCCGTCTGGGCCTTTTTCATACTGATAACTAGGGCTCTGGGCTAAACTTCCACCCACTGCGGCATGAGCTTGCTCATGGGTTTTAACTTCAGTATCTCGCTGCGCGAGTTGATCAATCTGTTTTGTTTCAGCTTGTGCAATTTGCTGTTGTTTTTTTGCAACTTGCTGCTCAACCTGCTCTGCTGCCTTATCATCTTGACCGTTTGACAATTGCGGATCTGCCGTTGCTTTCTGTCCATCTGAAACCGGCGCAGTATCATCTGTCGCTGCAGCAGGGCTAGCTGATGGCTGATTAAAAATATTGGCCACCGGCTGCTGTTCTCTGCTTATATCACCATTGCTGGTAATAGTTGATGCATGAGTACTGGTAGATGTTTCAGCGAGTGCGCCTGTAGCCAGTAATGGAGTTTGAGAACGATTAACGACCCCAGCAACATTGAGTGGACCGCTCTTCAAACTGTAACTGCTAGGATCCGAGCCCACAAAGGCTTGAGGCTGACGATTCGACTCCGAAGGGCTAAATGCAAAGCTCTGCTGAGTATTGGTGCTGGCTAAATTAGATGTTAAATCTAATGGTGCTGTATATGCGGAGGTTGACGGAGCAGTCGTTTGAAATGAACTTGAGCTAGATTTGAGATAACGGTTATCAGTCGCACCAGACGATTGAAAGTCGATAGATTGGGTCGCAGCCACATCAGTGCTAGCTTTAGTACTAGATTGAGCACTAGATCGAGTGTTAGCTTGAACAGCTGTCGCAAATAATGAACTGCGGGATTTTATTTGCGCAGCATTGGATATTGACCCCGTATTGGCTGAAACTATTGCCGCGCTCATGCTTACACTTCAATATCAATCAAGCTACCAACAGTCTCAGAAGCCACTTCAATCACTTTAGCAGATGCTTGAGCTTGGTTGGATGATTCAGTAGCAGACACTAAAGCAGAAGTGGTGTCAGTTTGTCCAACAGCACGAGCACTTAATGTCACTGTATCTGATGTGTTAGGCACTGCTGGTTTTTGTTGCTCTGGAGTGGCAACCGATGTTGTTGCTTGCGCTAAACCTTGTTGAGCACTCTGCAATCCCTGCATACCTGACGCATAGGCTGATTGAACTTGCATAATACTGCTCCTGATCATAAAAAAGTCGATTTAGTATGACCTAAATCGACTAATATGTACAGTTTTCAAACAAATCAGCCCTTGATTTTAACCGTTAATCCAACCCATCTCCCAATCTTTCCACACTGGATTAATTCCTCGTCGCTTCATTTGTTCAACAACTTGCTCTACTGGACGGTTATCACTGATTTCAAATTGATCAAGTTGGCTGTCTGGTGCCATATAACCGCCTGGTTGAGTTGAACTGCCTGCACTCATATGAGTAATTCCTAAAGGAAGTAAATTATCCCTTAGCGACGGCAGCTCACGAGTGGATAAACTGATTTCAAGTTGGGGGTTAAACAACCTAAACGCACAGATCATTTGTACTAATCCAGCATCGGTTAATTCAACTTTGGGTGTAATACCGCCAGTGCACGGGCGTAAACGAGGTAATGAGATACTGTATCGGTTGCGCCAGTAGGTATTTTCCAAGTAATCGAGATGAAAGCCCATCAGTAATGCATCTAAACGCCAATCATCTAACCCAAGTAATACTCCGAGGCCAATTTTATCGATACCCGCTTTTGCCACGCGGTCAGGGGTATCTAAGCGATAGATAAAGTCTTGTTTTTTACCGCGAGTATGATGCTGAACATAAGTATGAGCACGATAGGTTTCTTGGTATACCATAACGGCATCAACACCTAATTTGCCAAGACGCTGATACTGATCAGTCTCCAATGGTTGAACTTCCATTGCCACGTAATTAAAAGCCCTGCTAACTAACGGTAGCACCGACTCAAAATACTCCATTCCAACTTTAGTTTCGTGTTCGCCAGACACCAATAATATCGAATCAAAACCACGTTGTTTAATGATAGCCATTTCCGCTGCTAGTTCATCACGAGTAAGAGTTTTACGCTTGACCTTATTGCTCATACTAAAACCACAATAATCGCACTCATTGGCACACAGGTTTGATAAATATAAGGGTAAGAAAAGACCAATATTGGCACCAAATCTCTGCCGAGTCAGCTGAGCTGCTTGTTGGGCCATCGGTTCAATGTATGGCATTGCGGCAGGAGATAATAATGCCAACAAGCTATCAAGATTACCGCTCGGATTTTTCAAAGCTATCTCTACATCTTTGGCGGTTGTTGAATACAACTTCATCGATAACGCATCGGGGGCTAATTGCGCAAATACCCTTGAATAGCTCATTTTGAATCACTCACACTAGAAGCTGACTGGTTTCGATCCGTTATTAACGGATCGTTAAGAAACCCTGTAAGTGGACTGGTCGCGTGAGCATGGTTGTTCACTGCCCCTAAACCAGCAAGATAAGCTTGTCTTCCTGTGGCAACCGCATCAGCAAAACATTTAGCCATTTGTTGGGGATTGGCACTACTTGCAATCGCGGTATTTACCAATACTGCTGCTGCGCCCATTTCCATAGCTCTACAAGCTTGTGAAGGTGCGCCAATGCCGGCATCTACTATTACCGGAATATTGGCCTGTTCAATAATAATGCTTAAGAATGTTTCCGTCGCTAACCCTTGATTACTGCCTATTGGACTGCCGAGTGGCATCACCGCAGCGCAACCGACTTCTTCTAAGCGCCTGCACAAGACTGGATCAGCATGCACATAAGGCATGACAATATAGCCTTGTTCGCATAAGTGTTGAGCCGCTATTAATGTTTCAATAGGATCGGGCATGAGGTATTTAGGATCGGGATGAATTTCTAGTTTAACCCATTTAGTCCCGAGCATTTCATAAGCGAGTTCAGCGGCAAAAATAGCTTCTTTGGCATTACGCGCACCGGCGGTATTAGGTAATAATTTAACCCCCATACTTTGCAAAGGACCGAGTAAATTGTCATGACCGCGGGTTAAATCAATCCGCTTCATCGCTAAAGTAACTAACTGCGATCCAGAGAGTTCTATCGCTTGCAGCATCGTATTGTGATCTGAAAATTTTCCCGTTCCGGTGAGTAACCGAGACGAAAATTGATGATCGGCTATCGTTAACATTATTAACCTCCAGCAACGGCAGAAAAGACGGTTATATTGTCATCGGCTTGACACACTGCATGCATCCAACGACTTCGAGGCACAACGCTATCATTGACGACGATAGCTACTGACTGAGTGGGTAAATCGCATAAAATCAATAATTCGGCTAAATTTAAATTAGCCCGAACGATTTGTTCGACCCCATTAAGTTGCAATGTTATCTGAGAGTGACTATCAATTTGTGGCATTAGGCTGCTCCGAAGGCTGAGTTAATGCCTGTTGATGACACACTTCACAGTCTGGATCTCGAGTCATTTTGGCATACTGCCAGTGTAAATTTTTAGCATTAAAACGATGTAAAATACCGTATTGGGTAAAGGTATTGCAGATGTGCTGCAGGCCCACCAGCGCTTGCATACTCCCAATAATACCCACCGCTGGCCCAAGTACTCCTACTTGGGTACAATTTTGCGCCATGTCCATATCAAGTGGATATAAACAACAATAGCAACCGCAGTTTGAATCTAATTGAGATTGAGATTTAAAATCTGAGCATGAATCTGAAAAATCAATACAAAAAAGTTGTCCTTGATAACCACTGATCGCACCACTAACCAGTGTCAATTGGTACTTAACACACATTTGGTTAATAAGCTGCCGTGCACTGGCATTGTCAGTGCAATCAAATACTAGAGGTTGTGTTACTTGGCACTGGGCAAACTGATTAAAGTGTTGGGTGGTCACTTTTTCGGCGAGTACATCGATGTTGATTTGAGGATAAGCATCGCTCAATGCACTTTTGGCAATATCAACTTTGGCTTGGCCAATATCTGCAGCCGTAAACAATAGCTGTCTTGGCAGGTTCGATAATTCAACCACGTCATGATCAATTAACAATATTTGCTGAACACCCGCAGCAGCTAAATAATGCGCCACTACATTTCCTAAGCCTCCTACACCGATGATCACTACAGGGCTATTCATAATGGCAAGCTGCCCTGCTTCTCCAATATCACTCAGTAACATGGTGCGTGAATACTGAATGTAATCATGACCAGATAGAGAATTCATACGCCCTCCTGAGGTGAACAGGCTTTTGCCAAAGGCCGCGTAAGCTGCAACCATTTATGATGCAAGGCTCGATACGCTTTCGCAGGATCGTCAGCCATAGCTACCGCTCTAACAACAGCAGCATCACCAACGCCGGTGTCCGCAATCAACTCCAAATTATTGAGATTTATCCCGCCAATTGCAACAGTAGGATAATGGCGCGCAAATAAACTAACATAACGTTTAAGTTTACTGAGTCCTTGAGGGGCGGAAGACATTTGCTTGGTCGTTGTAGCAAAAATATGCCCAAGAGCAATATATGAAGGCGAACATTGGTGGGCTAACAAGGCTTCAAAATAACTGTGACTCGATAACCCTAACGCCATTCCTGTTGCCGCTATCGCGGTTAAATCTGCAATGACCAAATCCTCTTGGCCTAAATGAACCCCAAAAGCACCGTGTTTAATCGCCAGTTGCCAATGGTCATTAATAAATAACTGTGCATGATATTCGCGGCCTAGTTTGATGGCCTCAATAATATTCGCTTCGAGTGTTAATCGTTGCCGTTCATCGGTATTAGTCGCTAGCTTGGCACGATATTGGACCGTCTTGCAGCCCGCTTTTAAGACATTTTTTAATATTCGAAGATCATCTAAAACAGGATAAATCCCCAAGGATTGATGCAGCACTTTAAAACCATTCAGTGCAGTTTGCTTAAACCGATTTTGAGCGTGAGAGTCTGAAGATACTAGCTTGATTGATGGCATCATGCCTAAATCAGCAGGCCAACCAGTACGGGCTAATACACCAGGTCCTTGGCCGAGGCTTACACCTAAAGTGAGTCCCTTATTGACGTAGGCTTTTGCCAGCACAATAGCATCATGGATCACGAACTCATGGGCAATAAAACACGCTATTGCAGATGATAATGTGCATCCACTGCCATGATTATTGGTGGTTGCTATTCGCGGGCTACTTAACATAAACACCGCATTACTGTGTGCAAGGCTGGCGCCTTTAACGCTTTTACTCACATATACATCTATCGCCTGCTGTTGCTGCCACTGAGCATCACCGCCTTTAGCGAGCACATGGCATTTAAATGTATCGGATAACAATTTGGCATCGTGGATCATTTGCTGTTGCTGTTGCTGAGAACCATTGTTGCCGACATCAGCACAATCTTGCGCCAATGCAGACTGAGAACATAAGCGCTTCAATTCGTGCTGATTAGGCGTTAGTAAATCAATTAAACCAATGAGAGGGCTAAAATCGAGATCGATAGAATTAAAATTAGCCCCACTACTGGCGACCATGACGGGGTCAAGTACCACAAAAGGTACCACTTTCTGAGTGGCACGCATCTGAGCCAAACAGTCAGCCAATATGTCGACCTGTGCTTGGGATGCAAGCAGGCCAATTTTAATCGCCACTGGCGGCAAATCCACGAGTAAACTACTGAACTGAGCCAACAACATGGATTCAGAAACGGTTTCAACAAGGCTCACACTGACTGAGTTTTGTGCGGTTAATGTGGTTATCACGCTACACCCGTGACACGACAAGTCTTGCATAGTTAATAAATCAGCTTGAATCCCCGCACCACCACCACTGTCTGAACCGGCTATAGTCCAGACAATGGGTGGGGTTTGCGTTATTGATTCACTGACAAATGTCGATGAATTCATGGCGATTATTCAACCTCTACCGCTAAGTCGGTATCAACTTGTGCTGCTGGTTTGACGTCATGATAAAGCGCCGAGCCCGACGCTTTGAACTCTGCCGACTTTTGCGCCATCGCTTCGGACGGATTTATGGCTTGAGTCGTATGTAGAGCTTGATAAGCACTAGCAGAAGATACTTCAATCTTAAGTGCTTCAGCTTGTTCAAGATTCGCTGCATATTCACGCACTTCGTGGGTTATTTTCATTGAACAGAATTTAGGTCCACACATTGAACAAAAATGAGCCACTTTGGCTGATTCTTGTGGTAACGATTCATCGTGGTAAGCACGAGCGGTATCAGGATCAAGACCCAGGTTGTATTGATCTTCCCAACGGAATTCAAAGCGGGCTTTTGATAATGCATTATCACGTACTTGTGCACCTGGATGACCTTTAGCGACATCAGCAGCATGGGCAGCAATCTTGTAAGCAATTAAGCCTTGTTTTACATCTTCTTTGTTAGGTAAACCTAAGTGTTCTTTAGGGGTGACGTAACACAACATCGCCACGCCGTACCAAGCCATCATGGCTGCACCAATGCCTGAGGTGAAGTGATCATATCCAGGCGCAATATCGGTTGTTTGTGGGCCTAAGGTATAAAATGGCGCTTCATCACAAAGGGCCAATTGCTTTTCCATATTGACTTTAATCAATTGCATTGGCACATGGCCAGGGCCTTCTATGATGGTCTGCACATCGTATTCCCATGCAATTTTGACCAATTCACCTAAGGTTTCTAATTCCGCGAATTGCGCTTCATCATTGGCATCAGCAATTGAACCTGGGCGCATACCATCCCCTAAAGACAACGACACATCGTATTGGGCGCAAATTTGGCAAATATCGCGAAAATGTTCATATAAGAAACTTTCTTGATGATGACTTAAACACCACTTAGCCATAATTGAACCGCCACGCGACACAATACCGGTAAGGCGTTTTGCGGTCATGGGTACATAACGCAATAACACCCCTGCATGAATCGTAAAATAGTCTACGCCCTGCTCGGCTTGTTCAATCAATGTATCTCTAAATACCGCCCAACTGAGGTCTTCGGCAACGCCATTAACCTTTTCTAATGCTTGATAAATAGGCACGGTACCAATCGGCACAGGCGAATTACGGATAAGCCATTCACGCGTTTCATGGATATAACGTCCAGTGGACAAATCCATGACCGTATCGGCGCCCCAACGAGTTGACCATACGAGTTTTTCGACTTCTTCTTCAATCGAAGATGTCACCGCCGAATTACCAATATTGGCATTCACCTTCACCAAAAAATTACGCCCAATAATCATAGGTTCAGTTTCAGGATGGTTAATATTCAACGGAATAATCGCTCGACCTCGGGCGACTTCATCGCGGACAAACTCAGGAGTGATAAGTTGCCCAATATGCGCACCAAAAGCCTCACCAGGCGCTTTTTGAGTCAACACGGTGTCGGTTACTTCAGCACGAGCCATGTTTTCACGAATGGCAATGTATTCCATTTCAGGGGTAATAATACCTTGGCGTGCATAATACATTTGGGTCACGCATTTGCCCTTCTTGGCACGTTTAGGCGCGACTAAGGCGTCAAATCGTAAATGATCGAGTCCATCGTCGGCCAGCCGTTGTTGGGTAAAACCCGAACTTGCACCCGTTAATTGCTCAGTATCTTGTCGCTCATCAATCCATGCTTGACGGATTTTAGGTAAGCCTTCACGCACATTGATATCAGCAAGGGGATCAGAATAAGCACCCGCGCAGTCATAAACTATGATCGGCGGATTGGCTTGTTTAATGGGTTCTGCGTCGGTACCACCAATAACGGTATCAGTTTGATTAACTTGGCGCATAGCAACGTTGATATCTGCACGACTACCCGCTAAATAGACTTTTTCAGAATTAGGATGTTGTAACGGTTTAAGGGTATCAATAAATTGTTGAGCGTTAGCTCGAGTTTGACGACGGTTTGGATTTGACATTAGCAACCTCAATATTAAGAGTAGAGTTGCTTGTCTGGAGAGGTGTTGATAGCAGCAGTAAACAATAAAAAAGCTATTGCTTACGTCAATAATCACATAGAAAAATACTAATGTAATAACGTAACTGGAATATAAACCGATAAAAAATTCGGAGGTAAACGTCCAATTACAATCGTGTTAATACGTTATTTATCTTCCCAATAATCATGATTATTACGCTTGTTTCCTTCGCAGGTTCTAGCCTGATCAGGTTCAACGGATCCCGAATAAACGGTCTCAGCCATAATGGCACTCCGACAAGATGTCACGCAGTATAAGCAAGCTTATCGCTAAATAACAAGCACTAAAATAATCATTTCATACAAAAGTCATCAATCCACATGTCAGAAACTGATGCAGTGTTATTGATATCTCCATGATTCATTCATCACCACAGACAGCTATTCATCAAGGTGCGACACTATGTCGCATTCATCATATTTATTAGCAGGTTATAATTTAACAGACTAATAAACACCTTTGAAATATATTCATCAAAGGTTGATAAAATAACAATAAAGGTGATGACATTGACAAATAAAGTAATGCAAACCATTAAATTAAATACTAATTCCCCATGGGTTTACTCATCAATTGCATTGGCTGTAATGTTTGCTATTACACAACCAGTGATGGCTGAACAGTATGATAAGCGAAATAGTGAAGGCATTGAGCGGGTTGAAGTACATGGACAAGCGGCCAATAGCGATTTACTCGGTTCAGCCCAAAGCTTACTTAAAAAGCAAGGCGTAGATTTTTCTGAAGCGGGTGGCGTATCTGCATTACCGATTTTAAATGGCATGATGGGTGATCGCATTAAAGTTCTCATTGATGGCAGCGACATTACCTCATCATGTGCAAACCAGATGAACCCGCCACTTTCTTATGTGTCAGCCAATCAAATTAGTTCGACCCAAGTGGTTGCTGGAGTCTCTCCGGTGAGCGCCGGTGGCGATAACATTGCTGGCGTCATTAACGTCACTAGCTTAACCCCTGTATTTACCGATAGCGACAATGTGACATGGCAAAATGGCAACATATCTAGCGGTTATCGAAGCACTAATGACGCAGTTCTCGCAGGTGTAAATGCCACTGTTGCAAGTAAAACATTTAGCTTTAGTTACCAAGGATCATTTGAAGATGCAAACAGCTATACCGACGGCCACGGCGATAAAGTAATAGACACTTTATACCAATCACAAAATCATGCATTAATTGCTGCTTGGCAAGATGACAACCAACAAATTGCTGTCAAATTGACCCATCAACATATCCCCTTTCAAGGTTTCGCTAACCAGTATATGGACATGACGAATAATGACAGTTATGGCGCATTAGTGCGCTATCAACGAACACTTGAAAACGAAGGCAAGTTCACAGCCCAAGTAAACTGGCACAATGTAGAGCATCAAATGGGTTTCTTTAGCGATGAAAAAAACGGCATGATGCCAATGGAAACTAAGAGTAAAGATTACAGTTACCAACTGCATTGGCTGCTACCAATGAGCTCAGACAGCATCTTATTAATTGGCCATGAGTATTATGTGTATCAACTTGATGATACATGGCCAGCGATTGAAGGCTCTACCATGATGGGCCCCAATGACTACGTCAATATCAATGATGGCGAACGCCAACGTGCAGCTCTTTATGGCGAGTGGCAACAAACACTTAATACACGTTGGTGGCTGTCTGCAGGTGTTCGTTATGAATACGTATCAACCAGCACAGGTGAGGTTCAGCCTTATAACACCATGAGTATGATGGGCATGACCAATGTTAATGCCATAGCAGCAAATCAATTTAATAGCCTATATCGAAAGCGCAATGTCAATAACATCGATGCGACTCTTCTTGCTCGCTATCAACTCAGTGATACTGAAGTGATAGAACTTGGTTTAGCCCGAAAGAACCGCGCCCCAAATTTATATGAGCGATACAGTTGGGGCCAAAGCACCATGGCCACAACGATGATTGGCTGGTATGGCGATGCAAACGGCTACATAGGCAACCCAGACCTTAGTGCAGAAACTGCGCATACATTGAGTTTGGCTTACAAGCTAGTACAAGATGATTTAGCATTTAGTGCAACAGCTTGGTACAGCAGCATTAACGATTTTATTGATGCCAATGTGCTCAGCAGCTTTAATCGCACAAGTATCGATACTAATAGTCGTCATATTTTACAGTTTACCAATGTCGACGCCACCCTGTTTGGTGCACGCATTGATGCTGAATATCAACTAGCAGACAACGACACGGGTAAATGGCTCATTAACGCTAACATCAACGCAACCCGCGGCGAAAGAGATGACAACGACCAAGCGCTGTATCAAATAAAACCTTTGCAAACAGAGCTAACGTTGCAACAACAGCTAGGTGATTGGCAAAATAGTCTCAGTTGGTTGTGGGTTGCAAGTAAAGATCGCGTGGATGAACAGCGTTTAGAAAACACAACTGACAGTTACACACTGCTTAATTTAAGCAGCAGTATCCAATGGCAAGATGCCACAATGACTATAGCAGTGAAAAATCTACTGGATGAGTATTATCAACTGCCTCTTGGTGGTGTAAGTATTGCTGATTATAAAGCTGACAGCAGCAACGGTTTTCAACAAATAGCCGCTGCGGGTCGCTCCCTTGAGCTGAATGTTAGTTACGCTTTTTAGTGCTAACCAATCAATGCTCGACAACAACAAGTACAGCTAATGTAAACAACATCGTTGTTGGTTTTACATGAATAAAAGCCTCTACATTGCCGTAGAGGCTTTTATTACATTGGCAAAATTGATGTGATATTGAAAAGAATGAACTCGCGTTCGCCCACGTGATATGGTGGTTTTAGTGAGCCATCAAATAAGGCCATACAAAAGGTTAATGGCAAACAATGTGAACATTATTAGTAATAAGAAATTATCACCTAGATAGATTTGTAAACGAAAAAAGCCTCTACATTGCTGTAGAGGCCTTAGTCTTATTTTGGCGGAGCGGACGGGACTCGAACCCGCGACCCCCGGCGTGACAGGCCGGTATTCTAACCAACTGAACTACCGCTCCAAAACGGTTTGTATATACTTAGCAAAACTAACAAGTATACAATACCGTGGTTAGTTTTTCTAAATATAAACAGTCGCTTAAGAAATTAACTTCACGCTATTCAAAGGTATCTTAAGTAAACAATACTATTTTATCAACGCTCATAAAGTGTTAAGAAAAACGGCACATCAACTGTACTTAAGTGCGGTAAATAATAAAGTTGTCAGAATTAATCGTCAACTATTTTTTTAATTGCTTTAGTTCATTTGACTAAAAAACACTCAGCGGAAAAGTTACGTATACAAAGAATAGTTCTCAATGAATTAGCTTTTATCGTCTGGCATACTCAGATCAATATCATCTAAATCGACGCTTTCAAGAATACTGTCTTTAGGCTTTTCTTCATTCACTGGATTTTGCTTTAATCTTTCTTCCGCAGCAGCCATCGCTTTTGCCAATGTCTGTTTTTTACGCCAGACCACCAAACCAACAATGCCGACTAAAAAAAGTACCCCGTTAATGGTAATAATCCAAAACATGGCATTATCTTTGGCCACTTGCTCTTCAAGTACAGCTTGAATGGCTGCTTTAGCCGCAAGTTCTTCAAGGGTAGGACCCGGAGCCGGAGGTTCAACCAAATTAAAAAACATTTCTGGTAAATTTAAGACAATTTCACGACCATCAACAGTTGTAGAAAACACATCGCCTTTGATACGATAACTGCCAAACTCGGTCACTTTGGGTAAATATAAAATTTGTTCAGCACGAGTCATCGTTTGCAGCGTTAAGGGCAGAGATAAACCCGCAGGCCCAACTAATTCAAACTCAAAATGAGTTTGTGCTAGCACTACCACTGAATCATCTACCGTTAATTGAATCTGCCAGATTTCCTTTAGTGGGTCGCTGTTAGGTACCATTTTAACGGTTATAGGTTGAGGAGAAAGCTCAAAAGGCATCACATATTCACGCTCAAATACATTATTTCGGGCTATAACATTCAACACATAATGGCCAGTCGGTTGTTTCAAATTATGGCTGCCAGTAAAAATGCCATCGTCAGGAGCTTCGTCCAACAATTCACCGTTGTCTTTATATGCACCAACAATGATAGTCCCCGTTGCAAAATTATCATCACCAGCAAGATGCTCACTGGTAAAACGAGCCGTCCACTCCACCATATACTCTAAACCCGGCATTCTCATGGTTAAATTATCACCAAGTAGTTTTGCGGTTACCTTGAGCCTTTCTCCTTGATAAAGAGGTTGAGGTAAAGGTTGCACTGCAATATCTAATGCAGATATTTTTTGAATAGTAGAGCCTTCGACCACGCTGCCTAATAACTGCCAAGGACCAGGCATCGGATTGTCGATATAAATCATATCGGCAGCAATACCGTCGACCCACTTTACGGTTTGAGGATGACGAGTTGAATACCATTTACTGCCATCAGGTAAAATAACCACCACAGGGGCTGAACCATAGCTTCGTTGGATCACTAAAGTGAGATTATCAACCATATGATCGATTCGGAAACGATTTTTAAGTTCTGCTGCTTGCGATGCATTGACCGTTGCACCCTGGGCATTAGGTTGCCAAGCTAAGATAAGACTCAGCAATAATAAACATGGAATAACAAGATAACCGGCGCGAGTAGCACTCATAAAGGTTGGTTTACCCTCTCCAGAGACATTTACCTGACTTCGCAATGAGGTCAAGTCGTTGTTCGTGTAATAGTATTTCATCGGCAGATGCACCAACGACTTTAAGATTAAACGCCGCAGGGTCGATTTTTTTTATCCCGCCTCCTTCTTGACCCGCTTTTTCATTGGACAAATTAAACTTAATTTGTCCACCGGTCATGATTAAATAAACATCAGCGAGAATTTCCGCATCGAGTAATGCGCCATGGTAAGTACGCCGACCATTATCGATACCATAACGTCTACACAATGCATCTAGATTGTTTTTTTGGCCTGGATGCAGACGTTTGGCAATGGCCAAACTGTCTAAAACAGTACAAAAATCTTTAGTTTTTGGACCAATAGGATTGAGCTTTGAAAACTCATGATCCATAAAGCTCACGTCGAAATTAGCGTTGTGCGCGACAATTTCGGCGCCATCAATAAAATCGATAAAATCTTTGGCTATTTGGTGAAAGCGCGGCTCATTAGCAACGCGGTCATCGGTAATACCGTGAACTTGAATAGCTTCTTCATCAATCGCTTGACCAGGATTAATATATTGATGATATGTTCGGCCTGTTAAACGACGATTAATGACTTCAACACAACCAATTTCAATAATCCGATGACCCACATAAATGGGTCCACCAGCTTGGTTCATACCGGTTGTTTCGGTATCGAGAATGACTTGACGACTTGCACTAGAAATAATGTTCATATTTTTTACTCATTCAACTCTCGCCCTTGTATAAATTGAGTATACTGGCGCCAATATTTAGCTATGGTAACAACTTGATGGCCGAACTCAAACAGCTGTATATCTTTACTGATGGCTCTTGCTTAGGAAATCCCGGACCTGGTGGTTATGGTGTGGTAATGAAATATAAACATCAGCAGCATGAAATGGCTGATGGATTCTTATTAACGACCAATAATCGCATGGAGCTTTTGGCGCCGATTATTGCATTAGAAGCCTTACATGAACCCTGTAACATCATTTTAACCAGTGATAGTCAGTACATGCGCCAAGGCATTATGACGTGGATCCATGGCTGGAAGAAAAAGGGTTGGATTACCTCAACCAAACAACCAGTAAAAAATGTCGATTTATGGAAGCGTTTAGATACAGTAAGTCAATCACACAAGATTGACTGGCACTGGGTAAAAGGCCATGCAGGCCATATTGAAAATGAACGTTGTGACGTATTGGCTCGAAAAGCAGCCGAAGCGAAACCGCAACAAGTCGATACGGGTTATAAGCCAGAATAATTAATTACCCGACTACGATTACCCATTTATGATTTTGTAGACTTCAATATTTGGCTTTCAACACGCTGAGTTTGAGTTAATCCAGAACGGCCTGCTGTGGGTGCGGTTGACCAATTAGGCGCTTTTAGTTTTGATTTATCTTTTATCGGCGTAAGCGGTATAGTCATTTTTCGAGCCACAATTAAATAGACACTGCCCGTACTCGGCAGCCAATTAGCAATACTTTTTTGCCAAAAAGGAGTGTGTTGAGATTGGTTGGCTTTATGACCACGGTTAGTAACGCTTTGACCTAATAATGAATGGTACATTAAACGTTCGTCAGCTAACACTTGATAACCCAGTAATCCAAGCCAATCTTTTACTCTTGATGGCATAAAAAACTGCCCATTCCAAGGTGGTTGAGTTTGGTACTTGGGTAATATTTTACCTATAAAAGCGGGACTTACCGGGTTAAAACCGACAATAAATATATAACCACTACTAATAAGGACGCGATCGAACTCGCGTAAAATTTGGTAAGGATCTGATTCAAATTCAAGTAAAAAACAACTTAACACCGCATCAATAGCACTCTGCTGTATCGGTAAATGATGAGGATCGGCCTGAATACAGGCCTCTAGAGCATCATAAACACAAAAATGTCGAGCTATGCTGCAATGTAAACTGTTTAATTGACCACTTAACGCCCCGACTTTAAGTAAATGATAGCCAAATATACGCGGCCACCAAGGCGCTAATTTTGCTTCTATTTCGGTTTGCAGTAACTCACCAAAAGGTAAGTCTTGCCAAATAAGGGGTTTTAACATGAAGCCCGCCAACGTTTACTGTGCAAAAATGTCATATCAACTACTGCAACTTTACCATAACCTATTTCATTTTCAGCTAACCATAATTGATACTTTTAGTATGACTTTACTTGAAGTTATTAAACAATATCCGTTACCCTAACAGATAGTCAATCATCACTCGAGTCAGATTATGCTTAACGTTCATACCATTCCAGCTTTTAATGACAACTATCTTTGGTTAATTCATCAAAAAAACAACCTTAATGCTTATGTGGTTGATCCTGGTTGTGGCCAAAGTGTTATCGATTATTTAGCCACTACTGAGCTTAATCTAGTGGGTATACTTATTACTCATCATCACAGTGACCACATTGGCGGTATAAAACAACTGCAACAACACTTCAATAATAATCTTACTGTTTATGGTCCTAGTAACGAAAGTATCGATGGATTAACCCAGCCATTGACAGTGGCAACCACATCGACGCTAAGCATCGATATGCCACACTTAGGACTGACCCAAGTCATGGCCGTTCCGGGGCATACTTTAGGCCATATTGCTTATTATATTGACGATAAACTATTTTGTGGCGACACCCTATTTAGTGGCGGATGTGGACGTTTATTTGAAGGAACCCCGGAGCAAATGTTGCAATCACTGACTATGTTGGCAAATTTGCCAGATACAACCCAAGTTTTTTGTGCTCATGAATATACCAGATCCAACCTCAACTTTGCCTTACACGTAACGCCAAATAATTTACAGTTAATTGATTATGCCAATAAAGTCGACCAATTACGCTCACAAAACAAACCCACAATCCCTAGCACAATCGCTACTGAAAAAGCCATAAACCCATTCCTACGTTGTCATTTAAATGAGACTCAAGTCGCAATTTCAACCGAATACAACAAAACTAATATCGATGAAATTCAAACGTTTACACTGTTAAGGCAATGGAAAGATCAATTCTAGATTAACATGAAAACACTTTAATAAGACAAGCCAAATAATTTAATCTACAATGCCAAACTGAACTAAAGCATGACCAAAAGAGTCTCATAGGCACTTGGTATGTTCGACCCTTTATTTTAACGCCCTGAGAACTTGAGGAAGTGTATCTTCAAATGAAAGCAAACTTATTGATTGTTGCCGGTAGCTTACTGGCAATAACGGGGTGTCAGACCCTTCAAACTACAGCCCCACAAACAGACATTGATCAACAAACCGTCGCCTTTAAAGCTAAAAGCAAAAAATCGCCAACGGTGACACTTGATGAAATAGAAGTACAAGTTGCCGAAGTGAATAACTTATGGCTGCGGATCAGCAATCAAATGCATCTGCCAATTATAGACAATGCATTGGTTGCCCAGTATCGACAATGGTATATCGATAACCCAAAGCATTTAGAAATAGTGACTCAACGTGCCAGCCCGTTTTTATACTATATTGTTGAGCAACTCGAAAAGCGAAATCTACCAATCGAACTGGCTTTGTTACCCATTGTTGAAAGTGGTTTTGATCCACTAGCCTATTCAAGCGGTGATGCCTCTGGCCTATGGCAGTTAACCCCACCAACCGCATTATCTTTTGGCGTAAAAACCAATTGGTGGTATGACGGTCGCCGCGATGTAGCCTCATCAACCAAAGGCGCATTAGATTTAATGCAGTACTTGTATCCTAAAATGGATCAAAACTGGTTGTATACTATTGCCGCATATAATTCAGGCGAAGGTCGAATTTTAAATGCTATTAAGCATAATCAAGCTCGTGGAAAATCAACTGACTTTTGGTCGTTATCACTACCAAAAGAAACCGCGCACTATGTGCCACAATTATTAGCATTAGCCGATGTAATTAAGCATGCCGATAAATATGGTATTACGTTAACGCCTATCGACAATACGCCACAGATTGAAGTTGTTAATATTGAAACTCAACTAGATATCACCCTAGCAGCAGATTTGGCGCAGATTGATATCGTAGACTTAAAGGCGATTAATCCAGGTTTAAAGCGTTGGGCAACAGCTCCACAAGGGCCCCATCATTTAGTTGTGCCTAGCGACAAGGCTGCAAGCTTTAAACGCTCATTAGCTACTATAGAGCCAGATTCTCGTATTAACTGGGTTCGCTATAAAATCAAGTCTGGTGACAGCATCGGTAAAATTGCGGATCAATTTGAAACAACCGCAATATTAATTCGAAGCAGTAACGGCATTAAAGGCAACAATATTATTGCCGGTAGGTTCTTAATTATTCCTGTCGCGGCCAAAGATCCAGATTTAGCCACTATGACCGCAGACCAGGTTCTTGCACGTAGAGCAGTCGTTAAGTCGAGCTCGAATAAACAGAGTTATACGATTAAATCCGGCGACTCATTATGGAAAATAGCCCAGTCACAACAAGTGAGTGTGGCGCAATTAATGAAGTGGAATAACCTTAAGAAACAAGCAACATTATCGGTAGGTAAAAACTTAGTTATTTATCCTAACGAAATGGCCGTAAGTGCCGCCAGCAATGAGAAAACTGTCAACTATCGTGTTCAATCAGGTGATTCTTTAGCGCGTATCGCGTTAAAGTACAAGGTAACTGTTGCAGAGCTAATTGAATGGAACAGTCTACAAAACAGTAAGTTAATTCAACCTGGCCAGATATTAAAACTGATTATGACCAATAGCTAAGCAATTTAGCTCATGAGACGATGATTCTGATAATAAATGGATTGTTGTGCTGATGAGTATTCACCATAGCGCTGATTTCAGGTTATAAAAAAACGGACAAGTCATCACTTGTCCGTTTTTTTATACTTAAGATTAAAGCAGATAAAAGCTCATTTGTTCACTACATTCAATTACGCTATTAAGCTCTATAGGGTGCGATTACATCTGCTTGATGATATAACCAATTGTACATCGTCAGCCTAATCATCCATTATTGAAATGTTGAATAAGGCTGTAGTATTGATTACCAATAAGCTACAACCTTTATCAAAGATGATGAACTAAAGACCTAGCTTGTTAAACAACCCTTCTTTTAGCTTTTCTTTGGCTTTATCAGCCTCATCTTTAAACTGACCTTCCAATAATGCTTTAGTATCAATACCAAACTTAGGCTCTTGGAATGTACCTTTAATCGTTAACGGAATATCAACACCTTTAAGTGACTCATCAACAGCGTCGCCCTGTCCCGCTAATGAACCTACTACACTGGTCGTTAGAGTGTAATCTAACACTTCTGTTGCAATGTTTGCCGTGCCTTTACCTTTTAATCGAATTAACGGTGCTGCCATCGCTAAATCAGGATTGTTAACAACGGCGTCTTTAAGCGTAAAGCTGCCTGTTAGACTGGTAAAGTCGGTTTTCAACTCTTCTTTACTATTAGCCGATAAGTCACCTTTCAATTTTTGCTGAGCACTACGGATCATCTGTGGAATATTAACGCCATACAGCGAACCATCAGCCACTTCAAACTTACCCACTGCATCGAGGTTGTTTTTAAGGTTGTCTGGGATCAAACTGCTACCACTGCCTTTAACTTCAAAGTTTGCGGTACCAGAAATTAAATCAACTTCAACCGCATCAGTTAATAACGGACGAATTTGCACGCCAGTCAATTTTTTATCAAACTGATAGGTTGGTATCGCTTTACGACCATCAAGCTTAGCGCTAAGTGCTAGCTTACCTTGGTACAAATCGGCAGTAAGCGACGACAAGTTCAATATGCCTTTATTAATGGCCATTTTCATTTGCCAATTTTGCGTGAGTAAATTACTGACTTTAATTGATTTAGCCGATAAGTTTAAGGTTAAATCGATACTCTTCAATGCCGATAGATCCGGTTCTTGGCTTGGCCCTGTTGCAGCATTGACTTCTGACTTGTCAGCCCTACCTTCTTTGGGTGGTAATAGCGCATCTACGTCTATATCGCCAATATCTAGGTTCATGGCAATTTTAGGAATGCTATTACTATAGTTAACGGTAATATCTCCAGTTGCTGCTAAGTCCATGGCAGCCAATTTAGTTAATTGAAGATCAATTGTTTTAGCATCTAATGCCATGGTCATTTGTGCGGTAATATCTGCATTAACCACTTTACCCGGTAAACTGTCACCTTGAGCTTTATGTTCCATTACAAAATCATTAATGGTGATATTCTTTAAGGCTTGGTCGACTTTAATTTTACCTTGTCCAGATGATGCTAACGTCATATCAGGTAGTGTTGCTGAAAATTCGTAAGCAAAATCAGCGAATTGACCTAGACTGAACTGACCTAAAGTAAAACGCTTTAAACTGAATGTTTGCGTAGTATTGCTAGCTATATCAATGAGGTTAATATTAGTATTCGTCAGTTCAATACCGCCAATATCTAATGTTTGTAATGACATATCTTTAGCGTTGCTCGGGGCTGTCGTTTTTGGCTTGTCTGCTGTACTGTCTGCAGCCAATCCATCAAAACTGGTTTTACCGTCTTTTTGAGTGACTAAATTAAGGGTTAAGCCGTCAAGCTTTAATAAATCAACTTCAATCTGTTGGCTAAACAATGGCATCAGTGCCACATTGGCAATAGCCTCATTAACATCAAGCATTGCAACAGGCGTAAAGCCATCTGGATTAGACAGCGAAATACCCCCAAGCTTGATCCCTAACGAGGGAAACACGCTCCAGCTTAAATCTTGGCTGATGTGTAAATCGCGGCCAGTTTGCTTTTTCACGGCGTCGACGATTTGCGGTTTGAAATTATTTAAATCGAAAAACATTGTTAGATAGACTGTCACACCTACCACTAAAGTTAGCATTATAGCTAATAACCACTTTACTACTTTCATTATTGCCTCCTTGTCTGTCGCTATTTTACGCTAACACCGTTAAATTTAGTGCCTGTCTACTGACGGCAACACCATTCAAATCAGCGTAGATCATCATTCCAGGAAAAATACTGACACCTGCAATATCAATAGTAACATTAACATCACCCACATCTTTTTTATCTGTTTTAATCGGATTAGTACCTAAAGCTTGTATGCCAATGTCCATAGTATTGATGGTGCCTGCATCACGAATACAACCATTAATAATGATACCTTCCCAGCCATTTTCATATGCATTAAGGGCTATCATATCACCAAGAAGCGCACGTCTCGTTGAGCCCCCACCATCAACAACTAAGACTTTACCTTGGCCATTTTTAGCTAATTCAGATTTTACTTTGGAATTATCTTCAAAGCATTTTACCGTTACTACTTCACCATAAAATATCGGTTTGGCACCAAAGGATTGCCATGGAATAGGCAATAATATTAATTTTTCGGGATAGTGATCGAATAGATCTGGTAATAAATCTAACATAAGTCCTCCTTGCAAATCAGAATCTTAGATTACTAATTATTAGGTATTTCAACAAGTTTTGTTAACGATATATTATTATACTCAAAAAGTACCGTTTACTGAGTATATCAACAGATCCACAAATTAAGTTAAAGAGTGACTTATTCAATAAAAATGAATATAATTTCCAAAAATAACGTAAACAATCATACTTATGAGTGAAGATTTAAATTTAAAGCAAATGATGGATGCGTTTGATGAGTTAGACTTCGAACAACGCACAACTACAAATCTTGAAAATGCGCGTAATAAGCAGCAAATGACAGCGTATATTGACTCGCTGGATTTTAGTTTGCGCCGCTTATTAATCTTGCAAGATACGGTAAATTCTATTGTTGAACAAAAACAAATAGGACTCCTTAAACAAGAACATATTCAAACTTATAAAACTAAAATAATCAATCTATCTCGCAAATATAATATCTCATATCAAGATGTCATCAATATTATGGTGCAATTATCACGTTAATACTGATGCGCTAACTCAACTACTTTCGTTATAAAATATAAACACATTAATCGGGCTAATGTAACATCAGCCCGATTAATAGCCGCTTATTTTACTTTAAATTGGTCCACGAGCTGATGTAACTGTGTTGCACCCTGTTCAATATCCATACTGCCTTTATTAATAAGTTCATTTTGAGTTCTATTATCTAATGACATGTCATTGATTCGGGTAATATTCATATTAAGCTCTGCTATAACAGTACTTTGCTCTTCTGTTGCAGCCGCAATTTGAATAT
This sequence comes from Shewanella livingstonensis, assembly GCF_003855395.1. Lineage (NCBI taxonomy): Bacteria > Pseudomonadati > Pseudomonadota > Gammaproteobacteria > Alteromonadales > Shewanellaceae > Shewanella > Shewanella livingstonensis. Next base: position 2,330,534 of record NZ_CP034015.1, on the reverse strand, counting down.
TCATTTGTGATATTTGCTCGATTGATGATTTAATATTATCAAGCGCGCCAACAACTTGCTGAGTTTCATTGACGGTTTCAGATGATTTAGTTCTAGCCCTCGCTACAGAGGCATTAACACTGTCAATGGCACTTCTGATGGCATCAATAATAAGGTTAATCTCACTTGTTGACGCTTGAGTTCGACTAGCAAGAGTACGAACTTCATCAGCAACAACCGCAAACCCCCGCCCAGCTTCACCGGCTCTAGCGGCTTCAATAGCAGCATTCAACGCAAGTAAATTAGTTTGATCAGCAATACCGACAATAACATCCAGAATTTGACCAATTTTACTCGAACTCACTTGCAAACCTCGGGCAACCTCTTCTGTCGCAGCCAGTTCATTGGATAATTCTGATATTTTTTTCATCGCATTATTAACAACAGCGGCGGATTTATCTGCCTCAGTATCAGCATGATAAGTACTGTCTGCTGCTAATTGTGCATTAGAGGCCACTTCAGATGCGGTCATCGACATTTGATTAATTGCAGTGGCGACATTGGCCGTTTCGGCTTGTACATTCGATGAAATTTGATTGGCCTGTTTTGCAATCGTTGACATGTTTTTAGCTAAGCGGCTTGATTCATCAACCGAGTGGCTTACCGACATAATCACTTTTTGGATTTTTTCAATGAAGATATTGAAATGATGAGCAATTTGCTTGAGTTCATCATTTCCTTCTTCAGGCAAACGTAAAGTTAAATCCCCCTCGCCCTTAGCAATATTCTTAAACGCGCTTATGGTGTCAATCATCGGTCCTGAAATACTTCGAATGATAAAAAACAGTAATAAGATAACCGGCAACCACACTAGTGTCAGTAGCAGTAAGTATTGAGTTATAAATTGGTTTTTATCCGCTTGGATGTCATCAATATAAATTCCTGTGCCGATAATCCAGCCCCATGGTTTAAAGCGTTTAACCACCGACATTTTGGGACTCGGTTGTTCCTGCTGTGGTTTATTCCACATGTAATCAATCCGGGCAGCATCTTGTTGTTCAGTGCGTTGGATCATTTGTTCAAACAGCTTTACACCATTAGGGTCTTGCATTGCTAACACCTTGGTATTGACTAATTGCTTAGCAAAAGCATGTTGGATCATGGTTCCTTGAGTATCAATACTGAAATAATACTCGTTACCTGCATAGCGCAGTTTATCTATCGCCGCTAAGGCTAATATTTTCGCCTCATCTTCGGTCATACTCCCTAACTGTGCATCTTGGTAATATTTATCCGTTATCGTAATAGCGACGTCCACCAAAGCATTCAGCTTGGCTTCTTTTTCGTTAATTAACACGTTTTCAACCCGCGTTAATGAAAACCAGAAAACGACAATAGTGGCAACAATGGCTAATGCCAACATCCCGAGTAGACGGTTAGCTATGGTCGTTTTGCGAAAAAACATGTTCGTTGGGTTCATACAGGCACCATGACGTTATTATTATTAAAATGGTTTTGGAATGAATACTGACTCAGGTTTAGCAAAATAGTTATCGTAAAAATTTACTCTGTTGCTTAACGATATTATAACTGTTGTGCTTTACTGAACAATTGTCAATGTTAGCGATTAAAAATCACAAAAAATAAACACTTATTAGTAAACAATCAGCAAAGCATCTACTCTACTTTTAATGGTTTGATAAAGTATTAAACTGGCCTATTCAATTAGTCGATAATCATCTTTAACTAAAGAGCAACAAGATAAAAACCCACCGAGCCCATGCTATTAACATCCTAATTGATCTCCTTAAATTTACTGCAACATAATTGTCTCTCAACGGATGCTGGCCGCGTAACATGCAAATGGTTACTCGGCCACTACGGCCTGTTCTATTTGAGTTCTTAACCACATAAAAGCGGGGTCTGTTTCAGTATTGGTATGCCAATACAAATGGGTATCAATATCTGGCAGTTCAAATGGCATGGTATGCACATATAAATCTTGATGGATAAATTGCAGCGCTATAGTGCGAGGTAAGGTCAACATAAACGGCGAACCTATTATCATTTTAGCGGCAGTTTGATAACTCTGGCAACGGTATTTAATCTGTCGATTAATCCCTTGTTGTTGTAATAACATATCTTCCATAACCCGACCTATAGGCCTGCTAGAGACGGCGATATGTTCAGCATTCATATAATCCGCTGCCGACAATTTGCCAGTTGACAGAGGATGATATTGACGATCAATCAACACGCAAAAAGGATCTGACAACAGCGCTTTATGCGCTAAAGGGGCATTCACGGCTCGAGCAACATCAATGGCGACATCCACTTCGCCATTGGCAAGTTGGCGTGCAATATTGTCTCGTGAAAAAGACATACTAACAACGTAAGCATGGGGGATTAGTTGGGAAACTTGCTTAATCAACCTTGGCATTATTTGACTTTCTAACGCTTCATGAATGGCTATTTTAAAGGTTTGCTCGGTAGTCAATGGGTCAAATTCACCGCATTGCTGTAACACCTGTCTTATCCGGTTAAGGGCGCTAATCAATTGCGGAGCCATTCTTTGGCACGCGGGCGTCGGTTGCATTTGTAGCCCTTGGCGAACAAATAATGGATCGTTTAATACTAAACGTAACCGTTTTATCGCATGGCTGACCGCTGATGGGGTAATAAACAGCGATTTAGCCGCTAACGTCATATTCTGTTCAGAATAAAGCGCTTCAAATATTTTGAGTAAGTTTAAATCAAGTTGTTGAATTGCTTTGGTATCTGCCATCTTAGCCTCTATTGTAATTAAGTATCTTACACTTAGGTGTGAATTGAATTCATTACGGGTTGGCATGTTATTTCATTTCATTCACTCAAGCTACTGCGATATGCTGACAACATAATCAGAGCTCTGTCACATCATGATAATGATTGAGGCTTAGATAACATTGGATGCATACATGAATATTTACGCTACAGAAAAATCTCAACAATATTTAGCTAAAGTAAAATCGTTTATTGATCAATATATTCTCCCCATTGAAGCTGAGTTGTTAGCAGAAAACAGACGAATTAACCATAGCAGTGATTGGACTCAATGGCAGTTACTGCCACAAATTGAAGCCCTAAAAGTACAGGCTAAAACCGAAGGGTTGTGGAATTTATTTTTACCTGATACCACGTTAGGTCAAGGGTTAACATGTGTTGAATATGCACCGCTAGCTGAAGAAATGGGGCGTTCAATCCTGGCGCCAGAAATATTTAACTGTAATGCACCAGATACCGGCAACATGGAAGTGCTTTATCACTTCGGTGATAAGCAACAACAGCAACAATGGTTAACGCCTTTACTCGCAGGTGAAATCCGCTCAGTATTTGCGATGACTGAACCTGACGTCGCCTCATCCGATGCTACTAACATGCAAGCCACTATTATTGAAGACGGTGATGACGTAGTCATTAATGGCCGTAAATGGTGGTCAACGGGTTTAGGTCATCCAAACAGTAACATAATGATTTTTATGGGGCTGTCTTATACCGATGCCCCAAAACATCAACGACATAGCATGGTGTTAGTGCCTATAGACACGCCGGGCGTTAGTATCACCCGCATGTTGACCGCCTATGGTGACTATGATGCCCCTTATGGCCATGGGGAAATGGAACTCACTAACGTCAGATTACCAAAAAACCACGTCATTAAAGGGCTTGGAAAAGGGTTTGAAATCGCTCAAGGTAGACTCGGTCCTGGGCGTATTCATCATTGTATGCGCGCGATTGGCGCGGCTGAACGTGCATTATCATTAGCAATCGAGCGTGGTCAATCTCGCGTCGCCTTTGGCCAGCCGATTATCAAATTAGGGGGTAATCTTGAACGTATCGCCCAAGCTCGTATAGCAATAGATCAAGCCAGATTGCTCACCTTAAATGCGGCCTGGAAAATTGATAACGTAGGTGTAAAATTTGCTATGACTGATATTTCAGCCATTAAAGTGGTAGTGCCAAATATGTTAACTCAAGTCGTCGATATGGCTATTCAACTATATGGCGGTGCCGGCATGAACCACGACACACCGTTAGCTGGTTTTGCAGCAATGGCCCGTAGTTTACGCTTAGCTGATGGCCCTGATGAAGTACATATGGCCATGGTGTCCCGCCTTGAACTGGCAAAATACAAATAACGGTAAAACCTATGAATCAGATTAAACAACAGCAACATGTGGTGATCACCGGTGCCGCTTCAGGTTTAGGTAAAGCGCTAGCGTTAAAGTGGGCAAGTCATAATGCCGAAGTCTGTGTTGCAGATATTAATCAGCAAGCTGGTGAGCAGGTATGCGAACAAATAAAAGCATTAGGTGGTAAAGCATTTTTTGTACCCTGTGACATTACAAATGTAGACAGTATAAATGCACTTAAAAACGCCTTGCAGTCTCGATGGCAACATATCGATTTATTAGTCAACAACGCTGGTGTGGCAACTGCTGATAAAATTGAAGCAGAACCTATGTTGCAATGGCGCTGGATTATTGAAATAAATTTATTTGGCATCGTCAATATGTGCCAACATTTTGTACCACTTTTTAAGCAGCAAGGTTATGGCAGCATTCTTAATGTGGCATCACAAGCTGGCTTAACCCCTATTCCGTTTATGTCGAGTTATAACGCTTCAAAAGCGGCAGTAGTGTCATTGTCTGAAACACTGCGCTTAGAGCTAGCCGACGACAATATTAATGTCAGTGTATTATGCCCTGGATTTTTTAAAACTAATCTTGGCAGTAGCTTACGCACTCAATTGCCCAAGATGGAAAAACTCATGGGTAAGCTATTTGATAAATCACCGATAGATGCAGAACAAGTCGCTGACCTCGCTTATCAAGGCGAATCTAAAAAGCAGTTTTTGTTACTAACACATCAACAAGGTAAGCGCCTTTACCTTTTAAAGCGCTTGTTACCGCTACGCTGGTATTTTCATTTAGTATTGAAACAAACCCACCGACTAAGACAACTGTTAAAGGAGGATCAAGCGTAATGAACCAGCAATATTTAGATAAAGCCAAGTCAGTACGAACAGGTGAAGAACTTGACGTTGCTATTATTGACCCATGGCTCAAACAACACATTGCAGGTCTTGAAGGTAAACTGAACATTACCCAATACACAGGTGGCGCCTCAAATTGGACCTACTGTTTAACCTACGATAACCGTGAACTGATATTACGCCGAGCTCCAAAAGGCACCAAAGCCAAAGGCGCACACGATATGGGCCGCGAGTATCGTTTACAGCAAGCCCTTAAACCTGTTTACCCTTATGTACCCGCTATGCTTGCCCATTGCGAAGACAACAGCGTGTTAGGCACTGAGTTTTATGTTATGGAAAAGCTTAATGGCATTATCCCAAGGCAGAATTTACCTAAAGGTTTACAGGTCGATAAACAGCAAGCTAAAACCCTTTGTACCAACGTAATGGATTGTTTAATCCAATTGCACAAAGTTGACATTAATAAGGCAAACCTTACTCACATTGGCAAAGGTGAAGGCTACACTCAACGCCAAATTGATGGCTGGAGCGAGCGCTACACACAAGCAAAAACATGGAATGTACCTTCTGGTAAGAGTGTCATGGCTTGGCTACAACAACATAAGCCCGCACAAGAAACCATTTGTTTAACTCACAATGATTTTCGCTTCGATAACGTGGTGTTAGACCTTGATGACATCAGTAAAGTGAATGGCATACTAGACTGGGAGCTGGCTACGCTTGGTAATCCGCTAATGGACTTAGGCAATACCCTGGCCTACTGGGTAGAAGCTGATGATGACTTTTTAGCACAGATGACCCGTCGCCAACCAACACATCTTGATGGCATGCTAACGCGTAAACAAGTGGTTGAATATTATTGCGACAAAATGGCTATTACCATTGATGATTTTCGCTTTTATGAAGTATTTGGATTATTTCGCTTAGCCGGCATAGTGCAGCAAATTTATTACCGCTATCACCACAAGCAAACCCGTAATCCGGCGTTTAAACAATTTTGGATTTTCTCACATTATTTAATGTGGCGCTGTAAACGTGCAATGAAACAACAAGGATAGCCATGGCTAATATCTATTTAATCCGCCACGGCCAAGCCAGTTTCGGCGCCCAAAATTACGACAACTTATCGAGCTTAGGTCATCGCCAAGCCCGCCATTTAGGCGAACATTTTAATCAACGCGATATTCGCCCAACTCATGTAATTTGTGGCAACATGACCCGCCATCTGCAAACCCGTGATGCATGCTTAGCCACTTTATCGCCGCCTTTATTGCATGATTCATTACAAATAAGCGCTGATTGGAATGAATTTAACCATGAAAATGTCATTGCTGTTCATCGCCCAGATTTGGCCAAGCCTGAAGCCATGAAACAATATCTTCATCAACAAGCATCGCCTACACGAGCATTTATTGAGTTATTTAGCCAAGCTATTTATCAATGGCAGCAAGCACCCAATGCAAATGACTACAGTGAAACATGGCAACACTTTAGCCAGCGTGTCACCACAGGCTTAACACAATTAAGCACTCAAACGGGACAAGATGATACGGTATTTGTATTCACCTCCGGCGGCGCAATCAGCGCAGCCATAATGCAGAGTTTATCAATACCCGGCGCACAATTTTTCAATATTAATAAACAGATAGTCAATTGCAGTGTGACGCAATTACAGCTTAAACAGCAGCGATTGAGTTTAATCACTATGAATGAACACGGCTTTTTTGATGGATCGCAGCGACATTTACACAGTCTGATTTAAGCCTGATAATACACTCAGAGTGATATATGTTACGCCATGAAAGTGAATAATTTTACAACTAATATTACAACTAATATTACAACTAATATTACAACTAATATTACAACTAATATTACAACTAATATTACAACTAATATTACAACTAATATTACAACTAATATTACAATAATAAAGAGACATTATGAAACGGACAAACATACTGATCACTGGGGCGAGTTCTGGTTTAGGCCGCGGTATGGCGATTGAATTTGCTAAACAAAACCATAATCTCGCACTTTGCGCTAGACGAATGGACCGCCTTGAAGCACTAGAACAAGAGTTACTGGTTATAAATCCTAATATCAAGGTATTGATTAAATCACTTGATGTAAACGATCACCTACAAGTGTTTGAGGTTTTTAGTCAGTTTAAACAAGAGTTAGGGCAATTAGATAGAGTGATTGTTAACGCAGGTATGGGCAAAGGAGCCTCAATAGGCACAGGCTTTTTTGCTGCCAACTTACAAACTGCGCAAACCAACTTTATTGCTGCTATCGCCCAATGTGAAGCAGCGATGGCCATTTTCCGTGAGCAAAACAATGGCCACCTTGTAACCATTTCATCCATTAGCGCTGTTCGTGGTTTTAGACGTGCAATGACCGTTTACGCTGCCACTAAAGCTGCGATAACTTCACTATCAGAAGGCATTCGCATCGATGTGATGAACACACCTATAAAAGTCACTTGTGTGCACCCAGGGTTTATACGTAGCGAAATAAATGAAAAAGTGAAAACTGTACCCTTTATTGTCGATACTGAAACGGGTTGTAAAGCGATGGTAAACGCTATCCAAAAAGAAAAAGCTAATGCGTTTGTGCCGAGTTATCCATGGGCTATTTTACATTGGATATTACGTGTTGCCCCGCTTAGTGTTATTCGTAAAATGAGTTAGTACGCTGGAAAACTCGACAATGACCATTAGATTAACCGAACAAAGTGTTGGTTTTACGTTGTCGGGTATTGCAGGTATTTCTATTAGCTAAAGCCGTTAAAGACGGATTAAAAAAATTGATCAACAGTTAGTGATACGCAGAAATAATGTAGAGATGTAAAATTAGAATACAAATCAATGTGACTATGGACATGAATATTAGGAAAAAATTAAGGAAGGTTCTTCGTCGCTAAAGAGAATATAATCAAGCTGTCAACATCATAAAAAAGCGATTTTAGCTTAACGATTAACTACGCCGCGACGACTTGCTTAGCTTTACGCAGTGGATGCAAACGGTTATGCATCACTTTTATGGTATCAAATTGTGCCAATGATTTACTTTCAGATAATTGACAGTATTGTGACAAAATCATCACAGTTGCTGCTTGTAATCCATTTTCAACAACTAATGCTAAAACTTTTGAGTAGCCACAATTGAGTTGAAACAATTTACCCACTTCGCAATAAACACATTCATCACTAACGTCAAAAAACCAAGATTTTGGCATTTGCGATTGTAATAAAAAATGAGCAGCAGTGGCATTTAGTGCGGTTTGTACAATACCTGCATCTGAAATATGTAACACCTTAGGCAGGGTTTCGAGCATTTTAATATAGAATTTTACGTGTTCAAGATTAAATTCAGCTGCCTTTAATGCATCTGGAATTAATATTTTTGGTTTATATGGGGTTAAGAACTCCATCTCGGAACCTAACGAAATGCTCAATAACTTCAAGCTTCCATTATATTCCCAACGCCAGTCCTTGTTTGGCATTAATAACATGACTATTTACACCTAAATGTTAAACACTTATGCATAATAGATTATTTTTCATCCAATATCAAAATTTAATTATAAATATGACATGAATTTCATAGTGTTAGGGCGATCGAACGATCTTACACTCGATCGCGGCATGATTTTTGATCGATAAAAGCGTATTTTAGTCGCTATTTTGTACAATAAGCTCTAGCGATCTGATCAATTAGTTTAGGTCCTTGATAAATAAAACCTGAGTATATCTGTACCATGGTTGAGCCTGCGTCAAATTTAGCTAAAGCATCTGCGGCAGAATTGATCCCACCCACACCAATGATCGGGATCTTTCCTTGTAAACAGATCGCTAATTGCTTGATCACTTGGGTAGATAAGTCAGTCAAAGGTTTACCGCTCAAACCACCCATTTCTTCGGCATGTTTTAAACCGGTAACGGCATCTCGACTTAATGTGGTGTTAGTCGCTATAACACCATCAAACTGATTACTAAGTAACGACTCGGCAATGGCTTTAATTTCGTCAGAGCTTAAGTCTGGGGCGATTTTCAGCGCTACAGGTACATATTTACCGTGTTTAGCAGCTAACTCAGTTTGTTTAGCTTTGATTGAGCTGAGTAAGTCATCAAGTAACTCACCGTATTGCATTGAACGTAAGCCAGGGGTGTTAGGAGAAGAGATATTAACTGCAATATAACTGGCATATTGATACACTTTTTCCATGCAGATCAGGTAATCATCTTTACCCTGCTCTACCGGGGTATCTTTATTTTTACCAATATTGACACCAACCATAATGGCAGACTTTTTAGCCATTAAATTACGGACCAGATTATCGACTCCTTTATTGTTAAAACCCATTCGATTAATAATCCCTTGAGCAGGTTTTAATCTAAATAAGCGAGGCTGATCATTACCGGCTTGTGGCCGTGGCGTTACCGTACCGACTTCAACATGGCCAAAACCCATTGCATCAAAAGCATCAATTGACTCCCCGTCTTTGTCTAACCCGGCAGCTAAGCCAACAGGATTAGGAAACGTTAGTCCCATACAGGTTACTGGAGCAGACTTAACCTGCTGACGATAAAAACAATTTAACGGATTGTTACCCGTCATTTTCAAACTGCCAATCGCGATATTGTGAGCTAACTCAGGGTCCAACTGAAACATTACTTTTTGTGCGAGTTTATAAAACATGTTTTCTCCTAGACCTAAAAAAAACCCCGGCAATTGCCAGGGCTTATTCACATTATAAAAACTACTTCTGACCTACGCAATGCAAAATCAGCAAATTCAGTTCTCGTAAAGCGACTGAGAACTTCGCAAATTCATGGGTTTGAGAAACCTTAAAATCTGCTAGCATGTGATACCATCTTTCAAGCAATGGCTTATTTAGCGTAATCCATTGATTAATAACACTATCGGCATCACAAGTATCAGTACAAGTACGTAATACAGCTGAGCTTAATGCACGTTGCTGCCAATCAAGCTCTTCTCTGAAAGCAGCACGAGCAAGTGCTTGCCAGTGGTTAGCAACAGGTTGAGCACTGATTTGAGCTAAGAACCAATGTAGCTCCACTTTAGCACCTAGTTTAAAGTATGTTTCTGATACTAACTCAAGTGACTTATTCTCAATTTGCGCAATTTGAGCAATGTCTAACGCAGAGAATAATGTACTCATTTTAGCCACAACTTGTGCAACATCTTGAGGAACATTCTCATTGGTTAACGCAGTAATTTCAGCAGATATCGCTTTCACTTCAGCGGCAATCATATATTGATCGACATTGGCTTTAAGCTGTTCAAATACTGGCTTAAAGAACGCAACAGTTTGGTCAATATCATGAGCTCGATTACGATGACGAATAAACCAACGACATGCGCGACGCATATTACGACGTAATTGGTGTAACATTTCTCCTTGCACATGTGCAGGAATAATACCGCTTAAATCAGTAATGGAGGTTGTTAATTCATCGAGACCGAAAACTTCTCGAGCCATAGTGTAACAAATAGCTGCTTCAGCAACTGTTGCACCGGTCTCATCTTGCATACGTTGTACAAAATTAAAGCCCATATCATTAACCAATTCATTGGCTAATGACGTTGCAATAATTTCACCACGCAAAGGATGTGCGGTCATTTTATCCGCGTATTTTGCTTGTAACTTTTTAGGGAAATAAGCTACGAGCAATTTACTTAAGAAAGCATCTTCAGTGATTTCAGGCGTTACTAGCTGCTCTTTAAGTACCATCTTAGCGTAAGCCACTAATACTGATAACTCAGGACGTGTTAGTGCACGGCCATTGGCTAAACGTTCAGCTAAGTCATCATCTGTTGGTAAAAACTCGAGCGCACGATCAAGCTTGCCGTCTTTTTCAAGATATTGAATAAAACGAATTTGCTCTTTAAGCTGTGCTACACCGTGAACTTGGGTAACTGAAATAGTGCGAGTCTGATCTTTACAATCTTTGATCACAATCTCGCTGACTTGGTCAGTCATATCTTCAAGTAAACGGTTACGTTGTTTAACGGTTAACTCACCTTCAGCAACCAAGGTATTCAAGAAAATCTTAATGTTAACTTCGTTATCAGAACAATCTACACCGCCAACGTTATCAACAAAATCGGTGTTCATGCGGCCACCATTAGCGCAGTATTCAATACGGCCTAACTGAGTACAACCTAAGTTACCACCTTCCCCAATAATTTTGGCACGAATTTCTTTACCGTTAACACGTAATGAATCATTGGCACGATCGCCTACCTCTGCGTGTGATTCTTTACTCGATTTAAGGTAAGTACCGATACCACCGTTCCAAATCAAATCTACTGGCATTTTCAGTAGCTCTTTCATTAGTTCGATAGGATTCATACTATCTTTATCGGTATCTAGCATCTGCTTAATTTCTGGCGTCAATTTAATTGACTTAGCAGAGCGTAAGAATATTCCACCGCCTTTAGAAATCAGTTTTGCGTTGTAGTCTTCCCAGCTAGAGCGAGGCAGTACAAACAAACGCTGACGTTCTGCATAGCTTTGTTCAATATTAGGTGTTGGGTCGATAAAGATATGCATATGGTTAAATGCTGCAACCAATTTAGTTTGCTCAGATAACAACATACCATTACCAAATACGTCACCGGCCATATCACCGATACCTAACGCACTAAATGGTGTAGTTTGGCAATCAACACCGATTTCGCGGAAATGGCGTTTAACAGACTCCCATGCACCGCGTGCAGTGATACCCATTTTCTTATGGTCATAACCGTTACTTCCGCCTGACGCAAAAGCATCACCTAGCCAGAAGTTATATTCAATCGCAATCGCGTTAGCAATATCGGAGAAAGTTGCGGTGCCTTTGTCAGCTGCAACTACCAAATATGGATCGTCTTCATCGTGACGGACAACATCAGCTGGCGGAACAACTTCACCGTTAACAATGTTGTCAGAAATATCTAATAACGCACGGATAAAGATACGGTAACATTCTTGCCCTTCTGTAAATATAGCTTCGCGACCACCTTCTGTAGGCAGTTGCTTACACACAAATCCACCTTTTGCGCCCACAGGTACAATCACGGTGTTTTTAACTTGTTGTGCTTTTACTAAGCCTAATACTTCGGTACGGAAATCTTCACGACGGTCCGACCAACGCAAACCACCACGAGCCACTTTACCACCGCGTAAATGTACCCCTTCAACTCGAGGCGAATACACGAAAATTTCAAATTTAGGCATCGGCTTAGGCATTTCTGGAATTAAGCTCGGTGCAAATTTAAATGAGATACAGTCTTTTGATTGGCCGCTGATTGCTGTTTGATAGAAGTTGGTTCGCAATGTGGCGTTAATTAAATCTAAGTAACGGCGAATAATACGGTCGTCATCTAAACTTGAAACATCATCAAGCTGTATGTTCACTTGCTCTAAGAACTTACTTAAGGTGCGCGTTTTTAGCTTAGGATTAAACTTACGAATAAACATCTTCACCAATAAATCCGCAAGTTTCGGATAACGGCTGAACGTTTCTTCGATATAAGATTGACTAAACGTGGCATCAATTTGACGCATATACTTAGCATACGCACGCAAAATGGACACTTCACGACCACTTAAGCCCGTTGAAAGTACCATGCGGTTGAAGCCATCGTCCTCTAACTTCTTTTGCCACACTTGCAACAAAGCCGTTTGGAAACGATCTTGACTGTCAGCTAGGTTTTCTGTCGCAGCGCCCTGTACTGTCATTAAGAAGTCTAAAATCCAGAACGTTGCACCATCATTAGTTTTCACTTCATATGGACGTTCATTGATCACACGTAAACCAAAGTTTTCAAGCATTGGCAGTACGTCAGACAAGTGAATTGGTTCATCTTTGTGGAACAGTTTTAAGCGAACTTTATTGTCGTTTAACGCCGACTCTTGTGGCTGATAGAACAACATGCCTAACTTATGATTATCATCCAATGCTTCTAGGTGCTGCATATCAACAACCGCAGAGCTTGGTAATACATCATCTTTGTAGCTAGGTGGGAACGCATTTAAATAACGTTTTGTAAGTCCTGTACCTGCTTGTTCACCTACAGCGTTATTTAACGCTGTGTGTAATTTGTCATCCCACGAGCGAGCAGCTTCGATAAGATTTTTTTCAATAGCGGCCACATCAACATCCATATTGTTATTATCAACTTTGATAATATAATGAGTTCGAGCCAAAGTAGACTCTGAAAAGTACGTGGTGAACTCAACATCTTCATTACTCTGGAAATGCTGCGCCAGAATACGTTGAGTGTCTTGTCGTAGCTTAGTGTTGTAACGGTCTTTAGACACATACACTAAACATGACAAGAAACGTCCATAACCGTCTTTACGCACAAACAACTTTAGCTTATCGCGATCTTGCATTTCCAATACACCATAAGCAATATTCGATAGCTCTGGATCTTTTGCTTGGATTAGCTCATCACGGGGTAAGTTCTCAAGAATGTTCATTAACGCTTTGTAGTCATGCGAGCGTGGTGCTAGCCCTGAATTATCCAGGATCCGTTGCACTTTCTCACCCAATAATGGGATCTCACGTGGGCTACGGTTATAAAGATTTGAAGCATATAAGCCAATGAAACGATCTTCACCAATGACATTACCTTTTTTATCGAAACGTTTAACACCAACATAGTCTACATAAGCCGGACGATGTACACGGCTTTTAGCAGAACTTTTGGTAAGAACGAGTAAGCTTTCATCTAATGCCTCTTTACGGGCTGAATCTGATAAACTTGATAGTAATAAACCACGCTCACTGTGTGAGGTTTTTGAACGGTTCATTAGTCCTAAGCTAGATTCCATATTAGGGACAAGCTCAACATCGCCTTCTACGCGTTTTAAATCATAATAACGGTAGCCGAGTAGAGTGAAATGGTGATTATTTAAGTAATTTAAGAAATCAACTGACTCTTGAAGTTCCGCTTTCTCCCCAGGAAACGGACGTAAAGGTAGTTGCTTAATCGTATCGGTTAAAGTTTTTGACATTAATTGCCAATCATTGACCGATGCGGCGACATCAGCAAGGACAGATTGAATTTCTTTCTCAATCGCCTTAATGTCAGCATCACTATTTTGCTTGTCAATTTCGACTAAGAATACTGCAACATTATTGCTGCCATCTGTCGCTTCATTGACAAATGACACATCTGTCACATTGTTGTTATCACCACGCATAACGGCTAATGGCGTATGTAACATCACATGAGCTGTTATGCCCATACGATTTAATGCCATTGAGAGTGAGTCAACCAGGAAAGGCATATCAAGTTGAATAACCTCAATAATACTGTGGGTTGACTGCCAGCCATGTTTTGCTTGGCTAGGATTAAATACACGGATGTGTGTTTTATCCTGTGCCGTTTTATTCAGCGCATTCCAAAGGCTCACTACTGCACCATATAAATCACTGTCATTACGAGCATTGAGATCGTCTTTTGACATATGGGCGTAGAGGCAATTGGCAAATTGCTCAACTTGTTTGGCTTGAGAATGAGGGATTTTTGTGTGAATTAAATTGACTACATTTTCCAGTAGTACTGAAGGCATTGCATCTTTCAAGGCCATGTTGCAGATTCCTTAAGCGTCTATGGCAGCGCTCTTATCATTATATGGATGCTTCGGCTTGTTGATTCTGTCGGTCCGAGTCATTTTGTGTGTAGCACGTAAATAACTGTTTTTCGTTTAACAAAAGAAACTCATATTTGAGATCTGGTGCAAAGTTTATTACTAAATTGCTGCTATATCGAGGAAAATTTTAGTGGTACATCCTCTATAAATCCAGTCGGCAGCATAGATTGACGTTTAAAATGACATTTAAGTCGTTTGCACAGAGTAACTATGCAAAACAAAAAAGGGAGCTAAGCTCCCTTTTTTATTTAACTACATGTTTTAGTTATTTTTTTCGCCAAAACATCGCTGAAAGTGCTGGTAGAATAATAATTGCTCCCAACATATTCACTAAAAACATAAATGTTAGCAAAATTCCCATATCCATTTGGAATTTAAGGTCTGAGAAGAACCAAGTGCTCACTCCAATGGCTAACGTTAGGCCAGTAAAGATAACCGCACTACCTCGTTCAACGAGTGCTTCGAAATACGCTTGTTGCACCGGCATGCCATTACTGAGTTTATTAGACATGGTCGACAAGATATAAATCCCGTAATCCACGCCAATACCCACACCTAATGCAATCACCGGTAAGGTACTCACCGCTAAACCAATATCAAGCAAAGTCATTAATGCTTGCGCTAATGTTGATACCACATAAAGTGGAATAATTACCGCAATCGTCGCTTTGAGTGACTTAAAGCTAATTAAACACAGTACAAATACAGCGCCATATACATATAGCATCATGGGTAGCTGAGCTTCGCTCACGGCTTCATTTGTAGCAGCCATAACGCCAACGGGACCAGATGCTAACTTAAACTGTAAAGTATCGGAGTTAAGTTGTGCGGCAACCGCTTTAACTTTATCAACAACAACTTCAATAGTTTCAGCTTTATGGTCTTTTAAGAACAAGTAAACTGGCATAACCGAGCAATTACTATTAAGTAAACCCGATGTTGTCGGTACTTGGCCAACAGCTTGGACTAAACTCGCGGTGGTACGCGGTAAAATCTCCCACTTAGGGTTGCCTTCGTTAAATCCAGCATTCACTTTCTTAGCAATAGATGCCAAGCTTGCCGTTGACTCAACTCCAGGTGTATTTGCCATCATCCATTCGAACTGATCAATCTGAGATAACAATGAATGATAAGTACAAGCTTCTGGTGTCGCTTCTACAATCACAGACATGACATCAGTTGTAATTGAAAAATGTTTGGTGATAAAGAAAGTGTCTTGGTTATAACGAGAGTCTTGATGCAGTGCAGGCGCCCCGCCCTGTAAATCACCAATTTGCATTTTAGACGCTTGTTGAAAACCTACCGCGTAAAGTATCGCAGTCGAAATCAACACTATAATGGCATATTTAGGGGTCGCAAATTTAGACAAAGCACGCCAAATATTTTCAATCTTTTGACGCTTTGCAAGACTGTCTTGCTTACTCGGTAATTCAAAGTATGAAATCACCAACGGCAGTAAAATTAGATTGGTTAAAATAATAACCGCCACACCTAATGAAGCCGAAATGGCCAACTCACGAATAATACCAATATCAATTGAAAGTAAGGTTAAAAAACCTACCGTATCAGATAATAGCGCAACACCACCAGGCACTAATAAGCTACGAAATGCAGACGCTGCAGCAGCTTTAGTTGTTTGGCCATCAAGCACACGACGACGTACAGCATTGATCATCTGTACCCCGTGACTGACACCAATAGCAAACACTAAAAACGGCACTAAAATCGACATTGGGTCTAAACCAAAGCCAACTACGGTTAATAAGCCTAATTGCCAGAATACGGCAACCAAACTACACACTAGTGGCAAAACAGTCAGCACTATCGATTTTGAAAATAAATACACCATCACAGCAGTAATCGCAATAGCGATTAAAAAGAATAGCAGTACGCCTTTAGCGCCCTCAGCAACATCTCCGGCCATTTTTGCAAAACCGATGATATGAATTTTAATCTTATCGTTTTCAAATTTGCCACGAAGCTCTTGTTCTAATTGATTGGCAAACGCAATTGTATCAATGGCTTCACCCGTTTGTGGGTCAAACTCCATTAACTGCGCAGACACCATGGCAGAGGTATAATCGTTGCCGATAAGACGGCCTACAATGCCGGCTTTTTCGATATTATCACGCACAACTTTCAGACCAAAGTCGTCATTACGAAAATCAGCTGGGATCACCGGACCGCCAGCAAAGCCGTCTTCTACAACTTCGGTAAAACGAGTTGAAGGCGAAAAAAGTGACTTAACCTGAGAACGTTCAACACCCGGAATAAAGAATAATTGATCGTGGACATTTTTTAATGCATCAAAAAATTCTGGATTAAATATGTTGCCACTCGAGTCTTCAACCGCAACCATAATGCTGTTAGCACCACCAAAATCTTTTTGGTGTTTGGTATACGTTTTCATATAAGAGTGATTAAGAGGAATATTTTTACTAAAAGCCGCATCCATTTTTAATTGGCTGGCTTGATACCCTAAAAAAATAGTAATAAAAATAAACGAAATGATGACCCATTTCCGATTACGAAATAAATGAGATTCAAATCCATTGACCAGTTTTTCTAACATCTTTTCGGCCCTATTATTGTTGTTTTAATTGTCCAGTTTAACCAAAAGGTTAATCAAGCTGGAACAGTCCCTTAGAACCGGCAAACCATAGCTGGCCTTTGCTGTCTTTAGCAATAGCCACAATATTTTCACCTTGGCGTCTAGCAACTATGGTTGCTTTACCATCATCAACAGACAATACAATGCCAGCATTACCGACTAGGTATAAGTCATTATTAGGTGTAATAAGTGCGCTATTAATTGATGATTGAACAGGTAATTCCACTTCTTGCCATGCCGATAGACTTAAGTCCGACTTAAACACATGACCGCGGAGTCCCATCACATAAACATCATCACCAACAGCAATGGCATTAAACATTGAGCCGTCATAATCAAAATTAGTTTTAGCGAATGTATGGCCATTGTCATCCGATACCGCCACCATACCAAGCTCACCCACCAATAATAACCGCTTATCTTTCAGACGAATTAGACGGTTGAAATGAGGTAATAAAGACGAACGCTCAGATAAATACAATGCTTCATCTTCTGCTTTGAGCTCATTTAAATAAGCCACATCTTCTTCAAAAAGTAGTTCCTGGTGAAATTCTTCTTGCCACGTTTTACCGCCATCAGCAGTGCGATAAAATAATCCATACGCACCCACCGCAATACCATCAGTCGCAGTATAAAAACGGACATCTAAAAAAGGTTTTTCAATATCAGCAGACTGCATCTGTACAGACCACGTTGCACCACCATCTTGAGTATGAATTATGGTTGCATCATGACCGACTGCCCAACCTAGTTTGTCGTCGAAAAAAAACACTTTCGTTAACTGAGACAGTACAGGCGTCGCCACTTGATGCCACTGATTATCATCTAAAAGCAACACATTACCACGCTGACCGACTGCAACAAGTTTGTCGCCCGCATTGGCAATATCAAGTAATAAAGAGGATTGAGCTAAGGGTTGAATTTGAACAGAAAGAGGATCGAGCTGGGCATCTACTGAAGTAGTATATAAACATGCACTAATCCCAATCGCCACAACACTGCGAAGCATGCTAAACGTCATACAAACTTCCTTTACAATTTATAGGGGCGCTAAATAAGCGCCCCTTTTAGGCTTACTAACGAATACCAGCGCGTCGTAACGCATCTGGGGTAAAGTTAGCTTCAGAAAGAGACGCATCAAAATTATACATGCGACCTTCATTGTCTAAACCCATCGCTAAGTAGCGACGTGATTGCAGATCATGGAATACTTCTAACGTACTCCAAAGCGCAGGCACTTCATAGTAGTTAATAAGATGAGCGACACCAACACGATAAAGCTCATCGCGGTTATCGTATATATCAGTTACTGCTACTTGCCATGAATCTTCATCAATATAAAACACGCGAGTTTTATAGGTATGACGCATGCCTTCTTTTAAGGTTGCTTTTACTTCCCATACGCGATGTTTTTCGTAACGAACAAATTCAGGATTGATATGACCAGGTTTTAAAATTTGGTCATACTTCAACGAATCTGAATGTAATCGATAATCATTGTATGGAATATAAACTTCTTTCTTACCCACTAATTCCCAGTTATAACGCATTGGAGAGCCGTTAAACATATCGAAATCATCGGTTGTTCTTAACCCATCAGAAACAGTACCTGGCGTATCAAAAGCAACGTTAGGAGCTTTACGAACGCGACGCTGTCCAGTGTTATAAGTCCAAGCTTGTCGTGGAAGCGCTTCTTGATCCATGGTTTCTTTTACAAGAAGTGCAGTACCCGCTAATCGTGCTGGTTGGGTAACAACTTGCTTAAAGTAAAACAGTGTATTGCTTTCTTTTAACTTCTCTAAAGTCACTTCAGGGCGAGAATATTCAAAACGAATTTCCTCGGCATTTTCAACCAAAGTATAAGAACCATTAGACATAGGCGCAGCTTGGCTACGATACGTTTCTACATCAACACCGCGATAACGTAAAATATGATTCCAAATCACTTCTAAACCACTCGAAGGGATAGGAAATGGCACACCAATAGTCGCACCAGCAATACCATTACCATCAGACACTAATTCAGCTCTAACAGCATTGGCTTTGGTGGCATCATAAACATACTGAGGCACTGCTGCAGTACGACGACTTTCATACACATTCATTTTGTAAGTATCTGGGTATATTTCAAATAATTTGTTCTGACCCGGAGTTAAAAATTCAGCGTATTGCGCTTTGTTTGCATTGGTAATGGTAAATAACGTTTTGTCACTAGGGAATGGATCTGGATGATGCATGCCCTTGGTGTAACCCGCGATAGGCTTGCTGATACCGCCATTCCAAGCAGGAATTGAACCGTCAGCATTAGCCGCTTTTTCTGCACCCAAAGGGGTCAATGTTGTACCCAATTTGTCTGCATCAGCTTGTGATACTTTCGCCAGCGCAGCAGGTGCACTTAGTGCCATCATCACTGCTGCCGATAATATCGTCAGTTTCTTCATTATAATTATCCTTTTAGATCGAATACTTAACATTGAAAGAGATGTAATCTCGATCTGTCATAGCATTTGTTGTTCCTACACCACCAAAAAAGCTGTTGTAAGAAATATCTGCGCCCCAACGACTTTGATAATCAAAGTTTACACCCAATGCTACAGACTTTCTGCCTTCTGTGAACAAGAACATTGGATCAGGCGTAATACCGTCAACATCATGCGAGAAAATCACACGAGGATACATGTTTATGCCCGCAAACACGTTGTTAAAGTCAGCTTTAGCTACTAAACGATAACCCCACGCAAAATCAGTTGGGAATGGATTAGTTTCTGGACCATTATGCAAAGCTGCAATAATACCCGTCATTTCTGGATTACCACCAGAACGAGCTGTCCCTGGACCATTCAAACGTAATTCATCAAAACCAGGCATATCATGGATCCACACACCACCCACTTCAGCCAGCATGGTTAAGTTATCTAAACCAAATGTTGGACCAAATAGATGTGTAAAGGTCATCTGCGCTTGAGTTGTATCGGTAAGTATATAACCCTCAGCGTTTGCGCCAGGAGCCACGTTATCCATTTGTGAAATACCATCTAAATCAGGACGAAGACCTGCATTTGCTAGCTGTTGAGGCATCGCTAAGAAAAGTAATTCAACGTCATCTATCTGCAATGGCTCATCAACACGATGAGAAATTTCACCGGCAACAGATGTATCACCCACTAAGGTATTAAAACTAAAACCATATAACTGGATATCTTCAGGATAAACAATTTGTGATTTAGTAAAGGTTTCCATACTTAATAGCAGTTCACGGTCAATAACCCCGCCGCTTTGAGCTAAACGACCATAGTCTCGACCAATAGCATCCGCAGTGAAATTAGAAGCAGTACCGCTAATAATTGGACGACGGCTGTGGTAATTCATGTAATACAAACCAAACTCAGTTTCACCTAACTCTGGCGAGTAATAGCCTAACTTAACACCAAATTGACCATCATCACTTGGATCCGCAGCATCTTCTACGAGAGCTGTTTTTGTCGAATAAGACAGCATATAAGCCGCATACGCTGAATTAAACCCACTGGCAGCAGCTGCTTCATACAAACGAGAGTATTCAGCAATAAGGAAGTCTTGGTTAATATCTGGATTAGAGTTGAAGCCTAATTGAGCATTTTGGTTGTAGCCACCATAACCAGCAAAATCATTGGTAGCAAAGTTTGAACCCGGTGTAGGGATCCAAATTGGTTGCCAATCATACTGATAAAATGCTTCAAGGTTTAAGTTTTCAGATAAACCTAAAGATGCCCAAACCATGCCTTGAGGACGGAATGCTTCTTTAAGCTCTGCACCAGGTGCATTGAGGATATTTAAATCTACAGCATTAATTTCGGCAATACCGTGAGAAATTAAGGTACTTTCACCCCAAGAAACAACTTGGTTACCCACACGAACACTTAATGGGTTGGCACCGTCATTTAAATCCCAGTTGCCATAAACAAACGCATCTAATAAGCGAACGTCTTTACATTGAACTTCTGAGGCTTTTTTATCTTCACAAGGATCGAACTCTTTACCGGTTAACGGATCATTAAATCCATAATCACCGTTATTGAGTTTGCGATCGTAGAAGTACATACCACGTAAGAAGACACCGTAGTTTTCATACTTCAATGATAGTTCATGAAGACCCTTAACGATCTCAGAAGTAGTATCACCTTGCGCATACAACAAATTACTTAAATCATTGTTGCTTGAATAAGAACCTGGCTGAGCCCAAATTTCTGTAGATGTGTATTTGGTTGAACCAAAGGCACCACCAAAGGCAGAGTAACCAGACCAATCAAATTGTGGTTGATTGACCTTACCGATTTGATCATTCCAATCACGGTCTGATACACGCCAACTCGCACCTGCGGTGAAAGTAGAGTCAAATGTACCTCGTACATCACCCCAATCGAAAGAAACGGCTGAGGCTGAAGTGCTCATCCCCAAACATAATGCCGACACCACCCCCAAAGCGAGAGCCGACTTGTTAAATCTTTTTTTAACAATATTCATTTTAGTTCATCTCCGTAACCTGTTGGATTAGTTGTTATAGGAATTTAACCAACATCTTGTTAGCCCACAGGCAACACCATTGTTACAGCATTTAACTATATTGAGCAAGGTCAAAAAAAAGAAAATGTTCAAGAAAATTAACGATGTCTGGCTAAATATAGCAAAATAAAACCAGCCTATATTTGAATTAACACAGACGATAAAAATACAATCATTTCACTATTAACGAAAAAAGATTATTTTCATATACTTATAAATATTCAAGCAGGGTTACTTCACACATAACGAATCAATCAAACGTTTGAAGTAAATACTCTATAATTTATTAAGTGATTTGAAATTCCCCTCTGAACTAAGGACTAATTTAAACTGTCCATGAATACCTTGAGGGGTTAAATAAGGTCTAAAATACTTACCATTGATGTGCAATACTCGACCTTGGTGGTCTCTCACTTGCACTTTTTCTGCAAGCCCTTGGTAATAAGGTAAAAATGCTTCATAACTCACGTTAAGAGAAAATAATAACTCCATCATTTACTCCAAAAAAAGGAGAGCAAGCTCTCCTTTTAACATACTAAACAAATTGATTCATCATGCGAGATAAATTACAGTTTGAGTCATTATTCAGCTAAAGATTTAGTCACTTTCTCGTATAAATCATTCGACAAATCAGGTAGTGATTTTAACTCTACTAAACACTGTTTCATTAATTGCTGACGCTGCTGATCAAATTTAGCAAACTGAATTAATGGAGTGATCATTCGTGATGCTACTTGTGGATTAGACTTATTCAATTTGACTAATACTTTGGTTAAATAACGATAACCTTCACCATCAGCTCGATGAAATTGATACGTGTTTGCCGCAGCAAAAGCCCCAATGAGCGACCGAACTCGATTTGGATTAGAAAAACTGAAACTGCTATGTTTAGTCAGCGTTTTAATTTGTTCTATTACATCATCACTATTGATTAACGCTTGTAAAGTAAGCCACTTATCCATGACTAAAGGCGTGGATTCCCACGTTGACTCAAAGTCATTTAATAACATAGGTAAACAGGCTAATTTAGCCGTGGCAGCTGCTTTCAAAGCACCTAAACTATCAGTCATGTTTCTAGCTGAATAATATTGTTTCTCGACCAACGATTGATGAGTATCTGTAACTTGGCATAATAAAGACAAAGCAATGTTTTTGAATGCGCGCGCACCTGAGTTATCTACCAGCAATAGCTCTCTATAACGTGCTAACAATTCATCTTCACAAGCTGATGCGAGTTCCTCAACAACAAATTCTCTGGCTTTTGCCAACGCATCTAAATCAACCTTATCCACTTGCTCAATTAATGCTGAAGCGCTGGGAATAGATAGAATTTCTGCCGCTAAAGCTTGGTCTATATTAGCGTCTAAAATAACACCTCTGAAGGCTTCTACCACACGAGTATCAACCATCATCACTTTTTGCTGTTGCAACTGTGCAACGTTGTTCCATATAGATTGACTAACTAGTTGTACTGATGCTTCCCAGCGCGCCACTTCACTAGAGGCATGACGCATAAGATGAACCAGCTGGTCAATCGTAAAATCGTAAACCAATTTAACGGGTGCAGAAAAGTCTTGCAGTAAAGAGGCTGTAGGCGCACTTTCTAGTTCATCAAACACAAATGTGTGGCTGGCTTTAGTGACATCTAGGACTTTATTGACAATGGATTGCCCTGAACTGTCCAATAACTCAACACTGAACGGTATATGTAGTGTTTGGCCCTTTATACCTTGTGAAATTACTTGTTGAGTAATCGTTAAGTGATACTCGCCTTTGTCTGCATCGAAATGGTCTTTAACGGTGACAACTGGCGTACCAGCTTGACTGTACCAACGACGGAATAAGGTTAAATCTTTACCGCTGGCATCTTGCATCGCATTAACGAAATCATCACAGGTTACCGCTTGGCCATCATGACGTTCAAAATAGCACTTCATCCCCGCTTGGAAGCCATCTTCACCCAAAATAGTGTGCATCATGCGGATCACTTCAGCGCCTTTATCGTACACTGTCACAGTGTAGAAATTATTCATCTCAATCACGCTTTCTGGACGAATTGGATGAGACATAGGCCCTGCATCCTCAGCAAACTGTTGATTTTTCATTACGCGGATAGCTTGGATTCGATTGACAGCACGAGAACCCACATCGGAACTAAATTCTTGATCGCGAAAAACTGTTAGGCCTTCTTTTAAACTCAACTGAAACCAGTCACGACACGTCACTCGATTACCGGTCCAGTTATGAAAATACTCATGACCAACAACAGACTCAATACCATGGTAATCGTCATCTGTAGCACTGGCTTTGTCAGCAAGAACGTATTTAGTATTAAACACATTCAAACCTTTATTTTCCATCGCGCCCATATTAAAAAAATCAACTGCTACAATCATATAAATATCAAGATCGTACTCAAGACCAAAACGGGTTTCATCCCATTTCATTGATTTTTTCAATGAAGCCATTGCGTGATCAGCTTTGTGTAGGTTACCTTTATCAACAAAAACTTGCAGTTTTACTTCTCGACCAGATTGAGTGGTAAAACTGTCGTTAAGCAAGTCAAAGTCACCTGCGACTAATGCAAATAAGTAACTTGGTTTTGGAAATGGATCATGCCATTTTACAAAATGACGCCCAGATCGTGGCATCTCACCTTTATCAACTAAATTACCGTTACTTAATAAGAAAGGAAAGGCATGTTTATCCGCTTCAATGCGGACACTATAAATAGCCAGAACATCGGGTCTATCTAAGAAGTACGTAATGCGGCGAAATCCTTCAGCTTCACACTGAGTACAATAAGCGCCGTCTGACATAAAAAGGCCTTCAAGGCTAGAGTTAGCCTCAGGGTCAAGTGACGTAACCACCTCTAATTCAAACTCATTTTGGTCAGTGCTAATCATTAGTTGGCTATCATGCTGACGATAGTTAGCCGCCGAGCCATTAAGCTTGACTGAACTAAGCGAAAGTTGTTCACCATCAAGCACTAAATCATGCTGATGTTCACCATTACGAATAACCTTACTAATGGCTGTCACTTTGGTATTTTTTCCATCAAGAATAACGTTCAAATCTACATGGGAAATAGTGAATGCAGGCTTGGTATAATCTTTTAGGTGTTTTTCTTGCGCTTGGTTCATACAGGATCCTTTGAATGATACTAATACCAGTGCGGATAAGTTTTCGTGTGCATTGTATCGAACTGGTATTATTTTTAGTTAACCTCACTCGGATTAAGAGATGAATAAGTAGGGCTAAAAAACAATGTCAGACCTACTGAGGTTAGTTATTATGATTAAGAAAAAACGCGCCTAAGCGCGTTTTTTTACAATAACAAAAAATTACTTTGAAGTTGTTTTAGCTATCTTTTCTGCATCTGCCATATCAAGAGTGATATAAGCAGTTTCATCTAAAAAGGCATCCGGCAACTTACTGTCATCGGTTGTTTCAATATCATCAAGAGACTTAACAATAGCTAAACCATCGTGCACTCGACGAGCATTTACTCGATCTAAAGCGCGCTTATCATCATCTTCACGAGAAGCTAAACGTTCACTCTCAACTAACGATATTGTTTTGTCTTTATGATGTTTTTTAAATTCAGTAATGTCTTGGTAAATGTAACTGAACTCTACATCCTTGCTAATACGCTCTTGATGTTTAACATCAAGATTACTGATCAACATTGGCGTAATATTGCCTAAGGTAGTGTATTGAGCAACAGGCACCTTGTCCCATGGTAGAGCATTCTCTTCTTCTGACTCGCCATATTCGCCAGCCTCTAAAGCACTTGGAAAACGAACATCAGGTGTAACGCCTTTTAATTGAGTGCTGCCACCATTAATACGGTAAAATTTAGCAATCGTATATTGTACGTGACCAATAGGCTTTTCATACATATCATAAATTCGACCTAGGCTCTTATGCTGCTGAACGGTTCCTTTACCGAAGGTAGACTCACCCACAATAAGTGCACGGTCATAATCTTGTAAAGCTGCGGCAAAAATCTCTGATGCTGATGCACTGTAACGATCAACCATCACTGTTAATGGGCCGTTATATGCACTTTTTCCATCGTTATCACGGTTTTGATTAACGCCGCCATTAGCATCGCGAATTTGTACAACCGGTCCCATATCAATGAATAAGCCTGTCAGTAATGTGGCTTCTGTTAACGCTCCGCCGCCATTACCACGAAGATCAATAATAATGCCTTCAACGTTGTCTTTTTCAAGTTTAGCAATTTCTTTAACCACATCTTGCGACAGATTCATATAAAACCCAGGGATTTGGATCACCCCGACTTTACGATTGGCATATTGACCTTCTTTCGGCTCAACTACTTTTGAGGTAGCTGCACGGTCTTCTAAACGAATTTTATCTCGGGTAATAACCACTTCAAAAGGTTTGGCATTCGCGCCACCTTTTTTAGGTAAAATTTGTAATACGACTTCGCTGCCTTTTGGCCCTTTAATCAAGTCAACAACATCATCTAAACGCCAACCGATAACGTCAACAACATCACCTTCTTTTTGACCAACACCGACAATTTTATCTTCAGGAGATAATTTTTCGCTGTTGGCTGCTGGCCCACCTGCTACTAAACTTTTGATAACAGTGTAGTCATCATCCATTTGCAACACGGCTCCAATGCCCTCAAGACTTAGATTCATTTCCATTTGGAAACGTTCTGCATTACGAGGTGATAAATAACTGGTATGCGGCTCAACACTACGAGCAAACGCATTCATTACCGTTTGAAACACATCTTCGCTTTGGGTTTGGCTTAAACGTTTAATAGCATTGTTATAACGTTTCTCAAGCACTTCAACAATTTCAGGCCATTTTTTACCCGTTAATTTTAGGTTTAATGCATCGTATTTAACACGTTGACGCCAAAGTTCATTAACTTCTGCTTCATCTTTTGGCCATTGCGCATCTTTGCGATCAAACTCATAAGCATCACTGGCTTTAGTAAAATCAAACTCTTTATCAAGTAAAGACAAAGCATAAGCAAAACGCTCATAACGACGTTTTTGTACTAGGTCGTACATGGTAAATGCAGGGCTAATATCACCTGATTCGACCATATCATCAAACTGGTTTTGATATTGACTAAAGCTCGCAACGTCTGCCGCAGTCAGCACATTACGACGATAATCAAGTTGCTCAAGAAAACGGGTATATATTTGCTCAGAGAAAGCATCATCAAGGTTAAAACGATGATAATGCGAGCGAGTAAACAAGGTTGTTACTCGCTTGCTAGCCACTTTATGCTGTGGCTCTTGTGCTAGTTTAGGTAACTCGCTGATTTGAATCGTTGGTGAAATTGCCCATGCCGAAAAGCCGACAAATAAACTGGCAATTGA
The DNA here is from genome assembly GCF_003855395.1 of Shewanella livingstonensis. Classification (NCBI taxonomy): domain Bacteria; kingdom Pseudomonadati; phylum Pseudomonadota; class Gammaproteobacteria; order Alteromonadales; family Shewanellaceae; genus Shewanella; species Shewanella livingstonensis. The sequence goes on along the minus strand of NZ_CP034015.1, from coordinate 2,303,319 downwards.
CGCGGCCAAGGTAAGTTTTCGCATCAACAAGTACTCCTTAAATTTCTATAATAGTATGTGCTCTGCACGTACTTTAATGGACAGGCCAGAATCTAACTGAACATGCACATCTTCTTTATTAATATCAGTCACAACACCTGGTACTGGGGTAGCACCCAACTTAACATTAACACGTTGTTTTTGTTTTAAATCTTCAAGCTTAGCAGGCACAAGTTTAATCACTGGAGCCACAACAGGTGCAGGACGTTCTTTTTTAACGGCTGGAGCACGTTTAGGTGCCACTTTCTTGGCCGGCTTTTTAGGTGCTAAGGCTTGACGTTTTGCTTTGGCTTTATCTTGGCTTTCTTTAAGCGTCAAAATAGCATGGTCAATATGCTCCTGTTCTAATTCAGCACATTCATTACCGTCAAGATCAATACGTTTTGCACCTGCTTTAACGCCTTTCAAATAGCGCCAGCTGCTGGTGTAACGACGAAGCGCTACACGTAATTGTGTTTTACTGACTTTAGAATCATCAGCTAACCGTTCAGCCAAATCTTGAAATAAACCAATTTTTAATGGTTTAGTTTCACCTTCTGCAATAAAGCATGAAGGAAAGGTTTCATATAAATACGCTAAAATTGCGTTGGTGTCGGTCAACTTGTCTGTTGATTCCATTTTTACTTCCACGTTAATAAAGGGACTGATTGTGCGGCATAAGATTTGCCATGCAGTCGTTCATCTTTCATTAAACCTTACTGTTAAGGCTCAACATACAAAATATCACTATCCGCTAGTTTGCTAAAGTCATTGAAACAAACCTTAACAATTTAACTAAACATACTGTCAGCTTAATCATCACTCATCAGTAAATCCAGCACAAATGCGTATAGGGCACATTATAAAGCCCGCGACAGCGAATGCGACCATGATTTAATCTAATTTGTTCGCTATTTAACCAAATAAGCAAGTTTCGAAACTTTTTACCATGTTTTCTAAACCAATTTGATCATCTTCATCGAAGCGATTCAATAATGGGCTGTCAATATCTAACACTGCCACTACTTCGCCCTTCTGTAGAACAGGGATGACTATTTCAGAATTACTGGCAGAATCACATGCGATATGGCCATCAAATTGATGAACGTCGGCCACCCGTTGAGTTTTATTTTCTGCAGCGGCAGTGCCACAAACCCCTTTACCAATATTGATACGTGTACAAGCAACTTTACCTTGGAAAGGGCCTAATACTAATTGTTCACCACGCTTGATGTAAAAACCAGCCCAATTAAGGTCGGTTAAGTTGTCATTTAGCAATGCTGAAAAGTTTGCCATTGCCGCAATCAAATCATCTTCACCTTCAAGTAAAGCTTGTGCCTGACGATTTAATGTTTGGTAAAATTCGGTTTTCATTTCTATTCCTTAAGCTAACATTCACTCAAATAGTAAGTGATTAATGCGGCTATTCTGCTGATGTATTTTTAGCAGTCGTTTTTTTGGTTTTAGCTGTAGGAGCGTTTTTAACCTGTACTGCGCCTTTTAGCAAGTTAGAAAGCTCATCTTTATTGTTTGCTAGATAAAATGCTAACTGTTCGCATTTATTTTCATCAAGCCCGAGATCTGCCTTAATAAAAAATGGCACTAGGTTATCGGAAATATCAAGCATCTTATCGTAGGCATCAGCCTCTTTCTTCGATATAAATGTCATCTTTTCCACCCCTTCTCTGACCACGACAAATTGGGTTATCACTGCCATGATGTAATCCTCACTGTTTTTATATACAGTGTATAGAATCTCACATAGTTAACTTATGATGCAAGTGTTCTGATTATTCTGATATTATCAAACTCAGAAAATTGAGATTGTTTACCAACAGATTCATTTATCTGCCAATATAAAGCAAAGTAGAGACTAAGTTCTTTGTGTCCCAATAATGTGTTTCACTATGGATTAGACTAATTCTTCATGCATGAATTTGATGATCATGATTCAATAATCTTATGCCACTCATGTGACCTGGCTGTGAGAAAACGAGCTTTGCCGTCTAGCTCACGGGCTATTTGTCCGCGTTGTCACACTGTTCTGTACGATTCTCCTTATTGCTCTATTAATGGCATGTTGGCGTTATGTATTGCGGCGTTAATTATTTTTATCCCGGCTAATTTATTGCCAGTTCTCGAAATCCATTTTCTTGGCAGCGTGCGAACCACCACTGTGATCCAAGCCGCTGTGACCGTTTGGGCGGAAGGATATTGGGTTGTAGGATTAGCGGTAATGGTTGCAGCTGTTATCGCTCCAGGATTATTAATATTGTCGATTTTGACCCAAGTCATGATTGTTAAATTAAAACTGCATAGCTCATTTTGGCAAAGGGCTTATAGCACCTTATTAAAGAACCATGGTTCGATATCACAAATGACCATGTTAGAAATTTATGTTATTAGTTTTCTAGTATCAGCATTCCAATTATCTGACTTTTCAGATGTTTACTTCGGTATGGGCACCTTCAGTTTTACGATGTTGTTTGTAATCATTTTATTTTTGCAACGTGAATATAATCTAGAGCACATGTGGAGTTATGTGGATGCCTAATACACCCATTTCAGCGACTAATAACCTCTCAACGACAAGTGAAGCGACTGTTGTAGACTGCAATGATGTTACAACAACGAAAACTCAACCGCATCTACAAGGGCAAAAAATAGGCTTATGCCTATGTCCAGTCTGCCGAAAACTGAATTTGACCAGCAACAATCATTGTCGACGCTGCTTTAGCCAATTGAGCAATCGCAACTATGCCAGCATCCAGCAGAGTTGGGCGTTGTTGATCACTGCAACCATTTTACTTGTGGTAGCCAATATTTATCCGATCACCTTATTAACGAATCGTGGAGTGGTCACTAACGACACTATTTTTAGTGGTATTAGTCATTTAGTGCAAACTGGCATGTTTCCGATTGCGATTATTGTTTTTACTGCCAGTATTTTAGTGCCTTGGCTTAAAATTATTGGTTTAGCCACTTATTTAACGGCTATTAGCTTTAACCTACCAGTATCAAAAAGAAAATTAATGGTTGGTTTTCATATCATTGAATGGATCGGACGTTGGTCAATGCTCGATTTATTCGTTATTTCATTAACAGTAGCCTTAGTTAATATGGGGCAACTATTAGATGCAAAACCTGCACCTGCTGCCACTGCATTTGCGTTAGTAATATTACTGACACAACTGGCGGCAAAAGTGTTAGATACGCGTTTACTTTGGGACCGTTTGGAACAATCTGATGACACAAATTGAATCGCCGAAAATTGTTAAGAAAAAATTATTCTCACCAATATGGTTATTACCCGTAGTTGCACTGATTTTAGGTGCTTGGCTCGGGGTAAAAAGCATTAAAGAATCTGGCATTGAAATTTTGATCCACTTCCCGAGTGCTGCCGGAATAGATATTGGCAAAACCTTAGTAAAGTACCAAGGTTTGTCGGTGGGTAAAGTGACCGACATTGGTATTGATGATGATCTCAAAGGCGTTAACGTAAAAGTAGTCATGGATTATCGTGCTGATCCATTCTTAAACAAAAACAGCCTTTTTTGGTTGGTTAAACCTAAAGCGAGTATTACCGGAGTTGAAGGATTAGATACGTTGTTTTCGGGTAATTACATTGCCATTCAACCTGGTGATGGACGCTCTGCAACAGAATTTGAAGCACAACGAGAAGCACCCGCTATTTTGCCTGGTAGTGAAGGGATTATGGTTGAGCTTAAAGCGCTTAAACTGGGATCTATTGATGTTGGCTCACCCGTCTTTTTTCGTCAAGCACCGGTCGGCAGTGTTGTTAGCTATCGTTTAGACGGAAATAAACAGATTATTATCAGCGCGTTTGTTCAAGAGCAATATGCCCATTTAGTCAATAAAGACTCTCGTTTTTGGAATGTGTCTGGCTTAAAAATAGATGCCTCTTTAGCCGGTATTAAAGTCAGTACCGAAAGTATTGCATCCATTTTAGCCGGCGGGATTAGTTTTGATACCGGTAGCTACACTGAAAAAGCCCAAAATGGCGATGCTTATACCCTTTATGAAGATGAGGTTACCGCCATTGGAGGGGTACATTTTAGTTTAACTGCAGCTGGCAGCGATGATGTTAAACAAGGCACCAGCATTATCTATCGCGGTATTGCTATCGGTGAAATTGAAAACGTAACCCTAACCGACACTGGAGTACTGTTTATTGCTCGAGTTGAACATCCGTACAAAGCATTAATTACCGCAGATAGCCAGTTTTGGCTAAGTGGCGCCGAATTATCATTAAAAGGGGTTAAGCACGTCAGTAGACTAGTCACTGGCAATGTTATTAATGTTTTACCCGGCACCCAAGATTCTGTCGATGCGATGCAATTTGAACTAGCATCACATGCTCCTGATTTACTCACACAAGACAAGCTTAAACTGACGATAGTGGCCAACACGCATACTGGTGTCAGTAATGGCGCACAAGTTCGTTATAAGCAATTACCTATTGGCCAAATTATCGGCATTAGTTTAAGCAAAGACTTTTCAACGGTTGAATATCAAATTGAAATTCTGCCAGAATTTAAAAACTTAGTCACCAAAGGAAGTTTTTTTGTACCAGAAAGTGCTTTAGCCATTAACGCTTCATTAGATGGCATTAAGGTTAAGACACGTGATGTCACCACAATGCTCGAGGGCGCGATTAGCTTAATTCCAGGTAGCAATAAAACCCTTATAACAGCTAATAGCACATTAACTTTACATGAATCAATTGAGTCAGCACAGACGCTATACGCTCAACAACAGATGACGCACTTTACTTTAACCAGTATTGATGGCGCCGACTTGTCTGAAGGCTCACCTATTTATTATAAAAAAATGCAAATTGGCTCGGTGAATAATATTAATTGGTTCGCTAAAACGGATAAATTTAATATTGATATTAATATCGACAATAGATTTACAGCCTTAATAAAAACCAATACTGTTTTTTGGCGCAATGATGCTGTCGCCATCAATGCTAGCTTAGCGGGTGTTGATATCAATGTTGCACCACTAAAAGGTGCAATAAATGGCAGCATTACCCTTGGGCATATAGATGACACAGTTGATACACACAGCAATCAACCAAATCTACGTTTATATGACACAAAGTCACTCGCACTTTTGCAGGCTAAGGTGATTCATCTCACCTTACCAGTAAGTACAAAGGTAGCCGAAAAAGCGGCTATCCGTTATCAAGGTCATAAGATTGGTGAAGTATCTTATGTGAAGCTAAACCAAGATTTAAACACCCTCAACGCACAAGCTTATATCTACGGTCAATATGCAAGCCATTTTAGTGCCATTGACAGTGAATACTTTATTGTCGATGCACAGATTTCATTAGCGGGTATAAATGCGCCAGAAACACTGTTAACAGGCCCTTACATTGGGGTTATCCCAGGCGACAGTTTAGAGTTAGTTGATAACTTTATTGCTCAACCTCACTCTAACTTTGAGGCAACTGTGCCTAAGGATGCTTTAGCATTCCAACTCGTTGACGATCAGTTAGGCTCAATTAAAGTGGGTACGCCACTATTTTTCCGTGGTATTAAGGTGGGTCAAGTTGATGGTTATCAATTAGATGACTCAGGTACAGAAATTACGGTGTTTGCCCATGTTAATGCTGAATATGGTCACTTAATTAATCAAAGTAGTCAGTTTTGGGATGCATCAGGGATTAAGTTAGATGTCGGGTTATTTTCTGGAGCACAGTTAGAAACCGGCTCCCTAGAAACCATACTGGCTGGCGGAATTGCATTTGCAACACGCGATGCAACCTCTAACAGTAACCGTATTGACGCTTCAAGCCGTTTTGCCTTACATAAAAATATGCAAGACGAATGGACACAATGGCGGCCGACACAAGCTAAATAAGCTCATCTTGGGATAATACCGATTAGTACAAATGCTAAAGGCCGATATACTTATCGGCCTTTGCTTTTATTACCCGACAATATCATAAGCTTAGCTTGTTTTTAGCCTAACCATAAAACCAATAACACACAGCAATAGCTGCACTAATACCAGCAAAGTCTGCGGCTAAACCACAGCCTAATGCATGTCTACCATTACGAATACCAACAGAGCCAAAGTACACCGCAAGCACATAGAATGTGGTTTCGGTACTGCCTTGTAAAATAGCCGCTAAACGTCCTGCAAATGAATCGACACCATGATGACTCATGGTTTCTAGCATCATCGCCCGCGCGCCAGAACCACTAAAAGGCTTCATTAAAGCTGTAGGCATCGCATCAATAAAGCGCGTATCGGCACCAAGTGCGCTTACGCCGCTAGCTAACAACTGTAATGCATAATCTAATGCACCAGACGCGCGAAGAAAACCAATGGCTAATAACATTGCCAATAAATAGGGAATAAGCTGAATTGCTTGGCTAAAACCTTGCTTAGCGCCATCGACAAACTCATCATACACGGCAATTTTGCGGTAACCCGCAACTAAAATAAAACTCAAAATAAGTAATAATAATATGCCGTTACCCAACACCATGGACACTTGGCCAATTGCATCAGCCGACAATGTCACTAAGTAAGCAATGGCAGCCATGAATACACTCATAATAGTGGCGGCATAAGCCAAAATAACACTATTTAATAACGAGATACGTTGCACTAACGCGACAACTAATAATCCCACCACAGTGGAGACACTGGTGGCTAACAATATTGGCAGAAAGATATCTGCAGGATTAGCGGCACCTTGTTGGGCGCGATAAAGGAACACAGTTACCGGTACTAAGGTGACAGAAGATGTGTTTAATACTAAAAATAAAATTTGCGCATTGGTTGCTACCGATTTTACCGGGTTAAGTGTTTGCAAATCGTGCATCGCTTTTAAGCCTAGAGGCGTTGCGGCATTGTCTAATCCGAGCATGTTTGCCGTGAGATTCATACTAATGCTGCCATAGGCTAGATGTCCGCGAGGTACCTCAGGCATCAACTTAGACAGCAAAGGCTCAAATATGCGCGCAAACAAACCAACGACACCAGCCTTCTCACCCACTTGCATCAAGCCCATCCACAGGGCTAATACGCCAATTAATCCAATTGAAATGTCTGCTGCTAATTTAGCACTGGCAAATAAGGCTGTAACCGACTCACTTAATACATTGACGTTACCATCAACTAACTGGATCACAATAGACAAGGCTGCAATAATAAAAAATAATAACCACACTCTATTTAACACACATATCTCCATCACCTAGGCAGTTTTATTAACGTCAATATACAGCAATCATTGACGATCAGGGTGTACAATTCCGTGATATGATCGCCCCAATTACTGCAAAAATACGTTATCGTTTATTATTATGGCCCAATTAAATACAAACTTTATCAATCACATTGAGAAAGAGCTACCCGCTCACTTATCTTTAGAAGAGTTTATCGCCTATTGCGATAAACCACTTCGTAAATCTATTCGGGTGAATACGCTAAAAATTTGCACCCTACAATTTATCAGTATAATGACTCAAGCAGGCTGGCAACTATCGCCGATACCTTGGTGTGAAGATGGATTTTGGATTGAAGGTAAAGATGACATTCAATTAGGTAATGCTATCGAGCATATTCAAGGATTATTTTACATCCAAGAAGCTAGCTCAATGTTGCCGCCTACAGCATTGTTTTCAAATCAAGAACCCGCTGAAATTGTGTTAGATGTGGCTTCAGCGCCAGGTTCTAAAACGACTCAAATAGCGGCCTTAATGAATAATAGCGGCTTATTAGTTGCTAATGAATACTCTGCTAGTCGCGTAAAGGTATTGCATGCCAACGTGCTTCGTATGGGCGCAAGTCATACTGCCCTGACCCATTTTGATGGCAGAGTATTTGGTGAGTATTTATTTGAATCATTTGATGCCATTTTACTTGATGCACCTTGTGGCGGTGAAGGTACGGTTCGTAAAGACCCATTAGCATTAAAACATTGGGATATAGAAGATGTTACTGCTATTGGTGAAACCCAAAAAGATCTCATTGAATCGGCATTTTTAGCGTTAAAACCCGGCGGGACATTAGTGTACTCCACCTGCACGCTGAGCCAGTTAGAAAATCAACATATTTGCCAACATTTACAACAAACTTATCCTGATGCGGTTGAATTCATCTCGTTGGCATCGTTATTTGAAGGTGCAGAAAAAGCGTGTACCGAAGAAGGTTTTTTACATGTGTGGCCACAAATTTACGATAGTGAAGGATTCTTTGTCGCTAAAATTCGTAAAACCGCCTCGATTGAACGAACTAAAAAACAACCTAAACCACAAAAAAACTTCCCATTTTCGGTCGCAAATGATAAACAAAAAACAGAGTTGAAACAGTATTTTAAAGATAGTTTTTGTATCGACTTGCCCAACGATGACATCATTATGTTACGAGACGATGAATATTGGTTATTCCCGACTCAATTTATGCCTTTTATCGGTAAAATGCGCTTTCAGCGTATTGGCCTCAAACTTGCTGATGCGATGAAAAAGGGCTACAAAGCGAAACACGAAGCTATCATTGCCTTATCAGTATCAACAGTTGATGCCCCAAGAACCATTGAGTTGACGGCTCCACAAGCTAAAGACTTTTTAATGGGCCGAGATATTGCTATTAACAGCTTTGATGACACAGCACAACAGCGTTTGGCTGTCACCACGCAAGGGGAAATGTTAGTCAGCTATCATCACGTTGTTCTTGGTGTAGTAAAACACTTAGGCCATAGACTGAAAAACAATTTACCGCGTGAATTAGTCCGCGACAATGTCAACATCAGCCTATAACACAACCGTTAAAGCGATTAGAAACATTAAAGCGACTGAGGATAATAAAGTACTCACAATCAATGGTTTTGGGAAAGCACATACCGAGACTAATATTTTTTGATTAAATTATATGCAAAAACCATTTTGTCGGACTATAGTTTATTCATGTTTGATTCAATATATGGCATTTTAAGCGCGCTTAGCGCTTAAAATGCCATAACAGTAGCGCAAGGCTCTTAATCGAGCCCTTTCCCTAGGCCCAAAACAATTGGATAGTTTTGGGCCTTTTTTTGTCTTATGATCTAATCAACAGACAGGGAGCGATGAATTGCTTATTTTTACCAGACTAAAGTCAGCGTCCAATCAACTTAGCCGCATCCTTAAATAAATTAAAAAAGTTATCTGTGGTGTACTGAGCTAACTCTTCAAATTTTTCACCACGTAATTCTGCAACAAACTCTGCCACATCACGAACAAAAGCAGGTTGATTTTCTTGGCCACGATGCGGCACTGGCGCCAAATAAGGTGAATCAGTTTCAACCAATAATCTGTCTTTCGGCACTTGGCGAATAACACTGCGAAGTTCGCCAGCATTCTTAAAGGTTACGATGCCTGAAACAGAAATATAAAAACCTAAATCAATCGCCGCTTTGGCCATTTCCCAGTTTTCAGTAAAGCAATGTAACACACCACCCACTTTGTCTGCGCCACCGGCTTTAAGCATATTAATGGTATCTTCACGGGCATCACGCGTATGGACAATTAACGGTTTATTGACCTCAACGGCTAAAGCAATCTGCTGTTCAAAACATTGTTGTTGCAAGGTTTTAGTGTCATTTGAATAGAAGTAATCCAAACCCGTTTCGCCAATAGCTACCACTCGAGGATCTTCAGCAAAACGTTTAATCTCTTCAATATTCAAACCCTCTTGCACATCTAAAGGATGCACACCAGAAGATAAAAAGACATTATTAAAGGCTGACATTTTGTCTCGCATGGCTTCAAAGCCTTGTTGGCGAACATTGACGCACAATAGATAATCAACACCTTGGGATTTGGCATTGTCCATAATGGATTGTAAACTGGCTTGATCTGGAGCCGCTTTTAAGCGGTCAAGGTGACAATGGGAATCAATTAGCATGGGAATTCTTTCACAACTACATTAAATAAAACTCAATGTGCAAGAATACCTAGCTACATAGTGCAGGTCAAATCGCCAGAGGCAAGTTCACTCGATAATAACTTTTCAATATGATGTTTATGGCTTTCAACATCGGTTTTAATTTTAACCCCTATACCCGCAGGTCGCCCACCCGATGCGCCTAATGGATTAATCCATACTACAGCGCCTTTAAATTCATTGGTCTGGGTTGCATTAGGTAATCGATAAGCAATAGTAAGCTCTTGGCCTAAAAAATGACTTTCTGTAGTCGCAATAAATAAACCTGCAGGCTTAATAAACGGCATATAAGCACGATAGAGTTTATGTAATGTATCGTAGTTAACAACAAGATCGACCATAAGTAATTATTTTATTTCCATAAAAAGTTAAAAGTCAGTATAACCAAAGATATTTAATTAGTTAACTGCCTAAATGCGAGTACATATTGCTGGCATAATGCTTGGGGATTGACGCTTGGCATCGTTTCAAGCTTATGGCACATCCTCATTACTCTCCCAGCAAGCTCAATCACTTTAGCTTGAACCAGTGGATTTAACGACTGACGGCCAGCAGGATGAGCTTTTATCTTACTACTTTTTAACACATATTGGCGTAAGTACAAATACAAAACATTAAGTGCATCAACAATTTGTTGCTCAGACACCTTCAATAAACTATTGCTTAAATGACCGGTTTTTAAACTTTGAGCCCAATCTTGGCGAAATATCAGTAGTTGTTGATAATGCTGACCGCGTAAACTACTCGCTAACGCGAGTGGCCCACCAACAACACTAAGACACCAAGTCACATCGTGAGTTTTACCCTCTGCATTGGCTGCGGGTAACAACTGCTGCTCAGCTAACCAGTGATGGATAGCTAACTTGGTGGGTTCAACAAAATTCAGTACTTGGCAGCGACTCGTAATAGTGGCTAATAACTGGGCAGATGTGTTTGTTTGCAAAATAAGCACAACATCTTCACCAGGTTCTTCAAGGGTTTTCAGTAATGCATTGGCCGCGGCTAAATTTAGTCGCTCGGCGTTAACGAGTACCGCTACGCGCGCACCACCTTGTTGAGCTGTTTGGGTTAATGCTTGGCAGAGCTGACGAATTTGATCGACTTTAATTTGGTTGCCATCTGGTTCAATAATATATAAATCAGGATGGTTACCGGCAGCTAATAACAAACAACTTTTACATTGGCCGCAAGCACCTACTGGGGTAAGTTGTTGGCAAAGCACAGTATGAGCACAAGCCTTAGCGAGCTTATCACCCCCTAACGCTTGATCAATATTGAACAAATGAGCATGGCTGCTTTTTCCACGATAATGTTGATCAACAAAACGTTGATGTGGATCGGCTAGCCAAGGTAATTGGTCAATCTGATAATCACTCATGTGCCACATTTATCCTTGTCGAAATCTATCAAAACTCACCCATAAGAGTGGGCAATCTATGTTGCAACTGTAGCCGAATATCATCATGAACTTGTTCCATTGATTGGCTGGCATCAATCACTACGATGCTGTCATCGTCATGGGCTAATTGTAAGTAGGTTCGTCTGGCTCGCTCAAAAAAGTCAATCGCTTGTTGCTCTATTCTATCGAGCTTGCCACGACTGGCTGCACGGCTTAAACCGAGTGTAGGGTCAATATCCAAATACAAGGTGAGATCAGGTTTAAAGCCTCGTAAACACGCATCACTAACCGCTTTCACTAATGGCATTAACCCTCTGCCACCGCCTTGATAAGCCAATGAAGATAAATTGTGCCTGTCTCCCAACACCCATTGACCCGCGGTTAATGCTGGTTTGATAACGTTGGCGATAAGTTGTGCTCGGGCAGCATAAATCAGTAAACATTCTGCTTCGTCACATAATGGATCCGTTTCATCGGCAATTTTGACTAAATCGCGAATTTTTTCTGCCAATGGCGTACCGCCGGGTTCGCGAGTGCACACAGGAGCCCGACCAATATGCTGCTTAATCATATTGTTAACAAGAGCTATCGCACTTGATTTACCAGCACCTTCTAATCCTTCAATGACAATAAACTTGCCTTGCTGTTGACTCATTTTCTTTTTCTCTGGAATTCGTTTACGGCATTGTTATGGGCTTTCAATGTAGTTGAAAACACATGGCTGCCATCATTGCGCGATACAAAGTAGAGGTAATTTACTTTAGCGGGATTAGCCGCTGCAAATAATGATGCACGGCTAGGAGCGGCAATAGGCGTTGGCGGTAAACCATCAATGGTATAAGTATTAAATGCCGTAGCTTGACGTAAATCTTTACGGGTAATGTTGCCTTTATAACGTTCACCCATACCATAAATTACCGTAGGATCGGTTTGCAGGCGCATGCCTTTTTTAAGTCGATTATTAAATACCGCCGATACCCAATCGCGCTCTTCAGGTTTACCGGTTTCCTTTTCAATAATCGAAGCAATAATCAATAATTCATAAGGAGACGATAAAGCCAAATCAGGATCACGACCTTCCCACGCTTGCGCTAAGCTCACTTGCATCATGTTGTAACTGCGATTTAAAATAGTCTGTAAATTATCATCAGCATGATAATGGAATGTTTCCGGATAAAATTTACCCTCAGGCAAACCAGAAGTATCACCATTTTGTAATAACACTTGGTTAAAGTCGTCGTTATTGTTTGCTAGATGTTCAGTCGTTGAGAGTGTCTGTTGCCACTCGGCAATGGTTTTACCTTCAATTAGTGTCACACTAAAGACCACTTGTTGACCTAGATATAAACGTTTAAATAATGCTTCTAACGTATCGCCGGGGATCAATTGATATAAACCCGTCTTAATATTGGCAAATTTAGGTTCAAGTTTAACCAAATATTTAACTTTCCAGCTATCAGTAATCAATGATTGTTGCTCAAGCTGCTGCGCAAGTTTAATCACTGTTGTGCCAGGTTCTACCATTAACGTTTGGATTTCATTTAACTGTAATGGTTGTTTTTGATAAGTAATTAATCCGGACATGAGCCAATATCCACCGAGGCAAAGCACCGCAAATAAAGGAATAAAACTGGCTAATAATAATGTTTTTATGGTTCTAATCATAATGATAAATTCACACTCAGAACGTGCCTGAATCGCGATGTCTGCGTCCAACGGCTAAATTGAAAATCGTCTATGGCGGTTACATCAATAATGCCAAATAAACTGTTCGTTATAAATATATGCTCAGCGGCTTTAATATCACTAAGCGTGAGTTGCGTTGCCATAACAGCAATACCATGACAGAGCAAAGTATCAATCATTATTTCACGCATCACCCCGCTTACGCCTGCATGGGTTATTGCTGGGGTAAACACTTGATTATTGTTAATGACAAAAATATTAGCAATAGATGACTCTATCACATTACCGTCACAGTCAAACACCAACCAGTCTTGGTGAGTAAGAGGTAAAGGTTGGGATTTAATTAACACCTGCTCTAATCGATTAAGGTGTTTCATTCCCGCTAAAAGCGGCTGTCTACCGAGAGAAATAGGCGATGATGCTAGCGCGATACCGCTTTGCTGCCAATCATGATAATGATCAGGAATAGCATGAACTGACACCACTTCGGTCACGTTGGTATTGATAGGAGCTTGATAACCACGTCCGCCCACACCACGAGTCAGCAAAAGCTTTATACAATGTTGTGGATATTGCTTCGCAAGTTGGTTCAGCTGCTGTATTAATAAGTCGCTTGGACACCACTCAATACCTAAACGCTCACAGCTTTGCTGCAAACGACAAAGATGCCCGTCTAGGAATAACACCCCTGCGGTCATATCAGTGGATGCTGTGCGCATGGTTGCAAAAACACCATCACCATAAGCAACGCCACGATCAAATGGATTTATGAGTCCGTTTTCAATGTGGTTAACCCAAACCGGCGTCATTATTTATCCTGACTGATCCGGCTTGCGACAGCCTCTTGTTGATCTTTATATTTTGAGCTTTTACGAGTGTTATAAGGACGGGCAACCGCGGAACTTAAACGTTCAAAATTGAGCGCGCCTATGGTCATTCCCGGACGAAGTGCCAACGGTAATTTGCCACTGTTAAAAAACTCAAGTACTATTTTACCTTGCCAACCGGGATCAATACGATGCGCAGTTGCATGCACCATTAAGCCTAAGCGCGCAAGCGATGAGCGACCATCTAACCACCCTACTACGTCTGCAGGTAATGTGACACTTTCAAAGGTTACCGCTAAGGCTAACTGACCAGGATGAAGGAAAAAAGCTTGATCCTCAGCAATTTCTATTTTATCACTCATGACTCGATCAAGTGCTATTTGCATTTCTGCACTAGGACCACTCAAATCTATATAAGGTGCAGTATGGTCTTTAAATACTCGAAATTGGCTGCCTAAACGTACATCCACACTCACTCCAGAAATGGCTTCTATGCCAGGACGTGGAACGATAATAATGGTGCCATTGTCTAAACATTGTTCAATTTCTATATCGGTTAAACGCATGCTGCACTCTCTCCCAAATAAGGCTATTTAGCCAACAAATGCTGAATTCTCGTTTTTAAAATATCAGTGGCAATACGATTTTTACCGCCACGTGGAACGATAATGTCAGCATATTGCTTTGACGGTTCAATGAACTGTAAAAACATCGGGCGTACGGTTCGTTTATATTGTGAAATAACCGTTTCCATTGTTCTGCCACGCTCAGCAACATCACGAGTTAACCGACGTAAAAAGCAAATGTCTAATGGCGTATCCATAAACACACTGGCATCCATTAACTCACGTAACTTAGGGTTGGTTAATAACAGAATGCCTTCTAGAATAATCACTTTTTTAGGCTGCATATTAAGCGTTTCGCTGGTGCGAGTATGCTCAGTATAGCTATAACAAGGAATGCTAGCCGCTTCACCTCGTTTAAGCTGAGTTAAATGAGTTGCTAACAATTGATGATCTAACGCTTTTGGATGATCGTAATTGGTTTTTACTCGATCTTCCATGCTTAAATGGCTTTGATCATGATAATAGGCATCTTCGTTAATCACACCAATTTGATTGGTTCCTAAATCACGGCACAATTCTTCAAAAATTGTTTTAGCAATTAAACTTTTACCTGAAGCCGACGCACCGGCAATCCCAATAATGACACACTGCTGAGAATTCATCTCTTAACCTTACTCGTCTTCTGATATGCTAATTTTTACGGTTGATTGTACTTGTTGAAGTGCTAGCTCAGCCCCAAGCTTGCGGGCAATTTCGCGATATATCCCTGATACTTCACTTTCTGGTTCGCTCATCACACTCGGCGTACCATTATCCATAGATTCACGAATATTGATGTGCAATGGTAGTGAGCCTAATAGCGGCACGTTATAACGTTCTGCTATTTGACTACCACCATGAGTACCAAATGGGTGTTCTTTATGACCACATTCTGGACACAGATGAAAACTCATGTTCTCAATAATGCCCAATACTGGAATATTGACCTTATTGAACATGGTAATGCCTTTTTTAGCATCCGCTAAGGCAATGTCTTGTGGCGTAGTCACAATCACTGCACCGCTAACGGGCACTTTTTGCGATAAGGTTAATTGAATGTCACCGGTTCCTGGCGGCATATCGATGATTAAATAATCCAGTTCAGGCCATTGGGTTTCATTTAACAGCTGCGCTAGCGCCCCTGCTGCCATTGGCCCACGCCACACAGCCGCTTCATCACCGCTGAGCATAAAACCGATTGATTGAGCTGAAATACCATGAACCAAGGCGGGTGTCATGTGCTTGCCATCTGGCGATTGAGGACGAAAATTAGGGATACCTAACATCAATGGAATAGACGGGCCATAAATGTCAGCATCTAAAATGCCTACTTCAGCACCTTCAGCTTTTAAGGCTAAAGCAAGGTTTACCGCGGTGGTTGATTTCCCCACACCGCCTTTACCAGATGCCACAGCGATAACTTGTTTTACGTTAGGGATAGGTGCTATTGCTGGCAGCGCTGAATATACCCGTGGTTGGAAATCGATTTCACATTCCACTTCATCAATCGCGTCAAGCACAGCCAATTTGTTGGTCACTGCCATCACGGTGTCGCGGTACTGTGTCATGCACGGATAAGGATAAACTAAACTGAGTTGTAGACGTTTTCCTTCTATCGACAATGCTGTAACACATCCTGCACTGACTAAACCTTTATGCAAATAAGGATCTTCAAATGCTTCTAAAATATCTAACACAGGTGACAATAATTCATCACTTAATTGATAATTGGTATGCGTATTGACCAAAACGGCGACTCCGAAGCAGAAATTTGCACAAGTGTATCAGAACTTAGTAAAAAAATAGCGATTAATAAGGCTTTTTACGTCATGTTTTGCTGAAAAAGGTCTGCTAATCAGTTAGTATCAGGCAATATTTTTGGTGTAATTTGATATCGAGACAAAATGACAAAATCACAGCGTAAAATACTGGTCACAAGTGCCCTTCCTTATGCCAATGGCCCAATCCATCTAGGCCACATGCTTGAATATATCCAAACGGATATCTGGTCACGTTTTCAAAAATTGCGCGGCCACGAATGCCACTACATTTGTGCTGACGACGCTCATGGCACACCCATTATGCTTAAAGCACAGCAAATGGGTATTACACCAGAAGAAATGATTGCGCAGGTTCAAAAAGAACATCAGCAAGATTTCGCCGATTTCAACATCCAATTTGATAATTTTCATAGTACCCACAGTGAAGAAAATCGCATTTTAGCCAGTGACATATATATAAAATTACGAGATAGCGGTTACATTAAAACCAGAATCATTTCGCAATTATATGATCCTGAAAAGTTAATGTTCTTACCCGATCGTTTTGTTAAAGGTACCTGCCCTAAATGTAAGTCTGAAGATCAATACGGCGATAACTGTGACAATTGTGGCGCAACCTACAGCACTACGGATTTGATCAATCCCAAATCGGCCGTATCGGGTGCTACACCAATAATGAAAGACACCGAGCATTTCTTTTTTGACCTGCCAGCATTTGAAGGCATGCTAAAAGAGTGGATTCAATCGGGTTCATTACAACAAGAAATGGCTAACAAACTTAACGAATGGTTTGAACAAGGCCTCAAACAATGGGACATCTCCCGTGATGCACCTTATTTTGGTTTTGAAATCCCCGATGCACCGGGTAAGTTCTTTTATGTTTGGCTAGACGCACCTATTGGTTATATGGGTTCATTTAAAAACCTTTGTGACAAGCGTGATGACTTGAACTTTGACGATTTTTGGAGCCTAGACTCAACCGCAGAGGTGTATCACTTCATCGGTAAAGACATTGTTTATTTCCACAGTTTATTCTGGCCTGCAATGCTTGAAGGGGCTGGTATTCGTAAACCGACCAGTGTTTATGCTCACGGTTATGTCACGGTTAACGGCTCAAAAATGTCTAAATCAAAAGGCACATTTATTAAAGCGCGTACCTATTTAGATAATTTAGATCCTGAATATCTGCGTTATTACTACGCAGCTAAATTAAACAGTCGTATTGATGATTTGGATTTAAATTTAGAAGATTTCGCCCAGCGCGTTAACTCAGATTTGGTCGGTAAATTAGTTAACCTTGCATCACGCACTGCCGGTTTTATCGGTAAACGTTTCGATGGCAAATTAGCCAAGGTTGCCGACAGCAGCTTAACAGATATCTTTTTAGCCAAAAGCGAAGTGATTGCTGAATTATATGAAACTCGCGAATTTGGTAAAGCGATGCGTGAAATTATGGCGCTAGCAGATATTGCTAATGCTTATGTTGCTGATGCCGCACCTTGGCAATTAGTTAAGCAAGACGATAAACAAGATGAAGCACATCAAGTTTGTAGTAATGCATTAAATCTATTTAGAATTTTGGTGACTTACCTTAAACCTGTATTGCCTAAGCTTGCCGAAAATGTGGAAAGTTTTTTACAAGTAGCCTTAACATGGGACAATTTAAGCCTCGATTTAGCCGGTCATGAAATCGCGCCATTTAAAGCCTTAATGCAACGCATTGAACCTAAGAGCATTGAAGCGATTATCGATGCCTCTAAAGAAAACTTGCAAGCAACTAATACCGACGCACCTAAAACCGACGCGCCGACACAAACTGTTAATCAATTAGCACAAGATCCTATTAGCCCAGAAATAAGCTTTGAAGATTTTGCTAAAATTGACTTACGTATTGCTCGAATCAGCAAAGCGGAACATATTGAGAAAGCCAATAAACTACTGCGTCTTGAATTAGACTTAGGCGGCGAGACCAAACAAGTATTTGCGGGTATTAAATCGGCTTATGCACCTGAAGACTTAGTCGGTAAACTCACCGTAATGGTGGCTAACCTTGCCCCACGCACGATGAAGTTTGGTGATTCAGAAGGTATGGTATTAGCCGCAGGCCCTGGTGGTAAAGACTTGTTTATACTAGAACCTCATGAAGGCGCACAGCCTGGCATGCGAGTTAAGTAACACTTAACGCTGTAAACCAAAAGACCGCCGCGGCGGTCTTTTTTGTTTTATCATTTAAAGGTTAAAAAATATATTGGCAATATTCAAGAGCATCAATCAAATTAAATGATTAATCTACAACTATAAAGTGGTGCTAATGTTTAGAACTCACATCAACATCTGGTTTTGAAGTTGATGTAACATCAAGTTGATTACCCACATCAGCTTGATGAGCGGCATTATCATCTGCCATAGCTTGCTTTAAACGTTCCTCATACAACATAAACAGCTTAATAAAATCGTTACTAAAGCGCTCACCTGCAGACTCTTTCAACCAAAAATAGTACAAACGCTTTGAAGCTTCTTTTTCAACGCGCTTATAGGTTGCCTTTCGTCTCATAACATATTCTTCACTGTTACCAAGTAATTGTAACGATGATACGCCAAGCTCAAGAGCTGAATGATGAGTTTCCGACTCGACGACATCTGCCCCCGCTTCTTTTAACAAGTGTCCGTGACCTCGATCGAAGGCTCTGGCGACAATCTTCAGCTTGGGATAGGTTTGATGCAAATACTTAACTAACTCAACGCTACTTTCGCGATTATCGATAGCCACGACAAAAAGCGAAGCTTGTTCAATACCCGCAGTTTTTAATAAATCGGGTCGAGTTGCATCACCGTAATAAGCTTTGGTATTAATACGCCTAATGGTATCAACTTGTGACACTTGGTAATCGAGTACCACTGTTTTTATATTATTTGATATTAAAAAGCGATTGACTACTTGGCCGAAACGGCCAATACCCGCAATAATTACCGTGCCTTCGTCATCAATATCATCTTGCTCACGTTGATTGGTTTTTACTTGAAAGCGTGGATAGATAACTTTATCAAATAAGATAAATAATCCCGGGGTTAAAAACATTGATAACGCAACCACAATAGATAATATTTGGGCTAAATCAGTAGGAATAACATGTTGTTGCACACTAAAACTCAGCAGTACAAAGCCAAACTCTCCTGCTTGAGCAAGACATAAGGTAAATAGCCAACGATCGCTGCCTTTAATCCTAAAAATCAATGCTAATACATACAGCACAAGCGCTTTAATCAACATAACACCTAAGGTGATGGCAATTATTTCACCAAAATCGGCAAACAACACCCCAAAGTCAATTCCGGCACCAACGGTAATAAAAAACAACCCGAGTAATAAGCCTTTAAACGGACCTATATTGGCTTCGAGCTCGTGCTTAAATTCACTGTTTGCTAGCACTACCCCCGCGAGAAAAGTGCCTAATGCCGGTGAAATACCGACCAAACTCATTAATGCCGCAATACCGATGACAAGCATGAGTGCTGCCGCGGTGGATATTTCACGCGCACCAGATTCGGCAACTATTTTAAATAATGGTCGACTTAAATAATGGCCGCCTAATACCACGACACTAATCGCTAACAACAACACAATGGCATAAGCCCAACCAGGTAAAGAGGCGACAAGGCTCAATTGCTCGTGCTGTTCACTCATGCTGCTTACTGCGGCTTGAGCTTGCTCAACTAATTCGGGTAAGGCTAATAATGGAATAAAAGCCAGCATAGGAATAACGGCAATATCTTGAAACAACAATACCGAAAAGGCATTCTTTCCAGCATGGGTTTTATTGAGACGTTTTTCAGATAAGGTTTGCAACACGATTGCAGTAGATGAAAGAGAAAAAATTAATCCAATTGTTAATGCAATACTCAGTTGATACCCAGCATATATGGCACAAACCATCACCGCAGCAACAGACCCCACAACTTGCAAGCCACCAAGGCCTAATAGACGATTACGCATCGACCAGAGCATTTTAGGTTCAAGCTCTAAACCAACTAAAAATAGCATCATTACTACGCCAAATTCAGCAAAGTGTTGAATAGTATTGGTTTCACTACCGACTAAACCAATAATAGGTCCAATAACCACGCCGGCTATAAGGTAGCCGAGTACTGAACCTAATCCCAACTTATTCGCTAAAGGAACAGCAATGACTGCAGCGGTTAAATAAATAAAGGCTTGTAAAAAATACTCGGTCATTTACTCAATCTCAAAAAGAAACAATTTAATCCACTCATGGTCATCTATCATCAACGATACCGGCTTTATTCAATGTCGGCGAGTCAGGTAGAGAACTGACGTCACAAGCAACATTTTTTATCTATCAAAGCCTTTACAAACAAATTAAGATCGGAACCGACACGTCTAACCGTAAAGATCTTAATTACATTACACCGGATTTACAATATCGATAAAATGATGCTCAATATTATATTTCTCCGCTAAATGCTCGCCTAAAGCTTGAATACCAAAGCGTTCAGTAGCATGATGCCCAGCAGCAAAATAATGAATTCCCTGTTCCGTTGCTGTGTGGAATGTACGCTCTGATACTTCACCACTAATAAACGCATCAACACCCATTTGCGCCGCGTAATCGATGTAGTCTTGTGCGCCACCAGTACACCAAGCCAAGGTTGAGATCATTTTGGTCTCATCACCTATGTGCAAGGGTTTACGGTTTAATACTCTGCAGAGCAACTCACTAAACTCAGCAACCGTTAATGGGTGCTCTAAATGTCCATGCCATAATAAATCTTGGGCCACATGCTCATAAACCCTTGGGCTAATAATGCCCAACTGTTGGGCTAGTTGGGCATTATTGCCCACGCCATGGTGGGCATCTAACGGTAAGTGATAGCCAAATAAACTCATGTCATTATCGATTAATGCTTTGATGCGACGATATTTCATACCAGTGATCACTTCGGGTTCATTTTTCCAAAAAAAACCATGGTGAACTAAAATCGCATCGGCGTTGACCTTAACGGCTGCATCGATTAATGCCTGACATGCTGTAACGCCGGTAACAATAGTGCGAATGTTTGGCTTACCTTCAACTTGTAAGCCATTTGGCGCATAATCTTTAAAAGCATTCACGTTTAAAAACGTCTCAAGATAAGATGCTAATGCTTGGCGAGAAACAACCGGTTTTTGATAACTTGTGGACATAAAACTCCTCTAAATTTAACTAACCTCAGCCGGCAGAGGATATAGGGTTATTGATAATATTAACCATAATGACTCACACGATATTGCTAGGATGCTGAATGATAATGCTATTAGTTTACCCCAATACTGTCGGTCTCGCGAAGATTATCCAATCGAAAAAATAGTTTTAAATACGAAAAGAAGTTACCTCTTAATGAGTTCATAAAACTGGCTTTAGGCAAATGTAATCCTAGGGGCCGTTGATCTTTCAAGGTTATTGTTGCAGCAAGTTGTTGACCACTTTTATAAGGCAGAGACTTTGAGGTGTCGTTATTCTACATAAAAAGTCGATAACGCATTAAAAATGGTCAACAAACGCTGCCCGAAGGGTTCGGCTAAAAACGTTTTACTCTTTATTGAATGCATTTTGCTTAGATGACTAGGCATCAATCCATTCATCTCGAATAAAACGTTTTTACTCGAACAAAATTTAACCAGAAAAGATCAACAGGCCTTAGTATAGTCAAAGCTTAGTTATTTGAATAACGCCCCTAAAACCGTCGATAAAACCAACTTTTAGATGGATAATTCAGCATTTTCAATCCGAATTGGACTTTTGTAGTCTTAACACTTTAAAATTAGTAACAACCTTCATTTAACATGATAACAAATAGGTTATTAACTATGACAACATTGACTAAAGAAGAGGTCATCAGCCAATTACAAACGGCTCTTGAAAAGCAGTCTGGCAAAGCGGTTTCTATTGAGCAATCTGGCAGTTGGTACAAAATTGATGGTGCAAAATCAGTACGCTTTAGCGAACTTGAATCTATGCATGCTGAATTAACAACGGCTTCATCTTCAAAATCTGTGGCAACCAGCTCAACTAAAGCTGTAGCAAAACCAATTGAGAAGTTAGCAATAAAATCTGTCGCGAAAAAAACATTGGATAAAAAGGCTACATCAACCTCAGGTGGATTAACCCCTAAGCAGTTTTGGCGCCTAAAACTCGAAAAGGCATCAGGTCCACAAACATTGCCTCGTGGGTTCTAATCATTTTAAATAATGACATTTCCCACTGCACATAACACAAAAGGAGCCTAGGCTCCTTTTGTGTTATGTGCATGATTACATGGCAAGGTCGACCCTAACATAACCTGTTAAGTACACTAACCTAACCTCATCACCTGCATTAAAACTCATCCCGGGATCCACATCCTGAATCACCATCACTTGAGAACCATCGTCTAATGTAATCATTAGCTCAACGAGCTTATTTTCAAGATAGTATTCTGAACGACCCTGTTGGCTGCCCATGCCACCACCGATGAGAGCGCCTAAAACAGTAGCAACATCCTGACCCGAGCCACCACCAAACTGATGCCCTATCACACCACCCACCAAGGCACCGCCAAAGGTTTTCCAGCCGCTATGGCTGTCTTCAACCAACTGTTTTTCGCTCACGTGCTTAATGGATTCGATGTGACCGTAGATAACTTTCTCTACAGGGACAGCTTGATTTCGCTCGTAAGCAGCTTGACTTTGACCACAAAACAAACAAATAGTCAGTAATACTGCAAAAATACTCTTCACACTTACAGTTATGATTTTAAACATGGCCATTTTCCGCTAAGTTAACGATAAGGTATTACAAATAATATACTCAATTGTGAACTCACTGTCTTATTTAAATCAATCCATCGGCTTTCCGCCGCCAGAGCAAGCTCTTACCGATCCAAATGGTTTATTAGCCATCGGAGGAGACTTACGGCCAGATCGCCTAGCACAAGCCTATTACCAAGGTATATTCCCTTGGTTTAACGCTAAAGACCCCATTTTATGGTGGTCACCGGATCCTCGAGCGGTGTTCACGCCGAGTCATCCTTTTGGCAGTAAAAGCTTAATTAAATGTCTTAAGAAGTCTGCATGGCGCTTTACCATTAATCAGGCATTTTTAGATGTTGTTGCCGGTTGTGCTGGGCCCCGTAACACTCAAGATGGCACATGGATTTCAGCCGAAATCCAAATGGCTTATTACGAACTGCATTTACAAGGTAAAGCTCATTCTATTGAAGTGTGGGATGGTGAACAATTAGTGGGCGGACTGTATGGTATTCCTGTGGGAGGCGTTTTTTGTGGTGAATCGATGTTTCATCGCCAAACCAACGCATCAAAAGCTGCATTTGCTATACTGAATCAGCACTTGGTGAAACACAATTTTCAGTTAATTGATGCTCAAGTGATGAACCCTCATTTAGTGAGCCTTGGGGCTAAAGCGTTACCAAGAAGCGAATTTTTAACGCTGCTTCATCAGTACAGAGATCGTACAACTTCAGCGTCAATATGGAACAAACAAGAGGTATTTATTGAATTCTAAATCGGTCAGCGTCGGTATAAGCCAACCTTTTGATTGCAACTATATTGAAGGTAATAAAGAGCAATTGTTGGTGATTCAAGAGCCACAAATAGACCCTGCGCTGTTTGAACAACTTCTGGCGATGGGATTTCGTCGTAACGGCAATGCTGTTTATAAACCCCGTTGTCCAAGTTGCCAATCTTGTCAGTCTATTCGCTTGAATGTGAATGATTTTGCGTTATCAAAACGTCAAAAAAGAACCTTGAAAAACAACCAAGATTTACATTGGAAAGTCTCTCATACATCACGACCAGAGCACTATGATTTATATCAACGCTACATTAATGAACGTCACAACGATGGACCTATGTTTCCTGCATCGCCAACCCAATATGATGATTTTTTATTATCAGATTGGTTACCGCCGATGTTTATTGAAGTGTTTGATCAAGACCGATTAATTGGGGTAGCTGTAACCGATGAAATGGCACAGAGTTTCTCAGCAATTTACAGCTACTTTGACCCTGATTATGGCGAACGTTCGCTGGGCTCACTGATGATTTTAATTCAGTGCCAATTAGCAAAATCATTGGGTAAGCGATTTTTGTATTTGGGCTATCAAATTGATCAAAATAGAAAAATGAGTTACAAACGCCAATATCGTCCATATCAAATTTTAACAGCTCTCGGTTGGCAAGTTGGTGAAAATCTTACCGCTCTTTCTTGTTAACGCCCTTTACAGTTCAGTGTTTTTGGGGCATGATACGCCCGATTTTTCAAATTTGAAGGCTAATGGGATAACTTATTAATGGCGAAAGAAGACAACATTGAAATGCAGGGCACTATCCTTGAGACCTTGCCAAACACAATGTTCCGCGTAGAGCTTGAAAATGGACATGTGGTGATAGCCCACATCTCTGGCAAAATGCGCAAAAACTACATCCGTATTTTAACGGGTGACAAAGTCACTGTACAGTTGACTCCTTATGACCTATCAAAAGGTCGTATCGTCTTCCGCGCACGTTAATCGCTAGCCTCAACAATGTAAAAACCGACTGTCTGTCGGTTTTTTTGTTGTTATACCAAACTGCATAAATAAAGTGTATTCAACGTAAAGCAACACGCATCAAACAAGACGAATGTTCAACGTAATGGGTATCCCTTTATCAGAGCATTCAACCAAGCATCGCGATGGTTGTAATCCGTTTTGCAGAAGCACCTCATACGATCCACTACTATGTTTATTGATTTAAAAAGGGAATACCCATTTTGCTATCAATACCCATTGAATTGAACAGTAAGAAATGCTTTGAGTTGAAGGTTTATTTATAAGTAATGGTATTGGGCGCAATTAACAAACATAAAAAAAGATGACCCATGGGTCATCTTTTTTAATAGCCTATTTTTAATAGGTATGAATCGTTACGAGACTTTTTCTAACGACTCGCAATCGATATTAATCTCACCATCTTTAACGTCAATATGCGCAATACCACCTCGTTCAAGCACGCCAAACAGAATCTCATCCGCTAACGGACGTTTAATCAACTCCGTGACAACACGTGACATTGGGCGTGCGCCCATCGACTTGTCATAACCTTTCTCTGCAAGCAAGGTTCGTGCTTCATCACTAACATCCAAGGTGACACGCTTATCATCAAGCTGTGCCTGAAGCTCAACTAAGAACTTATCAACCACTTTGGCGATCACCGTCATGTCCAAATGATTAAACCATACAATTGAATCTAAGCGATTACGGAACTCAGGTGAAAAGACTTTATTGATTTCAGCTAAGGCATCTTGAGTATGATCTTGCTGTCTAAAACCAATCGATTTACGAATAGTTTCTTGTACACCAGCGTTGGTAGTCATCACTAAGGTGACATTTCTGAAATCGGCTTTGCGACCATTATTGTCAGTCAAAGTACCGTGATCCATCACTTGCAGTAGCAAGTTAAATACATCAGGGTGCGCCTTTTCAATTTCATCAAGTAATACCACACAATGCGGATTTTTAATCACAGCATCGGTTAACATACCACCTTGGTCATAACCAACATAACCTGGAGGCGCCCCGATTAAACGTGACACCGTATGGCGCTCCATATACTCGGACATATCAAAGCGAATCAGTTTAAGGTTAAGACAATTAGCTAACTGATTAGTAACTTCTGTTTTACCTACCCCAGTTGGGCCAGCAAACATAAAGCTACCTACCGGTTTTTTCTCAGAACCTAAACCGCTGCGCGATAAGCGTATCGCAGCGCTAAGGCTCTCTATCGCTTTGTCTTGACCAAATACCACCATCTTAAGGTTACGTTCAAGGTTACGTAACATATCCTTGTCAGTGGACGATACCGACTTCTCAGGGATACGCGCTAACTTAGCGATGATAGCTTCAATTTCGGCTTGGCCAATGGTTTTTTTGCGTTTGCTTTGCGGCATCATCACCATCCGAGCACCGGCTTCATCAATCACGTCAATAGCCTTGTCAGGCAAATGACGGTCATTAATGTGTTTGGCAGATAAAATAGCCGCACTGCTGATGGCAGCCTGGGTATAACGCACACCATGGTATTCTTCGTACTTAGATTTAAGCCCCATCAAAATTTTGGTGGTTTCGGCAACCGAAGGCTCGTTAATATCAATTTTTTGGAAACGACGCGCTAAAGCACGATCTTTCTCAAAAATACTTTGATATTCTTGGAACGTGGTTGAGCCCATGCAGCGTAACTTACCGCTTGATAATAATGGCTTGAGTAAATTCGATGCATCCATCACACCACCAGATGCCGCACCAGCACCAATAATGGTGTGGATTTCATCAATAAACAAAATAGCATGCTCATCAGCAGCCAATTCTTTCAATAAGCTTTTAAAGCGCTTTTCAAAGTCACCACGGTATTTGGTGCCGGCTAATAATGAGCCTAAATCTAACGAATACACGGTCGCATTCGCCATAACATCAGGCACTTGCTTGTTGACTATTCGATAAGCCAATCCTTCTGCAATAGCCGTTTTACCGACGCCAGCTTCACCCACGAGCAAAGGATTATTCTTGCGGCGACGACAAAGGGTTTGAATAGCCCGCTCAATTTCAGCATCACGGCCAATTAATGGGTCAATGGTACCGTCTTGAGCTAATTGGTTTAAATTGGCCGCAAATTGCGCCAACATACTGCGATCTTCGGCATTGTCAGATGGGTCTTCAGCATGTTCCTGATCTTGTTGCTCACCAGAATCATCCTCTTTAGCCATACCATGAGAAATAAAATTAACCACATCTAGACGAGTAATATCACAACGACGCAGTAAATAAACTGCTTGTGATTCTTGCTCACTAAAAATAGCCACCAGCACATTGGCACCCGTCACTTCGTTGCGACCAGATGATTGCACATGGAATACCGCACGTTGCAGAACACGTTGAAATCCCAAAGTAGGCTGGGTTTCACGTTCTTCTGTTGACTCTGCAATAATCGGCGTAGTTTGTTGAATGAAATTAGCCACTTCTTCTCGTAAACGATTCACATCCGCCCCACAAGCAACTAATGCTTCATAGGCAGAGGGATTGTCGATCAGCGCTAATAATAAATGTTCTACCGTCATGTATTCATGACGTGAATCTCTAGCTTGCTGAAACGCTAGGTTCAAGGTGACTTCCAGGTCTTTGTTCAGCATAAGCACCCCTTAATTTTAACCACAGACTGTGAGAATTCGATATTATGCTTTCTCTAACGTACACAGTAACGGATGTTGGTTTTCTCTTGCAAACTGATTTACTTGAAAAACTTTTGTTTCTGCTATCCCAAATGGAAATACACCACACAATCCTTTACCTTGATTATGGATAGCTAACATTATATCAACAGCTTGCTGTTCATTTTTCTCAAAGAATCGTTGTAATACTTCTACCACAAAATCCATTGGGGTGTAATCATCATTGTTTAGCACCACTTTATACATATTGGGCGGTTGTAGTTCAGATTCAACCTTTTCCGCAATATGTTCTACACTGCCTAATTTAGCCATCGTTTAATACTAGCCTCTCGTTTGGTTCCCGACCACTTGATATCATTAAATTAATTAAATGTTGCTCTTTTGTTAATTACCGCTTGACTTCTTTTCGTACTAATTTCATTCTGTTTGCTAGGCGGCGAATACTAGACCGCTGGATAATAAGTTTTACTATCTTACTGGTAAGTAGACAACAGAAGGAAGTGGAAGTATGGCAAACGGAACTGTTAAATGGTTCAACAACGCCAAAGGATTCGGGTTTATTTGCCCTGATCAGGGTGGCGAAGATGTATTTGCGCACTATTCAACTATCGAAATGGAAGGTTATCGTACCTTAAAAGCAGGTCAACCTGTGTGCTTCGAAATTGAGGAAGGCCCTAAAGGAATGCATGCTTCAGCCATCTCGCCAACAATTTAATTGGTGAGACTATAAAACAAAAAGACAGGGATTTTAATCCCTGTCTTTTTTATTGCCTAACATAGGCTAAAAAATTAATTATATCCCATCATAAAAAGGTCTATTGATTAACTTCGCCAGCCACATCAATTAGGGGGAAATATCCCCCTCGCAGAGTTAACCAATAACAAATTGATTTAATGTAGCACTTGGGCGCATTGCTTGTTCAGCTTTAGCAGCATCTAAACGGTAATAACCACCTAAATCAACTGCAGGGCCTTGAGCACCGTTCAATTCAGCAAGAATAACAGTTTCATTTGCTGCCAATGACTTAGCTAAAGGTGCAAAGTGTGCAGCAAGCTCTGGATCAGCCGTTTGCTCAGTTAATGCTTGTGCCCAATACATCGCTAGGTAAAAGTGACTACCGCGGTTATCGAGTTCACCTACACGACGAGACGGTGATTTATTGGTATCAAGAAACACACCAATAGCCACATCTAAGGTATCTGCTAATACTTGTGCTTTAGCATTATTGGTCGTTTGGCTTAAATGCTCTAAAGACGCAGCAAGTGCTAAAAATTCACCTAATGAATCCCAACGTAAATGACCTTCTTTTTCGACTTGTTGCACGTGCTTAGGTGCTGAACCACCGGCACCTGTTTCAAATAAGCCACCACCATTCATTAACGGCACGATAGATAACATTTTCGCACTTGTTCCCAGTTCAAGAATTGGGAATAAATCGGTTAAGTAGTCGCGTAACACGTTACCCGTTACCGAAATAGTGTCTTCACCTTTAATAATGCGATCTAAAGTGAAACGAGTAGCATCTTCTGGTGTCATTATTTGAATGTCTAAGCCAGCAGTATCTTGCTCTGCTAGATACTTAGTCACTTTTTTAATTAATTCAGCATCGTGAGCACGGTTGGTGTCTAACCAGAATACCGCAGGCGTATTGCTTAAACGCGAACGCTTAACCGCAAGTTTAACCCAGTCACGAATTGGCGCATCTTTGACTTGGCACATGCGATAGATATCGCCAGCTTCAACGTTATGGCTCATTAACACATCGCCAGCTTGGTTAATCACCTTAACCGTACCAGCGGCTTTAATTTCAAACGTTTTATCGTGGCTACCGTATTCTTCTGCTTTTTGAGCCATTAAGCCCACGTTAGGCACACTGCCCATCGTCGTTGGGTCAAATGCACCGTGCTTTTTACAGAACGAAATGGTTTCTTGGTAAACGCCAGCGTAGCAACGATCAGGGATCATCGCTTTAGTGTCTTGTAACTGGCCGTCTGGGCCCCACATTTTACCCGAAGAACGTATAGCTGCTGGCATTGATGCATCAATAATGATGTCACTAGGTACATGTAAGTTAGTGATACCTTTATCTGAGTCGACCATTGCAAGTGCTGGACGAGCAGCATAAACAGCAGCAATATCAGCTTCAATTTCGTTACGTTTAGCTTCTGGTAGCGTGCTGATTTTGGCATAAACATCACCAAAACCATTATTGACATCAACGCCTAGCTCAGCAAATAATTTACCGTGCTTATCGAATACATCTTTAAAGAACACTTTAACAGCAAGACCAAATAAGATTGGGTCAGACACTTTCATCATGGTCGCTTTAAGGTGTAAAGATAATAAAACATCTTCAGCTTTAGCCGCTTCAATTTCGCGAGTATAAAAATCCACTAATGCTTTTTTGCTCATCACCGACGAATCAATCACTTCGTCAGTGAGTAACGCTAAACCACTTTTCAACACGACTTCTTTGCCGTCTTGTTGAGTCAGTACAATATTAACCTTATCTGCAGCCGCTAACGTCACCGACTGTTCGCTACCGTAAAAGTCACCTTCGTTCATGTGTGCAACGTGAGACTTAGAGTCGCTGGCCCATTTACCCATTGAATGTGGATTTTTCTTGGCGTAGTTTTTTACTGACGTAGGCGCACGACGATCTGAGTTACCTTCGCGTAATACAGGGTTTACCGCACTGCCTTTAATTTTGTCATAACGAGATTGAGCTTCTACTTCAGCATCATTTTTAGGCTCATCAGGGTAGTTCGGAATGTCATAGCCTTTTGCTTGCAGTTCAGCAATACAGGCTTTTAACTGTGGCACAGACGCACTAACGTTAGGTAACTTAATAATGTTGGCTTCTGGCTTGTTAGCCAATTCACCTAATTCTGTTAGCGCATCAGCAATTTTTTGCTCTGCAGTTAATTTTTCAGGGAAGTTAGCTATAACACGACCTGACAAAGAAATATCACGAGTTTCAACTTTTACGCCTGCTGCGTTAGTAAAAGTACGGATAATCGGTAATAAAGACAAGGTGGCAAGTGCCGGTGCTTCGTCGGTTTCTGTGTATATGATCGTTGGAGTGTTATCTTTCATTTTGTTTCCTACATTATTGTAAATTAATAATTTATTAGAATAAGCTGCATAAGCATTTGACGGGCTTTGGTGGATAACACTCGCGTAAGTGAACCAAGGTTTGCAACCACGGCACACTATTAATAAGCCAAGTATGTGACATCCCCTATCCCATTTATTATTATATTTTTTCTTGAACCTCTGAGATTTGACGGTTAAAGCCGCTATCTCAGAATGATAAATTAGGTACAGATCACAATTTTTAGGCGGACATCATAGATCATTCTTAATAATTTTCAAATTCCACTAAGGGCGAATACGCAGTAAACTACCATAAATAGATTTATATTCGCTCACTTATCACTCACTTGTATTAGCAAAGGATGTTAACCATACCTTTATGTCAAAAATAGGTAAATTCAGTTCCTTTAAAAAAACATCGACTCACAGAACTGGCGCGTCAACAACATCAGTCAATTCTGAAGCAACACGAACGCCAATAAGCAGTGCTGCTATTCGTGGCAGGGCAAAATCGCGTCCCCCACAAAAACCACGACCTGAAAATCCCGTCATTGTGTTATTCAACAAACCTTTTGATGTGTTATGCCAATTTACCGATGAAGCAGGTCGCCAAACATTAAAAGATTTTATTCCAATACCTGATGTCTATGCTGCAGGGCGCCTAGACCGTGACAGTGAAGGATTATTGTTACTAACCAATGACGGACAGCTACAAGCAAAGTTAACTCAGCCGGCGCAAAAAACCTTTAAAACCTATTGGGTTCAAGTTGAAGGAGAGCCGTCGGATGATGCAATCAATGCCTTATGTAATGGGGTTGAATTAAAAGATGGTATGACATTACCGGCTAAAGTTTGCGTAATGACATCTCCTGATATTTGGCCAAGAACCCCGCCAGTACGAGAACGTAAAGCCATTCCA
Organism: Shewanella livingstonensis; assembly: GCF_003855395.1. Lineage (NCBI taxonomy): Bacteria > Pseudomonadati > Pseudomonadota > Gammaproteobacteria > Alteromonadales > Shewanellaceae > Shewanella > Shewanella livingstonensis. The sequence goes on along the minus strand of NZ_CP034015.1, from coordinate 2,271,763 downwards.
ACGACCTGGCTTGAAGTGCAAATTTGTGAAGGTCGAAATCGCCAAGTCAGAAGGATGACCGCACATGTAGGTCATCCAACCTTAAGATTAATCCGTTATAAAATAGGTCAATGGTGTCTAGATGATTTACCTAATGGTGAATACAAAGTGATCAGCACGGCAAAGTAATCGCTGGCAGACGCTTTATACAAGAGGGAAATATGACCGAACGTTACAAACCTAATACCACTGTCGCCTGCGTTATTTATAGCCAAGGTAAGTTTTTATTAGTAGAAGAGTTAATCGATGGCACAGTTAAATTTAACCAACCAGCGGGGCATTTAGAGGCCAATGAATCGATTGTCTCTGCGTGTGCACGAGAAATTGTTGAAGAGACGGGGCTTGAGTTAATACCCGAGGCTATTGTCGGGATCTACCAATTTAGCGCCTCTGGCGAGTTAGCGTTTGTGCGTTATACATTTTGTATTGAGCTGGCCAAGCAACAACACGCCACACCTCGAGACAGCGCCATTACCGCTACCCATTGGCTTAATCTTGCTGACATTATTGCCCTTGGTAGCCAGCTCCGTAGCCCGTTAGTGCTAAAAAGTATTGAAGACTTTTTACAACAATCAGATAAAAACCATCCCGCACAGCACACACCGTTATCGTTACTCAATGTCGATTATTTTTAATGGCTTGTCTTAGGCTATTAGTATGCGCCTCAAGATAGCCCATTAAGTGAATGCGTGATAGAATATGCGCCGCACAAATGTCGTATTTATTGGCCGTTTACCAATTAATCTCTTCGATATTCGTAACTAATAGTATTCAGATTCACTACTAGCAAAAAACTAGCACAATTGCCTTGAAACATTGGCATTGCGGCACAATATACACACTATCTATCTTCAAGGTTTTTAGGATTTATGACATCAATCAACCCAGCATCAAACGGTAAAAAAGTCATTGTCGGTATGTCCGGCGGTGTGGACTCTTCAGTATCAGCTTACTTGTTAATGCAGCAAGGCTATCAGGTTGAAGGTCTGTTTATGAAAAACTGGGAAGAAGACGATACCGATGAATATTGCGCTGCAGCAGATGACTTAAAAGATGCTCAGTCGGTATGTGACAAGCTAGGTATAAAAATGCATACCGTTAATTTTGCTGCCGAATACTGGGATAACGTATTTGAGTACTTTTTAGCAGAATATAAAGCGGGTCGCACGCCAAATCCCGATATTATGTGCAATAAAGAAATCAAATTTAAAGCCTTTCTTGAATTTGCTGACGACATTTTAGACGCCGATTATATTGCCATGGGCCATTATGTCCGCCGTCGTGACAATAGCGATGGCAGCGTTGAAATGCTCCGTGGTGTTGATGGTAATAAAGATCAGAGCTACTTCTTATACACATTAAGCCACGAACAAGTTGCCCGCAGCTTGTTCCCTGTCGGTGAACTTGAAAAACATCAAGTACGTGAAATAGCCCAAAAACTGGGATTAATTACTCACGACAAAAAAGACAGCACAGGTATTTGCTTTATCGGTGAACGTAAATTTACCGACTTTTTAGCTACCTATTTACCGGCACAACCAGGTGATATTGAAACATCAGAAGGTGAAGTGATTGGCACACATCAAGGCTTGATGTACCACACGCTTGGGCAACGTAAAGGCCTAGGCATTGGTGGGCTGAAAAACAGCAATGAAGACCCATGGTATGTGGTTGAAAAAGATTTAATCCGCAACGTACTTATTGTGGCGCAAGGCGGCAATCACCCTCGTTTAATGTCAACAGGTATGACGGTCAATCAACTCCATTGGGTTGATCGTAAAGGTCCAGCCAATAACAGCACAATTACTGTAAAGACTCGTTATCGTCAACGTGATGTTGGATGTACCCTCACCTATGATGACACAGACAATATTACCGTAATGTTTGATGAACCTGTTGCTGCTGTTACGCCAGGGCAATCAGCGGTGTTTTATGATGGTGACATCTGTTTAGGTGGCGGCATAATCGATACTTTAATTCGAGGGTAATCCGTGAGCCAAACTCCAGATAACATAATGTTTGAACGCACAATGGCCTTTGCCGGGATCTTACAGGCTATCGGTCAAGTGCAGTATTTAGCACGCCACGGTGAAAGCGATAAAGACGCTTTGGCGGCGACACTTAATACCATTTTGGTTACCGAACCAGAATCGACTACAGATGTGTATCAAGATAAAGCCATTTTAGATAACGGCTACCAACTGATCCAAAATCAGCTCGGTGATGGCAGCAATAAAGATGTCGAAACGACTCGTTATCTTGTTGGTGTGTTAACCCTAGAACGAAAGCTGGCCCGCTCGCCTAATGGTTTAGGCATGCTCGCTGAGCGCATCAATCAAGTGCATCGCCAATTAGCCCACTTTGCCATTACAGATGAACAAGTCCTGGCCAATTTTGCCAGTATTTACAGTGATGTTATCAGTGAGTTGGGGCCTAAATTACAAATATCGGGCAATCCCGATTGCTTAAAGCAACCTCAGGTCCAACACAAAATTCGCGCGTTATTGCTTGCGGCTATGCGCAGTGCGGTATTATGGCGCCAATTAGGTGGCAAACGTCGCCATTTAGTGTTTGCCCGCAAGGCAATATTTGATACAGCACAACAAAGCCAAAATAAAAATTAATCGAATCACCCTACAACTAAGTTCATCAAGGAGCTTCAAATGGATCTTTCCGCACTAACTGCTATCTCTCCGGTAGACGGTCGTTATGGTAGTAAAACCGCCTCATTACGAGGGATTTTCAGCGAGTTCGGTCTTACTAAGTACCGTGTTCAAGTTGAAATTAACTGGTTAAAGCTATTATCTAGCTGCCCAGAAATTGAAGAAGTTCCCCCTTTTAGTGAAACCGCGCTAGCCTTGTTAGACAGCATCAAGGACAACTTTAGCGAACAAGACGCACTGCGTATTAAAGCGATTGAAAGCACCACTAATCACGACGTTAAAGCGGTTGAATACTTCATAAAAGAGCAAATTGCCGATAATGCTGAGTTAGTCGCTATTGATGAATTTGTCCATTTTGCCTGTACTTCTGAAGACATCAACAACTTGTCTCACGCTTTAATGCTAAAAGAAGCTCGTGAACAAGTGTTAGTGCCGCAATGTCAGCAAGTAATTGATGCCATCAAAAAATTAGCTCGTGACAATAAAAGTGTGCCGTTAATGTCTCGCACCCACGGGCAGCCAGCATCGCCATCGACTCTTGGTAAAGAAATGGCTAACGTTGCCGTACGTTTAGATCGTCAATTAAACCAAATCAACGCGGTTGAAATTATGGGTAAAATTAACGGTGCTGTGGGTAACTATAATGCGCACATCTCTGCTTACCCTGAAGTAAATTGGCATGAACTGTCACAACGTTTTGTGACTAGCCTTGGCATTAACTGGAACGCGTATACCACTCAGATTGAGCCGCATGATTACATTGCAGAATTGTTTGATGCTATCGCCCGTTTCAACACCATTTTAATCGATTTTGATCGTGATATTTGGGGTTATGTTGCACTAGGGCACTTTAAACAGCGCACTATCGCTGGCGAAATTGGTTCATCAACCATGCCGCACAAAGTCAATCCAATTGATTTTGAAAACTCGGAAGGTAACCTAGGTATCGCTAACGCGCTGATGCAACACTTAGCGGCAAAATTACCGGTATCAAGATGGCAACGTGACTTAACTGATTCGACCGTATTACGCAACTTAGGCGTAGGTATGGCTCACTCGTTAATAGCTTATCAAGCAACCTTAAAAGGCATTAGCAAATTAGAAGTCAATGAAGCACAACTTTTAGCAGAACTAGACAAAAACTGGGAAGTATTGGCAGAGCCAGTGCAAACCGTAATGCGTCGTTACGGCATTGAAAAGCCGTATGAGAAGCTTAAAGAACTGACACGTGGCAAACGTATTGATGCAGCACAACTTGCCGTATTCATCGATGGTCTTGAATTACCAGAACACGTAAAAGTTGAATTGAAAAAGATGACCCCAGCAAACTACATTGGCCGCGCAGAAGCCTTTGTTGATGAGCTAAAATAGTCTTATAAGCTTATGCATACCATTAGCGGTCGCATATGTGGCCGCTTTTTTATTGTATTACCACTCGTTAATTATCTCGACCTGAGGTCAATGATGTACACATTAAATATTGATACCCAAGCCTTTATTAAACAACATTGGCAGCAAAAACCGCTTGTTATCAAACAGGCTTTTATCGACTTTGAAGATCCTATCGCAGCAGATGAACTTGCTGGCCTAGCCTGTGAAGAAGAAATATCATCACGCGTCGTGGTCACAAAAGGTGATGACTGGGACGTCGTCCAAGGTCCATTTGAAGACTACGACCAATTTGGTGAAGACAACTGGCAGTTGTTAGTTCAAGCCGTCAACCATTGGTATCCTGACTCACAGGCTTTAGTCGAAGCATTTCGATTTTTACCAGACTGGCGCTTTGATGACTTAATGGCATCATTTGCCACGCCAGGTGGTGGTGTTGGGCCACATATTGATAACTACGATGTGTTTATCATTCAAGGTGATGGCGAACGTCGTTGGAAAGTGGGCGACAAAGGTCAACATAAGCGTCGTGGTGATAACCCTAACTCACCGCTAGTTGATGACTTTGAACCGATCATCGATGTGGTATTACAAAAAGGCGATGTGCTTTATATTCCACCAGGATACCCACACTGCGGCGAAACGTTATCGCTCGCCTTGTCGTATTCAATTGGTTTTAGAGCGCCAAGTCAGCAAGAGCTATTAACCGAATTAGCCGATGCCTTAATCGACAGTAACCAAGGTCAGAAGCGTTTCACATCATCAGATGAGCCAGCAGAGCCGGGTCTTATCAGCCAAACCCATCAGCAAGGTATTATGGATTTACTGACTCAACTAGCACAAGATCCGGCCAGCTACCAAACCATGTTAGGTAAATTGCTCAGTCAAAATCGTTTTGAACTGGATATTTGTGAAGGCGAAGAACCCTTAACAGCTGATGAGTTACTCGAAGCGATTGAACAAGGTGCCATCATTCAACGTATCGGTGGTCTAAAAGTATTACGCTTAGAAAATGATAACCAACCGCGTTTGTTTATCAATGGTGAAGTGTATACCCTCCCAGATGCGCCTAATGAGCTGTTACAACTGTTGGCCAATCAAGTGAGAATTACGCCAGAAGAGGCAAATTTATTCACTGACAATACGGCTGCGCTAGATGTAATGACGGCATTACTCAATCAAGGGTTATTCTACTTAGCAGAAGACGATTGCGAATAAGCGTTAACTAATGATCAACTGAGCAGATGAACATCAGTATCCGTTATTAATATGGGTCATTGTTCATCGCTTAAAGGCATAAAAAAAGGCACTGTAAGTGCCTTTTTTGCCTCTATTGCTTCAGCTTATTAACTGCCTGAGGTTGTTAAGCCCACAGTTTCTCATCTTGATGCATTCTGTATAAGCTTTCAGCACGCGACACCAACAATTGCGAAAATCTCAGCTGGGTAGGATCTTTTGTAACACCCGACTTATGCAAATTTTCTGCTTTAAGTTGCCACATCATCGAGAAGTGTCTAATCGCATCGCGAGCCGTTGCCGCCACTTTCACATCGACGTAATCGGATGGCAAATCACCAGACATAACCCAAAAGGTTTGTTTTTTAGGCTGTTTTGATTCCATCTTCCAAATAGCTAAATAAGGAGCAAGATAACGACTTTCGTCAGCAAGGACTTTGCTTGGGATAACCCCTTTCTCAGCCAAAAAACGGTTCGCCTTTTGGAATTGGGTACGGACCCATTCTTCTCTTAATGCTTCTGGCTCTGGCGTTGGCTGTGCAACCTTTTCGGCAACTTCTTCAGTCATAATACTTCCTATCTTATTGTTATAATGCAGATTAGAATAAAAAACTTACCTGCTATTTACTCAAAAAACAATTACGTAACACAAACTACCTTACGTTTACGTAAAGTGGCAAGCTAAATTGCCACGCTAATCACAAAAATAACTAAATCATGCTTTGTTGAGAGTATCCCTAAATGCTATCGTGCTGCAATAAATATAACAAGCAGTCGTTTGCACCTTGCGTACTCAATGACACAAGGTGTGAGAACTTTACTTCAACAAGCTAGCAAGCGGAGATGTCACGTGGCAGTTTTTAATCATGTTTCGTTCGATGAACACGAACAGGTAGTCTTTTGTCATGATAAGCAAAGTGGGTTAAAAGCCATTATTGCAGTTCATAACACTAATTTAGGCCCTGCCGTTGGCGGTTGTCGTATGTGGAACTACCAATCGGATGATGAAGCCTTAACAGACGTGTTACGTCTGTCTCGTGGAATGACTTATAAGAATGCGTTAGCCGGACTCACCATGGGTGGGGGTAAAGCCGTTATCATAGCCGATCCTAAAACCACCGACCGCGAAGCATTATTTCTTGCATTCGGACGTTTTGTAAACAGCTTAGGCGGTAAATATTATTCAGCTGAAGATGTCGGAGTGTCTACGTCAGACATTATGATAGCCAGTCGTGAAACTGAATTTGTAGCGGGTCTTGAAGGTAAATCAGGCGATCCATCGCCACTTACGGCTTTAGGCACTTACCTGGGTATTAAAGCAGCCGTAAAACATCAGCGTGGCATAGACAGTCTACAAGGGATTAAAATCTCTGTGCAAGGCGTGGGACACGTGGGTTATTACTTATGTAAGCATTTACATGATGCTGGCGCTGAGCTGATTGTGACCGACATTCATCAAGCCTCGCTTGACCGTGTTGCGACCGAATTTGGTGCAACCGTTGTTGCTCCGCAAGATATCTATACTCAGAATGTTGATGTGTATGCACCTTGTGCATTAGGTGCAACACTTAACGACACAACCTTGCCATTACTAAAAGCCACTATCGTTGCCGGTTGTGCTAATAACCAGTTAGCAGAAGTACGTCACGGAGAAAAACTAAAGCAGATGGGTATTTTGTATGCGCCAGATTATGTGATTAATGCTGGCGGCATTATCAATGTCTCATTTGAGAAAAACTACGATGCTGCAGCGGCAACCGCTAAAGTAGAGCAGATTTACAATACCCTACTGACCATTTTTGAACGTGCCGATAGCGAGAACCGCACTACCGGTTCAGTAGCCGATGAAATGGCTAAAGCAATTATTGATGCGGCTAAATAACTAAAATAACAACCCATCTTCATTTAGCCGATTCATCGCCTAATGTTAAAGGGAAATACTAAGGTATTTCCCTTTTTATTAGCTCTAATATCTATGCAAGCTTAATCAAGTTGCAACAAATCGTTCACCTTAGCGTCAAATAACTGCCCTACTCTAAATTAACACTGACGCAACCAGTGTATTAGGGTAAATGACAGATGATCTCACACAGCAATAAAAGCAATCAACAACGCCAACCTTTATCGCACTTAACTCATAGTGACAAAGTTCAGCATTTTCATGCGTTGTGGATATCGGATGTTCATCTAGGCAGCATTGATTGTAAAGCCGACTTTTTATTACATTTCCTCAATCACAGCCAATGCCAATACTTATATTTGGTCGGTGATATTGTCGATATATGGGCGTTAAAAAAACGCGTTTATTGGCCAGACAGCCACGACAAGGTGATTAAAAAAATTCTCGAACTGGCCAGTAATGGCACCCAAGTCATCTATATTCCTGGCAATCACGATGAGGCTTTTAAAGCTTATTCAGACAGTCACTTTAGGGGTATTACCCTTGCTAAACAATATATCCATGAGTCGATAAGCGGCAAACGTTTTCTAATGCTGCATGGAGACCAGTTTGACTCACAAGTGTGTGTTAGCAGAACCTATGCCAAATTAGGCGACCATTTATATGATGTATTGTTGTGGTTGAATCGCCAGCTACATAGGATAAGAAGCCGCCTAGGATATCCATATTGGTCACTCGCCAGCTACATCAAACTCCGCGTCAACAAAGCTCAGCAAGCCATTAACCAATACCGAGATGCCGTACTGCGCTATGCTATTAAAAAGCAAGTCGACATGGTGATATGTGGCCATATCCATCAGCCAGAATTATCCCAGCATACTATTCATAATCGCACCATTATCTACGCCAATGATGGTGACTGGGTTGAAAATTGCACATTAATTGCTGAAACCGAAACAGGTAATGTGCAGTTACTCAAATGGGACGAAAAAACGTTACAAGTTAACGCAGTAAACACGATTGATTTCGGCAGTTCAGAGGCTACATCAATCATCACGCCCCAAAAACAGCACGTTGCATAAATAAGGCTAAAATATGATATTTACTGTTGATAATATGGTCGAAAAAATCCTGCCAAATGTGCATAACAAGCCTTGGTTAGCCGTGCCGACTAAAGCCATGTTGCGCTACTTACTTCATGAAAAACAGTGTAATGACATTGCGAATGAACATGCGCATTTATCCGGAGTCGATTTTGTTGAACAAATTCTGGCCTGTTTAAATTTCAGCTACAGCGTGCCCAATAACGAAATTGAAAATATTCCCATTGAAGGCAGAGTGGTGATCTACGCTAATCACCCTATCGGTTCGCTGGATGCGCTGGCATTAATCAAACTGATAAGCCAAGTGAGACCAGACATAAAAGTCGTTGCCAATGAATTGCTAATGGCCATTAAACCGCTTCATTCCATTTTATTGCCAGTACGTAACATGACAGGTGGAACACCGAAACAACATTTAAATGAAATTCATCATCACCTTAAACGTGAAGGCGCGGTATTAATTTTCCCCTCGGGTGAAGTGTCGCGTTTACGCCCTACTGGCGTCACTGATTTACATTGGCACAGCGGATTTTTAAAAATGGCTCGCGCTTGTAATGCGCCGCTTTTACCCATATATGTGGATGCGAAGAACTCTGCTACATTTTATGGCGCTTCAATGATTTACAAACCATTAGCGACGTTATTGCTGGTCAAGGAAATGTTTAAACAAATGGATCATGTCATGCCAGTACGGATTGGCCAATTGATTGCAAAAGAAGTTGTCAGTACTCAAGATTTTCCGCTTAAAACCAAAGTGAATCTGCTTAAAAATCATTTATACCGCATTGGTAAAAATCGTAGCCCATTATTTATCACTCAAAATGCCATTGCTCACCCAGAGAAACGCAGTGAACTGCAACAAGCACTACAACAATGCGAATTATTAGGAAAAACCCAAGACAATAAACAAATCTATTTATACAAGCATACCCACAGCAGTGCGATTATGCGTGAGATTGGCCGACTTCGTGAAATCGCCTTCAGAGCCGTAGGCGAAGGTACCGGTAAACGTCGCGATACCGATAAATATGATAATCACTATTTTCATTTAGTGTTATGGGATAAAGACCAATTAGAGATTGTGGGGGCTTATCGTTTTGCCAGTGCCAAAATGCTCCACGAGTCTATTGGTGAAAATGCGCTGTATAGCGAATCACTATTTAAATACCACGATGCGTTTACCCCCTATTTTAACCAGGGACTCGAACTTGGCCGCAGCTTTGTCCAACCTAAATATTGGGGCCGCCGGAGTTTAGAGTATTTGTGGCAAGGTATTGGTGCTTTTTTGATTAAAAACCCGCAGTATCGTTACCTCTTTGGGCCTGTGTCGCTAAGCGATCGCCTGCCAGTACCAGCCAAAGAGATGTTAGTGTTTTTTTACCAATATCACTTTGCCACTAAACACGTTTTAGCGACTTCATTTAATTCGTATCAATTCACTGACGAACGTCAGCATCAATTGCACCAGTTATTCAATGGCGGTGACTATGCTAACAACTTCAAAATACTTAAACGGACGCTATCGAATATGGGTGTATCAGTACCGACGTTATTTAAGCAATATGGCGAATTGTGCGACAACAATGGCGTACAGTTTCTCGACTTTGGTATTGATGCAGAGTTTGGTGACTGTATCGATGGCTTAGTCTTAGTCGATATTCATCAATTAAAACCTATTAAATATCAGAAATACTTAGCGGGCCATTTAGCCGAAAGCAAAATGGCTTCCTAATCAGATAGCGGTCTAAGGTAAATAAGCGATTCGGTTAGGCCGTTAAATGATTGTTACACTAATATTTATCTGATATAAAAGAATAAATACGTGGAGAATCGCTTATGACAACGTCTACCGAAATATTAGCAGAGACATTACCTGATAACCCAACTAAACATCTCTGTGTCGCTGACATCATGACAACTAGAGTCGTCACTATTGAAATGGATGACAGACTGAAGATTGCTAAAGAAATTTTTGACCATGTCAAATTCCATCACCTCATTGTGGTGGATGATAAAAAACAACTAAGCGGTATATTGTCTCATCGAGACTTTTTGCGAGCACTTAGCCCTAATATCGGGACCGCGGCCGAATTAATTAGAGACACCGAAACCCTGCAAAAAAGGGTTCACCAAGTCATGAGCCATAATCCACTCACCATCGCGCCTCATTGCGATATAAATCAAGCAACTCGGCTTATTCTAGATAATGATATTGGTTGTTTACCAGTATTAGACAACAACATTATTGTCGGTATTATTACGTGGAAAGATCTATTAAATGCTTATTGTGTTAGGTAAGTATTGATGCGATCCTGCTTAAGTGATAATGAACATTAATCTAAACATCTAAAGCAACAGGTACCGACTTCGTTTTTTGAATCGGGCTGTTAGCTATGATTTTATACCCATATCAAGCCTATATTCTGCCACACCCTATTCTGCGTTATTTATCATCAACAGCTAATATTGAAGTGCCGAAAAAACACATTTTGGCAATAGCCTTTTCAAAAAATAAATATTACTAAGCCGGCCAACAAGATAGCTTCATTTCGTAAATTGTTCATATTTATATGCTGGAAAATGTCACATTACTCTGCTTTATTAGACACAGGGCTCGTGGCTATCATGTGATAAGGACAGCATTATGATTAAGTTTACATACCACCTCAATCAAGACAATATTGAATTGCAAGCGAGTAATTGGTGCGGACTCGAACGGGTGTTTATTAATGGCAAAGTGGTATCACGCAAATTCAACTTTGGTTTACAAAGCATGCATGATGTACTGCTCAATAATGGTAGAAAATGTCGTTTTCAATTAATTGTCGATCCACAAACAGAATTAGTCTCTTGCCGTATTTACAAACAAAACCAACTGGTGACTATTTTAAATCAAGGTAAAAAACAGCTACAAAAAAGCCAGTTCCTTATCGAAACTAGCTTCGTTGTTGTATGTGTCGGCATGCTCAGCTTGTATTGGTTAACTTAAGTTAAACATAACCAATGAGGTTGGTATAACACAAGCTGGCTTAGGTATTAACCTATGGTGAAATCAAGCTGAACGGTAGATTTTGCTTCTGTTGGCTTACCATCAACAAATTTAGGCGCATAACGCCATTGACTGAGCGCTTCTATCGATTCTTTTTCAAACTGGGCGCCACCTTTAGAGTCAATGATCTCAGGTGATTTAACAAAACCATTTTCATCAACTGTAAACTCAACTTGCACCCAACCAGATTTTCTTCTTTGGGCATATGATTGCGGGTATTTGGGTGGTTTTCTAAATAACGGGGTTTGTTCTTGTTGGTCATTCCATGGCGTCATCTTACCAATCGCAATACAATGCTCAGTGGCTTTATCGCCTAGGCCTTTTTGCTCATACAGTTTCACTAACAAGGCATGCGCACGAAGCTCGTACGGATGACTATAAGGTAATGCCTGATATTGTTTGATAACTTCAACTAAATTTGTAATTGCTTGACTAGGCTTACCCATGGACTCATATAACGCAGCAACGAGATAAGTCGCATCAACTCGTTTAATGGCATCCTCTGGTAACTTATTAGCATAAATATCGTAAGCGTCAAACGCCAAAGTTCTCACGGAGCGGGTATAATACTCGGTGTGCGATAAACGATGAAACGTAATGAGTTTTACTTCGGCAACCGTTAACTCATTGTCAGCTTTCTCAGCAATCTCTATTGCTTCAAATAATAATGTTTTCGCGTATTTATCATCTGTTGTCGATTCAGCTAACCCAATCAAAGGATCGATTAACTCGATACCATTATCGCTCACGTTTTCACGGTATACAGCTAATGCAGAAGTAAATAATTGATGCGCCTTAAGCGTCGCTTCATCTTCAATCACACGGCCCTGATTGCTTTTCTTAGGCTCAACCATTATCGCATTTGCATAATTGATGGCTAACTTAGCGCTATCAAAGCTGTCTTGACCGAATTTAATTTGACCTAACTCATACGCTTGCTGCGCATATTTCAACGTATCTTGGTTGTTGTTACTTTCAACAGATGCATTGTATTGCTGGTAAGCGTGTGAAAAACCATCTGTATCTGCAGGTTCAGCATAAGCAAACTGGCTCACAAACGCTGCAGCTATTGATAAACGTAAGAGTGTTTTCATTGTCGTCTAAATCCTTTTTATTTTTATCCTTGACCCTTTCTCATGCTATGCAGAATGTTGCTCGGGTACAGTTTTTACAATTCTAGTCTCAGTTTGGATCATTTTTATGACCTACGTCAACTTAATGATTTTTATTGTAATCAATATGTTGCGAAATACTCGTTACAGGGCAAACTGAATAAGGCCGCTTGCTATTTTGTTAGCGAACATAATGACAATAAAATCGATAAACGACAGGAGCTAAGATGTCCGCCATAAACAAATTGCTCCACGCTATGCTCAACAGCTTCAAAGACCTTATACCCATTATCTTAGTCGTCAGTTTTTTTGAAATATTTGTGCTACATCAAGCGCCTGCAGAACTGGGTTCTATTCTTGTGGGTGTGGTGTTTATTGTATTAGGGCTGACCTTTTTTGTATTTGGTTTAGAAATGGGTTTATTTCCCATTGGCGAATCACTTGCAGAAGCATTAGCCCGCAAAGGCAGTGTTTTTTGGTTAGTGATTTTCTCTTTTTCCTTGGGGTTTGGCACCACATTAGCAGAACCTGCTCTTACGGCTGTTGCAAACGAAGCGGCACAGGTTGCCGCGAATGCGGGTGCGATAGAGTCAAACCAACAATCCATGAGTTCCTATGCTATGGGACTGCGTATCACGGTTGCGATTTCGGTAGGTTTAGCCATTTTACTTGGGGTCATTCGTATTCTTAAGGGATGGCCAATCCATTATCTTATTATTGGTGGTTATGTATTGGTGATGATCCTCACCAGCTTTGCACCAGCGAACATTATCGGCATTGCATATGATTCAGGCGGTGTCACCACATCCACCATTACAGTGCCTTTAGTGACAGCACTAGGGGTTGGCCTGGCAAGTGTGATTAAAGGCCGTAATCCTATGGTAGATGGCTTTGGATTAATTGCTTTTGCGAGTCTTAGTCCAATGATTTTTGTATTGCTGTACGGCATGGTGTTTTTAAATTGATCGATATAATCAATAACGAGGAGTGCTTTTGTTTAGTGAACTCATGTCCACTCTATTACTAACAGCTCGCGATGTAATCCCTATTGCGATAATTCTGTTTGGCTTTCAGCTGGGCGTACTTAAACGCCCAATAAACCAATGGCGTAAAGTATCACTCGGATTTGTGTATGTGATTATTGGGCTAACGTTTTTTCTCGTTGGTTTGCAATTAGCGCTATTCCCTATCGGCGAGAGCATGGCAAACCAACTGACCACCACCGAATTTTTACACCCTGATGGTGGTAATGCACCGTTTATTTGGCAAGACTATTTTTGGGTCTATGTGTTTGCTGCTGCTATCGGTTTTAGCACCACTATTGCTGAACCGTCATTAATTGCAGTGGCGATAAAAGCCAACCAAGTTTCTGGTGGCACTATTGGTATCCAGGGGTTACGCATGTCAGTGGCATTCGGGGTCTCTATCGGCATTACTTTAGGCTGTTTTCGTATTGTGGTTGGCGATCCCATTCACTATTACATTATGGCTGGCTACGTCGTGGTGGTCATTCAAACCTTTTACGCCCCTAAAATGATCGTACCATTAGCCTATGACTCTGGTGGCGTCACCACCTCTACGGTCACAGTGCCATTAGTTGCTGCATTAGGGCTTGGACTTGCCACTAATGTTGAAGGCCGTAATCCGTTAATTGATGGTTTTGGTTTAATTGCCTTTGCCAGTTTATTTCCAATGATCACTGTGATGGGCTACGCCCAGGTGGTTGATTATTTATCCAAACGAAAAGCCATTAAGGAGTAACCTATGCGCTTTAAATTAATTGTCGCCTTTGTCGATGATGACTGTACCGATAAAGTACTTGATGCCGCTCGTATTGCAGGCGCAACGGGTGCAACGGTCATTAATCATGCCCGCGGTGAAGGGTTAGAAAAAAAGAAAACCTTTATGGGATTAACTTTAGATGTTCAGCGTGACGTAATTTTATGGCTCGTTGAAGAACACATGAGTCGGCACATTTTAGAAACTATCTCTAACGTGGGTGAATTTGACACTGATTCTGGTAAAGGTATTGCCATTCAAATTGATGTTGAAGATGCGGTTGGTGTGGCTCATCAAGTTCAAAAGCTAAGTAAAGATATTGAGGACAAAATATGAGTAGTACAATTCCTACCTGTAATCGCGATGTAATGAATAACCATTACGCTATGATCGACGGAATGCTCACAGTAGCAGAAGCTATTCAAGTCGCCATCAGTAAAAAGGTCAATATTTTAGTGGTCAACAAACGCAATCAACATGACGAATATGGCATGGTATTAATGAGCGATATTGCCCGAAAAGTGTTAGCCAAAGACAAATCACCAGAGCGAACTAACATTTACGAAATTATGATTAAACCGGTTTTCTCAGTTTCTGCAGATATGGATGTACGTTATACCGCCCGCCTATTTGAACGCTTCAATATTAATAAAGCTCCGGTGATTGAAGCTGGCAATATTTTAGGGTTTGTCGCTTATGATGACATTGTATTAAAAGGCATGATGAAACCGTAAACATTAAATCAATGATCGGCCAGCTGCGCCACAATAAACTCAATTAATGAGCGAGTTTTTAATGGTAAGTTTTTATCTTTATACAATAAATGAATTGGCATGGTTTCGGGTGGAGTTAAACTGGCAATACTGACTAACAGTCCTGCCTCTATTGCCTCTTTCAATACAATGCTAGGCTGTAATACAACCCCTAAACCATCAATTGCAGCTTGAGTTAGCACGACACCACTATTTGATGAGAGTCTAAAATGACGTTTACCAAAAATTTGTTGATGTGCCACTGATAATGAACCATTGGTCGAATAACTAAAACCAAGACATTGATGATCGCTAAGGTCTGTGTTCGAACAAATGTCAGGGTGAGTATCTAAGTATTGCGGCGATGCACAAAACTGCATGTCGTAATTCATGATATGACGTCCAATCAGAGCAGAATCTTCAAGCTCACCAATTCGCACTAAAACATCGACATTGTCGAGTAATGGATCGATCAGATTGTTATCTAAACGCAGGTCTACATCCACTTGCGGATACTGTAATAAAAAACGATTCACAATGGGCGCTAACACAGCATTACCGAAACTCACTGGTGCGTTAATTTTAATAATACCGCTGACTGTACCTGTCATGGTTTGTAAGGTATTTTCAGCTGCGGTGATTGCCGCCAAAATGGTTTTACATTCTTGATAATAAAGCAGACCAGATTCGCTTAACGCTTGTTGACGTGTCGTTCGATTTATTAGTTTTACACCTAAATACCCTTCTAACTGATTGATGTGCTTACTTACCATAGTACGGCTGATATTAAATTGGTGCGCAGCCGCAGCATAATTACCTTGCTCTGCTACACAACTGAACACCTGCATTGCGGTTAACTTGTCCATATTAACTCCAAATTATATAGGTCAAAGATTATAAACCTACAGTGTTTTCTGTAAACACCATTAGCTAGTGTTGCAGCTATAAAAACTGGTTTACGATGAGCTATCACCATTTAGGAGTTGTTATGGATTACAAATTAGATCAAGCAGGCATATTTATTACCGCTGAGATTCACATTAAAGATGACGTACCGTTAGACCAAGGCCTTGCTGCAATCCGTCAATTTTGTGCAGACATGAATAGCGAACCAGGCTGCTCACTTGCAATGGCAACCCAACATAAAACTAACCCTAAACATTTTGTATTTTGGGAACGTTATGACAATCAAGCAGCATTTGACGCCCACTTTGCTGCACCTCACACTCAAGCCTTTATTCAAGCTGGGTTAACCGAGCTAAAACAAGCCTTTGACTATCAACGCTTAACCTCTTAGGAATAACCAATGAGCAAAACCATAAACTGGGGTATTTTAGGCACCAGCTTTATTTCTGGTGTGATGGCCGATGCGATAAAAGCACAAGGCCAAAGTCAGATATATGCAGTAGCAGGCCGTAACACCACAACGTTAGCCGAGTTTGCAGCGCAATATGATATCGCACATCAATTTACTGATTTCGATGCATTAATTAACGATCCGCTGGTAGATGTGATTTACATTGCCCTGCCTAATCATTTGCACCACGAATATGTGATAAAAGCGGCCAATACCGGTAAAGCCATTTTATGTGAAAAGTCGCTGTCGGTAGATATGCCATCTACCATTGCCAGTCTTGATGCTGTTAAGCAAAACAAAGTGTTCTTTTTAGAAGGGCTAATGTATCTTGCACATCCACTTATACAGCAGTTAAGCCAAACCTTAGCGTCTGGCGTTATTGGTGAAGTAAAAAGTATTCGTGGCCAGTATTGCGCTGCCATCAGCCAATTTGTTAATCCAGCAAGTCTTGGCGCGCTGTTTAATCTCGGTTGCTACCCGGCATCATTAATGCAACTCGTCATGCAGCAACAATTTGGCAATAACATCAGCCAACAATATCAACTACAGGCAACAGGCCGACGTGGGCAAGATGGTAATATTTGTGAATCAACCGCTATAGTCACTTACTCAAATGGCGTGCAATGCCATTTACACACAGCTGAAGATTATGGCTTACACGCCGGATTTACCATTTTAGGCAGCTTAGGAAGCATTGAGTTCACCTCAAATCCCTGGTTACCAGAAGCTCAGGGTAATCATTTTTCGGTGAGGTTATATGAGCAAGATGCAGAAGTTGTGAACGTTGAAGCCAAAGGCAATGGTTTTTACTACCAGGTAGAAGCGGTGCTAGTGGCCCTAGACAATAAGCAATACACAGTGCCAAGGCCATTAGCACAACTGCAAGATTCACACGATATTATGCAAATACTAACCACTTGGCATCAAGCGGCTTTAAAAAGCTGCGCTGTAGACCACACCACTAAAGGCTAAGCAATCGTTTATTCGTTGTTGCTGCACCGCAGACAAATCAGCAACAGCGAAATAAGCGTAATCGCTGTGTTCATCGCTTAACATTATTTGAGCTGACTCCGGTAATTCACAGCGAAAGATAAACGCTTGCGATTGATACGCACTGTGAAAATACACTCCAGACAGATATTGCACATCCACCTCACAGCCAAGCTCTTCTATACATTCACGCTGCAGTGCTTGATGAATGGTTTCATTAGGGTCTAGCCCACCACCCGGTAAACCCCAATGTTTGTCGCCATAATTGGCTTTTAATAACAACACTTGACCATCTTCATTAGTGATTACCGCATGGGAACTGAGCCTAAATAAGTCATTAAACGCCATAATGGTTTTCCATTTTACATTAATTGCGATTGCTATGATGAAGACTGCACTAAACAATCATATTAGACATTGATCTATCGTTCAGAATACGACTTCAAATAAATACTATTCAATAAGTAATTGAGAACATAGTAATATCGATAAAACACAACTAACATTTATGCAAGAAACTCTTTTCTAAACATACACATATTCGATACTAATATTCGGTACTAATATTCGGTACTAATATTCGGTACTAATATTCGGTACTAATATTCGGTACTAATATTCGGTACTCATGATATGTTGATTAGGACAAGTCAAGCTGATTAATCTTAATTTCAGCATTTTGCGTAATCATATGGCATTATTGTTAATTAAAAAGGTAAATATTCTTAAAAAGTCACTCACTTACTCACGCTTATTTGTTACAAGGCTTGCTTTAAAATAGAGACAATATAAGTCTTAAATGAAAATTACTTTTAGGAAAAAACAATATGTACATGATAGTTAAGCACGCTCACCTAACAATAATTGCGATTACATTTCTATTTTTTATGATTAACTTTGTGTTAACGATGAAAGGGTCTGACAAGGTCAATCATAAACTACTAAAAGTAGGCCCGCATGTTTTATATACTCTCTTTATCTGCACCTTTATTTATCTGGTTGTAGTAAATCCACTTAACCTGTACCCCTTTGTGAATGGTTGGGCATCATCTAAATTAGGTGGTTTCGTACTGTATGTGCTCTCTATTACTTTTGCACTTAAGTGGGCCAAGTCAACACCGTGGCGCATTGTCGGCTTAATCAGCACAATATTTTGGTTAGCAATGACTGCACGACTGGGTTTTGCCGACCACCTTAAATCAAAAGGAATTGAAGAAGGTGCTAATATTTTTTATAACTTAGGCAAGCCTATGCTAACAGCGATTTGCTAAGCTATTGTGATTACAGTGGTTAATTAACTTTAGCCACTATTAATGTTAACCACTATTAATGTTAACCACTATTAATGTTAACCACTATTAATAATACCCATGCTTGTGCGCTCGGTATTTATTCATTAGACCGATTTAAGATATCTATTATAATGAGCCACGTATTTTAGGCATGAGCATGTCACGTCTACGAAAGTATTGAGGACAAAAATGGACTTACTCTTGGTCCAGGGGCTGATCATACTCGATCGTTTTTCACACGTCTTCTTTAAAAAAAAAGAGATAAAAAATAGCTTGATTGATCTCGCCAGTGTGATCAAATAGCGCTCTTTTTCTTTGTCTTTATACTTAATATGCTTAAACATCTCGATAAGATTACTGATTGCCGTTCCCATATAAATCAAGAACATGATGTCATTGATATCAGCTTCCTCGTCCTAAGTGCTGTGATTTCGGGTGCGCAAAGTTGGGCTGATTGCCATGAGTTAGGGACATTAAATAAACCACAATAAACCAAGCCACCCATTTTAATTATGAATTAACAAAATGCCTTTTCGCATTGATTGCGATAGCCCTAACCAAGATTTAAATGCAAAGATTGACTGAAAATCCTAAATATACTGAACTAATTAGGGGGAAATCGAGCAATACTGCAGATTAAAAGCAGCACTGGTGGCTTGATATTAATCAAGCTGGAAATGAGGTTATTATTGTAGTTTGTGTTTTATACGTTCACTCTTAAGCGCATAACCAACGCTGGCAGTTTGATGCGCCTTGTCGTCGTTTTCGCTCTAAGTGTTCACAATATTCTGTTAATGCCGGTAACGCCCCTACTGCGCCTTTAAATAATGAGCCAAACTCAGTAGTGATTTTAAGCCAGTTTTCAGCTGGAATATTGAGTCTGTTTAAAATGTGTTGGCTACTGACACTAATGGCACCGCGTTTATCCTCTCGAATAATACGACCCGTATCTTCCACAAGCACGATATAGTCTTTAACACTGAACATCAGCCCATTAGGCATATCTAGCCGCTCATTGCCGACAAAAGGCAATAATTCTTTGGGTTGCTCACCTTTTATGGCGGAGTTAATTCGACGTTGAATACTGGTGTAGTCTGAGGTTTCGGGTGTAGTGGCCATTTCGACGCGGATAGGACCTCTGTTTAAATAATGAGTAGTCAACATAAGCTATACAGGTTAAGACTGCGGCTTCATCTAACAAACTGCATATTTGACTAATAGGAATAATTTGACGCAGTTCGCTAGTCCTTTAATGCCCATTCTTCTCCAATAGAGCAATGAAATCTGCCAATGTCTTTTGGTAAAAGAAACTTATGAACTCTAATGTTTCTCTCTCAGTGTTATCTATGAATGATTCAGAGGTCACTCTTTTAAAAAAAGGTCCCAAAAAACGTCTTCGCGTCGATGCCGTTGCACCTATTTCCCATTTACCTTTATTTAAAGATGAGATAAATAATGATGCTTCGTCTGATCCTGTAGCTTGAAGAATCAACATTTTCATTGTTGATTCTTCATTCTGATTTTCCCAAATAAAACCTTTGAAAAACGAGATTGCTTCAGCTAAATCGGGTTGCAATGGTACATCTTGGTCAATTTCTTCATCATAATAACTACAAAAAATACCTTCCATGTTACATATTCCTTAATGGTAAATTTTGAAGAACAGCTAACGCCTCGTTAACCGGAGCGTAGGTTGGTATTGTTTTTGCGCTTTTGCTTTTTGCAAAAACGATGACAGCCGTTTACGCTTCCGTGTTGAACGACTTGTGTACGCCCAGCATGGGCATGAACTAATGAGGTGAAAGTCCTCTGTAGGAAGGTCACCGTTACTCTTATCAATTAGAGAATAACATACTGTTATTAAACGTTAACTACTAGCGAATGGCAAGGGCTTAATCGCGAGGTTTGGTCCGGAGGAAGCCGCTAGCCCTACTTAGTTGTCAAAGAGTGCGAGCTGATGAACAAGAACATCATATGAGGCGTAGGCTAGAGGTGAGTTGGCAGGGTCTGCCCCGCGAAGCAAGGGTACAAGACGACGAAACCACGTGATCTAATGGCCACCGTAAATGATGCAGCAGTGCAAAGAAAGTTCATGTTCTTATCTGGGGAGATCTGCTTAACACGCGATCGGTCATTAACCAGTAAGGCTCTGGTTTATAAGTGCCTTGGCTTTTCAGCATCATCGACTGAAAAGAGCGAACTAGATGGAAACCGATAGCGCATGACGGGGCAACTCGGCATGTGATTAAGCAGAAGTCAGCAGACGGCATACGACTGCATGGATGCAGGAGGTAGAGCAATGCAGGAGCAGTTGCCGAGTAGCCCAACGCCCATCGTAATGGATGGGACATGGTGAAGGCCTGAACATTTAGAAGAAGGAGGAGTCTTGTCAAACTTGTCGATACCCACTACGTCGCCAGACGATTACTATCGGCAGCGTATTGATATGCAACCGGCCTTCAACCGCGATCTATTTCAACAACTGCTCGAACCTGAAAATCTACACCGAGCTTGGCGTCAAGTGAAAGCCAATAAAGGTGCGGCGGGCATCGATGGCATGACCATCGAAGCCTTCCCGCTCTGGATGCAACAAGGCGGCTGGCAACAGTGTAAATCTCAATTAGAGCGAGGTGAATACCAACCCTCAGCGGTCAGGCGCGTAGAGATCGACAAACCCGATGGCGGTAAACGCAAATTGGGGATCCCTAACGTCATTGACCGTGTGATACAGCAAGCCATTGCTCAAATACTCACGCCACTGTTTGACCCATTCTTCTCGACCAACAGCTTTGGCTTTAGGCCGAACAGAAATGCCAAACAAGCGGTACTGCAAGTAAGGGATATCATCAAACAAAAACGCAAATTTGCCGTCGATGTTGATCTGTCTAAGTTCTTTGACCGAGTTAATCATGATCTCTTGATGACTCAGCTAAGGAATAAAGTACAGGATAAGCGCCTATTAGCGCTTATCGGTAAGTACCTACGAGCAGGTGTGATGGTCAATGACCAATTTGAAGCAAGCTTGGAAGGTGTGCCTCAAGGCGGCCCACTCTCGCCATTACTCTCTAACATTATGTTGGATAGTCTGGATAAAGAGCTGGAAAGCCGAGAGCACAAATTCGCCCGCTACGCGGACGATTTTATCATATTGGTAAAGTCTCAACGCGCAGGCGAACGAGTACTCAAGAGCATTACTCAATACCTTGCAGCTAAGTTAAAACTGGTTGTAAATGAACAGAAAAGCCAAGTGGTTAAAGTTGCTCAAAGTAAGTTTCTTGGGTTTACATTTAACCGAGGCAAGATCCAGTGGCATGCTAAAACATTACACATTTTCAAACAAAAGATGAGACGACTAACGAACCGAAATTGGGGCGTGAGTATGAGTTATCAGCTGTTTAAAGTGCGTCACCTCTTATGAAACAAGAAGGCAAGGCTGGATCAATTACTTTGGCATCGCTAACGCTTATCAAGGGTGTGTTGCCTATTCTTTATACAGAGTGACCATTGGATCCGACGTCGTGTTCGTATGTGACTTTGGGTTGAGAAAAATGGCGTCAGTGGCGAAAACCACGGACTAAGGTACAAAACTTACTTAAACGTGGCGTCAGGATCCAAGCCGCTGTTGCTTGTGGTATCACAAGTAAAGGCCCTTGGCGTAGCTCTAAAACACCTGGGATACAGCAAGCGCTGAGTAATGAATATCTGAAGAAAGCAGGATTATATTCATTGAGAGACGGATGGATCGCAGTTCAATATCCTAACCAGAAAGCTAGTTAGGTGTTCTAAATGAACCGCCCTGTGCGGAGCCGCATGCAGGGTGGTGTGGGGGCTGGAGGCTAGATACCTCCGGCTACCCGATTAGCAGTACTACTCTGCGAGGAATATTATATTTTTATTCTCGGATTCTGCTGCTTGTAATACAGATAGAAACTCTTGTTGTATCTGTTTGCAACCTTTGCTTGAATTAATGATCTCAAGTGCGCAAGTAATAAGAGTATTTAACCCTGAACTCAGCTTTGTATCTGAATACGGACCAATTTCTATTCCAGATTTTAAACGATATAAATCTAAAATAGCTAAAATATCCGAATATTGTTCATTGTTAATATATAAAAGTAGCTTACCAACTCTACTTCTTTTAAGTTCACACAATTCTAATGACATATGCTTTGTACTGCTAACGCCCCAATCAGAGGCAATAAAATAGTTGGTTAAAATTAGCGACGCAGGAGCAAAACCAACTGTTTTTTGTCCTGCTGAATTGGCTTGTTGAACGAAGCCGCTCTGCGGCAGAAAAGATAAAAACACATCTTTAGCACCATCATAAATACTTACTAGACCCTGCCTACCTTGGCATTACCTAGGAGTATCACCATGGAAACTCATGAACAACAACGCTTTGATTTTCTTTATGAACAACATCTTACCAATCTAACGCTACAAGGCAAGCGACCCGCCACCATCGATGCGTACAGTCGCGCCGTTAGGCGCATTAGTGCTTATTTTGACTGCTGTCCTGACAACCTTTCAACCAATGATTTGAAGCGGTACTTTGCTGATTTAATTGCTTCTCACTCATGGAGTACCGTTAAACTTGACCGTAATGGGTTACAGTTTTTCTACCGGTATGTGCTTAACCAGCACTGGGAGTGGCTGAGTATTGTTAAGCCACCACAGGTCAAACGCTTACCCGATATTTTGACCCCTGCCGAAGTCTCTATCGTCATTAGTCTCACCCATAAGCTGCGATATCAAGTGTGCTTTTTAACCTTGTACAGTATGGGATTGCGCCTCGGTGAAGCCATTTCATTGCACGTTGGCGATATCGATTCAGCGTTGATGCAGGTGCATATCCGTGACGCCAAAGGCGGCAAAGACAGGCTAGTCCCTTTACCACAGCGCACACTGTTAGCGCTGCGATATTACTGGCAAACTCATCGTCATCCTCAGCTTTTATTTCCTGGTAAAGACGGTAAACCTGACTCACTAATGGACCGTGGTGGTATTCAAAAGGCCATGAAAAAAGTGATTGGCGACTGCAACATTCACAAATCTATCAGCCCGCATAATCTACGTCACAGCTATGCGACTCATCTGCTCGAACAAGGTCTCGATTTACGCTCAGTACAGCATTTACTCGGTCACAACAGCCTCAACACCACGGCAAAGTATACACGTCTCACTCAAATTACCCGTAAGAACACTGTCCTGTCAATTAACCAGCTCACTGATAATTTGGTGCTTAAGTGGGAGTGTGACATATGAAGTTTATCGATATTTTACGTGACCATCTTGATGCCTTTAATCAGACTTATGAAGGCCAAATCACAGCATCAATGCGCCAAGCGATAAATGCCATGCTCAGTTGCCGCTCTCATTCACAAAGAGCCAGCCACTGGGCTTGTCAGGGTTGCACGCATACCGCTGACTTTCCGCTGTCATGTGGGCATCGCAGCTGCCCGCAATGTCAGTACAACACCACAGCTGATTGGTTAGCCAAGCAACAGGCTAAACTCTTGCCTGTTGATTACTTTATGGTGACATTTACTTTGCCATATGAACTGCGTGTTATGGCTAGATATCAACCCGAAGCGCTCTATCCAGCCATGTTTGCCGTCGCTGCCAGTGTGCTCAAAGACTTTGCGCTTAACTCACCTAAGCTTGCCGGTGATATTGGTTTCACCGGCGTACTTCATACTCACAGCAGACGGCGTGAATTGCATCCGCACATTCACTTTATTATTCCAGCGGGCAGTTTTAACAAGAGCCAAAAGCAATGGAAAAAGAACAAAGGTAAATACCTGTTTAACGCTTTTAACCTCGCCAATGTCTGGCGCGCACGTTTGCTGGAACATTTGGCAAAGCTTAATCTCACACTACCAACCTCACTGCCCAAAAAGTGGGTAGTAGACTGCCTGCATGTGGGCAAAGGCTTGCCTGCGTTGCAGTATCTATCACGCTATCTTTATCGTGGCGTACTGCCCGATAAAAGCATCGTCAGTCTTGTCGATGGTCAAGTGGGTTTCGAGTATGAAGACAGCCAAACAAAGTCGACAAAAGTACGCACCTTACCCGCCATAGAATTTCTCTGGTTAATACTGCAACACGTATTACCGAAGGGATTAAGGCGAGTCCGTGACTCTAGTAACAAACAGTGGATTACTCAGAGGTAACGCCAAAAAGCTCAGGCTACAAATACAGCTTATGCTGGCAGTTGCAGGGGCCGTGTTTCCAATCATTCCTGAGATAAAGCGCAGATTAGCGACGCGCAGTTGCCCCTGTTGCCAGCAACCAATGCGCTTTATGGGCATAGTGAAACGACCGACAAATTTACGGCTCATAACCTAATGCTGGAAAATAATAAGGATAATGGCTTAACTGAATACCGTGGAGGATTAATTTAACGCACTGAAATTAAGAGAGTTAAATAATTAGCAAATGAGCTAAGGGAACTTGCTGACTACAGAAAAGTTACCCGATAACCATCACATCAAACAGCGCGTTTTCTCGAGCTGTTATTTACATAATAAAGAGTCACTCTGAGGGTGTTCGGGCTTGTTCAACACTTGGGATAAGGACGCGGCTTCGCGCGGCCTATCCTTATTAGTTATGTGTAATTTACAAGGCAACTGATTCTAAATTTAATTTACCATTGTTGTATATTGTTAATTGATCTTGAAAATCCATACCGTTAGTTACATAGCCAAGTTCTTCTGCTTTTTTACCATCCCATAAAACTCTGTAACCAGCGTCTCCATTAACTTTAAAAGTACATTTTGTATTTGTTTTAGGTAACAATTGAGACCTAATACAAGGCTCACCTCTAATACTTATTTCAAGATTTGTAACAATCACATCAGAACTATTAGTTATTGTTAATACCGCTGTATTTTTGGGTACTATAAAATAAATTAATAATAAGATGCCTATAAATAGACTCGATAATATCAGTTTCATCATTTACACAATCGTGGTAGAGCGGGCCATTACTGACCCGACCCCACACAGATCCGAACGTGCGGAACTACCGCATCCGGCTCTTCAGTTATATATTCACTCGTGTAAAACACGATCCTAGTACCAATCAATCAACACCAAACGCTTGTTGACCTTTGGACTCTCAATTCTAAAATACTCTAACATCTTCTTGAAATTACTCCAGTTATAACTTCGCCGTCCACTACGCCTATTCAACCATTTGTACAAGTTATGCAGAACATAATCGTATAAGTAGCTCAGGCTTCGGCTGTTGTCGGGAAGACCAAAATAGTTTCTAAACCCTGTTAATTTACGTTTTAACTGCGGAAGCCAAATACTCAGTTTTAATGAGCGCTTGGCTTTAATCCATTGATAATACTCGCTCAACGTCGCCTTCTGCTTCTTCACAGCGGTTCGTCGTCTGAGTCTTGCTTTACCTTTCGAATCTCTGCCCCAGTAAAACTCAAATCCAAGAAATACAAAATGACGTTTTCGCCCAATATGAAAGCGGCTAAATCGCATCAATGATGTTTTATCTTCTGCGACGTCTAGGTTGAATTTCTTTAATCGTTTCGGCAAAACCTTATAAAAGCGTTCAGCATCATGTGCAAACTGAAACGCACAAACAAAATCATCCGCATAACGGATCATCATTGCTCGGCCTTTCATCCTTGGCTTCACTTTCTTTTCAAACCAAAGGTCTAGCGCATAATGCAAATAAATATTAGCTAACACAGGGCTGATAATGCCACCTTGTGGGCTACCACTTAATGGCTTAGTAAAGACACCATCAGGGGATTTTATTCGTGCTTTTAACCATTGGTTTATTAAATTAAGTATCGCCTTGTCATCAATTCGTTGCTCGAGCATAGCCATCAGCCATTCGTGATCAAGGTTGTCAAAGAAGCCTTTAATATCAGCTTCAACAATATAACCATAACCTTTAAATTGCAGATTGAGCGTTAAACTATGCACCGCTTGATGCGCACTTTTATTCGGTCGATAACCATAGCTATTACGCAAAAAGTCTTGTTCCCAGATGCTTTGCAGGATCTGACTGACACTTTGTTGCACTAGCTTGTCATCTACCGTTGGTAGGCCTAAAGGGCGTAATTTACCGTTCGATTTAGGAATGAAGATCCGTTTGATGTCATTAACTCGATAACATTTCTGTTTGAGTTGCTGACCTAAACGGTCGATATTTTCTATCAGCTTATCTCGGTACTTAGGCATGGTAATGCCATCGATACCTGGCTTCGCTTGCTTATTGAGTTGCCCCCAGCTTTGATACAGGCTGTCAGTATTTAGTAGTCCATATAAATTCTGAAACCTGTGCTTGGGGTGGGTTTGTGCTTTAAATGCGATGGCATTAAGTGTGGTTATCATAGTGTCCCCAGCCCTACTTTGTCCGGACTATGTCTCTGCTTAATACCTAATATAACTGTCAGCTCCTTTGCCATGTACAAGGCTTTCCCTTGCTCAGACTACTACGGGCTGATCTGACTTCCAAAGGGTCATCGTTCGCCTCGCTTTTAACTAGACTTCTCTACCATCGTCCTGATGGAACACCTTTGGATCTCTCAAGTTCCTGAAGCATCTCTTTATGCATGCCACGGCTTGATAACTCCGCTGACTCGCCACAACCTCACCCTTCATTTACATGAATAACGGCTGCTTTGCATGGACTTCGATGGCGTTACAAACCTCGTCAGTCAGTTCTAGTATTTATCGGAGCGATACCAGCACTTCAGGGCCACGACAGCCCCTATGGCCTACATAATTCTCTGTGTACGCTTCACCAATATTGTTCGCGTGATGCAGTCCTCACTGCTGAAAAGCATCTGCTAATCTCACACTCCGCCAAAGGTGCAACACTCGATACAGGTGGTTGGTTAAACCTTACCTGACAGGGACTTACACCCTGCAAGATGCATCAAGCTTTGCTTGACGCACTAACGCCGCCATAAGCGGACTAAAATTGTTGGCTATAATGTGTAGCGAAGCGAAACTAAGCCAACTGTTTTAGTTCCGTTTAATGGCCTTGTTAACTGCCTTTTTGGACAACATTACTGCCAGCACTAACTTGCTGATATTCGGTAACTTTACATTCTTTAGCGTTCAGAAACTAGTTCAATATTTTGAAAATATGACACATTCAATATTTAACAATCAGAAACTAAAAACAGAATTTCCGCTAGTGACCAAAACCAAGAAAAACGGAGCCTTAATCTACTTTGCATTCCGATATTAAAATTTACACTGGCGACTGTTAGTAAATAGTCTGCTTCAACGGAATGGGCGTATTTAGAAAAACCACAACGCACCAATTTACGAACGAAACACAATTCACTGAAACTCAAATACACAATTCAAAAACTAATACGTGCTATAGATTAGAGGCATTTAACGCCCAAATAACAGGCTAAAAATAGTGGGCTAAAATGGAGCGAAGCGAACAGCCCGCTGTTTTTAGTCCTTGTTTATTTGCTTGTTAGAGCTACTTACCAACACTGCAAATTTACCAGTTACTCTTTGTCCTTTCTGTTTAGAACAGATAAAAGAATATAAGGGATAAGAAATAGCCGAACTTATAAAGCTACTAAGGAAAAAGCCAACAAGCATATAAACAGCCATCCAAGTATTTAATGTTGATTCATTAATACCGGGTTCGGTTGTTGTAATAACTATTGTGCGAAGAAATACAGTTACGATAATTGCAAAGGTAAAACAAATTATCGAAGCTATTTTCATATAAGAAATAAAGCTCAGTTGAACCCTAGCTTCATAACCATATATTTCATTCAATTCCCTAGAATCCATCACCATCCTCTTGGTAGCTCTAACAGCTTATTCAACGGCTCGCCCAATAAAGCCGGCCGTTTAAGTTATTGATTAATATCATCCTACATTCTCTATCTCATTGATGTAAAGCCATTTAATGAAACGTAACCTCTGAGATAAAACTTCGATTGCGCGTTAAAAGTGCCAAAATTAAATACTAAAAAAATTAATCACCTAATATCAATAGATTAGATTTTATCTATTTATTCATCTCTAGCACTTTAGATTGCTTTTTGTACACGTTTTATTGTAATTCATTCAAAATCCATTATAACTGTATGGATGTACAGTACAGGTAACGTAAAGGGGGAAGTGATGGCGGGATCGGGATATACAGAGCAAACTATCTCCAAAACTCTCTTGGTAGCCGCTGCAATTAAATCTTATTGGCTAAATCGATTAATTTTATTCAACAAACGCATAAATTCATCCTGTTCAGCATGATTTAGCGCAGTTTAAAAGCGTTCATTTACCTACTCGGCTTCGTGTACTAAGTCTTGCTATAGTGCTTTACTGTTGTCAGTTGAAAAGCCCGACGATTGTCGGCCTCTTAATGGCAGGTAATAAACCCTTGAATTTGTAGATTGTCCAAAAGGCGCGTCATGGTGTAGTAGGCTATATCACAACGTTTAGATAACTCAGTTTTGCTCAAGCCTTCTTCTTGCCATAGTGCAAACAATATCGGCCAAAGTTTACAGTCCAACTCATAACGCTTTAAATGTGCATCGAGCTCTTGCTGTAAGGCAATATTAAGATGAGAAATCAGCTAACTTAAACTTTCAAAGCGTTTCAAATGATACCTCCTACATCGTCAGTGAGATAAATTGACTGTGTTAAAAAATACTAAGCCTACACTGAAATTCAGCCACACTTGAACAAATTTTAGATGACTATCTCTACAGGTTAAGAAAAGCTCTTTTAGTCAAAAGATAAGTACTGATTAATGTAACGATAATAGCAGGCTCGGTTTAATTGCCCTACCAAGCCCCGAACTAACGGTGCATAAATTCCCTCGTCTGTGACGATAATACCACTCGCGTCAATTGCCGGTAGTTGTGTGCCTATGCTGCTTGTAAAGACCAATTGAGTTAGCTTGTTCGCGGTTGCATCAATAACGTTTGCTTGGTAATCCACCAGCAATAAAGGGTAAGCTTCAACTGTTACTTTGACCTTTTCGACTGGTGTTATCAAAAAATACTCTGCATCAATACAATGCAAAATACTACTGAACAGGGAAGCAAACTTTGCAGGCAACGGACTGCCTAAATACAACCAATCACCATTGGCTTGAATATGAAACAGCGCATCATCACTGCACAATGCCATACCATCTGGCTGGATAAACGAACTTAATGCTGCTGTTTCATCTGTCATTATACTTATCCTTATGCCAGCAACTTAAGTAATGCTTCTATTGGATGTTGCGGTTTAAAACCAGCAAAACGTTTCACCTGGCTACGACAAGAATAACCTGATACCAATACCTGGCTGTGTTCAGCAATTTTTTCAATGCTGGGCTGCCAAGACATTTCAAACAGTTTTTCTGAACGTTCAAGATTTTCAAGTTCATGACCATAAGTGCCAGCCATACCACAACACCCCAAATTAACACTGTTCAACTTAGCGCCAAAATGACTAAAAATAGCTTTCCATTCATTCGCTGTATTTGGCTTGGCTGTAGATTCGGTGCAGTGACTAAACCAGGTATATTGTGGAGCATCTTTTGCTAACACTGGCGCTTCACATCGGCTAGCGACAACATCTGTTAACCATTCATTGGCTAATAACACCTCAAATGGACCACGGCGCTGACCTAATGCTTCTTTATATTCATCGCGATAACACAATACCAATGCTGGATCGATACCGACCATCGGCATACCAAGAGCATAAACAAGATTTAAGAAATCAGCACTGTTTTGTGCGGTCTTAGCAAACTTGTCTAAAAAACCTTTAATATGCGTCGGTTTACCATTAGGTTTAAACGGTAATAATATTGGTTTAAAGCCGAGCTTTTCGATTAACTGAATAAACCGATAAACTAATTCAGCGTCATAAAAGCTATTAAACGGGTCTTGTACTACCAGCACATATTGGCTGCGCTGATTTTCTGGGATGGTATACAAGGAATCTAAATCGTATCCACGGCTTGAATGACCGTCTAAACGCTGCTTAAGTGTTGGAACAGATAATTTTGGTGCATCGACATAACCAATGGCTTTTTTAATCACCCATTGACTCAGTGGATTTTGCGAGGCTAAGTTAGTTAATTTTGGCATTGCCGCCATCAGTGGCAATGAGTCTTCAATACCTGCCACTAAATAATCTTTTGCAGGCCGTAAATAACGTTTGTAATATATATTAAAAAATTGTGCTCTAAATTTGGGTACATCAACTTTAACCGGGCATTGACCAGAGCACGCTTTGCAGGCCAGGCAACCTTTAAGCGACTCCATCACTTCGTGTGAGTAGTCATAGTCGCGTTCGTTGTTGATGGTATTCTGAATCCGTTGCATCCACCCTAACGGTTTAGATTTTGCTAACGCGTCAACATCAACACCCTCAGCTTCAAGTAAGCGCAACCATTCACGCATTAAACCAGCACGGCCTTTAGGTGATTGCACTCTGTCACCAGTGACTTTAAACGACGGACACATTGGTGAATAACTGCTGTAATTAAAACATAAGCCATTGCCATTACAGTTCATTACATCAGGAAAAGCATTACGCACTTGCACAGGAATTTGCCGGTCGAAACTGCCGCGTTTGGCGCTGTCGACATTAAACATTAATGGGCCTGACTTTGGCGGCGCCACTAACTTGCCAGGATTAAGGCGGTTATCTGGATCAAACCAACCTTTAATTTGCTCAAGTACACCATAAAGCTCATCACCAAATACCGCTGGTCCGTATTCACCACGAACCCCTTTACCGTGTTCGCCCCACATTAAGCCGCCATACTTAAGCGTTAATGCGGCAACTTGATCTGATATCACTTTCAGTAATTGCTCGTCGGCAACATCACACATATCTAATGCGGGTCGCACGTGCAACACACCAGCATCCACATGACCAAACATACCGTATTGCAAATTATGGCTATCGAGCAGCGCACGAAACTCCATAATATAGTCGGCTAGATTTTCTGGCGGTACCGCAGTATCTTCAGCAAACGCTAACGGTTTACGCGTGCCTTTGGTGGCGCCTAATAAGCCAACGGCCTTTTTGCGCATGGCATAAATACTGTCAATATCATTTCTGTCGGTAATAATTTGAAAACCGACTAAGCCAACTTGCGGTTGTTTGAGTTGGCCACTGAGCATCTCTTCTAGTAACACAACCTTATGTTTTACATCAACATCTTCGCCAGCAAACTCAACCATATTAAGACCTTCAATAATCTTATTAGGTACGGCTTTAATTTGATCGGCAACCGAGTGCCAAATAATATCTTCGCGCGCAAGGTTAAGCACTTTAGAGTCTACGGTTTCAACAACGGTGGCATTGGCTTGTACTAATGATGGAGCATGACGTAATGCTGATTCAAATGAATCATATTTGATGTTGACCATCATGCGGGTTTTCGGCAATGGAGTCAGGTTTAGCTTGGTTTCGGTGATCACCGCAAGCGTACCTTCTGAGCCCGTTAAAATACGCGACAAATCAAACTGACTCAGGTCATCGTTCCACACATGTTTTAAATCATAACCGGTTAAAAAGCGGTTCAATTTAGGGAAGCGATCAATAATAGTGTCACGTTGTTGTAAGCAAATAGCCGCCACTTGGCTGGCGATACTATTGCCAAGTAAATTAGTGCCAAAAGGTTGTTGGTCAACCTTGTCATGATTAATCGGCATTGTGGTCAATACACTGCCATCGATGAGTACACTGGTTAGCCCTAACACGTGATCCGAGGTTTTGCCGTAAACCAGTGAGCCAGCACCAGAGGCATCGGTATTGACCATGCCGCCAACGGTAGCGCGATTAGACGTAGATAAATCTGGACTGAAGAAAAAACCATGTGGGCGTAATGCATCATTTAGCGCATCTTTTACCACACCAGCCTGTACCCTCGCCCATCCCTCTTTGGCATTAATCTCCAGCACTTGGTTTAAGTGGCGTGACACATCTAAAATTAATCCGTGAGTTAATGACTGGGCATTCGTGCCGGTACCGCCGCCGCGTGCACTAAAAGTGACTTGTTTGTATTGCGGTTGCGCTGCTAACGATAACACCAGCTCAACATCTTGTTGATGCAGCGGGTAAATCACCGCTTGTGGTAAGAATTGGTATACCGAGTTATCGGTTGCCTGAATAAGCCGCGCACTGTAACGCTTGTCTATTTCACCTTCAAACTCGCTTTGCTCAAGCGCGTCAAGATACTCAAGGTAGATAGGTTCTAATGTTTGTTTATGTGATAGCAAAGGTAACATAGAGGACTTATTATTTATTGGCACGTTATAGCCATTATAAACAAAAAAAAGCCGCTAAAAAGCGGCTTTTCTAACTACTTGATAAAAAGTACAGGTTTGAGACTAAAACACCTGTAATTTCAATGAAAGTTATGCGTTATCTTTGGCTAAATATAACCAAGTATCAATCACGGTGTCAGGGTTAAGTGACACGCTATCGATACCTTGTTCAACTAACCAAGATGCAAAATCAGCATGGTCCGATGGGCCTTGTCCACAAATACCAACATAAGCGCCTTTGGCTTTAGCCGCTTTAATGGCCATAGACAATAATGCTTTAACGGCATCATTACGCTCATCAAACAAGTGACTGATAATACCTGAGTCACGATCAAGGCCTAGTGTTAACTGAGTTAAGTCATTTGAGCCGATAGAGAAACCATCAAAATGCTCAAGGAACTGGTCTGCTAACAAAGCATTCGACGGTAGTTCACACATCATAATGACGCGTAAACCATCTTTACCGCGCTCTAGACCTTGCTCTTTGAGTAATTCAATCACCTGAGATGCTTCACTTACGGTACGAACAAATGGGATCATCACTTCAACGTTAGTTAAGCCCATTTTGTTTCGAACGCGTTTAATCGCTTCACATTCAAGCGCGAAACAATCGCGGAATGCTTCAGAGATATAACGGCTAGCACCACGGAAACCCAGCATTGGGTTTTCTTCGTCTGGCTCGTAGCGATCACCACCGACTAAGTTTGCATACTCGTTTGACTTAAAGTCTGACATACGCACGATGACTTTTTTCGGATAAAACGCCGATGCGATAGTAGCAATACCTTCAACAAGACGCGCAATGTAGAACTCAACAGGTGAGTCGTAACCCGCGATCATTTCGTTTATTTCAGTTTGCAGCTCAGCAGTTTGACCATTAAAATCAAGCAACGCTTTAGGATGAATACCAATCATGCGGTTTATGATGAACTCTAAACGCGCTAAACCAACACCTTCGTTAGGTAAACGAGCAAAATCAAATGCACGATCAGGGTTACCGACGTTCATCATAATTTTCATTGGTAAAGGCGGTAATGTATCAACACGGTTAGTGATGATTTCAAACTCTTGGGTACCAGAGTAAATTAAACCGGTATCACCTTCTGCACAAGATACAGTAACAATGTCGCCGGTTTTAATACGGTCAGTCACATCACCACAACCGACAACAGCCGGTACACCTAGTTCGCGTGCAATAATCGCAGCATGGCAAGTACGGCCACCACGGTTAGTCACAATCGCACTAGCGCGTTTCATAATAGGTTCCCAATCCGGGTCTGTCATGTCAGTCACCAGTACATCACCAGGCTTAATTTGGTCCATCTGATCAATCGAGGTTAATACCTTGGCAACGCCGGTACCAATCTTGTGGCCAATAGCACGGCCTTCACAGATTACGTCACCTTTAGTTTTTAAATGATAACGTTCAATTAACTGCACGTCTTCACGACTACGGACAGTTTCAGGACGAGCTTGAACAATATACAACTTACCGTCGTTACCGTCTTTTGCCCATTCTATATCCATCGCACGGCCATAATGCTTTTCAATAACCACGGCTTGTTTAGCAAGCTCCATGACTTCTTCATCATTAATAGAAAACATGCGACGCTGCTCAGCAGCAACATCTTCAATTTTAACTTGCTTGCCATGAGCCGCATCATCAGAGTAAACCATCTGAATCAACTTACTGCCGATATTACGACGCACAACGGCCTGATGCCCTTGCGCTAAAATCGGTTTGTGCACATAGAATTCATCTGGATTAACAGCACCCTGTACAACCATTTCACCTAAGCCAAAAGATGAAGTGATAAATACAACGTCATTGTTACCTGATTCAGTGTCCATGGTAAACATGACACCAGAAGCGGCTTTGTCTGAACGTACCATACGTTGTACGCCAGCAGATAAAGCAACGCCTTGATGTTCGTAACCTTGATGAACACGATAAGAAATTGCACGGTCGTTAAACAATGATGCATAGACATGCTTAATCGCTAGCATGACGGCATCAAAGCCTTTAACGTTTAAAAATGTTTCTTGTTGGCCAGCAAAAGATGCATCTGGCATATCTTCAGCTGTAGCTGATGAACGCACTGCAAATGATGCCTCTTTAGTTTCGCTCGACAATTGCTCGTAAGCTTCTCGAATAGCGACTTCTAATGCTGGTTGAAAAGGGGTATCGATAACCCATTGTCTGATCTGAGCACCTACTTTTGCCAGTTCATTGACATCATCAACATCCAATGTCGCCAGAATGTCGAAAATCTTCTGGTTAACTCCGCTTTGTTCAAGGAACTCATTGAACGCATGCGAGGTTGTTGCAAAACCGCCAGGAACTTGAACCCCTGCATTAGCCAGATTGCTGATCATCTCTCCAAGGGATGCGTTTTTTCCGCCAACCTTGTCTACATCACCCATGCCTAATTCTTGATACCAGAGTACGTATTGCTGCACAGTTTTATCTCCGCAAGTTTTTATTTCAGTGGCCACTTCACACGAGGGCAATAGCATCTTACACTCCCATACAAGACGCGTAAATCTATAATTTTATTTGTAATTTTATTACTACAAGAGGTCAGAATGACACCAAAAGTATTCTACATTTCAGATGGGACCGCGATCACAGCAGAGGTTTTTGGTCATGCCGTACTATCGCAATTTCCTATAGAATTTGAAGCACTTACGATTCCATTTGTGGAAACAATTCAAAAAGCCCAAAAAGTTAAGCAACAAATAAATGATTGTTTTATTACAACAGGCGAAAGACCACTTGTGTTCCACTCGATCATTAATCCAGAAATTCGCAATGTGATTTTTTCGAGTGAATGTGTTGATTACGACTTTTTGAACACCTTTGTTGCGCCACTCGAACAACACTTAGGTGTGCAAGCTAAACCTTTATTGCACAGAACTCATGGTAAAAGTAACCACGGTTACGAAACCCGTATAGATGCAATTAACTACACTATGGAAAATGATGACGGTCAAACCATGAAACATATGGATAAAGCCGACATTATTTTATTAGGCGTGTCGCGTTGCGGTAAAACCCCATCAAGCTTATATCTGTCAATGCAGTTTGGTATAAAGGCGGCAAACTACCCTTTTACTGAAGATGACATGGACAATCTGCATTTGCCTGAAGCATTGAAGCGCAATAAGTCTAAATTATTTGGCTTAACAATAGACCCGCATCGCTTACATGAAATTCGTCAAAGTCGCATGGAAAACAGCCGTTATTCATCATTAAGACAGTGTCGACTTGAAGTAAAAGAAGTCGAGATGATGTATAAAAAAGAGCGTATTCCGTTTGTGAATACCACGAATCATTCGGTTGAAGAAATTGCCACAAAAATTCTCGATATGACCGGTTTAGAACGCCATATGTTCTAATTTATAAACAATCATTTTTGACCTGAAATAGAATAAAAAACCTGCAAAAGACGAACTTAACCTAGGTTGATTCGTCTTTGTCTTTTACGGCAATCTGTTTTTTAACCGATAGAATCCGAGGCTAAGCCTCGCATCTTGAACTTCTTTGGGTATATAATCTCAGACAATATGATGCAGATGCATCTCACGATTTCTCGGTAATATGCATGACAATTAAAACAGATGAACTACGAACTACCCTTTTAAGCAAAGTCATTTCACCCGCTCAGCTGGCATCAGAATACCCTTTGACTCAAGATGCAGCAGATTATCTTGTCGCCCAGCGCCGAGAAGTTGAAGCGATTATTGCCGGCGAAGACCAACGCTTATTAGTGATTATTGGACCGTGCTCAATCCATGACACTAAAGCCGCACTCGAATATGCAGAGCGCTTATCGGCATTACACCACGAGTTAAAAGATGACTTATGCATTTTAATGCGTGTCTACTTTGAAAAACCTCGTACTATTGTTGGTTGGAAAGGATTAATTTCTGATCCCGATTTAGACGGCAGTTTTAGCCCAAATAAAGGCTTGCGCATGGCGCGTCAGTTATTACAACAAATCACTGAACTCAAGTTACCTATTGCCACGGAATTTTTAGACATGGTGAACGGTCAGTACATTGCAGACCTTATTACCTGGGGCGCCATTGGTGCTCGCACTACAGAAAGTCAAATTCACCGTGAAATGGCTTCTGCTTTATCTTGTCCTGTTGGTTTTAAAAATGGTACTGATGGCAATATCAATATCGCAGTTGATGCTGTTCGCGCAGCACAAGCACCGCATATTTTTTATTCCCCAGATAAAGATGGCGCTATGGCGGTTTATCGTACTCATGGCAACCCATTTGGGCATATTATTTTACGTGGTGGTAAAACGCCTAATTATTCAGCCGATGATATTGAAGTCGCGCGTGCCCAGCTTGAACAAGTTGGCGTAACACAACGCATGGTGGTTGATTTTAGCCATGGCAATAGTGAAAAGCAGCACAAAAACCAATTGAATGTTGCCGATAGCATCATCGCGCAGCTACGCAGTGGTAGTACCGCCATTGCCGGGATTATGGCAGAAAGCTTTATGATTGAAGGTAATCAGAAAGTCGTTAAAGGCGAGCCTTTAGTTTATGGCCAAAGTATTACCGATGCCTGTTTACATTGGGCTGACTCTGAAAAACTGTTGCGCGATTTAGCTCAAGCATCGAAAGAACGTAAAGCATTACTTGCAAAATAACCGCTAACGATCTTATTTACAGTGAAATAGCTTTTAACAATACCAGTCATTTATGACTGGTATTGTCATTTATAACCATTCATTTATAACCCTTCTGTTCTCGCTATTCAGTCCTCGCTATTCGTGAATTAGCCTAAACAATAAGCTTAAATGTCTTCCTGTAAAGACGCTTTTGATAACACGCCAAATTGTTCACTAATCACTAAAAAACTGTCGACCAATTTAGGGTCAAAGTGTTTACCTCTGCCTTCAATAATAAGCATCATCGCTTCTTCATGGCTAAAAGGCCTCTTATAACATCTTGGTGATGTTAACGCGTCATAAACATCGACAAGGGCAACAATTCTAGCCGACAAGGGAATAGACTCCCCGATTAACCCAACAGGGTAACCACTACCATCCCATTTTTCATGGTGAGCGCCTGCAATATCTCGTCCCATTCGAATAAAGGAACACTGAGGCGCATAGGCCAATAAACTATTAAGCACTTTTTCTCCAATCACAGGATGAGCCTTAATCTGTTCAAACTCTTCTGCTGTAAGGCGTCCAGGTTTTAATAGAATATTATCTGCAATACCCACTTTACCAATATCATGCAAAATGGCTGAAAGACTGATATCTTGAATAAAAGCTTCGGTTAACTCTTCGGGAACATGTTCATCGGTTAGTCTTTGTCTGGCCAACATATTGGCATACTGCTGCATTCTAATAAGATGCGCGCCGGTTTCATTATCACGGTATTCAGCCAATTTCGCTAACCCCATGACGGTCGCTTTACGTGACGCTAAGGTAGACTCTAAAGAGTGGGTTAGTTTACCCAATAAATATGACGTAGACTGAGTAACAATCGCATTTGTTACGAGAAAGTTAATCACTACGACATACCAAATTAAAGTCGAAAACCCGCTTATATTCGGCCAATCAACAAATTGGTAATGATAGGCAAGACCAATTAACAATAACGAAACCCCATTGGTTATTTGGGCCACTATCGCCATTTTCTCACCGAGCAAAATACTGCACAGAGGTGGAAATACAAATAGCCAAAAAAAACCAGCACCGGATGGGCCAATAGCAAGTAAAAAACCAATGCCAATACCAAATGAAAGATAGCAACCAATGGTAAACTTTTGTTTGTCGCTAATAGCAGGATAATACAAAATAAATAATAATATCGCGTAAGCTGCAGTATCAAATACAGCCATACCCCACAGGTTTTTAACCATACACAAATAAACGCTGGTGATATAAAGCGGAATAGATAACAACGCTAACACGCTAAACAGTCGCTTAAAAATAACTCGACGCCATGTTGGTAACGCATCATCAAAACCATCAAGAATAAGCTGTGCAGTTACACGAGAAGACATATTAATTCCTTTTAAAATGGCGTATTTCAAGCAGTATTGAATTTTATTCACGACGTAAACTAACTAATTTAAAACTAGATTAAACTCATTAGTACAACATACTTAAGCAGTATGTTGTCATCATCAGTATTGTTGCTGGACGAGCATTACGCAAAACTAGGATTAAAAATAATCCATAAAACCTACATTTGGTCCATATTCGATTATGATTGTCACTAAATAAGATGCTTATCTTTGTTGATAACGCATAATATCAACCATAATGATGAAGTTTCATGACTGGCCGAGACTCTAATTAAGACATAGTAACAAATAGTTGCATTAGGCTCAGTCCCAAATTAATCATTCCCCCCCTATTGATAAGGATATTGTTATGCCAAGTTCGTCTCGTAGTGCTGCTATTTTCGGAATATTAATGGCTTTGGGCTTAGGAGCATTGGGCATGTTGCTTAAGCAAGCCATTGTTGAGTATAAGTTACTCGACCGCAGTGTCACGGTTAAAGGCTTGGCAGAAAATGAATATCCTGCCGACATTGTCATTTGGCCTATTCAGTTTACAGCGGCTAATAATAATCTCGACGAACTCTACAAACAGCTTGAAGCACAAAACAACCAAGTGGTGAACTTTTTAGCTGAACAGCATATCGATCCAAAAGAAATCACCCTCACCGCGCCCACTATTACCGATAAATTGGCGCAACAATATGGTGGTAATCAACCAATAGAATTACGCTATACCGCGATACAAACCATTACGGTATATTCCAATGACATCGACAAAGTACGTGATGCAATGCCTAAATTAACTGAGCTAGGAAGAATGGGCATCGTTTTCGCTCAAAATAACTATGATGCTCAGGTCGAGTATATTTTTAGCCGATTAAATGACGTAAAACCTAAAATGATTGAAGAGTCGACCACTAATGCACGCTCTGTTGCTGAAAAGTTTGCCAAGGACTCACAAAGCCGCTTAGGGAAAATAAAAAAAGCCACACAGGGTCAATTTAGCATTAATAATAGAGATAAGAATACGCCCTACATCAAGCAGGTACGTGTGGTATCAACCATCGAATATTATTTAGCGGATTAATAACATGAGACAATCAACCACCAGAATACTTATCGGCTTTATGAGCTTAATAAGTGTATCGTTAATGGCGCAATCGCCAGTAACCGCTCAAGTTACGCTTAACAATGCCACCAGCAATCAAGTTATTTTTATAGTTCGACATGCAGAAAAACTTGACGGTAAAGATCCCGATTTATCCGAACAAGGAAAATTACGAGCCCTACGTTTAGCGACAGTGTTATCCAGCACGTCGTTAAATAAAGTGTACTCAACAGACTATAACCGAACTCGTGAAACGGCCACTGCCGTTACCCAAGATCAACAAGTGGAATTGAGTATTTATGATCCTCGCGATATGGCCGCTTTTACCCAACAGCTATTAACTGAGCAAGGGAATATTCTGGTGGTCGGTCACAGTAATACTTCGACAGGTTTAGTCGAAGGACTCGGAGCTGACAAGCAGCTACCAATTGATGACG
Source organism: Shewanella livingstonensis (assembly GCF_003855395.1). Classification (NCBI taxonomy): domain Bacteria; kingdom Pseudomonadati; phylum Pseudomonadota; class Gammaproteobacteria; order Alteromonadales; family Shewanellaceae; genus Shewanella; species Shewanella livingstonensis. Next base: position 2,231,223 of record NZ_CP034015.1, on the reverse strand, counting down.
CCAGTGAGTTTGATCGTTTATATATTGTGACTCTAAATGCAAACAAGCAAATGGTATCAACAGTATTACTACGTTATTAATCGCTAAATAGGAAATGACATGAGCCCTATTAAATGTGAGAGTTACGATTACATCGAGATCATCTGTTTATATCGCTATATGGTTAAGCTGACATTAACAGATGGAACCCATATACAAGGTCAATTTGATCGAACATTGTATATTAGCCGCGATCAACAAAAACACGAAGCCATCGCAGGCATTAATCAACAACAGCAAGCGGTAGAAGTGATTTTAACCGATATAAAATCAATTGACGTGCTCAGTAAAAATCCCTCATTTACCCACATTACGCTAATTGAATAATACCGTTGACACGATTCAGTAACGTAATTAACGATAAGGGTTTACACCTGTAGGCCCTTACCTGCTAAATAAGGACTACAACATCGACATTGATAAGCTCAATACAGTACAATACGCTGCTTTTTTCGCTTAATTCTTTATTGATCTGCATAACATTAGGTAGTTGTATGTCCCTTGCTCAAAACCCCGCACAAACACAAAACCATTTCCCTGATGACATTGCAGCACGTATTTCTCAATCTGAAGCGCGTGTTATTAAGGCCATTTTCCCTTCTAATACCAATCACCATAACACCTTATTTGGTGGTGATGCGTTAGCATGGATGGACGAAACAGCCTTTATCGCCGCCACCCGTTTTTGCCGTAAATCGTTAGTGACTGTGAGTTCCGATCGTATCGATTTTAAAAAGGCGATACCCGCTGGCAGCTTGGCAGAACTCATTGCCAATGTGATTTATGTCGGTAATACATCCCTCAAAGTTGAAGTGAACATTTATGTAGAAGATATGTACACAGATCATCGCGAACATGCCATACGTGGAGTGTTTACTTTTGTTGCAGTAGATGAAGACAGAAATCCAACCCAAGTGTGGCCGCACAATTAATATACGCGTTTTCTAATGCAGCCTGTTGGCTGCATTATCATTTTATTCACTCGACTAAAGTCTATAGTTTTACTGTTTTTATTCAAAATCAATCACAAAGTGGTATAAAGCAATAGAATACTCGATTACTTTTCTGTTACATTGAGTTTATCTTCACGTGCAACATAGAATAAAAAACGCCATGAAGCTCGAAAATTTAAACATCATCATTGCCGATGACCATCCATTATTTCGTAACGCCTTAAGGCTAGCACTGAGTAATGCATTTGAAAACACGCAATGGTTTGAGGCAGACAGTGCCGAAGCATTACAAAAGGTTCTTGATGAAAAAGAGACCTCATTTGACTTGATTTTACTTGACCTACAAATGCCAGGTTCACACGGTTACTCAACACTTATCCACCTTAGAACTCATCATCCTGACATCCCTGTAGTTGTGATTTCTGCCCATGAAGACATCAATACCATAAGCAGAGCAATTCATTATGGTAGCAGTGGCTTTATTCCTAAGTCAGCTTCCATGGAAGCCTTGACCGATGCGCTAAATGCGGTATTAGATGGTGATATTTGGTTACCAAAAGGGACTCAGATTGTGAAAGTCCCTGATGATCCAACTGACAAAATGGCTAATCGATTATCTGATTTAACCCCGCAACAATATCGGGTGTTACAGATGTTTGCTGAAGGTTTACTCAACAAACAAATTGCTTATGATTTTGGGGTGTCAGAAGCTACTATTAAAGCGCATGCAACGGCAATATTTCGTAAACTAGGCGTTCGCAATCGTACCCAAGCGGTGATAGCATTACAGCAATTAGAAATGGATAGAATTGATATCTCGTAATGCCTCAATCATTATCATTAGAACAACTGCCTTTTTCACAAGCTTGTGACAATAATAAGCAGCCAATATTAACTCTATTAGCAGAGTGGTTTGCCAATAGGGTTAATATACTCGAAATAGGCAGTGGCACAGGTCAACACAGCGTCTACTTTGCCAAGCATCTTCCGCATGCACGCTGGCAACCCAGCGATCAACAACATTATTTGCCTACCCTGCAATCTCGGCTCAATATACAAACATCACCCAATTTACAACATGCTATCCCACTGGATGTAATACAACCTTGGCCTCAGTTTACGTCACAAATTGACGCTATATTCACCGCAAATACGCTGCATATTATGAGTAAGACAATGGTTGAAGCTTTTTTTGTCGGTGTTGGTCATGTATTGGCTGACTCCGGCTCACTGGTCATCTATGGTCCATTTAATTATCAGGGCCAATTTACCAGTGACAGTAATCAACAATTTAATTTATGGCTGCAACATAATAACCCTGATAGTGGTATCCGCGATATTGAATGGATCAGCCAATTAGCAAAGCTACAAGGGCTAACACTTCAAGAAGATATTGCTATGCCTGCCAATAATAGACTGCTACATTTTATTAAATAAACACGACACGACGTTGAGATACGACAAATTGATAATAGACTAAATGTTTGATATCAAATTTGCGTTTTATATTACTCGTGTGCTCACCTAAGCTTATTGCACATTAATAGCCTATTGATGCTAAGTGAATACAAAACACTTTTAGCTTCATCAATCGCTATTTGATAACAGCTTATTATTAATAGAGCTGAAGTTAAACGTAAATCATCCAAACGATGAGTGACTTGCTTACGAGAAACCTTGTAAGCTATCTGCTAGGGTCAAAATACACAAGGACACAGGTTTATGGGTTCAGTTACCACTAAAAGACATCCCAATGGTCTTGATTATGTTGCTATTGATACAGCACTTTGCCAAGCACGAATTTTTATGCAGGGAGCACAAATAGATCAATTTACCCCCGCGAACAAAGCTCCACTTTTATGGGTATCAAGTGCAGATGATTATCAACCCGGTAATGGTATAAGAGGTGGAATCCCCATTTGCTGGCCTTGGTTTGGCATGAGCGACACTCCAGGATTTCCGCAGCATGGCTTTGCACGAAACAAAACCTGGTCGCTTGAATCTGTCAAAATGCGTAACCAATTAGTAGACTTAGTATTCACCCTGCCTGCCAGTGAAATGGATAAACAATATTGGCCCCATAATACCCAAGTAAAGGTGTTATTCACTTTAGGCGAAACCTTATCAGTCAGCTTGGTGAATACTAATAATGGAGATGATGAGGTAAAGCTTACCCAAGCATTGCATAGCTACTTTCCTATTGAAGATATTCACCAATTGAAAGCGAGTGGCTTTACTGGGTCGCAATACATCGAGTTTGGTGAAGGGCCGTTTAAACAAGTCGATGATGTCGTCAAGTTTGAACGAGAAACCGATAGAGTTTACACCCAATTAGGTAATTCTCAGGAGTTACATACACAAAATGGTACTATTGTGGTCAGTCGTGAAAACAGCCAATCGGCGGTGTTATGGAATCCTTGGATTGATAAGTCGACGCGTTTGTCTCGGTTTAATCACGATGATTATTTAACCATGGTGTGTTTAGAGGCGGCCAACGTACTAGGCGACAGCGTGGTATTAGCGCCAGGACAAAGCCACACATTAACCACTCATATCGGCTGGAAATAACATACCTCATTGAGTGAGATAAACAGCGATAATTAACCGCCATTAAAAAAGTGTCATCGCTTTATAGTAGACAAGGCAACCAAAGTTGCCTTGTCTACTTTCAAATATCCATTTGCAATTTCAATACTCTGCTCACTATCATAGTAAGAAAATCAACAAGCAGCATCTTATAACCGAAGGTTAACTAATGCTTGTATTTTTAGACCGTCTAAACAAGCCAAACCAAAAGGCTGATTCAAGTAATGCTCCAGCCACAAAAAAAGTGACCGCTCCCGTTTGGCTACCGGCTAAATAACACGTTAGTGCAAGCACGATTAAAGTGACTAACAACAATAATCTGTAGGTACCTTTCATATTAATTTCTCTCAACCCTATAAATGTACTGTTCAATAATAGTAACAAAGAATATTGATTACATTATCGCTTTACTAAATCGTGAGTCAACCAAACTATCACCAATAAAAAAGGCAGCCGAAGCTGCCTTTGTTTGTAATCTAACCTTAACTCAGAATAATGAATGGGCACCCATCTATTAACCTAAATTGAGTTTAATTAGTTTGCCGTAACTTCACAACCTAGTGGGCTGTTTGAGTTTTCATAAACAATGTCACCCATTGGCGCATAATCTGCTGCAACAATAGTGCCTTTGTCTTTGAAGAAAGTGTATAACACTTCAGCGTCAACATAGCCTGTTTGTACTGGGTTAAGTTTTGGATAACCGTCACCGCCAGCAGCGTTAAAGCTTGGCACTGTGAAGCTATAAGAATCAGTGGCACTGTAATCTTTACCATTGATTTCGCTGATAGCGACTGTTTGTGCAGTACAATCTACCGTCATTTTCACACCCGTGATTTGTGCATAAGCACCAGAACCACGTTGGAAAGATGCTACTGTGTTTAAGTATTCAGTGACTTCTGCACCAGTCATTGTGCTTAGCGTTACCATGTTACCAAAAGGCTGCACAGTTAGTACGTCACGGTAAGAAATATTACCAGCTTGAATAGAGGCACGAACGCCACCAGAGTTCATCACACCAATGTCAGCGTTAACTTTTGTGCGCTGTGCATCTGCAAGTAAACGGCCTAAATTAGTTTGCATGTTACGTACATTTGCACGCTCACCATCTAACAATCCATCAGTGGTTGCAATCACTTCGCCTAACTTAGCGCTACCTTGATCTTGATAGTATTTTAGCAATTCTTTTAATGCTGCATCTTCTTCGATTGCATCAGCAACCAATACCTTAGTTTTAACACCAGCAGCATCGGTTACTGATTTTTTCAAATTAACAGGTATTAGCTTATAGCTTACTAAATGCATTTCACCGTTGAAGTATTCAAAATCAGCACGGCCTACGTACTTACCCCATTCGTGAGCTTGCATGATGTAAGTGCCATTTTGCATATCAGGTGTACAGTCAGCACCTGGAGTAAACTCAGCATCATAGTTATTGGTGCCTGGCTCCATACATACTGGATTCTGTGAGTGGCCTCCGATAACAGCTTGTAAATCACCTTTAGCTAACGCACGAGCCATGGCGACATCACCTGGGGCGTTGCTGCCATTTGCAGCATCAGCATAGTGACCCATGTGAGTCGTTGCGAAGATTAAATCTGCAGATTTTGCTTCTTTAATTTCTGCTATTACTTTGACAATTTCCTCTTTTGGATCTTTAAAATCTAAATCACCGATAAATTCTGGGTTACCAATTTTAGCGGTATCTTCGGTGGTTAGACCGATAACAGCAATTTTAACGCCATTAACATCAAATACTTTGTAGGCATCAAAATAACGTGTGCCATCTTTCTTATAAATGTTTGCCGCAAGCATTGGGAAATTAGCAATTGAACGTTGTGAATCTAATACAGCTAATGGGTTATCAAACTCATGGTTACCTACTGCCATAGCATCGTAACCAATTTCATTCATACCAATAAAATCAGGCACAGCATCTTGTAAATCAGACTCTGGAACACCTGTGTTGATGTCACCGCCAGATAACAATAATGTTTCGCCACCATTTGAACTGACTTCAGCACGAATTTGGTCGATCAACGTCTTGCGCGCTGACATACCATATTCGCCATCACTGTTAGACCAGAAACGGCCATGGTTATCATTAGTGTGTAATACGGTGAATATTTTACAATCTGCGCCCGCTTCGGCACATGTTGTCGGTTCGACGACGGCTGCTTTGTCGTCGTCACTGCCACAACCGGTTAACGCTGCTAGTACAGCCGTTGCGACTAATCCTTTAATTAACATATTTGTCATGATTTACCCCGATGTTATAATTTATATTTTTAAATCCGTGAATTATCCTATCCACGGCCAGAATGATAACAAAGATTGACGCTTTTTGATGTCATTTTTATGACAGAATGTGATTCTTAATACACTATTTAACAATGACTTATCACTTTGACAATTTCTTGAGCAAAACAATTGTCATGTTAATAGACATGTTAACTTAAAGTAAAAAAAATGGCTTCAGCATTTTAATTGCTAAGCCACTTAAATAGAATGGTTTTTTAAATCATACACAATGTCAGCCATTGTCTTTAAATAAGAACAATGTTGAAAGTGTGTTATTTCAATACTTGCTGTAACCATTGACCAATATCAACAAGTTGATTAGGTAATACGCTATGAGCCATCGGATAGGTTTTCCAAATACTCTGATAATTTTGCGCAATCAATGCATCATTTGCCATTTTACCTGCAAACATGGGGACAACATCGTCTTGCTCACCATGGTTTTGTAATATTGGTGTAGTACGATTGGCTTCAGCGAGTTGTTCTGGTAATTTATCACCACCGGGTAAGTAACAAGAAAGAGCCATAATACCTGCAAGCTGCTGTTCAAAACGCAGCCCCGTAAACAAACTCATTACCCCACCTTGACTAAAACCGGCTAAGACGATTTTATTCGCAGGTATACCACTATTAATTTGATCGACAACTAACTGACGGATAGCTTGCTCAGACGCCATAACGCCTTGTATATCGGCGCGATCATGTAAATCCATACTTTTAATGTCGTACCATGAACGCATCACAAAACCGCCATTGATGGTTACGGCTTGCTCTGGTGCATGGGGGAAAATAAAACGAATACTATGAGCAGCAGCTAAACCCAGTACAGGAACTACTGGCACAAAGCCTGCACCTGAATCACCCAAACCATGGAGCCAAATAACGCATGCCGTAGCAGATGTTTGCGGTTCGATTACCATTTTTTCTAAAGAAGCCATCAACATTATCCTATTTATTCGCACACTATTGATTAAATCAAATGGCTGACTTGCCACTTAAATAAAACAGTAATGATTAGTCTGTCTGATTACTCTTGCATATCTATAAGGTTAAATATTACTGTGCTTGAATACCAGTAACATCTAATACTTGTTCCAATTGCACTGCATTGTCGAGCTTGATACTCCACCTCACAGTACCGCCGTCAGCAGCAATAACTAAACCCTGATGAAAACAACTGATATCATCAACCGAAGCGGTCAAAACAATCTGGTTATCATGAAAACGGCATTGAATTTCATTGATTGTAACAATGAGTTTGCCGATTGAAAAATCGATGACCATGCCCTATCCTCGTAATAATAGATAGCCATAAAATGAAAATCCCAAGTGATTCACCTGGGATTTAAGAATATAAACACGCTTGCAGATTAGTGGTGATGACCACCAGCGCCATGGGCATGGCCATGAGCAATCTCTTCATCTGACGCATCTCGAGCACCGACAATTTCGATGTCGAATGTTAATTCACGGCCAGATAGAGGATGATTGACATCAACCGTTGCCATAAACTTACCCACTTTTAAGATGGTCACTTGACGTTGGCCTTGTTCAGTGTTCACCACTGCTGCCATACCCGGCTTCCATACTTTAGCGCCGACAAGATGTTTAACTGATACACGTTGCTCTGAATCTTCTTGGCGTTCACCATAAGTGTCAGCGGCTGGCGGAGTAATAGTAAACTTCTCGCCAATTTCTTTACCATTAATAGCAGCTTCGATACCAGGCATCATATTGTCGTGTCCGTGCAAATATGCAATCGGCTCACGACCTTCATTTGATTCAAGCACATCGCCTTTTTCATCACGTAGCGTGTAATTAAACTGCACTACCATATCGTCTTTAATGCTCATTATCGTTCCTTAAATCTAAAATTTGCCGAAGCTTAGCAAAAGCATGCTAATGCATCCACAAAAAAGTGGCCATTTAGGTGGCCATTATAATTTGATGCCTAATGCGTTAAATGTTTCTACATCAGGAAATCCATCCGCAATTAGCCCTTTTTGCTGTTGAAAGGCTTGCAAACCTAACACCGAGTTACGGCCTAAAATACCGTCTGGTTTACCGACATCAAATCCAGCGTCATTGAGTTTTTGTTGTAACTGCTTTACGATTTCTCGACTTAATTTTGGTTGTTGAGGTACGGCTCGAGTTAATGGCAAACCACCATTAATACGATCGGCCAAATGGCCCACGGCAATGGCATAAAATTCTGATCGATTCCAACGCATGATCACGTTAAAGTTGTCATACCCTAAAAACGCTGGCCCTGTATGTCCTGCTGGTAAATAAAGGGCTGCTTGCATGTCTGGTGTAGCCAATGGCTGACCATTAGTTTGCTTTATATTAAGCTCACGCCACTTAACTAGTGATAAAGGATGTTTTCCACCTAAATAAGTAAACGAATAATCGGCAGGTAAAGACACTTCACGTCCCCATCGCTCATCCGCTTTCCAACCTAAGTGTTGTAAAAAGTTAGCCGCCGATGTCAGGGCATCATCAGTACTATTCCACAAGTCTGCAATACCGTCACCATCGCCATCAACTGCATACTTTCGATAATTAGTGGGCATAAATTGAGTATGCCCCATCGCACCAGCCCATGAACCGACCATTTTACTATCGTCAAACTGATACTGTTGCTTTAACTTAAGCGCTTGTAGTAATTCACCAGTAAAATAGTCGCTTCGGCGTGGGTCACAAGCCAATGTAGCCAAAGAGTTCAAAACCGGCATGCTACCTTTGTAACTGCCAAAATTGGTTTCTAAACCCCAAAAAGCGACAATATACTGGCCAGGTACACCATATTGTTGCGTTAATCGGCTTAGTAATAAATGGTGTTCAGCCATAAGCTTGCGGCCTTGATCAACTCGCCATGAAGTAACGCGTTTGTCAAAGTAATCACCGAAGGTGGTGGTAAATTCAGGTTGTTGATTATCTAATTCAATCACCCTAGGGACATATTTTAAATTAGCCACCGTAGTGTCAATAATCTGTTGTGAAATGCCTGCATCTTTCGCCTTTTGCTGTAAATTAACCACGCAAGTAGCAAAATCTGTTTGTACTTGAACAGGAGTAACTTTAACTTCAGCAACAGGTTCGGGAGATGCTGACGCAGCGCAGGCACTTAAGAAAGTGCTAGATACAAACATTGAAGCAATAAACACCGATAAACGTCTTTTATGAGCCATGAACAACACTTAATTTACACAAAATGAATATTGAATATCGTGACGCATCGGCTTTCAGGAAACAAGAGCTGATAACATTAAACCCTGTTTATTTATGTGAAATTTAATTAAAAACAAAAATATGCTGCATAACATTGTTAATAATGATGAGTTCACTCACTATCATGTGAGTTTGTCGTTTACCTCGACTGGCTCGAACGATATTGACAAGCTAGTCCGCTATAAAAAAATTGGATTTATCCTCAAAAGTGAACCAATAATGAATCGATTTAGTCTCTAAATATCCATTCACCACCCAGAGAAACATAATTGTCATTAATTAAGCCTTTTCCTTATTCTTTGAGTCCGTATAATGAAGCTAATTCTAACTTATTTAAGCGATTTATCATGACAGAACAGACTGCAGCACTATCAAGCTTTATCGAAAGCGTAAGACAACATCAAGTCTTATGGGGCTTACAAGATGAAACAGGTGAAGGTTGGGTTGTATGTGACTCATCAGAATTTGAAGAAACTGATGTTATGCCACTTTGGTCAAGCGAAGCTGCAGCAAGAAGTCATTGCACAGACGAATGGGCTGACTACAACCCGGTCACGATTACGCTCACTGATTTTTTAGAATACTGGGTTAGTGATTTAAATGATGATGGCGTACTTATTGGTGTTAACTGGGAAGCTGAGCAAGAGTGCTTAGAAATCGACCCTATTGTATTAGCTAAAGAATTAGTTGATTTCGAAAAAGAATAATCGATATTCATCTAACCTGAATTTGGAATAACAAACGCACGATAAGGAATCTATTTACCATTTATTGTGTTTAGTTTTTATCGCTAAATTTGCTCTTGTTATTGATACAAGGTGCATACTTAAGAGGTGATAGAACATTGAGCTGCTGCTTGGTGAATTATAGCCTCTGTTTATGCTCACTGTTATAGCAACTCAATTATTCCAAATCTCAGGTTGATTTATGCTTATTCGCTAAGTTAATCCATCATTTTATCACCCACTGATACTGCGCCCATGCCTACACTGATAGATATTCCTTTTGACAAACGCCACACCTGTTGGTTTTGCAACGAACCCAGTAATCATATATTTGATTACTATAGAATGACTCATACTCCCCATCCCTCTCTAGCCATTCCAGCTTGTAAAGAATGCCATATGTTAGCTAAGAAAAACCTGTTGACCTCTATTTGGGATTGTCGCGATGCGGTCAAAGATAATTTAATGAACATTTATAGTAAAGACTTGGCCATTGGCATTAACTGGACTGAACAAGAACTCAAAGAATCGGAATTTGATTGTATGATTTTTGGTGGCTTTAAAAAAAGTGCCTGGATGATGTATCAAATTGCTCAAAGTAGAATGAATGCTAGAGGTTGGCCATTAAGCCTTGACGGAGTATTACTCGAGGGGGAAATAGCAGGTGACAGTAGTCAATATCAGACTGGTTTTGAGTTTGACGATATTGTCTTTACCTCATTAACAAAAGCGATTAGCCATTACAGCCAAACCTTATCTTTAGACAGTGGATTTTTACAGCAACTCATTACTTTGCTCGGCAAAGCCAAATTTGGCCATGCGGTTAAAATAGCTCGGCTTAATATCGGTATTAGCCCAGGAAACCAACGGCGTATCCTTGATGAATTAACAGAAGATATGGATCAATAATTGACAAGTAACGCTCTATCACTATCCAATTATCGTGCGTAAACGATCTTGGACCACGCTGACTAATAAGTCGGGTTGAAATTTAGAAATAAACTCATTACAACCGACTTTTTTCACCATAGCTTGGTTAAAGCTGCCACTGAGTGAAGTATTAAGTGTAATAAATAATGCCGCCATTCGAGGATCATTACGGACTTCGGATGTTAATTTATAACCATCCATTTCCGGCATTTCGGCATCGGTAATCATCATTAATAATTCATCTGCGACATGTCGACCTTCATCAGCCCAAGATTGTAATAATCGTAATGCTTGTAGACCATCTGACGCTTCAATAATCTCCAAACCAAGTTGACTTAATGTGTCTCTAACTTGCTTTCGTGCAGTAGATGAATCATCAACAATGAGCACTTTGCGACCAGGCATGTAAGACACAAGAGCTTCATCAAGCACACCATCTGATAACTTAACATCGTAGTCAATAATCTCCGCTAAAACTTTCTCTACATCAATAATAGACACGAGTCGAGATTGTCCTTGGTCTTCAATTTTGGTTATCGCGGTTAAGTAATTATGTGCACCTGAGGTTTTAGGCGGAGGCATAATATCACTCCAAGTCATGTTAATTATATTCTCGACTTTACCCACTAAAAAGCCCTGCACACTGCGATTATACTCGGTAATAATCAAGTTGCTGTCGTCAGTTACTGGCATAGGTGAAAAACCAATTGCTTCGCGTAAATTTATCACCGGGATTGATATACCTCTAATATTAGCAACGCCATAAATATTATGATTACTGCCCGGTAAGGTATTTAACAGCGGTAACTTAACCACCTCTTTGACTTTGAATACATTGATGGCAAATAACTGGGTTGAGTTAATGCGAAATAACAATAGTTCTAGTCGATTTTCACCCACTAACTTAGTTCTTTGATCAACTGTATCGAGCACTTTTCTCATAAACGAGTTCCACCTACAAATGTTCAAGCAACGTCAAAGATGCATCATGATTAGTCGTTACAATTATACTTAAAAAATATCAATAAACAGTATTAAACCAAGAGCGACTCTACAAAAAGTGAAAAAATAGGCACATAAGATCGAAAAAACCTTAATATCAGTAATATTTTAGCCGAGGCACAAGCTATCTTATCCCCATAAAACGCTAGTAAAGATAATATTTATCAAACGATTTTTAAAATCTGTACACCATTTTAGCGTCGGTATTTTATCATTGAGTTTATCGGCTGGTACATTAATCGATAAGACCTGTCTCTTGATCAGATCTCATAAGCTCTCGCCATCAGCAATCATTTCTTTCGCGACTCGGTAGCCTACAACATGAGACTGTAATGTACTCCAACCTTCCCAAACCGCCGTCCAGCTTGCGATCCCTGTTCGTTTGGTATCGGTGAAACCACCCAGCTTTGCGATTGATTGATACGCCCACTTCAGACTCGGCGCTCCTTTATCTTTATGCCCTCTAGGCTTATTAAACCGCATTAGCACCTTCCATTCATCTTCTTCGAGCACCGTGTCACAGCGTTGAGCCTCCACTGCTTTGGCCTCCTCAAGCAGCCCTTTTTTACGTAAATAATAAGGGAGGGTGATGGCTTCTCTGAGTTGCAGTAAACGGACGCCGATAAACGCTAAGATTGAAACCGCTCTTTCTAAATTCTTAGGCTCTGTCATTCTTTGGCGCTCAGCTCCTGCACCCGTTTTCCATGCTTTATGAAAATCTTCAATTCGCCATCTTGCGGTGTAAATATCAATAATATGAAGTGCTTGAATTAACGTATCGATTGGCTCTGTTGTTAATAACATCCAGCGCAACGGCTCGGTCACGTTTTTTGATGTTTTTTCTTGAGCGTACACCACATTGACAGGCTGAGTTTCACCTTTTGCTTTGAAGGTAACCTGTGCCACTTTAATGGTTAGCTTGGCTTTTCTGGCTACGCGGTTTACAGGCTTCCCTTTACTATTTTTTGTCCCTTTCTGGGCGATATCGATAGTGTATTCACCCAGTTCTGCTTGTGACTCAAGGTGTTCAAATAACTTAGGTCCTGTCTCAACCAGTGCTCTTGAATGTTTCGCTCGAACAACGAAACGTTCATTATGCTTCTGCTTATCTTGAATATAACTCAATATATCTGCTTCTCTGTCACACACTGAAATGACCCGTGACATGATGTCTCCCAAGCGTTGACGGCAGAAATAGGACGCTTCTGACCACTTACCACTTTCTTTTTCGTCAGCATCTTCAGGGTTATTAGGACGAAGCCAGTATTCTTGATGAATAAGCCCGATAGTCTGAGTCGTGAAGCTGTCTAATAGCAGGGTTGAATGAACCCACCAACCACGTGATTTATCTGTCGTCGTCCCAAGTTTGCCAAGCTCTTGTGCTACTTGGTGTTTGTAACTCAACGCAGTGGTGTCATCAATGGCTAATATCTCAGCATAGGGCTGGGCAAGCTCTGCAGTATGTTGAAAACCAGAAGCTCTAATCACTTCTGGAGAAATGTTGTCATTACGGATCAATCGATAAGCCCCTTCAACTTTAGCTTCATTACCTCGACATGATAAAGCGATTGACTTACCGCTACAACGCGCCATGTCGGCAGCAACTTCGATGACACGGTCAGTGCGACGTGAGTCACCAAATGAACCGTTTTTAAAGTGATTGTATGACCATTGCTCTGCGTTGAAAATAGACATTATTAATCTGCAAATTGATTGAGTTACCAGATCTGATCATCGATTTGTCACAAAGTTCATTTTGCTTCAGATTTGTGTAGAAGAGTCAGCGATAAGACCGTTGAAGTGGTTAACCCATTTGAGCCAAATCAATACTTAGCTACTTGTTGGTATGACATTGCCTGGCTTAATCATTCATTTGAGCGCTACACACCCCATATAATTGCACAATATAGGCCTAAAAATAATAAGGTAGTTATTATCAGTCGTAGATTTAAAAAAGAAAATAACAATAAAATCAATCGCCTTGGAAGAATATGTTATTGACAAAAATGAATACCCAAAGCTTAGTGAAAGTATCATTTTGGGTGGCCTTTTTATGGCGCACCAAATACATGACATGGTTCAATCTGTTGATGGACTATATACAGATGAAATTATCATTGAGCTTAATAGCCAACATGTGTGGAATTTATCGACAAACCTTCGATTCACGTTGCTGTTAAAAAGCGTTTATGATCGAACTATCCGCTTTTGATTGTTGATATGAATAATATCATTTGGGGGTGATTAGCTCCCAATGAAAGGTGATCGTTAAGCCAACGCTGCGCGTATAACAATTAAGAATATTTATTAAAATGCATACAGAGGCCGTTATGATTATCCCACTATTTCCACTTCCGGTTTGCCTATTGCCTCAGGGATATACGCAATTACGTATTTTTGAAGCAAGATATAAACGCTTAGTTGCTGAATCGCTCAAAAGTGGCAGCGGATTCGGTTTGTGCATGCTGGCTGATGATAAAAAAACGATTTTACCTATTGGTACTTTAACCCAGATTATTGACTTTGAAACCCTTGAAGATGGATTACTTGGTATCAGTGTACAGGGACAACAAACATTCACTATTAATCAAATCAGCGTTGAAAGTGACGGTTTAAAGCGCGCGGATGTTAGTTTAATTGATACTTGGCCGAGCGATATCATGGAACCTCAGAACAAGCAGTCAAATGAGAACACTGCTGACCGTGAGATAGATAAAAAATTGAGCCATACTTTAAAGCAGATATTACAGCAATATCCACAACATCTTGCCCACTACTCTGATGAAAGCTTTAATGATATGTCGTGGGTATGCCAGCGTTGGATTGAAATTATCCCATTGAGTTCAAAGGAAAAATACCAATGTATTAACAGCTATGATCATCAATTAGCTAAATCATTGTTATTCGACATTATAAAATAATACTCAACAGTGATCCGAATATAATATCGTTACGTATAACATCATCAAACCGGACATTGCTTAGAAAGGTTTAAGCTCAGACTAGCCACAGCATAAATGACACAATGACTTATGCTCGATGACTTATTTATTGGATGCGAGTGAAAATAATGGAAAATATTCAATCACAAAGCACACAAAGTCGTTATGATAAGGGGCATCTTGCACAAAGATCCTTAATAAAACGAAACGGTGCTATGAAATCAGACGAACCTAATCCAATGGCAGATGAACTTGCTGCATTAATTATGCAAGTGGCTAATCATCGATGTAAAACTTCTTTTGCAAAACTTTTTTCGCATTTCGGCCCTAAAATTAATTCTTTTGGCGTTCAGCGCTTAAGCCAACAAGGTTTAGCAATGGATTTAGTTCAAGAGACAATGACTCGAGTATGGACAAAAGCCCATCTTTACAATGCCGACAAGGCTGCTGTGAGTACCTGGGTATTTACCATTATGCGTAATCAGTGTTTTGACATGCTAAGAAAGGTGCAACACAACCGAGAAGATGCATTCGGTGATGAAATTTGGCCTTTATTTGAGTCTGATGATGCTGAAAATAACGATGATGATTTTTTATTATCGGCAACATTATTACAGCATGTAGAGGAACTCCCCCCTCTTCAAAGACAAGTAGTACAAGGTATTTATATGCAAGAGCTTACTCAGCAAGAGCTGGCTGACAAACTGAATATCCCAATTGGAACCGTTAAATCTCGACTTAGATTAGGTTTAGAAAAATTAAAAAGCTTTATGGAGAAACATTATGATTAATTATCACCCAGACCAGCATCTGCTGTCTCTCCATGCTAAAGGTGAATTACCGTTATCGATGTCGATAGCTATTTCCGCCCACGCTGAATTGTGCCAACACTGCCAACAACAACTTGATCAGATGACGATTGCGTTTTCTGAGCAACAATTTGAGTCTACAGCGACACATCAATCTGTGGACACTAATGACAATCATCAATTAGATGAATTACTCAACCAGTTGTTAAATTCAACATTAGACACCTTAGTGGCCGAGCAGCCGAATAAAGTCAATAGTATTGAAGATAATAGTGTCAGTATTAAAGGTCAGTTTTACCCACTACCGAGAGTATTTCGCAAACAAATTAATGCATCATGGCAAGGTATCGGCAAAGTGAGTCGT
Source organism: Shewanella livingstonensis (assembly GCF_003855395.1). Taxonomy (NCBI): domain Bacteria; kingdom Pseudomonadati; phylum Pseudomonadota; class Gammaproteobacteria; order Alteromonadales; family Shewanellaceae; genus Shewanella; species Shewanella livingstonensis. Next base: position 2,215,344 of record NZ_CP034015.1, on the reverse strand, counting down.
TTAAGACTCGATACAGGCGAATCACAGGCTAGAGCAAGTTTATTGCACATTGCCCCAAATGGTGAAATACCCGAACATACTCACAAAGGAGCTGAGTTAACCTTGCTTCTTGCTGGTGAATTTAGCGACTGTTACAACACCTATAAGCCTGGTGATTTTATGTTGCTTGATAAAGATCATCAACATTCACCTAAAACACTTGAAGGCTGTTTGTGTTATACCATTGTTGATGCACCTTTATATTTCACTAAAGGTATCAGCAAGTTATTAAACCCAATTGGCGATTTGCTTTATTAATGTTGAGTGTTTTCTGCGATACATTTCATTTTTGTGTGTGATTTATATCGATAATACATATACTTAGAGAACATGATGAGCTTAAGTTCATCATGTTCTTAGGGTAAAGTAGGTTATTACAATGTAATTATTGAGTCTGAGTAAGCACTATAATTTTTCTCGATTAAGATTTTTTTATCAAAAACAGCATTAATTTGATTAAAATATGAAAAAGACTATTGCCATATGCAAACACTCAGTATATTATCCACACAGATTTAGTTTTCTTGTTAATTTTGGTCACCTACCAGTAAGTCTGCTCAACTTCACTTCGTAAATAAACCCAAGACAAGCTTCTGTACATCGTTTTTGATATGCAATTAATTTATGTTGATATGATAATGTCTATCCACGTAATATTGTTGTCATAAAACTGTGTTTAACTTATAAAATTAAGTGCTCGTATGTATTAGGTCCCTTAAGGTCATGTCGTAACGTCAACGTTACCGACACAAAATAGACCTTAATCAACTATTTACATAACAACACTTGATTAGTGAGTTAAGGATAGGTTAAGTTAAATCTCGAAACATTAATCTTTTGCAACACTAAAAAATGCCAAGGATATTTTATTGAACAATTTTCTCACCTAATTGGTGGATATATATAAAGGAGTGTGACCAATGTCATACAACATGAATGGACACGAAATTTCAGTTAGCTTTCCGGTTAATTCTATTTCGTCAAACAAGAACTCAATTGCTTTTACCGACAGCCTAGGTAAAAACAAAAAAACCTTTTCAAAGCGTATTGAAGCAATAAACTTTATGAAATGGTTATTGTCAGCTAATAAGTAATCCCCCTAACGCTTTGCGTTAATCATTTACTCTGTTATTTAATAAACTCATTTCTCGGTATTCTCCTCTCAATTACCGATGTTTATTAAAACAGAGTAAAATGAATAACTCGCTAATCTCACAGCACACAATTCCTGTTTACGACTCTTTAATTCACTATTAAAAAACTCTATATACCAACGTTTTACAACACCCACTAATGCCTGCACTCACTATATAGTTAAACAGTGCTTGGGAACTTTCGTTGGTACCTAGGTAACATAGTTTTATTTCCCAATAATCCTCCCTGGTGGATATAAAGAATATTGCTAGCACTAACAGCACTACTTTTTAAATAATGTTGTAATACTAGAAAACCAACGGGATCATACAACAATTCAAATTCAATTCCCGACTGACATACAGTATTCCACATATCAAAACAACGTCGTGATAATTTCCCAAAATGATATTTATGACCATCATTAATAATTTTAGGAAAATAAACCTCATCGACTAATTGTGAGAGTTGTTGACGTAAATATCCATCTCCTCCTACGGTACTGCAAGTTAATACCTCTATGGCAATAACATCCATTAATAGTAATTTAGCCTGTTGTTGAATAATTTGTTTATTTAAATAAGCTGCAGTAGTGCCGGTACCTGAGGGTAAAAATATCATTAGCTTATTTTTTTGTTGATCTTGTGCCCATTGAATAATTTCACTGGCGAGTTGTGCTATCCCAGTTTCGGCATACTCACAACGGCCACCTTCCGGAATAAAAAGTACGTTGTTTTTATCTGCATAGCTTGGGTCTGATGAAACAATATGTCGCATCGCATCGTCTAAATGCAAACCTTCAAGGTTTTCAGCATCAGTCAAATGACGAACATCTATAATATTGGCGCCATTTTGTATCGCTGCAGCATAATTCCCCTGAGGATGTTGTAATAAAAACTCGCTGATGTGGCTTACGTAATAATCAAATTTCCACCCCTGCCGCTTTGCAAGTACAGACAATGAGTACAAGGAGTTTGCTTGTGCAGAGCCCGAAGCCACGAGCTGGGTAACATGTGAATAATCATGATGTAAGAAATGATAAAATTTACGCGCTTTATTACCACTAAAATCAGCATGTAATAAATCATCCCGCTTAATGTAGATACTGCGTCCTTCAAAGTTCATCGCTTGTACTGGGCTTATCGAAAACATAAATTGTCTCAATCAACTGTAATATGAGCATTTTAACTAAAAAATGATAAATCTCATCGATTCATTTGTATTAATCTTCACACTACATTAACCATACAGTATAAAAACAAACTTTAACTCATAAAAATCAGTTGGTTAAAAATATGGCACGAATATGGCTTACATTAAGTAATATTGACTATTGATAGGATTGAAAATGTCACTTTTACGCTTAATCTTTAATATTGCTTGGTTTTTAATGGGTGGTTTTGTTATGGGGCTAGCCTGGTGGTTTGTAGGGATACTGTGCTTTATTAGTATTATTGGCATCCCATTTGGCCGTGCTTGTTTTGTTATTGGCGAATTAGCTTTTTGGCCATTTGGACAAGAAACCGTTAACCGAAAACATATTTCAGGCCAAGAAGATATTGGCACTGGCACGTTAGGTTTGGTCGGTAATGTCATATGGTTTTTGTGCTTTGGTATTTGGCTCGCGATTGGTCATCTAGTCCATGCTCTAGCTTGTTTTGTAACTATTATAGGTATTCCTTTCGCGTTACAGCATCTTAAGTTGGCCCTGTTAAGTTTAACCCCTATTGGCCAAACTGTTATTGCCAAACCAATTTATTAACATTCATTAATAACCGTTGAATGACCACTGTTGTAAAAAGCCGATAGTATAATACTATCGGCTTTTTTATTTGCCTAATCGCATCAGCAACGTGTACATTGCCATCTTTAAGCGCTAAAAGGTTATTCAGCCTCTTTAATGACAAGTAATGGGATCACATGAACTATTGGTTAATGAAGTCTGAACCAGATGACTTTAGTATTGATGATCTACAGATGAGTGAGCAGCAAACCGTTGCTTGGCAGGGTATTCGTAACTATCAAGCACGTAATTATATTCGCGATCAAATTGCCTTAGGCGATGTAGTGTTGTTTTACCACTCTAGCTGTAAAGTACCTGCCATTGTGGGTTTAGCAAAAATTAGCAGTGATGCTCAAATCGATATCAGTGCTTTTGATAACCGTTCACCGTATTTTGATGTGAAATCTAACACTAATACGCCTCGATGGTGGCAAGTCGATATCCAATTTATGGCCAAACTTTCTCAGCCAGTGAGCTTGAAACAATTGAAAGCTGATCTCGCACTGCAAAACATGGTATTAGTGGCTAAAGGTGCTCGCTTGAGTGTACAACCGGTTTCCCAAGAGCAATATCAACACATTATTAAATTAACAACCCCGAATTAATAACCTTAAATAATGCTTTTGATGAACAACTGGAGGGGATCAATAAACAGTCAGTAAACACCTTAACTCATAGACTCTTTATTCGCAGGATAGCCGCTCAGACTTATATAATATTTAATTATCTAAATAAGCCTGAGCATATAATGTCCGTATTAGTTAATCATTCGTCCTATTCCACCAAGAACAGAGCCTTCGCCTTTATCTTTACCACCACTAGATGGTGCATGAGCAATAATACGGTCAGCCATGCGAGAAAACGGTAAGCTTTGTAACCATACCGTACCATGGCCTTTTAAGGTGGCAAGAAACAAGCCTTCGCCACCAAACACCATTGATTTTAATGAACCTGAACGCTGAATATCATAATCAATACCAGGAGTAAATCCGACTAAGCAGCCAGTATCAACCCGCAATGTTTCACCGTGTAATTCTTTTTTAATTAATGTCCCACCAGCATGCACAAACGCCATGCCATCGCCTTTTAGGCTTTGTAGAATGAATCCTTCGCCACCAAAAAAACCGCTTCCTAAGCGCTTATTAAACTTCATGCTCACCTGCGTACCAAGTGCTGCGGCTAAAAAACTGTCCTTTTGACAAATAAGCTCGCCTTGATACTGAGCTAAGTCAATCGCCAAAATAGTTCCAGGATACGGCGCGGCAAATGCCACTTTTCGTTTCTGCTGGCCCTCATTGGTAAAGTGAGTCATAAAAATACCTTCACCCGAAATAGCACGTTTACCTGCGCCAAGTAACTTGCCAAAAAAGCCTGATTCCGGCTCTGACCCGTCACCCATTTTAGCCTCAAAACAAATATCTTCTTCAACATAGGTCATGGCGCCAGCTTCAGCGATGACGGTTTCATTTGGATCCAGTTCAACTTCAACAAGTTGCATACTAGAACCGATAATCTCATAATCTACTTCATGGCTTTTTCTGGTCATTTTCATTCCTTAAAAATTAATCTATTCATTGTGGTCGGCTAACACGGCGAGGCATTATTCGATGAGTATATTTAAGGTAACAAAATGAACCGCCATTTAACACGATAACATTTCAGTATGTTATGGCAGCAATGTATTATTGATGCCCGCGAGAACAGACTGACGCCAATATTTAGCCTAATCCTGCTCCACTTAAGCCTAATTGTTGTTGCAGTTGATATTGTGCAAACTCTTCTAGAATCAATTCGGTAAATAATTGCCCCGCTCGGCCAAGTGGGCGTTCTAACGTTGACACTAATTGCGGCGTAAAACTAAATCTATTGCCGCCAATAAAATCAATCGCGATAAGCTCTTGCTTAACTAACTCTTCAGCAATTAAAAAATCTGGCATCCAGCCAAAACCTAAGCCTTTTAACAACGCATTTTTTTTCATTATGAAGCCCGATAAATAAAATACTTTATCACCGCCAAATTGCATTTCATCACGGTCACGTTTACCAGGAGATGAGTCTTCAATGGTTAACTCAACATGTTGTTGTAACTCAGGTAAACTAATCCCTTTAAGCTGACTTAATGGATGTTGTGATGATGCCACTAGCACACTGGTAATGGTTGGCAGAGCTTTAGGATGATACGAGGGGCCAGTACGATAATCCTTAACCAGCATTAAGTCTGCTTGCTCACGCTCAAAGCGATGTTGCACCCCGCCTAAAAATTCCATATTAAGTTGAATTTTGGTAGGGATATTATGTTCTGACATCCGCTTAAGCGCGGTCATAATCGGTTCCATCGGTAACGCACCGTCGATAACCAATTCAAGCTTTGGCTCCCAGCCCTGGCTAAAGCGACTGGCAAGATGTTCAATATTGGCTAAATGTTGTAACAGCCGTTGCCCTTCGGCCAAAATAACCTTACCTTCTGGTGTTAATTCCGCTCGATAATGATCTCGATTAAATAATGTTACGCCTAAATGTTGCTCCAGTTTTTTAACCTGATAGCTCACTGCCGACTGGGCCTTATGTAATCGCTCCGAAGCTTTTGAAAAACTCCCTTCCTCAACAAGCACTTGCAGTACATTAAAGGCATCAATATCTATTCGCATATGGTTTCCACTGTCTTGTTATCGATACACTAATGTAAAGCTAACATAACAATCTAAAAAATCGATAGTATTGCGCTATTTATTATTCTTTTTTTTGTTGATCTTTACCACTAAATTGTTAATAAGATCACATATTGGTTTAACCTATGCGATTAGGCCCTAACAAAAATAATATTACGCCACGACACTCGTAGTCGATTCACCGTAGGACATCACATGCCATTCTATGTTAAGCAGGGTCAAATCCCGACCAAACGTCACATTGCCTTTGAAAAGGACAACGGCGAGTTGTACCGTGAAGAATTATTCTCGACCCATGGTTTTTCGAATATTTATTCCAATAAATATCATCACAACATGCCAACTAAAGCGATAGACGTTCAACCTTACTCGTTATCTCATGGTGAACAATGGCAAGACTCGTTAATTCAAAATTACAAATTAGACTCGCGCCAAGCCGACTGCCAAGGCAACTTTTTTAGCGCCCGAAATAAAATATTTTTCAATAATGATGTTGCGATGTATACAGCGAAAGTAACTGAAGACACCAAAGAGTTTTACCGCAATGCGTATGCTGACGAAGTGGTGTTTATTCACGAAGGTGAAGGCCAATTATTGAGTGAATACGGCATCATTGATACCAAAAAATGGGATTACTTAATTATTCCACGCGGGACCACTTACCAACTTAAATTTAACGATTATCAAAATGTACGCTTATTTGTTATCGAATCGTCTTCAATGGTAGAAGTGCCTAAGCATTTTAGAAACGAATACGGCCAAATGCTGGAATCGGCCCCTTATTGTGAGCGAGATATTCGTACCCCAACCTTGGCTGATGCCGTGGTCGAAAAAGGTCAGTTCCCATTAATGTGTAAGTTTGGTGATCGCTACCAGAAAATGACTCTGCAATGGCATCCATTTGACCTAGTGGGCTGGGATGGTTGCGTATATCCATGGGCATTTAATATTACCGAATATGCACCCAAAGTAGGCAAAATTCATTTACCACCGTCTGAGCATTTAGTCTTCAGTGCACACAATTTTGTCATTTGTAACTTTGTGCCACGCCCATACGATTTTCATCCGAAATCGATCCCAGCACCTTATTATCACAACAACATCGACAGTGATGAAGTGTTGTATTACGTCGACGGTGACTTTATGAGCCGCACTGGTATTGAAGCAGGTTATATGACCTTACATCAAAAAGGTGTGCCCCATGGGCCTCAACCTGGGCGCACAGAAGCCTCTATAGGCAAAACTGAAACCTACGAATATGCGGTGATGGTTGATACCTTCGCCCCACTTAATTTAACAACTCATGTAAAAAATTGCATGAGTGATGATTACAACCGCTCTTGGTTAGAAAACTAAGACCACATTTATCTTTAACCAAAGTCACCAAAGAGTGATGGCGTGTTGACATAACATAAAGGAAAACAAAATGGCTAGCGAACTTAATCCACTGGGACTTTTAGGCATTGAATTTACTGAATTTGCCAGTCCAGATACTGAATATATGCATCAAGTGTTTATTGATTTTGGTTTTTCAATGTTAAAAAAAGCTAAAGATAACGACATTGTTTACTACCAACAGAATGATATTAACTTTTTATTGAATAAAGGCCGTGCAGGGTTTTCTGCTGAATTTGCTAAATCTCATGGTCCGGCTATTTGTTCAATGGGCTGGCGTGTTGAAGATGCACAATTTGCATTTACAGAAGCAGTAGCCCGTGGCGCAAAACCGGCTGATGATGCCAATAAAGACATGCCTTATCCGGCTATTTATGGCATTGGCGACAGCTTAATTTATTTTATCGATGTCTTTGGCGAACAAAACAATATTTATCAAACTGACTTTATTGATTTAGAGCAACCGATTGTCACACCAGAGAAAGGCTTTATGGAAGTCGACCATTTAACCAATAATGTCTATAAAGGCACCATGGAAAAATGGGCTAACTTTTATAAGGATATTTTTGGTTTTACCGAAGTACGTTATTTTGACATTAGTGGTGCACAAACAGCACTGGTGTCTTATGCGCTACGTTCTCCAGATGGCAGCTTCTGTATCCCGATAAACGAAGGCAAAGGCAATAACAAAAATCAAATTGATGAATATTTAGGTGAATACAACGGCCCAGGTGTTCAACATCTGGCGTTCAGAAGCCGCGATATTGTAGCCTCATTAGATGCTATGGAAGGTACATCGATCAAGACATTGGATATTATTCCAGAATATTACGATACCATTTTCGACAAGTTGCCACAGGTGAGCGAAGATCACGATCGTATCAAGCATCACCAGATTTTGGTTGATGGTGATGATGATGGTTACTTGTTACAAATTTTCACTAAAAATTTGTTTGGCCCAATCTTCATTGAAATCATTCAGCGTAAAAATAACCTTGGCTTTGGTGAGGGTAACTTTACCGCATTATTTGAATCGATTGAACGCGATCAAATGAAACGCGGCGTGCTGTAATTTTATAGACACGAAGTGATACATAAAAACCAGCAAATTGCTGGTTTTTATCATTTTAGCCTATTACACTCTGCCATCCATATCGTTAATCAAAGACTTTACTCATGCCAGATTATGCTGTGCTTGCCGTTTTTATCCCGACGTTCTTTTTTGTGTCTATCACCCCTGGAATGTGCATGACATTGGCCATGACCCTAGGGATGAGTATTGGTGTACGTAAAACGTTATGGATGATGCTGGGTGAATTAGTCGGTGTGGCCTTAGTCGCTATTGCAGCAGTACTTGGGGTTGCCAGCATCATGCTCAATTACCCACAGGTATTTGATATCCTTAAGTGGGTTGGAGGGGCATACCTTGGCTACATTGGTGTTAATATGTGGCGCGCAAAAGGCAGAATGGCCATCATTAATAATATTGAAGTAAAAACCAGTCGTGTCAGTTTAATCAGCCAAGGATTTATTACCGCTATAGCCAATCCTAAAGGTTGGGCTTTTATGATTTCGTTATTACCACCATTTATAAATGTCGATAATGCCGTAGGCCCGCAACTTGCTGTGTTACTCGGAATTATAATGATCACCGAAAGTGTCTCTATGCTGGCTTATGCTAGTGGCGGTAAAAGCTTACGGCTATTTTTAAGCCGCGGCGATAATATCCGTTGGATGAACCGTATCGCCGGAAGTTTAATGATAGTGGTTGGTATTTGGTTAGCACTAGGCTAACCGATACAGAATAACTATGACTGAGCTTCAATCGACTTATACGGCAGTTGCTGACACATTTGTTGCATATAAATATCAATGTGCGCTTGTTCTTGCTGACAAAAGTGGCTAATTGCACTATTAAAGCCTTCATGAGCAATAAAGTGGTTGGAGTAAGTTTTCACCGGTAGAAATCCTCGCATCACTTTATGCTCACCTTGTGCGCCGGCATCAAATACGCTTAATTGATTGGCAATAGCAAACTCAATTCCTTGGTAGTAACATGCCTCAAAATGCAATCCATCACATTCGGTTAAGGCTCCCCAATAGCGGCCAAATAAATGTGTGTCTGACACTAAGTACAATGCCGAAGCAACGAGTTCTCCGACTGTATCCTCAATAATCAATAAACGTATCGACGCGCCCATGGTTGCCGCTATTTGCTCAAAAAATGCAGGTGATAAATAACCTGCATGACCAGAACGTTTTAAATAAGTACTTTGATAACAACGAACAAAACTCTGCCACTGTTCATTACTGGCCTTATCGCCATCAACAAAACGGAACTGTAACGCATGCCTGGCTAAAGTCCGCTCTTTGAGAATATTTTTACGTTTGCGTGAAGTTAATGTGGCTAAAAAATCATTAAAGTCAGTGTAAGCTTGGTTGTGCCAATGAAACTGGCAACCCACTCGTTGCATAACTCCTGCTTGAGAAAACTGCTGCTGTTGTACAGTATCGGTAAATAAGCAATGCCAAGACGACCAGTTCTGTTCAATCACGGTCTGCGATAAAAAGTGTTGAATACTCTCTATTACCGATTGCTGCTCTGTTATTGCTAAAGCAGTACTAAAACCCACACGCCGACCTGTGGTGGGCGTAAACGGAATACTGCCAACAAGTTTAGGATAGTATTCTATATCATTGCGCTCGTAGGCTTCAGCCCAAGCCCAATCAAACACATACTCACCCCAAGAATGCGTTTTAAGGTACAAAGGCATCAAGGCAATAATATTATCAATATCCAGCACCACAAGATGCATCGGTGTCCAACCCGTTTCAGTGCTGACACAACCACTCATTTCAAGTGCAGATAAATATTCATGGCGGGTAAAAGGGTGAGACACCCCAAAAATCTCATTCCATATAGAACAATCTATGGTGTTAATACTATTAACAAACTTATATTGATACCCTTGTGATTTTACTTGTTTCACCCACACCTACCCTATAATAATTAACGCTTTGCTACTAAAACTCATACCAATTTTTGTTATCATGTGGCATGTTCTACCACAATATCTTTTCTATTTACGCCAAGGATTAATCGTGACACGATTCCCTAAATTAACACCACTTCTATTAAGCAGCGCATTAACGCTGACGCTTTGTTACCCCGCAGTTCATATTGCTAACAGCCAAGCAAACGACATTTCAATTTTCAGTGAAATGGCAACGGCTCAGCCAATCTATGCTAAGCACGGCATGGTTTCAAGCCAAGAAGCATTAGCCAGCCAAATTGGCGTTGATATTTTAAAACAAGGTGGCAACGCGGTCGATGCGGCCGTAGCAGTGGCCTATGCCCTTGCAGTAACCTTACCTCGAGCGGGTAATATCGGTGGCGGTGGTTTCATGCTGGTGCATATAGCAGAGCAAAATAAAACCATTGCTATCGATTACCGTGAAACGGCTCCGGCAAAAGCACACAAAGACATCTTCCTTGATAAACAAGGCAATGCCGTCGATAAGCTCAGTCGTGAGCATGGTTTAGCGGTTGGTGTTCCGGGGACCGTCATGGGGATGGAAGTAGCATTAACACAGTATGGCACCATGACCATGGCTCAAGTCATTAAGCCTGCTATTAAGCTTGCCAAAGAGGGTATATTAGTCACTTCAGATCTATCAAACTCTTTAGCTGGTCTTAAAACTCGTATTACCCAATGGCCAAGTTCAGCAGAAATCTTCTACCATGCCGATGGCAGTAATTATCAGGTCAATGAATTATTCAAGCAACCTGAATTAGCGCAGTCATTATCATTAATTGCCCAGAAAGGCAGCAAAGGATTTTACCAGGGTAAAACAGCAGAAAAAATTGTCTCCGCGGTCAAAAATGCTGGCGGTGTGATGAGTTTAACTGATCTCGCTAACTATAAAGTGGTTGAGCGCGAACCGGTTAGAGGTAATTATCGCGGCTACGAAGTGGTATCAATGCCACCGCCATCATCTGGTGGGATTCATATTATCGAAATGCTCAATGTACTTGAACAATTCCCTATTGATAAATTAGGCCACAATACCGCAGATACCTTACATCTTATGGCGGAGACGATGAAATACGCCTATGCCGACCGTAGTGAGTATTTAGGTGACCCTGATTTTGTTACCGTGCCAGTTAAACAATTGACTAGCAAAGAATACGCTAAAGAGATTGCCAGCAAAATCTCGATAAATAAAACGACACCCAGCAGTGAAATTAAACCGGGGAAACTGGCACCCTATGAAAGCGATCAAACTACCCACTTCTCGGTTATCGATAAATGGGGCAATGCCGTTGCGAATACCTATACCCTTAATTTTAGTTATGGTTCGGGCTTAGTCGCTAAAGGCACGGGGATTTTATTAAACAATGAAATGGATGATTTTTCGGTTAAACCAGGTATCCCTAATGGTTATGGCTTAATTGGTGGAGAAGCCAATGCAGTGCAAGGAAATAAGCGCCCTCTTAGCTCGATGAGTCCAACCATGGTGATGAAAGATGGTAAACCTTTCATTGTTACCGGCAGCCCTGGTGGCTCGCGAATTATTACAATTACCTTGCAAATGATTATGAACATTATTGATCATAACTTAAACATTGCAGAAGCAACCGCTGCTGCACGTATGCATCACCAATGGTTACCTGATTTTATTTGGGTGGAACATACATTGAATCGCGATACAATTTCATTACTTGAAGCCAAAGGTCACAAAGTGAAAGTGCAAGAGTCGATCGGCAGTACTCAATCGATAATGATGACAGAACAAGGTCTTTTTGGTGCTTCAGACCCAAGACGCGCAGGTTCTGCGGCGATTGGCTACTAGATCACTAAGCCATAGCTTATAAAAGTGAGAACGGTTTTACATAATGTAAAGCTGTTCTCATTAATTATTAATAACAACAATAAATAACTTATAACTCGACTTAATATTTATCAGCTTAGTGTTACTCAACCGTAACACTTTGCATAATAATTTTATAGCCAAAATCATCCTAACCAACCTCAAAATATAAACAGATTTAATGATAACCCTCCCCAGGTAACAACAAAAAAAACTATCTAAATCAAATTATTAGTAAAAAAAACAGTTACAGCAACAACCGTTTTAAACGCTATAACGAATAACAACTCACTTTTCTATCCGCCACAACTCTTTTTACACCTATATATTAACCGTTAAGCAAACGTTAATAATTTTAAGTAACAATCGAAACTGTTATTATTGTCCACCAGTTTCGACTTAACTAAATTAACACAAGGCCATATGCAGCTAATTAATTTAAAAATCAGGCATAGAATTGCCCTGCTAACGTTTGTCGCTATCGTGTCATTTGTCATTTCGATTATCATCAATAATCAAACCGGCAAAAATAATGCACAACGCTTAAATGGACTTCAAAATCAACTTTATCCAGCCTTAAATCTTGCGACAGTGAATCAAGGCCTAATATTACAATTAGATCAAACTATCCAGTCGGCAATTACCACGGGGGAAGAGGATGCCTTAGACGTCGCCAATACTATGGTATTGCAAATTTCAACTAATTTGCGCCAACTTGTTGAACTACTGCCAGAAGAAGCCAGTACTGCTAGACAACTGAATAATGACGTTAGCATCTATTATAATAATGCTCGTAGTTTAGCCGCTGAATTTATTAAAGATGATGTCGACTTTAGCAAAATACAGCTTCAAGCGGCTGAAAATGCAAAGCGATACCAAACATTAGTCAAACAATTTGCCGATAAAAAATCACTTTTATCTGAACAATTTCAGCAAAGTATTCAAGCAACTATCGCCAGTTCAAGCCAGGCAGAAAATAGTGTCCTACTGATTGGTGTAATTGCGACTGTGTTGATGGTTATCATGGGCTTATTAGTTAATAGCTCCATCATTAATACTATTGACAGTGTGACTCAGTCTTTACGTAATATCTCCGAAGGTGAAGGTGATCTGCGTGCACGGATCCACTATGCAGGCAAAGATGAAATAGCCCAACTTGTTTACTGGTTTAATCAATTTGTATCTAAACTTCAATCATCTATTGCCGATACAAAGAATACCACTGAACATTTAACCGAAGTTGCGGCAACGTTACTTAGTGGCAGTCAGTACAGTGAACTCAATGTACAACAACAAAATGAGGCCATAGAGCAGATATCGCAAGCGATGAAAGAAATGTTTGTAAGCGTCACTCATATTGCTGAATATGCTTCCAGCGCGGCATTGGAAGCAGAGAATGCCAACACAGAAGCAAAAAAAGGGTTTGTGATTGTCAATGATGCGGTAAATACCATCAAAGAGTTGGCGGATGAAGTACAAACAACAGCTGTTGTAGTGAACCAATTAGATGCTTTTACTCATAAAGTAAACGATATCTTGGGGAGCATAAGCAGCATTGCAGACCAAACAAATTTATTGGCTTTAAATGCCGCCATTGAAGCAGCCAGAGCGGGTGAACATGGTCGTGGATTTGCTGTGGTTGCCGACGAAGTAAGAACATTAGCGTCTCGCACTCAAACATCGACACAAGAAATACAAAAAGTACTTAAAGAGTTAACGACGACCTCAAAACAAGCTGTTGATGCTATGCAGCGTGGTATTAAAACTGCGGATAAAGGTGTTAAATCAACGTCAATGGCAGGTGATGCTCTTACCAGTATTACGCATAAAGTCAGTGCAATATCTGAAGTAAATGACCAAATTGCCACCGCAACTGAAGAGCAACACAATACTTCAGTTTTGATCCAGCAATATGTGACCGAAATGGAAAGCGGCGCACAAAAAGTTAGGGCGACTACCGCTGATATGGGCGGTATTAGTGTCGACATCCAAAATATTAGTGAAAAATTACAATCAATTACAAATCAATTTAAGGTGTGAGATTGATTGTAAATGCTGTACCAGAAACAAAAAAGATAAGCCCTAAGGGCATGATGATTGATGATCAAGGAGTAACACTATGCAGTTTAATTTAAAAGTATTATCTGTTGCAATATCAATGGCAATGGTTCCAAGTTTAGCAGTAGCAGTAGCAGATGAAGCTGCTGATGCTAAAATCGCTAAACTAGAACAGCAAGTACAAGCTTTGCAATCGCAGCAAAATGCGAGCCTAACAGACAAAGTTAAATTTAATGGTTTTGTTAGCGGCGCTTATATTAGCTCAGACAATGACGTTGGCTATAACAGTGCTGATTCAAGTGCAAACTTTAGTGAAGACAGCAAAGTTGGCTTACAAGCAACATTCGATATTTCTGACAGCACTCAAGCTGTTTTACAGTTAATGATGCGTGGCGAATATGACTGGGAAGTTGAAGCTGAATGGGCTTATTTATCACACCGTTTTGAGAATGGTATTAAGCTTCGTGGTGGTAAACTTCGTGTGCCATTATTCATGTATTCTGACTATTTAGATGTGGGATACGCACAACCATTTGCGCGCCCACCAGAAGAAGTTTACGGTGCAGTGCCGTTCTCATCATACACAGGTGCAGGTGCATCATATGATGTCGACTATGATGACTCAACCCTAACAATGCAAATATTTGGCGGCGAATCAACAGTTAAAAGTACTGGCACTGATGTCAGTAATTTAATGGGTGCTAATGTCAGCTGGACAGATGAAATATGGACTTTACGTGCTGTGTACGGTCAAGCACAGCTTGATGGTAGCGCTAACAGTGAAATAGATGTTGAATTAGCGCCAGGTGTGATTACCCAAGCAGATTATATCGTTTTAGAACTCAATGATGAGAAAGGTACTTTCGCAGGTGTAGGTGCAAGTTATGATAACGGTGAAGTTATCGCTGTGACAGAATTGACCCGTGTTGAAGTTGATGGGGCATACCCAGATACTGATTCAGGTTATTTGACACTAGGTTATCGTATTAAAGAATTTACGCCTTATGTGACTGTTGCTTACATGAAAACTCAGGATAATGACGAGCGTCTGCCACTATCTCAAGCGGCTGCAGTTCAAATGGTTGCCTTTAATGCTGAACGTATGGCTTACAGCCTAGGTTTACGTTGGGATGCTATTGATAACGTCGCGGTAAAATTTGATGTCACTTATGCTGATGATTTTGGTGACACTTCAGGCGGATTCTCGGGCAACAGCATCGACACATCAACAGGTAAGTTTACCTATGATGACACCTTGATTTACACCGTTAAATTCGACGCAGTATTTTAAGGGGTATGATAATGAACAAGTTACTGACTATTTTAGTACTAAGTTTAACCGCCGTTACCTCAGCTAATGCTGCGGTTGTGGTCATTGGCAATCCTGCTGCTGCAGACATCTCAATTAATGATGTTAAAAAAGCTTTTTTAGGTAAAGGTGATTCTTCAGTCGTGGTTTACGAGTTAGAAGAAGGCAATCCAGTACGCAGCGAGTTTCATCAAGCCGTAACCGGTAAATCAGATGCACAGCTTAAAGCATTTTGGTCTAAGCAAGTTTTTACCGGTAAAGGTACTCCACCCGCGACTGTTGCAGGTGCCAGTGCAATGAAATCTGTAATAGCCACTAATCCTAATGCTATTGGCTATATTGATGAAGCTGATGTTGATGCCACAGTAAAAGTTATTATTAAGCCATAATAACAAGGTGTTAATTCACTCCTAAAGTCATTGTTGCAAAGCCGAACAGCCAAATGGTTGCTCGGCTTTTTTTGTTACACGCTAATGAAAACCTTTATGCCCCAATAGGTAGCATAAGATTTTAAAAGCATGCAAACGATTAAATTAGCAACATCTTATGACTCGATTTCGAATATAAAATCAAAAGGATTTCATAATAACGTTTTCTTTCTAAACTGCGGCAGCCCAACATTGCCATAGTGTTAGGCCAAA
The DNA here is from genome assembly GCF_003855395.1 of Shewanella livingstonensis. Classification (NCBI taxonomy): domain Bacteria; kingdom Pseudomonadati; phylum Pseudomonadota; class Gammaproteobacteria; order Alteromonadales; family Shewanellaceae; genus Shewanella; species Shewanella livingstonensis. Next base: position 2,199,444 of record NZ_CP034015.1, on the reverse strand, counting down.
ATGCCTGCTCAATGTCACTATTTCAATATACACCAGTGACATATGATTTAACGCAGAACTGATAACGCCACATGATATAGAAAATCCTTTTTTATCTCATAAGACATCATCAACCCAATTTCCTTTTGCCTACATCAACACTGTAGATTATTTACTCGTATGTAAGCAAAAATTGCATTATTACTGCAATAAATCATGATAATAGTTAATGTCCAGCAAGCCCTACTTTGGTGAATACTATTGAGGTTAATTATATTTGGTATTGTGGCCATCCAGGTAAAATACATTCCAACACCTTGCCACCTAGTTGAAACAATAAGCTAAACAATTTATATCGTATCCCTATTTTTAAGCATCATTATTCATTGCCTGAGCTAATGACCATGGTGGGATCAACGTTAATCGAATGAGTAACCATCTCATCAATAGAGGGTATTGACACTGTTTCGTTGTCAGTTACTGGCGGTATACTTGGTGGACTTAGCATATATCTCGCTAGCCATGCCGTCAGTGGAATCGTAAGCACAATCCCTACACTACCCGCTAATGCATGGATAATTGCCAATGCGATAACCGGAGTATTGATAAATTGTGTCAGAGGCATATCTAAGCCCCACACCATCATAATGGTAGTGAGAGAGCTACCTGCAAAAGCTAAGATTAGCGTATTTGTCATCGTTCCCATAATATCTCTACCGATGTTCATACTGGCTCGCATTAACTGGGTTGGTGAAAGTTTTGGGTCAGTAATTCTCAGCTCGTTATAAGCAGAAGCAATGGAGATGGCTACGTCCATAACCGCACCTAATGCCGATATCATAATGGCAACAAACATTAACCATCTAACCTGTATGACTTGATTAGATATATAGATAACGTCCTCGCCTTTATCGAGGTAAATACCAGATAGATGAGCAAATTCACCGAATACTTGCGCCATTACGCCTGCAGCAATAACCCCCAGCAAGGTTCCACCCATAGCGCAAAAACTTTTGCGGTTATAGCCCGATACTAAAATAAAATTAACCACAATTTTAATACCCATCAACACGATAGTGATAGGCACAGGATTGAATCCTGCAAAAATACTTGGAATCAGTACTCCAATAATAAGCGCTGCGGTAAAGTAAAGTGACACAATAGAATGAAGCCCCTCCTTTTTACCGAAGGAAAGTAGCAGTAGTACAAAAGAAAATCCCATCCAATAAATGGCCGTTGAGCGTTTGTGATTATAGGCCCAGTAAACTTTTTCTCGATCTGTAGTACGGATCATCAAGATAAAAACATCATCAGTTTCAACCAACACATTATGTTGGCGACTCAGTGGATTTTGAATTTCGACTATTGTTCCTATTTCAGGGCCTTCCAATATTTCAGCATTAAAAACTTGTTTACCGGTTAATATTGAAGGTACTTTGACATCAGGAGCCAGTTCGTTGCTGATAATGTTCGTCACTCTAGCGTCAACAAAACTCTGTTTCAATGACGATTTTGCTTTAAAGTTATCACTCAAGCTAGGAGAGAAGTAAAACAACATTGTTGAAATGAGGGTGATCAGGATAGCAAAACGGTAGTCTTTTAACATAGGCTGCCTTTAATTAAAAAGCCTCAATAAAGTAAGTATGATTGACGTTGATTGACGTTGATTCAAATTTGGTGATGAATTTTATTAGCAAGGGCATCAAATTATTTACAGGCTCCAAAATCTATAATTAAATAACCTCCACTAAAACCTTAAGCTGTTATAGATAAAAAGTTGTAAAATTTGTTATCTGTAACCTGCCTCCAGTAGAGTTGAAGTGATATAAAAGCTTATTATTTATGATATTTTTAAAACAAACGTACTTGTCAGTAGAGTCAAATTGGAAATAGAGTCAAAAAAAGGCCCGTTACCGAGCCTTTGAGTATGTTATGTGTAGCTTATTCAGCTTCTACACAACCTTCATAGACTTTATTTTGATCTGCATTACCTTTGTTAGGATTCGCAAAGTAACTTGTAGCATCATTAAAGTTAACTGAGTAAAGGATCCCTGGATATTTAGGGTTTTCTGGATCAATCTTGACACAAATTTCCTTGTTCACCAGTTGAGTCCAAAGAGCTTGACCTGCACCTTTATCGGTACGTGCAAGTGTAATGGCACCGTTCGCTTGGTACTGTTTAAATTCCCAGTTGTTGTTAGTGTAGTCACTTGCATTAACTGACTGATTGGTGAGTATATATTCCGTTAACATGTCACGAATTGCGTAGACGCTTTCATTGACCGAATCAAAGAATTTATCTTCTCCAGTCGCAGAGACCCAACCATACATTTTTAATTGAGAACCGTAACGGTAGCTGTTAATTGCTAGTTTATATGTCGCCTTAGGATCAAATGGCTCGCCATTAATTTCAGAAATATCAATCCGGCTACCTTCATTAGTAACTTGATACTTGCCATCATCTCCCTTAGTTTGTGCCAGTGCATCACCAGTAAGATCTACGACAAACTTAATGTTGCCATCAAATTGGTCATAGTTGTAAGACTTAGCGCCCTTACGGAATGACACCGTAATGTCACCATCTTGGTATGGGTTGAAATAGCTATATGACCATTCCATATAACGTTTTAGATTCTCACCTGTAATATTGACACCGATTAAGGTGTTATCGTAGAGGTACAAACGAGTAGAATCTTTTTTAGCGTACTCTTGGCCGTCAATAAGATTTGAGCCATCAGAGAACAATGATGCAGCTGAAATATCAGCACCAGACTTTTGCATTTGAATAGTGTTAATGAAATCCATTAACGGGGTATCTTGTACTTTAGCGGTATGAATAGTGGTATAAAGTCTGCCTACTTCATTATTAAGATCTTCATGAACCGCTTCATCTGCGCCTATACCTGGAGTAAACACACCAACAACTTTACCAATCACTTCTTGTGCATCAGTTTTAGCCATATCATCGACATATTGGTACTGTGCACTTATATCTGCATCTTGTTCTATATCCTTGGTTGAAATATTTGCAAGCGTGGTGTCGACCATTTCCCACTTACCAGCAGTATTCTTTTTAAGCTTAATATCTGCTGTAGCTAATGCTGAGCCCCATTTACCAGGTTCAATAATTTTAACGCTATTAGCGCGGTTAGATTCATCATAAACACCGGCTAGACTTTTATCTTCAGCATAGTGTTTAGCTTCTACTGAAATATCTTTGGTCACAACATCGGCGCCAACGTCACCTTTAGTGATACTTTCAATATACGTTGCGTGTTCATGGCCAGCGAGAATAACATCGAATTGATCAGCCATTACAGCCGCTACTTTATAAACACCGGTGCCACCACCAGACGTTCTGCCTAAATGGAAAGCGCCAACGATAACATCAGGCTGAAACTCTTTTACTAATGTAGCCACTGCAGCTTGGGTTGATGCTAATTCTTCCTCAAACTTTAACCCTTTAAAATGTTCTGGAGCGGAAGCTTCCCAGTTAGGTATATTTGAAGGCGTTAGACCCACAATGGCAACTTTCGCCCCATTAACTTCAAATACTTGGAAAGAGCGTAAATAATTAGTATTACTCTCTTCCCACTTGATATTGTTTGATACTACAGCACCATTGAAATGTTCTAGATTGCGGTCTACAAACTCTCTTTCAAAGTTAAATTCATGGTTACCAGGCACCCATAAATCATAATCTAAGGCGTTTAGTGTTGAAACCACTGGATGGGTGGGATGATCATTAAATAACTGTGCAGAGTTTCCTTGAACTGTATCACCGATATCGATCAAGATTATATTAGGATTTTTAGCACGCTCTGCCTTCAACAAAGTGGCGATACGCGTTAGACCGGCATCTTTGTCTTCGCCATCGATAGCATAATCATAACCAAACAGACGCCCATGTAAATCAGATGTGGCCGCGATAGTGATAGTCACTTCGTTCGCATCTTGAATCGCACTTTTTACAATGACATCAGGGGTGTTCGAAAGTGTCTTACCTTCAACAGCCACTGACGATGTAGCACTATCTACCGGTTTATCAACATAAACAATCTCATCATCACCATTACAAGCCGTTAGTCCCAGTGCAGCAGAAATCACTACCGCTAATACTTTTTTATTTAGCATATCCATTACTCTTAATGTGTCATTTGACCCCAGAAGAAATCCCTTCTGAACTTTGTCAGCCTATTGTAATTATCTATTTGACGTATTGTTCGCCATGACCAACTAGTGTTCGATTATAAGAACGTTAGTCAAAAATAACGTGACCTAGTGCAAAAACTCTAATTAATAAGGATGGCGGACTCACATTCTGGCAACTAAGTTAATATTTTTAGAAAATGTAGCCATTATTTTTACTTAAGCATATTGCCGTCACTAAGAGACATATTGAATTAATAGACCAATAAATAAAATTGATATAAATCACTTTTCAAAGAATGAAATATAATCAATTTACTATTTATTAGCTTGAAAAGTAAACTATCAAGTGCTTAAGTTGGTGTTGTAATATCCTTAAAAAACCTACTTCACGATTGCTGCCCAACAGCGTTAGTTGAGCAGTATCCATAATGAAATCAATTTATTAAAATAAAAATATGTTTAAAAACGTTAATTTTTTGAATGTTTAACACTATTTAGTCTTATCTCATACAAACATTTTTTATCTTGCGTCAAAGTAAGTGTCTATATAAAGCTGAAATGTTTAACTGAATAAAATCATATTAATTTAAGCAACATGCAATTTATTACCTATCATCTTTCACGTTCAAAAATCGTGCGACATCACTTATTAATTAATTTTATTTAGCGCTTCATCACAATTAGTTCATTTATTAGGTTTATAATCGCCTAGGTGTTTTCATTTTATTATCAAAATAGATAAAGAATGTTAACACTACGTTAGAGGCAAATAATAATAAATACGCCTCGGGGTCAAACAAACAGAGAGACTAATATGTTAAATAAAAAAATACTTGCCGTAGTCATCGCTAGCGCAATGGGACTGGGCGGTTGTAATTCAGATAATAACGATGAAAAAATCACCGTTGCTGCTGATATCAAATTAAGAGTTATGGAAACGACTGATCTTCATACTAATATGATGGATTATAACTATTATTCAGGTAAAGAAGACAAGACAATTGGACTTGTACGTACCGCCAGTTTAATCAATGCTGCACGAGCTGAAGTCACCAACTCAGTATTGGTTGATAACGGCGATTTATTACAAGGCAGCCCTATGGGCGACTATATTGCCAATAAATTCAAAACTGATAGCAACATGCTTACCGATACCCACCCAGTTTACAAAGCAATGAATACCTTAGACTATGAAGTCGGTAATATCGGTAACCACGAATTTAACTATGGTTTATCATTCCTAGAGCAATCAATAGACGGTGCAAACTTCCCTTATATTAATGCTAACGTTATTTGTGCTGACAAAGACGGTTGTTGGGATGACGTATTATTTAATGAAAACATGTTCACGCCTTATATCATCAAAGAGAAAGTCGTGACTGACGTAGACGGTAATGAGCAAACCATTAAAATTGGTTATATCGGTTTTGTTCCACCACAGATTTTACAATGGGACAAAGCAAACTTAGACGGTAAAGTTGAAGTACTAGGTATTGTTCAAGCGGCCAATAAATTTGTGCCACAAATGAAAGCTGAAGGCGCTGATATTATTTTAGCGATTCCGCACTCTGGTATTGGTTCAAGCGAAAACCCTGGCGACCCATGGGCAGAAAACGCAACCTATGCATTAACCAACGTCGATGGTATTGATGCTATTTTCTTTGGTCACAGCCACTCTGTGTTCCCTTCTGCAACCTATAGCGATTTACCAAACACCGATGTCACTAAAGGCTTATTAAACGGCGTACCAGCAGTAATGCCAGGACGTTGGGGTGATAACCTAGGTGTGGTTGATTTAGTCGTACGTCAAGTAGAAGGTAAATGGACTGTTATTCATGAGGAATCAACAGCAAAAGCGCGTCCTATTTACGACAATGCTAATAAAGTTGAATTAGTCACTGGCGAAGCAAGCTTACGCGATGCGATTGAAGTTGAACATAATGGCACTATCGAATATGTCAGCCAACCTATTGGTGTTGCAGCGGCTGACATGTACAGCTTCTTAACCTTAGTACAAGATGATCCAACCGTTCAGATTGTATCTAATGCTCAAATAGCGCGTGTTAAAACATTAATCACTGATGATCTAAAAGATTTGCCAATCTTGTCAGCATCGGCACCATTTAAAGCCGGTGGACGTTATGCCGAAGGAGATGCAAGCCAATATGTACAAGTTGATGCTGGCGACCTTTCATACAAGAACGCAGCAGACTTATACCTTTACCCAAATACCATGGTTGCAGTTAAAGCGACCGGTGCGGAGTTAAAAGATTGGTTAGAATGTTCTGCAAATCAGTTTAATCAAATTGACCCAAGCGTTAGTGCTCCACAAAATTTGATTAATCGCGCAGGTCACCCAACCTATAATTTCGATGTTATCGATGGCTTAACGTACAAAATTGATGTAACTCAACCCACTAAGTTTGACCGTAACTGCGCAGTTGTTAATGCTGACGCAAATCGTATTGTTGACTTAACATACACAGCACCTGACGGAACGGTTATTACGGGTGATGAATTAGCAGCGATGTCATTTGTTGTGGCATCAAATAACTACCGTGCTTTTGGTGGTTCATTTGCCGGTACCGGTTCTGACCACGTGGTGCTTGAACTGCCTGATACTAACCGTGATGCATTGTCTGCTTATATCACTGAACAATCACAACCTAATGCTACCGGCGGATATGATGCTATGGTTGATCCATCAGCTGATTACAACTGGGATTTTAAAACTATTGATAATGCGACTGTTGCATTAGACATTCGTTTTGAAACCCAAGACAGCGATGTTGCCGACAAGTTCGTTGCTGATAATCAACAACGTAAAATGGTGAAGTTACCTAAAACAGCTGATGTTGTAGCTGGCTTTGCGATTTATAGCATCGACTTAACAACACCTGTTGCCGCGAAATAGTTACTCGCAAATCAACCATAAAAAAGGCGCATTATGCGCCTTTTTTATCTAAACAACTCTGACTGTAACGACTATGGTTCAAACAACTGAGCCATTTTTTTAATATGCACTAATGAAACGTGATGTTGATTTCGTTGGGCGCAAAGTTGTTGATGTTGATCATTATTAGGTTGTCCTATCTGCACCACGTTAACTTGATAACCCAATGCTTTGGCTGCAGCCTCATAAGCCATAAACTCCCACTTTGCGATATTAGTATTATCACAAATCACAATCGGTTCACTATTGGCCATGGCCTGAATAAATGCGGTTAAATTAGCCTGATGAAATTGACCAATTTTCTGTGGATTAAAACGATAGTGCCCTTGCTCATAAAAATACCTATCCGTTGAAAATAGGCCACATTGACGGATATGAATAGCCCGTTCAACACCTTGAGTCGTTATAAATTGTTCAACCCAATAAGACTTACCACTGCCAGGCAAACCACGCATAATAATCGCCAGCTTTGTCGGCATCACGTCACTAACGGCTTGCTCTAATAATGTTTCACTCACTACCAATCACCTTACCCGCTAAAATATCGTCGACTAACTTAGGTAAGATAGCACCCGCTTTACCGGTAAAATGGTATTGAAATTGGCTATGGCGATCTGCAGGATCAAGGTTAACCTCCACGGTTTGAGCACCTTGATGATTGGCACTATCGACAAAACCTGCCGCAGGGTAAACCGTACCCGATGTACCAATCGCAATAAATAAGTCACAATTATCTAAGGCATCGTGAATTCTGTCCATACCAAAAGGCATTTCCCCAAACCACACAATATGTGGCCGCAGGCGCTTACCGGGTATGCAACAGGTGCAGCAATTATCAACACCGAAAGGTTCACGTAATACAAAGGTTTGCAGCGATTGTGGGCATCGACCTTTTGCTAATTCACCGTGCATATGCAGTAATCGTTTAGAGCCTGCTCGCTCATGTAAATCGTCAACATTTTGAGTTATGACTAACAGTTCGCCGGTAAATTCTGTTTCAAGTTTCGCTAGTGCTAAATGGGCTGCATTAGGAGTAACGTCATCACTGAGTAATTGCTGCCAGCGACTATTATAGAAACGCTCGACTAATTCGATATCTCTAGCATAGCCTTCAGGAGTAGCAACATCTTCAATATGATGCTGCTCCCATAAACCATGTTGGTCTCTAAATGTGCTCATTCCCGATTCAGCTGAAATACCTGCGCCGGTCAGCACGACAATTTGCCGGTACATTGTTTGTCCTTTATTTTGATGGTGTAAAATACAATGCCATTAACGTTCTATAACCATATCAAAAATACGCTCTCACGTTACAAAATGTTGTCATTAGAGAATATAAAAAATCACAAACAAATCATTTTATAGATCTCATCATGATATCGGATAACAAAATTATCACAATAATCCCTTAGTATAAGTAAGTTTATTGAGCGATGTATAACAAATAATATCAACTTAAGTGGATGTTTTACTAAATATCTTCCATATTGGTTGATTAAGCACCTTAAGAGGTTTATGTTTTGAGACTCAAGACATATAATGATTAGAATATCCACCGATGAACCGATTGGTTCTGCAATCAAGAGATTAGCAATGACAGATGGAAATCAAACGCTAAAAAAAGCCGGATTAAAAATAACTCTGCCGCGAGTTAAAATTCTAGAACTGATGCAAGAAACTGATAATCAGCACATCAGTGCAGAAGACTTATACAAAAAGTTACTCGAAATTGGCGAAGAAATTGGCCTTGCTACAGTGTATAGAGTATTAAACCAGTTTGATGATGCGGGCATTCTTAATCGTCATCATTTTGAAAGTGGTAAAGCGGTGTTTGAATTATCCACTCAACAACACCATGATCATTTGGTGTGTTTAACCTGCGATAAAGTAATTGAGTTTACTGACGATGTCATTGAACGTCGCCAAGACGAAATCGCCATGCGACACAATATCAAACTGACTCACCATAGCCTGTACCTTTATGGACGTTGTACCAATGATACCTGTGATCATGCTGACGAATAGTCTATATTTGGATAACAAATAAACCAGCAATTTTGCTGGTTTTTTATTGGCTGATATTTATCATCTGTTTGACTCATTTTGTATAAATAGCATGGCACAAAAACGTTTAGCAGACAGTATCAAAATTTATTCATATAGCAAATATAATCCATTGATAAAGAAAGATTATTGAAAAGTATTATCAAATCAACAATGTTAGCCATAAACTAAAACTCAATACCGATAACAGTGTCGATAATACCACCGTGCTACCTAAGGTTGATTCATGCTGCTTAAGCTCTGCAGCAATTAAATAAGCATTAACGCCAAGTGGTGAGGCGCTTAGCAACACCAACATCGCTGTATTTTGCGATGCTAACCCAAATACAACATGCGCCATCACATACACTAGTGCGGGTAACAGTATAATTTTCAAACTGCTGGCGATTAATGCTAAGCGCCAATGATCGCCGATCCTATAAAAACTTAAATTAGCTCCTAAGACAAATAATGCACATGCTAATGCTGGTTTAGCCAGTAGCGCTAGACCCTCATTAAGTTGCTGTCCTAACTGAAGACGTAATGCATTAGCGAGGATCCCCAAACCAATACTCATCACCACCGGATTAAGTAGCATAGAACGAGTAAAGCGACGCCATGAAAAACCTTGGCTTTGTCCGCGTGCGGCTAAGATAAAGGTTAACGCAAACAAGGTTGCACTATGAAAAGTAATGATCATAAAAACCTGCCCTATCATCGCTTCACCTAAAGCGGCGATAATAATCGGCAATCCTACCAATACGGTATTAGAATAACTGCTGCCTAAGGCAAAAACGGCACTGGCATCACGGCCTTGCTCTGCAGTAGGACTACAATACCGATTGATGTGATAACCAATAGCAAACACCAATACTACTGGTAGATAAAAAGCCAGCAACGCGAACGGATCAATACTTTGTGCTAGCGGCGCGGCTAACATATTGATAAATAAAAACGCTGGAATACTGACATAAAAAGTGAATTTACTAATGCCTGCAATATGTTGTTGAGTAAAAAAGCCCGCTCGAGTTAATCCATAGCCAAGAGTTACCATAAACATTAATGGGAAAATAATACTGACTATGTGCATAACAACCTTATTAATACTGAAAAACTACCACAAAGAATAAACAATAACGATTAGCGGTGCAGAAAAACCAGCAACAAAAAAGGCGCCTAAGCGCCTTTTAAACTAGTAAGGTAATAATTACCAACCAGTACGGATACGCAATGCTTTACCAATGTCAGCTAAAGAGCGAACAGTTGTTACGCCTGCAGCTTCAAGAGCGGCAAACTTATCTTCAGCAGTACCTTTACCGCCGGCGATAATTGCGCCAGCATGACCCATACGCTTACCTTCTGGTGCAGTAACACCAGCAATGTAAGATACCACAGGCTTAGTCACGTGTGCTTTGATATAAGCAGCCGCTTCTTCTTCAGCATTACCACCGATTTCACCGATCATAACAATCGCTTCAGTCTGTGGATCGTTTTGGAACATTTCCAATACGTCGATGAAGTTAGTACCAGGAATTGGGTCGCCACCGATACCTACACAAGTAGATTGGCCGAAACCTTCATCAGTCGTTTGCTTAACCGCTTCGTACGTTAATGTACCAGAGCGAGAAACAATACCGACTTTTCCAGGTAAGTGAATGTGACCAGGCATAATACCAATCTTACATTCACCCGGAGTGATAACACCTGGACAGTTAGGACCGATCATGCGAACGCCAGTTTCTTCTAGCTTCACTTTCACTTGTAGCATATCAAGTGTAGGGATGCCTTCAGTGATACAAACGATTAGCTCAATGCCAGCATCGATTGCTTCAAGGATAGCGTCTTTACAAAATGGTGCAGGTACATAGATAACAGAGGCAGTTGCACCTGTTTGAGCTACTGCATCTTTAACAGTGTTAAATACTGGAAGGCCTAAATGAACTTGACCACCTTTGCCAGGAGAAACACCACCAACCATTTGCGTGCCATAAGCAATCGCCTGCTCAGAGTGGAAAGTACCCTGACCACCAGTGAAACCTTGACAGATTACCTTGGTATCTTTGTTAATTAAAACAGACATTATTTGCCTCCCGCAGCTTTAACAACTTGTTCAGCCGCGTCAGTAAGACTTGTAGCCGCGATGATATCAAGACCAGATTTCGCCAATACTTCACGACCTAATTCGGCGTTAGTACCTTCAAGACGTACAACTACTGGCACTTTAACGCCAACTTCTTTAACCGCACCGATAATACCTTCAGCGATCATATCGCAACGTACGATACCACCGAAGATGTTAACCAATACCGCTTTAACATTGCTATCAGAAAGAATGATCTTAAAGGCTTCAGCAACACGTTCTTTCGTTGCTCCACCGCCAACGTCTAAGAAGTTAGCTGGCTTGCCGCCGTGTAGATTTACGATGTCCATTGTACCCATTGCTAGGCCGGCACCGTTAACCATACAACCTACGTTACCGTCTAAAGCAACATAGTTTAATTCAAATTTAGCAGCATGCGCTTCACGAGCATCATCTTGTGATGGATCGTGCATCGCTTTGATTTTTGGCTGACGATATAATGCATTGCCATCAATACCGATTTTGCCATCTAAACAGTGAAGGTTGCCTTCGGTTGTGATAACAAGTGGATTGATTTCTAATAATGCAAAATCATGGTCGTTGAACATGTTCGCCAGACCCATAAAGATCTTAGTGAACTGCTTCATTTGAGTTGGGTTTAAACCTAACTTGAAGCCAAGATCACGAGCCTGGAAAGCTTGAGGACCTGTTAACGGATCAATGATAGCTGTGTGGATAAGCTCTGGCGTATGTTCAGCCACAGTTTCGATATCAACACCACCTTCAGTCGACGCCATAAACACAACGCGACGAGTGCTACGGTCAACTACTGCACCTAGGTACAATTCGTTAGCGATGTCAGTACAGCTTTCAACTAGAATTTTAGCAACTGGCTGACCTTTAGCGTCAGTCTGGTACGTTACTAAGTTCTTGCCTAACCAGTTTTCAGCGAATGCTCTGATTTCGTCTTTACTACCGGTAACTTTAACGCCACCTGCTTTACCACGGCCGCCTGCGTGTACTTGACACTTAACAACCCATAAGTTTCCGCCAATGTGGCCAGCTGCTTCAACTGCTTCTTGAGCAGTATCACACGCAAAGCCTTCAGAGACTGGTAAACCATATTCGGCAAATAAAGATTTTGCCTGATACTCATGCAAATTCATGATGATCTATCCATATACTTCTAATCAAATCCAACTGGCTCAATATGAGCCAGCGACGAGGGTTTATCTAACTACTTATAGATCAAGTAGCAGACGAGTTGGATCTTCTAAGAAGTCTTTAATAGCGACTAAGAAGCCAACTGACTCACGACCATCAACAATACGGTGATCGTAAGAGAGTGCTAGGTACATCATAGGCAGGATTTCAACCTGACCATTGACTGCCATTGGGCGATCTTTAATGGCATGCATGCCTAAGATTGCGCTTTGTGGCAGGTTCAAAATGGGTGTAGACATTAGCGAGCCAAAAACACCACCGTTTGTCACAGTGAAGTTACCGCCAGTCATGTCTGCAACAGACAGTTTTCCATCACGGCCTTTAAGGGCTAATTCACGTACTGCTTTCTCAATCTCAGCTAAGTTCATGGTATCGGTGTCACGTAATACTGGCGTTACCAGGCCACGTGGCGTCGATACTGCAATGCTAATATCAAAATAGTTGTGATACACAATGTCATCACCATCAATAGAGGCGTTAACTTCTGGGAAGCGTTTTAGCGCTTCTGTCACTGCTTTGATATAGAAAGACATAAAGCCTAAACGAATACCATGACGCTTTTCGAAAATGTCTTGGTACTGCTTGCGAATATCCATAATTGGCTTCATGTTAACTTCATTAAACGTAGTTAACATTGCCGTTGAGTTTTTCGCTTCTAATAGACGTTTAGCAATCGTTTTACGAAGACGAGACATTGGAACACGTTTCTCGCTACGACCTTCTAACGGTGCTACTGGTGTAGCTGGCGCGGTTTTAGCCGGTGCAGACTTAAGGAATGCATCGACATCATCCTTAGTTACACGTCCACCCACGCCAGAACCTTTAATTTTGCTTGCATCAAGATTGTGCTCAGCAATAACACGACGAACCGATGGGCTTAATGCATCATTAGATTCATCAGCAGTTGCTTCAGTTGTTGCTGCAGCCGAAGGTGCTGATGCTTCAGCTTTAGTCACTTCTTGGCCAGACACGGCACCAGGGACAAAGTTAGCAATCACTTGCTCACCTAAAACGGTGTCACCTTCTTGGAATAACAATTCAGAGATTGAACCGTCTTCAGGTGCAACCACTTCTAGCACAACTTTGTCAGTCTCGATATCAACTAAGTTTTGATCGCGAGTGACCTGCTCACCAGGTTTAACATGCCAAGTAGCAATAGTTGCATCAGCAACAGATTCTGGTAATACGGGTACCTTAATTTCGATACTCATGGAAAGCTTCCCTTATATAAATTATCTATTACGACAGTTTTAATGCGCTATTTACTAATGATTCTTGCTGCTGTACATGCAAACCAGGATAACCACATGCTGGTGCAGCAGAAGCTTCACGACCGGCATAAGTTAATTGACCGCCTGCAGGAATATTAGCCCAGAAATGATGCTGACTACAGTACCATGCACCTTGGTTTTGCGGCTCTTCTTGACACCAAACAAAATCAGTAACATGTTGATATGTTGCTAATGCCGCACGCAATTCCACATCAGGGAATGGATACAGCTGCTCAACACGAACAATGGCAACGTTAGTGACATTCTCTTTACGACGTTTTTCAAGTAACTCGAAATACACCTTGCCGCTACAAAATACTACGCGGTCAACTTGGCTGGCGTCTAAAGTATCAATCTCACCGATGATATTTTGGAAAGTCCCTTCAGCAAGTTCTTCTAAAGTAGACACCGCCAAAGGATGACGTAGTAAAGATTTAGGCGACATAACCACTAACGGACGACGCATTGGGCGTACCACTTGGCGACGCAACATGTGATAAACCTGCGCCGGAGTTGATGGCACACACACTTGCATGTTGTGGTTAGCACATAATTGCAAGAAGCGCTCTAAACGTGCACTTGAATGCTCAGGACCTTGGCCTTCATAACCATGAGGTAATAGCATCGTTAGACCACATAAACGGCCCCACTTTTGCTCACCAGATGATAAGAATTGATCTATAACAACTTGGGCACAGTTGACGAAATCACCAAACTGCGCTTCCCAAATGGTCAAGCCACCCGGTTCTGCTGTAGCGTAACCGTATTCAAATGCCAACACAGATGCTTCAGATAATACTGAGTCAATAATATCAATTGGCCCTTGCTCATCAGCAACATTACGTAATGGTAAATAGGTGGTGCCGTCTTTTTGGCTATGCAATACCGCATGACGATGGAAGAACGTACCGCGACCAGAGTCTTGGCCGGTAATCCGCACACGCTTTTTGTCTTCAAGGATAGAAGCATAGGCTAACGTTTCAGCGAAACCCCAGTCTAATAACTTTTCGCCTTTAGCCATCGCAGTTCGGTCGCCACAAATTTTGGCAACACGCGATTGAAGCGTATGATTTTCAGGAATATCGACTAACTTATTGGCTAAGTTTTGTAGACGTTCCATCGACATAGCACCCGCATAATCTTCATCCCATTCGCGATTAAGATACGGTGTCCAATCAACAGTATGCAGCGTCATTGGACGCCATTCTTTCACCACACAATCACCAGCATCTAAAGCATCACGATAATGATTAATCAAACCAGTCACTTCATCGGCTGGAATGCTGTTTTCAGCGATTAACTTATCTGCATAGATTTTACGTGGTGTAGGGTGTTTTTTAATTTTAGCGTACATTAGCGGCTGTGTAGCACTAGGCTCATCAGCTTCGTTATGGCCATGGCGGCGATAACACACTAAATCAACAACCACATCACGTTTAAACTCATTACGATAATCAACAGCAAGTTGAGAAATAAACGCAACGGCTTCAGGATCATCTGAGTTGACATGGAAAATTGGCGCCTGAACCATCTTAGCGATGTCAGTGCAGTATTCTGTTGAACGAGTGTCTGCCTGGTTAGATGTGGTAAAACCAACCTGGTTATTGACCACAATACGAATGCTACCACCAACAGTAAAACCACGTGTTTGAGACATGTTAAACGTCTCTTGCACAATGCCTTGACCAGTAATAGCAGAATCACCATGAATAGTGATAGGCATGACTTGTAACCCATCTTTACAACCACGACGGTCTTGACGCGCGCGCACAGAACCAATGACTACTGGGTTAACAATTTCTAAATGAGACGGGTTAAAAGCTAACGCTAAATGAACATTGCCGCCAGGCGTTTCAAAATCAGATGAGAAACCTTGATGATATTTAACATCACCAGAACCGTGAATGTCGGCATGCTTACCCGCAAACTCATCAAACAGTTCTGCAGGACGTTTACCGAGCACGTTAATGAGCAAGTTTAAACGACCGCGGTGAGCCATACCGACTACGATTTCTTTAGTGCCTGCTTCACCGGCGCGATAAATAATTTCACGCATCATTGGAACCAGCGAGTCACCACCTTCTAACGAGAAACGCTTAGCTCCAGGGAATTTAGCACCAAGGTATTTTTCGATACCTTCTGCTGCATTCAACCCTTCAAGAATACGCTTTTTAACGTCGTTACCGTATTGGGCTTTACCTAATGTGGGTTCAAGACGTTGTTGGATCCAACGCTTTTCATCGGTATCAGTAATATGCATGTATTCAGCACCAATAGAACCACAATAAGTGCTCTTTAATGCATGAATAATATCAGCAAGCTTCATGGTCTCTCCGCCTAAGGCGAATGAACCAGTATTGAACTGACGCTGCATGTCTTCAGTAGTTAAGCCGTGATAAGCAGGATCCAACTCCTGAACAACCTCACGTTTCCACAATCCTAATGGATCTAAATTGGCATTTTGATGGCCACGGAAACGATGGGCGTTGATCAGTTGCAGGACTTTAACTTGCTTCGCATCTAGCTCTGGATCGCTTACGCTGGTAGCGTTTTTTAAACGACCTTGGAGGGCTAAGCTACGGAAATAGTCACGAACTTTAGAGTGAGAAGTTTCGGGTACGTCTTCTGAGGTACCGTTAACCGGAGGGAGATTATCAAAAACAAGCTGCCAATCAGCAGTCACTGATTGCGGATCTTCTTGATAGGCTTCATACATCTCTTCTACGTAGGTCGAGTTCGATCCACTTAAATGTGACGACTCGAGCCAGGCTTTCATGATGCCTTGGTGCATTGTTATTCCTTTCAAACTTGATACACGTACTAGCCATAAACATAACAGTGAGTAACTTACGTTACATCACACGTAGACTGTTATTATCTAAAAAAATGATAACAGGAGGTATTACATAAACACACAAAAGAGCCATCCCCAATAATGAAGATGACTCTTAAAGAGCTAATAAGTCAGACTATTTTGCTCTACTTGGTGCATTAAACCGCTCGCTTTAACAACATCGACTTAATATGACCAATCGCTTTAGTTGGGTTTAATCCTTTAGGACAAACATCAACACAGTTCATAATGCCATGGCAACGGAATACACTATAAGCATCATCTAGGTCAGATAAACGCTCCTCAGTGGCCGTGTCGCGGCTGTCAATCAAGAAACGATAAGCATGCAACAAACCAGCTGGACCGATAAACTTATCCGGATTCCACCAGAAAGATGGACACGAGGTTGAACAGCATGCACACAAAATACATTCGTATAAACCATCTAAATGAGCACGCTCTTCAGGTGATTGAATATGTTCACGAGCAGGCGCCTTTTCATCATTGATCAGATAAGGCTTAATTTTTTCGTATTGCTTGTAGAATTGAGTTAGGTCAACGACCAAATCTCGCACTACTGGCATGCCTGGTAAAGGACGGATTTCAATTTTCTTCCCTTTAAAGGTCGATATTGGCGTAATACACGCTAATCCATTTTTACCATTCATGTTCATACCGTCAGAACCACACACACCTTCACGGCATGAACGACGGAACGCAATCGTTGAGTCTTGTTCTTTCAGTTTAATTAACGCATCTAACACCATCATATCAGAACCGTCAGGCACTTCTAGGGTGTAATCCTTCATGTAAGGCTTTGTATCTACATCAGGATTATAACGATACAATGCAAATGTTAATTTCATCTTTTGCAACTCCTGCCTAATAGGTACGTTTTACTGGTGGAAATGCATCACGTAATTTAGGTGTCATGTTGACATCACGTTTGCTCATATTCTTAGTCACTGGGTCAAATAAGCTATGACATAACCAATTGTCATCATCACGTTCTAAATAATCTTCACGAGAATGCGCACCACGACTTTCAGTACGGAAGTTAGCTGAATAGGCAGTTGCCAGCGCTGTTGCCATTAAGTTATCTAATTCTAAGCACTCAATACGTTGCGTATTAAATTCTGTTGAATTGTCAGATAACTTAGCATTATCAAGCCGCTTTTGAATAGCTTGTAGCTGTTCTAAACCTTCTGCCATGGCTTCACCACTGCGGAAAACGGAGAAATTTAACTGCATACACAATTGAAGCGCTTTACGAATAACCGCAGGTTCTTCGCCATCTTTGTTGCTTTCCCAACGATTAAGACGAGCAAGTGATGCATTTATTTCTATATCTGATGCGAGTTTTGGATCAGGTGTAGCGTCTAACGCCTTACCTAAATGTTGACCTGCAGCACGTCCAAAGACCACTAAATCGAGTAATGAGTTACCGCCTAAACGGTTAGCACCGTGTACTGATACACAAGCAATCTCACCAACAGCAAATAAACCTAATACATCCTGCTCACTGCCATCTTTATTCTGACGAATAACTTGACCGCTCACTTTAGTCGGTAAACCGCCCATCATGTAGTGGCACGTAGGCAATACAGGAATAGGGCCATCAGCCGGATCGATGTGAGCGAAAGTACGTGATAATTCACACACTCCAGGAAGACGTGCTTCAAGGGTTTCTTTGCCCAAATGATCAAGCTTTAGTAACAAATGAGGGCCTAAAGGACCGTCTAAACCACGACCTTCACGAATTTCAGTCATCATTGAACGTGCTACCACGTCGCGCGATGCTAAATCCTTAGCGTTCGGCGCATAGCGCTCCATGAAGCGTTCGCCGTCTTTATTTAATAAATAACCACCTTCACCACGACAACCTTCAGTGACTAAGGTACCTGCACCAGCAATACCCGTTGGGTGGAACTGCCACATTTCCATATCTTGTAATTGAATGCCAGCACGTGCTGCCATACCTACACCATCACCGGTGTTAATATGAGCGTTGGTGGTCGAAGCATAAATACGCCCTGCACCACCCGTTGCTAGTATCGTTGCTTTGGCTTTGAAATAAACAATGTCGCCTGTTTCAATTTCAATTGCGGTACAACCCACTACAACGTCATCTTCATTTTTAACCAAATCTAAGGCATACCACTCAGAATAAACGTCAGTTTTATGTTTAACGTTTTGTTGATATAAACAATGAAGTAATGCATGACCTGTACGGTCAGCAGCAGCTGCAGTTCGAGCCGCTTGCTCGCCGCCAAAGTTTCTTGACTGGCCACCAAAAGGACGTTGATAAATTGTACCATCGTCGAAACGAGAGAAAGGTAAACCCATTTGCTCAAGTTCAATAATCGCTTCAGGACCGGTTTGACACATAAACTCAATGGCTTCTTGGTCGCCGATAAAATCAGAACCTTTAACCGTATCGTACATGTGTTGTTCCCAATGATCCTCGTGCGCATTACCTAATGCTACGGTGATACCACCTTGAGCAGAAACGGTATGTGAACGAGTCGGGAATACTTTAGATAACAGCGCACAGCTCTTACCCTCTTTAGAAATCTGTAATGCTGCTCGCATACCTGCACCGCCGGCGCCGATTACGATTACATCAAATTCACGTACTGGAATACTCACTTAAACACCCCACACTATTACAATGCCTGACGCCAAATAACTCATTGCGACCATAACAAAGGTAAACTGTAATACACCGCGTAACGCTGTATGTTTGACGTAATCGGTCAACACTTGCCATACACCAATCCAAGCATGGATAAGTAAAGCAATCAACGTTAATAGGGTAAAGACTTTCATTGGAAGCGAGCTAAATAAGCCACTCCAAATTTCGAAAGTTAACGGGGCACTACACGCGATAAAACCTACTAAAAAAATAGTATAACAAGCGAGAATCACTGCACTTGCGCGTAATAGAATATAGTCATGAACACCACTGCGTCCAAAACTTGCTGCGTTTGTTACCATACCCAAATCCCCGCTATGATTGAAAAGACTACTGCTAATACAAAAGTAGCCTTAGCTGATGCGACACCCGAAGTGAGTTCTTCCCAATGTCCGGCGTCCATAATCAAATGACGAATGCCACCTAATAAATGATAACCCAACGCGGTTAGAATTCCCCAAATGATGAACTTCATCACGAAACCATCGAACAAGGATTGTACGCTAGCGAAACCATCTGCTGATGTTAAAGTCGAATTTAACAACCAAAGAAGGATACCAATAGCAAATAGCATGATGACACCGGAAATACGGTGTAGGATTGACGCGATCGCTGTTGCAGGAAAGCGAATCGTCTGCAGGTCTAGATGGACAGGTCTTTGCTTTTTCACGTTCTGCTCACTCAGCTCCGTCGAGCATTATTTTTGTTATCTATCTGTTCTTTGTTTAACAACTAATACTTACACTAAGCATACGTTCCAAAACAAATAACAGACCACTCTAAAACATCTAATCAGTTGAGAAACCACTATTTAGTGCGTAAATTGATTGTTTCTAAACTGTGATGTTCGTCGCCCTTCTGGGCGCAGGCAAGTATACTCGCGGGGATTGTCAAATACAAACCTCACATTATGCAAAATAAGTTTTTTTAGTGTTTTTTTATTCGAATCCAAGCGCAGAGCGGTTTTCAGCACACCTATACCATGGTCTAACAAATTAAAACGCTTATTTAAATTGATCTGTGATCCCGATCCACTGTAAAGTAATGACCGCTTAACATGCCGCACTCATATAGAAGAATGAAGTAAGGAGAACGGGGTATGGCTGATAATATAGCCAAATTAGAGTTACCAGGAAACGATTCAATCGACCTACCTATCAAGAAAGGTACTGAAGGTTTTGACGTTATCGACATCAGTACACTTGGAAAAAAAGGGTATTTCACCTTCGATCCAGGCTTTTTAGCTACTGCATCTTGTGAGTCAGCAATTACTTATATCGATGGTGAGCAAGGTATCTTGTTACATCGTGGATATGCAATTGATCAACTTGCTACTGAATCTACCTACCTAGATTTATGCTACTTGCTATTATATGGTGAATTACCGTCTAAAACTGATTACGAACAGTTTGTTGCCACAGTGAAAGAACACACTATGGTTCATGAACAAATTGCATTCTTTTTCAGAGGTTTCCGCCGTGACGCACACCCAATGGCAATGCTATGTGGTGTAACAGGTGCATTATCTGCTTTCTATCAAGATTCTCTTGATGTTAACAATCCAAAGCATCGTGAAATTGCAGCTTACCGCTTAGTGTCGAAAATGCCGACTATTGCAGCGATGTGCTACAAATACTCAATGGGGCAACCTTTTGTTTATCCACGTAACGATTTAAGTTATGCGGGTAACTTCTTGTCAATGATGTTTGCTACTCCGTGTGAAGAGTACAAAGTTAATCCTGTTGTAGAAAAAGCAATGGATCGTATTTTTGTACTGCATGCTGATCATGAGCAAAATGCATCTACATCTACAGTCCGCTTAGCGGGTTCTTCAGGTGCTAACCCATTTGCATGTATTGCAGCGGGTATTGCTTCGTTGTGGGGCCCTGCTCATGGTGGTGCTAACGAAGCTTGCTTAGAAATGTTAGAAGAGATCGGCAGCGTTGATCGCATTCCTGAGTTTATTGCGAAAGCGAAAGACAAAAACGATCCATTCCGCCTAATGGGCTTTGGCCATCGTGTTTATAAGAACTTCGACCCACGTGCAAAAGTGATGCGTGAAACCTGTCATGAAGTCCTTAAAGAGCTCAAAGTGGTTGACCCATTATTAGACGTAGCAATGGAACTTGAGCGTATCGCCCTTGAAGATGAATATTTCATCTCTAAGAAGCTATACCCGAATGTCGATTTCTACTCTGGTATCATCATGAAAGCCATTGGTATCCCTAATGATATGTTCACAGTGCTATTCGCATTGTCACGTACTGTTGGTTGGATTTCACATTGGAAAGAAATGTTAGATCAACCAGGCCACAAAATCAGCCGTCCACGTCAGTTATACACTGGTGAGTCTGCGCGTGAATTTGTGAGCGTTGATAAGCGTTAATCTTTTGATTAATGTGACATAAAAAGCGCCGAAAGGCGCTTTTTTGTTTTTAACTTTTAATATTATGTAAAGACCCTCAATGCAACAGTTGAATCAAATGAATCATTAAATACTGGGAGTCCATTCATCTACGTTTTAACCCACGTCGCCAATATATAATCAAATCCACCCGCACTCTTCACTCATCGAATAGTTGATTTGTTATTTAAATTGAATCAGTGTCAACCACATTAGCCGCTGATTAATACACTATTCGTTCATTAGCTAAGCCGAATTTAATAAGTAATTAAACATGATGAGATTCATTCTATTTGTTGTAGAGCTTATTATTACCCACAAAAGAATAACATCGACACCATAGAAGAGCGTGTAATCTTTCGCGAAGGCATTTTTTGTATTTAATCGTTGTTTTCTCAACTGAATTAGCATTAGATGTAAGCAGGTTGTATTTGAAGGAAGAAGTGACAGAATGAAAAATATTATTTGCGATATTGATGGCGTATTACTGCACGACAACAAGCTAATTCCAGGAAGTGACAAGTTTATTCACCGTGTGCTTGAGCAAGGTAACCCGTTAGTTATCCTCACCAATTATCCGGTGCAAACGGGTAAAGACTTACAAAACCGCCTAGGCGCTGCAGGTATTAATGTGCCAGAAACCTGTTTCTACACTTCTGCCATGGCCACCGCCGACTTTCTTAAGCACCAAAATGGCAATAAAGCCTATGTTATCGGTGAAGGCGCACTGACTCATGAGCTGTACAACGCTGGTTTCACTATAACTGATATTAATCCAGACTTTGTTATTGTTGGTGAAACACGATCTTACAATTGGGACATGATCCATAAAGCATCACGCTTTGTTGCTGGCGGTGCACGTTTTATCGCAACTAATCCAGATACCCATGGCCCAGCATTTAGCCCTGCTTGTGGCGCTTTATGTGCTGCCATTGAACGTATCACGGGTAAAATGCCATTTTATGTGGGCAAACCTAGCTCATGGATTATCCGCTCAGCTTTGAATCATATTCAGGGACACTCTGAAAATACCGTAATTATTGGCGATAATATGCGAACCGATATTCTGGCCGGCTTTCAAGCAGGTTTAGAAACCATTTTGGTCACCAGTGGCGTAAGTCAATTGAGTGATATAGATAAAGAACCTTTTAGACCAAATCATGTGTTTGCTTGCGCTGGTGATATTGATATCGTTTAGTGACAGTATTGCCTAAATGCTTTAATCACAGATTTAGTAATATTAGGTTTTTTTGCCTCGCTATTAGATAAAAATATGTGACTAATGCGCGAGGCATTATTGCTCCACGCCAACAAGATCAAATAGTTAATAAGGTGACTCACTGTCATCAAAATTTACATTAGGTAACACATTTCCAAGCCAGTGACCTTGTTTTCTTCCACTGGCTTGGCTCATTATGCTTGTCTGAAATTAAAACAAATAACAATAACAGGACATAGCATGAAACGATTGTTTCCTTTTTGCGCCCTAGCCTTGCTAACGGCATGTAATAGTGACGATGCTAAACACGCTTCAACCGAACAAACGTCAAAAACAGAGGTCACGACAGTAACGTTTAATGAACAGCGCTTTAGAACTGACATCGAAACATTATCATCTGATAAGTTTGAAGGTCGTGCTCCTACTACCCAAGGCGAAAAATTAACCCTAGATTATCTATCCACAGCCTTCACCGAAATGGGCCTAAAAGGCGCCTACAAGGGTAGCTTTCTCCAACCGGTACCAATGGTGAGTTATACCGCCAGCGAACAACAACAGGTTAAACTCGCAGGCATCGATATGCAGTATCGACAAAATATCGTACTCAGTAGTCGTCATGATAATAATCAAGTTACCATTAAAGATGCACCATTAGTGTTCGTCGGTTACGGTATTAATGCGCCTGAATACGGCTGGAATGATTATCAAGACCTCGACATGAAAGGCAAAATTGCTATTGTTTTGGTTAATGACCCAGGTTTTGCACATCCTGAAGGGGCTAAGTTTAATGGTAAGGCAATGACCTATTATGGCCGTTGGACCTATAAGTTTGAAGAGGCCAGTCGCCAAGGTGCCTTAGGTGCAATCATCATCCATGAAACTGAACCCGCCGCTTATCCGTGGTCGGTCGTTGAAAATAGCTGGACCGGCGCTCAACAAGATTTAGTCTTAAGTAAAGTAGAACAGGATCAACGGATTCAAGTTGAAGGATGGTTAACCTTAGACAGTGCAACAGCCCTGTTTAATAAAGCAGGCTTATCCTTACCCTCGCTAATGGATCGTGCCGCTAACAGTTCACTCAATGTCGATTTAGCCCAAACTGCCAACATCGATTTTGCTAACAAAGCTGAGTATGCTGACAGTTATAATGTGGTTGCGACCTTAACGGGTAGCACTCAAGCAGACGAACAGATTTTATTCACTGCACACTGGGATCATATCGGTAAAGATGACACCAAAGACGGTGACCAAATTTATAATGGTGCGTTAGACAATGCCTCTGGTACAGCTGGGATTCTAGAGATTGCCCGCCAGTTTGCGCAGCAAGCTAAACAAGGCCAAGGCTTAGCTCGCTCATTAACCTTTATTGCCACTACCGGTGAAGAACAAGGCTTATTAGGCTCACGTTACTACGCCGCTAACCCTATTTATCCTATTGATAAAACCGTGGCAGTATTTAACCTAGACAGCACCAATGTGTATGGTAAAACTAAAGACTACACCATTGTCGGCAAAGGGCAGTCTGAGTTGGAAAACTATTTAGACCGCGCAGCAGCGAAACAGAATCGCATTAGCCAGGGCGAACTTAACCCTGCATCAGGTGGTTTTTTTCGTTCAGATCACTTCAGCTTTGCTAAGTTAGGTGTACCGGCGGTATTTGCCGGTGGTGGTAACGAGCCGGTTGATGAAGCCACGGCACAATATAAAACAGCCATGTTAGTTAAAATGAAGGGTTGTTACCACAATGTCTGCGACTATTATCGTCCTGAGTGGGATTTATCAGGATCATTACAAGATTTAGGTGTGTATTACCAAGCTGCAGCAGAGTTAGCTGATAGCCAAGATTGGCCAGGATATTTTGTCGGTTCTGAATTTAATCAGTTACGTCCAGCAAAGTAAAATTAGCTCATATTCTTTCCCACCCAAGGATTTGCCCATCATTTGATGGGCTTTTTTTTATGGTTTTTTTGCAATAGGTTTACAATGGATTAACGCAACTTAAATAAGGACTGTACATCGATAACAGCACTCAGGCCATTAGCCAACTCATTTAATGCTTCGATAGCTAAAGCAGCCTTTTCTGTTGGTACAAAAATATGGTCGTGATAATAAGCTGCTATCACATTGGCACTAAATACCTTTTTCACTCAGTTTATTGGCTACCGCGGCGGTTAATCCAACGGCATTAAGACTAGAGTGTACTGTTAAGGTAATACTGTTAAATACTGACTCAAAGGCTAATCTGCCTGCCATCGCAGCAGTTTTTGTTACCACTAATGTTAGCCCTTCTGTTTAGCGAAACGTCGCTAGCAGCGATAAGCTTTCTTACTAACAACACAGCCCCTTTGCAGAGCAAAATACGTACTCGTCTGCTAATAATATAGCTGACATTGACGAGAGTAACTTGGTTAAACTTGTTTCGCCCACCACAGTATTCTGCTCAAAATTGATTTAATCTACGTGAACATGCCTCAACCACCCACCACTCCACCTTATAATTCAACTACCTGTATTTCAGTATAATATAACTTTATACCCTATAAGCTAAGCGACTCTATTTATCGTTATATTAACCAACAATGCTCAATTTGAATCCTTAACATAGTCCATGAGTCATGCTAATACATCCTGCAATAGATTGAGTTAAGTCAAAAAAAGACCTATTTGCTCTGTTGCTGCACAAATAAGCAGCAAGTGCACAGCCTTAGTGCAATTATGCTTTTTAGTGGAATTAGATTATGAAATCTTAAAAAAAACAGCTACAAACCCTATAAAAATAAACATAACCCAACAAAACACCATCTTTACTAACAATTGTTCAAATAAATAGATATTTTAACGAGATAAAATCATCAAAATAACCAAATTAATGACGTTATCTCAAAAAACAAACTTGGCAGTTAACTAAAATGCTGGCAAAGTAGGAACCAGATAAAGATTAGCCAACGCTGCTGGAGCCGTATTATGTGTTCAATATTTTCAATTTTAGACATCAAAACAGATGCAAGCCAACTTCGCCAAGTGGCGTTAGAAATGTCAAAACTACTGCGCCACCGCGGTCCAGATTGGTCAGGCATTTATGCTGATAACAACGCTATTTTAACTCATGAACGTTTATCGATTGTAGACGTTGACCACGGAGCTCAACCGCTTATCAGCTTTGATGGCAACTTAGTATTAGCCGTAAACGGTGAAATTTATAACCACAAGCAGTTAAAGGCTCAACTGGGCGACAAATACCAGTATAAAACCAACTCAGATTGTGAAGTGATTCTGTCACTTTATCAGGAATACGGTTGTGACTTTTTAGACAAACTAAACGGTATCTTTGCATTCGTACTGTATGACAAAGCCAAAGGCACTTATTTAATCGGTCGCGACCACATGGGTATAATCCCACTTTACACCGGTCTTGATGCGTCGGGTAACTTCTACGTTGCCTCTGAAATGAAAGCATTAATGCCAGTATGTAAAACCGTTGCTGAGTTCTATCCTGGTCAGTATTTATATTCTGCCGACGGTAAACCAACTCAGTATTATCATCGTGACTGGCGCGATTTTGACGCCGTTAAAGATAACCCAGCTAGCATTGAAGAATTACGTGAAGCATTAGAAGCAGCGGTGAAACGCCAGTTAATGTCAGATGTACCTTACGGGGTATTATTGTCTGGAGGCTTAGATTCATCAGTAATATCGGCTATTACTCAGACTTATGCTAAACATCGTATTGAGAATGATGGTGAAACGGGCGCGTGGTGGCCACAACTGCATTCATTTGCAGTAGGGTTAGCAGAATCTCCTGATTTGGTTGCGGCGCAAAAAGTGGCCGATGCTATTGGCACTATTCATCACCCTATTGTGTATACCTTCCAAGAAGGTTTAGATGCCATTAAAGAAGTGATTTATCACCTCGAAACATACGATGTCACCACCATTCGTGCCGCTACGCCAATGTATTTAATGGCGCGTAAAATTAAAGCCATGGGCATTAAAATGGTGTTGTCAGGCGAAGGTGCAGATGAGTTATTCGGTGGCTATTTGTATTTCCATAAAGCGCCGAACGCCCAAGCGTTCCATGAAGAATTAGTGCGTAAGCTAGATAAACTGCATTTATTTGATTGCTTACGCGCCAACAAAGCCATGGCAGCATGGGGACTTGAAGCGCGGGTACCATTCTTAGATAAAGAGTTTATTGACGTAGCCATGCGCATTAACCCTGAAGCGAAGATGTCTAAAGATGGTCGCATCGAGAAGCACATTTTACGTCAAGCGTTTGAGCACAAATTACCAAAAGAAGTGGTATGGCGCCAAAAAGAACAGTTCAGTGACGGCGTGGGTTACTCTTGGATTGACGGCTTAAAAGCCCATGCAGCAGAAAACGTAGATGACGTGCAATTTGCTAACGCAAAATTCCGTTTCCCATACAACACGCCAGAGTCGAAAGAAGCCTATTTCTACCGTAGTTTCTTTGAAGAGTTTTTCCCATTAGCCAGTGCAGCTGAAACGGTGCCAGGTGGAAAAACAGTGGCATGTTCAACGCCAGAAGCTCTTCTGTGGGATGCCAGTTTACAAGGCATAAACGACCCATCTGGCCGTGCGGTTAAAAACGTGCACGCCAGCGCCTATTAGCCAGTAGCCAGTAGCAAAAAAACACCACCCAATTGGGTGGTGTTTTTTTTGGCACTATCAAGTAACATTCAAGGCCACTGTATGAATAACAATAATAAGGCTTCGCATGACAGACATCTGTATTTTTAATCTTGAAATGACCGACCGCAGCCAATTAAAGCCCAAGCATGATGCCAGCGGATTAATCGTGGTTGAGGTAAAAATAAAACAATATCAATTTAACCGCTTTCTGTATCAGTTTGTGGGTGCCCGATGGGAATGGACCGACAGACTACCGTGGACTAATAGCCAATGGCAGAAGTACAGTGAAGCGGATAATTTACATTTATTTGTAGCATATAAAGATGGCGCACCCGCGGGATATTTTGAGTTGCAGCAACAAGACGAGGCTAATGTAGAAATTGTATATTTTGGCTTAGGAGAGCACTTTATTGGTAAAGGGTTTGGCGGCTATCTACTGACTCAAGCAATTGAAAAGGCATGGACATTACCAAACACACAACGAGTGTGGGTGCATACTTGCTCATTGGATCATCCTAGTGCCTTGCTAAACTATCAAGCTCGCGGATTTAGCTTATTTAGAACAGACACCGAACCCAGAACTAATCAAACAGCAAACTAAGTCAATAAACAGAGTAAAACACTCACTCACAAACTCACTCAGCTAACGCTTTTTACAGGCAATAGCGCGTTGTTGTAATGTTTCCAATAAGGCGATTTTTTGTTGATCGTCCATGGTATGCCAAGCTAGAATTTCGTCGAGGCTACGATGACAGCCTAAACAGACATCCTGCGCGTCTAAACAACATTGCCTCACGCACGGTGAGGCAATGTTGCTATTGTTGTTGTGATTACGGTTATTCGGACCAAACGGCATATTCATTACCATTCACGTCGATAAAATGAAATCGTCTGCCACCAGGGAAACTGAATATCGCTTTGGTTATTAGTCCACCAGCCTGAATAATTTTTGCTTCTGTAGCTGCTAAGTCTTGGCTATAAAGCACAATTAACGGACTGCCCTTAGCTAGGGAAAATTGGCTGTCTGCTTGATAAAAGCCGCCTTCAATTCCTACCCGTAAAAAACAACTATATTCAGGACCGTAGTCTTGAAAGTGCCAGCCGAAAACCTGAGTAAAAAAGGCTTTAGTTGCAATAATGTCTTTCACCGGTATTTCTAAATAATTAATACTATGATGCTGACTCATGCTCACCTCTGTTACTCAGTTTGATTACTCAGAACCATCACTTAAACCGATCTTCAGGTTATGGCTATTTATAAGAACTCTCTTATGGCGTACTACATATGACGACAATGGCACAATTGGTCATACAGATTGTGCCCGCTAAAGCTAATAAATCAATGTCTAAATTGTGCTCTATATTGTTATTGTTGTAGCACTGCCGCAACCGCGCCAATAATACCGCCAAACACACCGCCCCATACAACTAACCAACCTAAGTGGGTTTTAATCATATCTTGAATAATCTGTTTAACTAATTCAGGCGTGAGTTCATTTAAACGCTGATCAACAATATTAGCCACTTTTGCTTGCATGTCGGCGATAACATTGGGCTTTTCGAGCTCATTAACTAAAATCGCATTAAACTCTTCACTTTGAGCCAACTCAACTAAAGACAGTTTCATTTTTTCAATAAAGGGTTCTTTTAAAGGAATTAACGCCTCGGTACCGCCAAACATGGCTAACATGCCCCCAAACGACGACTTCTCTATAGTCGAGACGAGTGCATCAAATGAAGGCGCTAAATCAATTTTTTCAATCACCGGGGTTAAATCAATACTACTGGCACTGCTCGTTGTTAAAAAACGGTCAATATTCTCTTGAGTAAAAAACTGCTTCATCATGAGATGTTTAATACCAGCTTTAAACTCTTCAAATCTTGATGGAACCACGCCAGAGCCATACAAACCAGGGACTTTTTCAAACAACATATGGATTGCCAACCAATTTGTTAATGCACCAGACAATGCAAATAATCCTATGGTCATCACAATGTGTTGCTGTAACACATACCCGACCACCATAAGAATGGCCGCGATAAGGTTGGTTAATATGCTCTTATTCAATCTCTTTTCCTTAACATCTATGATGAAATATTAATAAAAAACCTCAGCTATTTTACCAGAAAATAACTGAGGTCTACATAACTCATCGTTTATCTCATTAAAGACTTAACGGATATTAATTTAACTGTTGCGTTTTATACTAAACAACTGAGTGATTCAGACCCTACTGGCACTTCTGAATGCTGCTGATTAATCAATAATACCCCAGCGCTATGCGCTAGCAACTGGGCTTTTTTATGCATTTGGCTAACCACATCCTGTTGCTGATAGTCAGGCAGAACAAACACATCTTCCAAATACCATACTGGGGCTAGGCGTAATGAAGAAAACGACGGATACAATTGAATAAAACCTACCATTTCATCTTCCCTGATGGAGACGAAAATCATTGAATCATTTTCGGCCAAGCGATTTTTCAAAAATGAACGACACGCAGGATAATCAGAGGGTTGCTGCAGTTGCTGCCGATACAAATCAAATAGCAGGCTCAACGGTTCTAAATCAATGCTCGAAGCAAGACGGATTTGCATTTATCATCCTTGAAAGTTGGGTTCAATACCGCATATGGATATGGCAAATATCATGTGAATTAGATGATAAAATCACCTCATCAAGATTAACAATAATATGCCACTATTACGTGTTTAACGCAGAACTTATACTTAACGTACATAAACAACATAATATAATATCTATTAATTACATAAGCTTAAATTTAAAGCTAACATCAATAGACATAAATGTAAATTAATCTATTCTGCTAACAAAATAATCATCCGCAAAGATAGTTTTTTTGGTAAAATACACGACTGTTGCCACTGTTTTTATCAAGATTACTTTATATGACCTTGTCTTTTGCTCAAACGCGACCTCGTATTCAAAAATTAGCCCTTTATGGATTAACCGTTTATCTATTGGGTTGTGCTGTACTTGGTGGCTTAGTCCCTTATATTGCCAAACAACAAGCTCCTACACTATTAACAGAGCAATTAGGCCGAGACGTCAGCTTGCAAGACGTTAGTATCAATCCTTTTACCTTAGAATTTAGCGTATCGGGTTTGGTCATTAATGAACTCAATAGCCAGCAAACCTTTGCGTCATTAGCCACCGCGTATGGCAACATTCAATTATGGCAATCGTTAACGTCTTGGTCATTGGTGATTAAAGATATCCGCTTAGAGCAACCTAGCATTAGAATTTCACGAACTCAAACAGCTAATCAACAAGTAACATTTAACTTCAGCGACATTATTCAGCGTCTAGATCAAAATACTCAGCCGACACTTGCTGATACCGAACCCACCAGCATGCCAGCGATAAATATTACCAGCATTGAGCTGCAACAAGGTGTGTTCACTTTAGACGACAACATCACCGATACTCATATCAACTACCCCAATATCAATGTGTCACTAAGCCAATTTAGTAGTTTGAGTACCGCATTAGATGGCCAACAAGATCACTTTAATCATTATAAATTAAGCATAGAAGATCAATTTAAAGGCTCGGTAGCAGTGCAAGGGCAATTCCAATTAGCGCCACTGGCAATACAAGGTGATCTCGACGTTACTGGCATTGATTTATCGCGCTATTGGTCTTTTGTCGATCAGCTATTTGCGATTAATTTAGCACAAGGCGTGCTAAGCCTAAACGGCCACTATAAGGTAATATTACAAGATAAAAACTTAGCGCCTATAAGTAATATTAACGTCACCAAGGCGCAAATATCGATTAACCATTTTAAGGCGTTACATCAGCAAGATGAAAAAATTTCTATTGATGTATTAGCGTTGAAAAACATCAATATTGATAGTCAAACAAAACGTATTAGCATCGATGAGTTTCATACCGAAAATGGTAAAATAAAACTTAATATTACTCCAACAGGCGCTGATCTGGTTGCCTTACTGTTGCCTAAAGATACTGAGCTAACAACGGCTGTCGATACTGTTAGTCACACGAAAACTGATGGCTCAGAGTCAGAAACATCAAGCTCACTGAGCAAAACAAATACCACAAAAGCGAGTAGTACAGAGCCAGAGAATACCATTACAGACAAAACAATTGCAGTAGTGAATAAGGTCACTGCAGAGCTAGCAACTGTGCCAGATATCGACATCGAAAACAAAGCGGCAGAAGACGTTACAAGCGCTGTTACTCGCGATAAAATGAGCCTTGACACCAACCAACAAATGCAAGTTTCTACCTCGACACCAGTATCAGAGTCTGAACCGACCTCTGTAACTGAGCCGAACTTACCTTCTGCTCAACCTAAAATGGTAACGGCATCTAAAGCAGTCGATGTTGACGCATCTTGGTTAGTTACACTGGATAAAATTAGTATGGCAAAATACCAAGTAGATCTTGGTGAAGGTATTGCGAGTAATAATATTATTCTTTGGCAAATTGGCCCTATAGATGTTACCACCGGCATTATAAAATCTGATTTATCAACCCCGATTGATTATCAATTTTCGACCGGCATCAATGCTCAGAGCGTATTAACCTCTGTTGGACAAATTGATGCAATAGCGCAAACCGTTGATGCTGAAATCGATTTCAGCAATATGTTATTGTCACGCTTGCAGCCCTATATCGCCCCATACATTAATATCACTATTGAAGACGGCATGTTTTCGACTAAGGGCCACTTATA
Source organism: Shewanella livingstonensis (assembly GCF_003855395.1). Taxonomy (NCBI): domain Bacteria; kingdom Pseudomonadati; phylum Pseudomonadota; class Gammaproteobacteria; order Alteromonadales; family Shewanellaceae; genus Shewanella; species Shewanella livingstonensis. Next base: position 2,167,217 of record NZ_CP034015.1, on the reverse strand, counting down.
TGCTGATGCAAAAGATACGCTCACTTACTCTGGCAGCGCAAACATCAGCCAATTGCACATTAACGACAATGTGTTAAAACAACCGCTACTGACATGGGAAACCATGGGCATCAATCAGTTAGCATTTGATCGCCAGCAAGCTAAAATTGATATTGATGAAATAAACTTCGACAATCTGTTTAGTCGCCTAATTATTTCAGCTGATCGCACCACCAATATCAGTGCATTAATCAACAAAAATGACACAGCAATTGCTGCTAAACAAACTCGCGATGAACTTAAAAACGTTAACGCAGCAGACACTAATGCAACAGCAGTAACCTTATTGGTAAACAATGAGTCAATAACCACTCAAGACTCTCCCCAACTGCAGCTCAATATTAATAAAATTGCAGTTAAAGACAGCTCAGCCTTCTTTGCTGATAACTCGTTAACCCCCAATTTTGCTTCGGGTATTGAAATGCTTAACGGCCAAATCACCAACTTGTCATCGAACCCTGAAACCACTGCATCAGTGGATTTAACTGGCAAAATAGACAAGTATGCCCCGGTAACCTTAAAGGGCGATGTGAATCCGTTACTCGCACAGCCTTATCTTGACCTTAACTTGAACTTTGACAAAGTCGAACTGACTTCAGTTAATCCTTATTCAGGCACCTATGCTGGCTATTATATTGATAAAGGCCAACTGTCATTAGATCTCACCTACCAACTAAAAAATAACAAATTAGTGGGTAGTAATCATGTGGTTATTGATCAGCTAAAACTGGGTAAACGCAGTAACAGCAGCCTGGCAACGAGCTTGCCAGTGACCTTAGCAGTGGCATTATTACAAGATCGCCACGGCGTGATTGACTTGGGCGTTGATGTTTCCGGAGACATTGACTCACCCAGCTTCAGCTTTGGTAGTGTCATTATTAAGGCGTTAGGCAATATTATTACTAAAGCCGTCACCTCACCTTTTTCGTTTTTAGCAAGCCTTATGGGTGACGATGAGGAACTGGATAAAATCAGTTTTGATTATGGCCTCAGCACGATTTCACTTAAGCAAAAAGCCACTTTAGACAAACTGGCTAAAGCGTTAATAGACCGACCGCTATTGAATCTTAATATCAAAGGCAGTGTCGACTTAATTAACGACCAACAAGCCTTAGCAGAAACTAAACTGCATAAAAAGTTGGCAAAAGCGGCGGGGATTAAATTTAAAGATTTCCCTAAAAGTATCTCTGCCAGCCAGTTCCCCGTAACAGGGCCGCTAGCTGATGCACTGTATCAATTGTTTGAGCAAGAATTGTCGCAACAGCCATTAGACATCAAACAAACGCTTCAACAACAAACACCAGAACTAACGGAAGCAGAACTAATGACTCGCTGGCATATTGGCTTATACAATATGCTTAAAAACCAACAGCCGTTCACTAACGATGAATTTGGCCAATTAGCACAACAGCGCGCCAGAGCCGTTAAAGCCTATCTAATCGATCAAGCTGGTATAGATGCTGGTAAAGTATTTGTACTTGAAAGCCGTATCAACACCGCAGAAGATGCTGCTCAAGCCTTGCTTGAACTACAAGTAAAATAAGCGGTTTGTGGCTGTTAACGGCTATCGACATCGGGTAGACTGCGCATACATTGCAAACGAGAAATAACCAGCGTTTGCCATCATGACGTATCATTAATATTGTTAAAATTGGGGTTATCTATGTTTATCGTTCGCTGGATTTTAGGTCGAATTATTTTGTTGTTAAATTTTGTGTTTGCACCTAAAAAGCGCCAACGTCTGCAAGAGCAACAAGCTATTGTCGATCAACAAACTCAATCACTGGCATTGTACCAATACGCAGCCTGCCCTTTTTGTGTCAAGGTGCGTCGGGACATGCGTCGTCAAAACTTAACTATTAACTTGGTTGATGCTAAACAAGAAGAACACAAAAACGTGTTAACCAGCCAAGGCGGCAAGCTACAAGTGCCTTGTTTACGTATTGAGCAAGACGGCAACACCCAATGGTTATATGAGTCAAAAGCCATTACTAGCTACCTTAACGAGCGTTTCGCGTAAAGTATATTGGTGTTGTTTAATCACAAAAGCCAGCACGCTTTATCACAATACCGTGACGAGCAAGCTGCTGTAGATATATGTTCACTTATGCCATTTTGTATCAAAAAAGGGTATTGATGATATTCAGCAGCTTTATTCAAATATTATTTAACAGAAAACTGATGAGGTTATGAGTGTCAAAAATCAGCTTAATCATCTGCAGTATCATACTTCTTAGCGCTTGTAGCGCAAGCGAACCTGACCCAATGGAATTTGTTGGCCAATTTCGCGATGCATTTAGCACGCAAATTAAAGGTAATGGGATTAAGCTATTTGTCTATAAAGCCAAATTAGCTACCGCACTTGACCGCAGTATTCCTGGTGATGCCCCGCAAGACAGAATAATGCGTCGCAGTAAACAAGATATCCAAAGCTATCAAATTGAACAACGTAACGCTGAAAACCGCCTAGAACTATGGCATCAACAAATCGATCTAGGTCTTAAAAAGACCATCGAAATGAACGGTTATTGTAAAGCGGGCTTTATCGAATTAAGTCGTTATGTTGAAACTGAGCGCGGTGAGATTCGCGGTGAATGTAACGATGGTGCCACTGCTGAAGATATCAAAAAATTCGGCGTTTAATGGTTAAGCTTGTGATGTTTTATCTGACTGAAAGCACTAATACAGCCACAAGCAGATAAAATACTATATCCAGCTAAGCAATTAAGCTAAAATTAGCATCCAAATTTTCTCGTGATGGTGCCGTAGGCTCTAAGACCAGTATCATCACGCTTTGATAAGCCATTTATTATCTAAAATGATATGAATAGTTTATCGTTTACAAAGTAAGAAATCAGATGAATAGAAAGCAAGAGATGATCAAAAAACTGGCCAAACGAGCCAAAGCTCGCCAGAATAAAGTAGTGCCGTCTAACCCTAGTAATAAGCCTGTTGAGCGTTATATCTCTAAAGCTGAACGCGAAAAAATTGCATTACAAGAAGCAGCGCAAACGACTGAATCAGAAAGCAGTACTGAAACAAGTTCTGAAACAAATAAAGACTAACGCTACGTTAAGGTGTTAGTGACAAAAAGCCTCTATTCTTTGGTTAAGGCCAAATAATAGAGGCTTTTTATTACCTGCGTGATGCAGCGTTAGCCTTTAACACCCATCACATCAGCGGGTTTTATCAGGGCTGGTTTTGTCGATGCCATCATGTTGAGCAACTTGCTTACACAAGGGGTCTTCATCCAACTGAGCCATCTGAGTACGTCCAGGCATTGGTGAAGGTGCTGCAACCATATCAATGTTAATCGCATCGTCTTCTAACAACTGTTGATTGGCCCCTGCAGATAATAAATCTTGGCGACTGATTTTATCCACTAATCGATACGCACAGAAAATGCCAATCACACCAAAAATAATCGCCCCAATCACCTGGCCAATAAGCACCCCAAACACACCGCCCCACTGCGCACCAAAGTATACAAATGGTATCGTGCCGATAGTGGCTTTACCGACGTTAAAAAAGGTTGAATATTTAGCTTTGCCTAGATTATTAAACGAGGCATTAGCAATAAATAAAATCCCCGAAAAAATAAAGAACACCGCAATATACTGGCAGAAAAACAAAATGAGTTCTGCCGCATCGCCTTTCATGTCAAAGCTACTCACTATCACATTGCGTAATAAATATAATCCGAGTGACATCACTAATACATAAGCAACACAAAATTGAATCGCGTTGGTCAAACTCAATCTAACTCGCTCGATTTCATTGGCACCAAAATTTTGTCCCACAATCGGCCCAACAGCACCAGAGAGTGCAAAAATCATCCCAAAAGTTACTGGGATCAAACGGCCTAACACCGCCCAACCTGCCACATAGCTATCGCCAAAATCTGCAATGGCGCGAGTTACGACCGCATTACCAATCGGTGTTGCCACATTGGTGAGCATTGCAGGGGCGGCAATAGCAAATATGACCCCGAGATCCTGCTTAAACTCCTCAAACGAGAACCGGCCTAGCATTTTATGTTTTACCACTACTCCGCGAGCAGAGATAATAAACACGGCGATACGGGCAAGTACTGACGCGGCAGCGGCACCTTCTATACCCATTGATAAGAAGAAAATGAAGATAGGATCGAGTACGGCATTAACACCGCCACCGGCTAAGGTCGACATCATGGACAGTTTAGCATCGCCCACAGCACGTAAGGCACCGCCCAGTGCCATGGCTAAACAGATAAACGGTAATGACGGTACCAAAATATACAAATAGCTTTCGGCTAATTCAGCTGTACGGCCCGTTGCACCAACTAAAGCTAATAGTTGTGGAATAAACGCGATGACGACAGCGGCCACCAGCACACTGGTGATTAGCGTGACAATGGCACTGTTTAAAAATAAGCGTTTAGCTAACTTAATATTCTTAGCACCCACCGCTTTTGACACTAATGCACCAAGTGCAATAGACAGGCCGATACCAATGGAGGTTGTGAAAAATGAAATAGTGCTGGCATAACCTGCCGCTGCGGCAAGTTCAACTTCGCCAAGCAAGCTTAAAAAGAAAATATCCAATAAATCGACAACAAATAACGCCGAAATACCGACCGCAGCGGTCGAGCTCATCACTAAGATGTGGCGTAAAATGGGTCCTTCGACAAATTTAGCGGTGGTCATTGGTATCCTTGAAATAAAATCACCAAGCGCAACACAGTCACTTGGCGATGAATAAAGGCAATACTAGAGTTTTTCTAACTCACTGCCACAATGATTGCAATAATCGGCATCGTTATCGTGGCCTTTTTTGCCACAGTTACTGCATTTACGTAAATCACGAGTTCTGACCATTTCATGTGAAATTTCAGCAGTTAAAATACCGGTTGGAATCGCAATAATTGAATAACCTATTAACATGGTTAGCGCGGCAATACCTTGGCCTAATGCGGTTTGCGGTGTAATGTCACCATAACCCACGGTAGTAATCGTCACGACGGTCCAATACATGGACTTAGGGATAGACGTAAAACCATTATTAGGCCCTTCAACCACATACATAATTACACTGAGTACCATAATGATCAGGCTAACTGAAAAGAAAAACATAAACACTTTTCGGCTCGACTGCATCATGGCTTTTAGTAAAATATTACCATCACTTAAATAGCGCAGTAACTTTAACACTCTGAATACACGAAATAATCGTAATACTCTTAGCGCCAAAGCCAAGTTAGCACCCGGAAATATTAGGCCCAAATAACTGGGTAATATAGACACTAAGTCAACTAAACCGAAAAAGCTGCGGGCATAGTGTAACCGATTCAACGAACAATATAATCTTAATATGTACTCAACGGTAAAGATTACCGTAAAGCTCCATTCAGCGATACGAATATAGTCACCATACAGCATATTAATTCGTTCTATGGTATCGATAAAAATCAATATCACACTCAGTAAAATACAGATCATAAGCGCTATATCGAAGCGTTTGCCTGCTGGCGTTTCGGTACCAAATATCACGCTTCTTAGTTTTTGTTTAAGCGGGCTGTCGGCTTTTTCATCGGTATTCATTTCAGGATTCGCTGTATTAGGTAATATCTAACAAAACTTGCAAAAAACTTGCAAATAAACTCGGTTAACTAATATCAATTAACCCTTGATGTCGTTAAAATCTAACATTGACCGTCAAGATTTAACATTCAGAATTGGTCATTTTACAATAAAAAATCAAAAGGTCATTGGTTTACGGAGATTTCATGCGCACGCTGTCTATATTATTCATGGTTATATTTTGTTGCCCACTGTTGGCAAATGCATCATCAGCTCAATCATTGAAAGACAAAGTAGATTTAGTTGTCGTTAATAAATCTGAATCGCGTTTATCGGTTATGCGTGATGGAAAAGTGATTAAAAGTTACCTTATCGCTATGGGCGATGTGCCCAATGGCCATAAACTGAGAGAAGGCGATCAACGAACTCCACAAGGTCGTTACACCTTAGACTATAAAAAATCAGATAGTGCATTCTATAAATCGATTCATATTTCATACCCTAATGAAGAAGACAAATTACGTGCTGACGCATTAGGGATAAGGGCCGGAGGGATGATCATGATCCACGGTGAAAACCCTCGTTCGCCACTGCCGCCAAAAGAAGCACAAAAATATAATTGGACTAATGGTTGCATTGCCGTCACCAACCAAGAGATGGATGAGCTTTGGCAAATGATTGATGCTGGCACGCCAATTGAAATATGGCCATAGTCTAGATCAACCTTAACCATACCATTTTTGCTTTGTTTCTTGGGTTATTAAATGAATTATCAACACTTACAAACGACGTGGCCAAACTTTAGCCAACGCATTACTGCGTTTATTTATCAGCTTGGTTTGGATAGTTTATCTCTGCATTGTGATCACGCGGCTTTGCGAGTTAACAGCAACAATACAGCGCAGTTATTAGCAGATGAATTTAGCCAGCACGGTGAGATTATCTCTAAGAACATGATTAATGGTAGGCCGATTTTAATCATTAAATTAGCCGAACCATTAGTTATTGGTACAATGCACATTCAATGTGTCGAACTGCCCTTCCCATCTGACAAAAACTATCCCGTTGAAGGTTGGGAGCATATCGAACTGGTGTTTCCATCGAAGGCAAAAACCTGTGATGCATTCGTGGTTGAGCTTATAGACAAAGCGCCACATTTGGCTAATGTGTTAGCAGGTAATAGTGACATTAAGGTAAAGCAGAGTTCACCTAAAGGTGATAACGAACGCTTAGCGAATCCAACCATCGCGTTTAAAGCTAATGGCATTTGTATTAAAGTGCATCCGCACGATATACAAACTATTATTGCCAGTGAACAAGTAAACTAATCACTGCACTTGCACTCGTCACTCCTTATCTAAAAACATCAATACTAATTGAGTAAAAACCAAACCTAGGGATGGCAATGCCATGACTGAGTTTGGTTTTTTAGATCGAAGAAATAGAAAGATGCCCGTCTTTTAAAACCTATTTGAGTGTCTGTTTTTATGCTTGATTAATGATGCTAGCGCTAAGTAATGCAACACAGGTAAAGCCGTGTATGCCAGTAACAATGAATCAAATACAAAAATCCACTTTACCAGAGTCTCCTTCTCTTTTCCTGTGCACAAACTATGACTAAAAAACGCGACACATTCACCTTCTGGAGTCATCAATATTATGATGGCGATAGCAAAAATCATAGACAAAAGTAATACTCGTTTGAGCATTTCATACATGATCGCTTTACTAGGCTTTACCTTGATCACAAATTAATTGACTCAATTAATCTTGTCATAAACAAACTATTAGGATCAGGCTGATAGTCTGAGAACGGCCCACAATAATTAAACCCATGTCGTAAGTACAAACGCCTAGCAGGGTCAAAAAAGACCATTGAACCGGTTTCTAAACTCAACTGGCGATAACCACGAGACTGAGCCATATCAAACAAGTGTGATAACAATGCACAGGCAACACCTTGATTTCTGGCCGCTGAAGCCGTTCGCATTGACTTAATTTCACCATGTGTTGCAGTTAACTCTTTTAACGCGACACAGCCCAACACAACTCCAGCTTGTTTAGCACACAAAAAGGTAATGGTAGGATGTTTTAACGCCTCAATATCCAACGTATGAACACTTTCTGGCGGCGAAGTCGCATACATGTCAACCAAATGCGCTTGCAGTAACTCAATCACGCCATATCCCTGTAAATTATCAACCATAATGTCCATGTGCAAACGCTCCGTAAATCGGCAATAGTTGCAGTTGTAAATTTGAACACCAGCAAGGTGTAAATAGATTGGCGAAGCGCTATCAAATCAGCTGCTTTTGCATTTATCATATTAAGTCATAAAGCAATAGGTGTTTAGCGATACTTTCTTGTGATAAGTGCTTAATAAAAACATATTAGTAATACACATTATAGAAATACACATTGTAACAATGAGGCCTATTTTACCGCTTATCAAATGCACTTTTATCCAGTAGTTTGACGATTAAATCGATACGTTTATGGGCTAGATCATCATTACGATTAACAATTGTTACGACAAATAACAGTAACAAGAGCCAGACAAAATTTTGTTCTACCAATAAATCAAATTCTGCAATATATGAAATAGTAGCAATAGTCACCAAACACATCACCCACTGTATAAGCCAACGGTATGGTTTAGGTCTACATTGAGCTAAATCAGCACGTAACAGATTAATTTTTTCTATTTCATATGATTCAATAATATTATCGGTTTGAGATATATTCAATTTTTACACTTCCATTGCAAAAAATCGCTGTATTAATATACGAACTTGGTTAATTAAAGGGGTATGAGTTGAAGCACTGTAGCTGGTTTCTGATACAGGGTCGTTTCTATCAAAAAAACCATTATACAGTACTGCCATTTAACGCTCATGTCATCGTTTGGGTAAGTAAAATACTCCCATGTCGAAGAGCTTTCAATTGACTATCTGATCGAAAACTAATGGATTGATGCATATTAACAGCTGCCTGATTAGTTAGAGCGATCGTCACTCATTATTCTAGCCCTTAAAGTAAACAATTTTATCTACATATTGAAGCCTAGATAACGAAAGTAGCTTTGCCATCAATGCCCAAGCCTGACAAATAATAAACACGCTCCCAGTCGTTAAGTCTTGATAAAAATGTTGAGATACTTGGTAATTCAATGCTTCCACCGTTGTTAGACAAAAGGTGTACTAGCGGCTAATCTAATATGAAATGATCTTTTCGAGTATTTGCTATTCGTTTTTTATTGTTGTTCTTATTATTTTATAGCCTTTGCGCTACTAGCAAACCTATTGAATTATCAACAGTTCCTGATGAGTTCTTCATTAATGAACACGTAAACATTCTACAAGACCGTAGTGCGGACTTGTCGTTCCAGAATGCTTTTAAACAATATAAACAAGGTAAATTTACCAAAAATGTTGATGAAAAAGTAAGCTTTGGATTTACTAATGATGTTCTTTGGGTATCTGTGTTGATAAATAACTCGTTTGATACGGAGATAAAAAAAGTTTTTTATCTGGATTCTGCATGGTTAGACCATGCTGACTTTTATTTTATACGCCAAGACAAGGTAGCAGATAAAGCCTTTGTCGGAGATACTCTACCATTCAATACCAGAGAAAATAAGACACGTATGTTGTCGCAACAATATACGTTTAAACCCGGCATCACTCAGGTGTTTATACGCTTTGAATCGCAAGACCCTCTGCTTATTCCATTGTATTTATCTACCGAGAAAGCAATACAAAGTAACCTGAATCTCTCAAGTTATTTTTATGGCTTTATATATGGCGCATTTTTTATTTTATTAGTTTATAACATCGCGCTTTCTATCAGCTTAAAAGACAGTAGTTATATATTTTACTCTTTGTATTTATTGTTATTTTTGAGTTTAAACATTGCTTACACGGGCCATGGTTTTAAATATATTTGGCCAAACAGTTTATTTTTACAACAATGGTTAATGATACTTTTTTTGTATTGCTACATCATTTTTGGCATTGCCTTTTGCTTTGAGTTCCTTAAATTAAAAGTGTTTTTACCCAACATATATCGGCTAAGGATATGGATATATGCAGGATTAGTGTTGTTAATGGTCAGCCTTTTTATTAATGCTGACCAATTACTCACCGTTAACGTAGGTGTCGTACTGACGTCGTTATTAGTGGTTATTTTTATCTCTTTAGGGTTGTTAGCATTAAAAAAGGGCCACAATACCGTTAAATTTTTTATTCCTGCAGTGTTTCTCGGAGCCGGCGGAGCAGCGACCTCTGCGGCAACAACTTGGGGCATTATTCCTTATAACACTCTGCTATTTCACAGTATTGAGATAGGTATGCTAATTGAAATGTCTATTTTAGCCTTAGCATTGGCATTTAATTTAAAAGAAGTGGATAAAGCACGTATTAATGCAGAAGTGACCGCCCAGTTAGATCACTTAACTGAGTTATATAATCGCCGCGCCTTTACCATTGCCGTTAATCCCCTATGGGATTTAGGCATTAGAAATCAGCAAACCTTTTCAATGATCCTGTTAGATATCGATTGGTTTAAAAAAATAAACGATGATTATGGTCATGCTGCGGGAGATACGGTCCTTAAGAGTATTGCTTACACGTTAAAACAACACATTAGAAAAAGTGATATTTTAGCGCGCTGGGGAGGTGAAGAATTTATCATTTTCTTACCTAACACTAATAAACTTGTTGCCATTAATCTCGCTAATATCATCCGCAATAATATACAAAAAATGACGATTTTAGACAATGGCGGTTCGCTGTCAATAACCGCAAGTTTTGGCGTGGCAGATTATAATGACCAGATAAACGAATTGGAGGACCTAATCAAACTTGCCGATATTGCTTTGTATAAAGCCAAAAATAGCGGCCGTAATATTGTTTGTGACATTCAACAAGATCGCACATTAAAGGAACAACAAGACCTCGATAATGTCACCGTAATATAGAAGGTTAAATGTAATGCTATATGGCACTGTAAGATTTTAAGCAAACTGTCTACTCATCAGCGACTAGTCAGGAAACGTTCAAACAAAGCCAAAATCCATTCTGAAATTATCAATAATTGATTAATAACTATATCAAACTCATACAGACCGTTTGTAGGCCTACATTATTAGGCACTCACCCGCACCATAATAATTGGTCACGTAAGCTATTAATGCTAATTTAAACTTGATTCACTCGCAACAAGCAAATGAAGATCACCAGCGACTTGGCTAACGATAAATAGTCATCAGTAATCTTAGCATAAAGTCTAACCAGTCACGGTCATTATGACACCATGATGTATATATGACACCGCCAGGAGTTGTCCTAATGACACCACTTATATTCGGTAATGGATATTATCATTATCAATCAAAGACTTAAATAGTTGGCATGCCACCTGCAATAACGAAGTTAACTTTTGAAATATCCTTATCAACTTTAACGTTAAATTTATTACAGGTGTATATATGACAATTCACATTAAAAACAATATCGACTGGGTTGGCCAACGTGATTGGGAAATATTAGACTTTCATGGCACTGAATATAAAACCACTAAAGGCACGAGTTACAATAGTTACCTTATCCGTGAACAAAAAAATGTCTTAATCGATACTGTTGACCATCGTTTCAGCTTACAGTTTATTCAAAACCTTGAGATGGAGATTGATCTGGATAAGATTGATTATATTGTGATTAATCATGCTGAAGAAGATCACTCTGGTGCTCTGGCAGCTTTGATGGCTAAAATTCCTAACACGCCGATTTACTGTACCGAAAATGCTATCGACTCAATTACTGGCTTACACCATCATCCAGAATGGAATTTCAATATTGTCAAAACGGGCGATACTTTAGATATCGGTAACGGCAAGCAATTAGTGTTTATAGAAACCCCTATGCTCCATTGGCCTGACAGTATGATGACCTATTTAACCGAAGATGCAGTCTTATTCAGTAACGATGCATTCGGACAGCATTACTGCGATGAGCACCTGTTTAATGATGAAGTTGATCAAATTGAATTAATGGATCAATGCTTACGTTATTACTCCAATATTTTAACTCCGTTTAGCTCACTAGTTACCGCTAAAATTAACGAGGTGCTGAGTTTTAACCTGCGGGTAGATATTATTGCGACTTCTCATGGTGTGGTGTGGCGCGATAATCCGGCTCAAATTATTCATCAATACTTAGCATGGGCAGACAATTATCAGGAAGACAGAATCACTATTTTCTATGATTCTATGTCTAATAATACTCGCATGATGGCCGATGCGATTGCTCAAGGCATCCATGATGTTGATCCTGTCGTATCGGTAAAGGTATTTAACGTGGCCCGCCATGATAAAAATGACATTTTAGCCAATGTGTTTCGCTCTAAAGGTATTTTGGTGGGATCGTCCACCATGAATAATGTGATGATGCCGAAAGTTGCCGGAATGCTAGAAGAAATTACCGGCTTGCGTTTTAAAGATAAAAAAGCCGGTGCCTTTGGTAGCTACGGTTGGAACGGTGGCGCGGTTGACCGTATTCACACCCGTCTTACCGATGCCGGATTTGACACTATTGTGGGTTTAAAAGCCAAATGGCGACCTGATGGTAAAGCTATGCGAGAATGCCGCGAGCACGGTCGTCAGATTGCTAAAAACTGGGCATGGCATGACCTGAGTAATGTTAAATCCATATCTCCGGCCTCTCTAGCCAAGAGTCGTCAAGCCGATATCACGGCTAAACCAATGGCAAAACCTCAGCAAGTAAAACCAGCATGCAGTTCAGCTTCGACAATGGACGATGCACAAAACATGTTATGCACTGTATGTAATTGGGTTTATGAGCCCGTATTGGGCGAACCCAACCAGGATGTTGAACCTGGCACTCCCTGGAGCGAAGTACCCGACTTTTTCCTTTGCCCAGATTGCGGACTAGGTAAAGACGTGTTTATTCCTATTGCGGCAAGGAAAGTATCATGAGTGCACCTATCATCATTATTGGCAGTGGCTTTGGCTCATACCAGTTAATAAAAACCATTAGACGTACGGATAAACATATTCCAATAACTGTTTTTACCCTTGATGAGGGCCACGATTATAATAAGCCTGATTTGAGCCATGTATTTAGTAATCAACAAAGCAGTGCTGATTTAATCCGTGTCAGTGCACAAGAGTTTGCCAGCGAAAATAATATTACCCTACATGCTTTTACCCAAGTTGATTGTATTGATAGCGAACAACAAGCAGTGTTTGTGAAAGGTGTCGCCTACCCTTATGCAAAACTGGTAATGGCAACGGGCGCAAAAACCTTTGTTCCACCTATGCTTGGTAATGCAACAGACAAGGTGATCACTTTAAACAGTTTACGCGAGTTTGATAACGCACAGCTACAACTACAAAATGCGCAGCGGGTATTAGTGATTGGCGCCGGTATTATTGGTACTGAAATAGCAATGGATCTTAACCGTAGTGGCAAAAGCGTGGTGGTAGTTGACCCAAGCAACGGCTTAATGGCCAATATGCTGCCCGATTTAGTCGCCAGTGTGCTACAAAAGAAGATGGTTGAAACGGGGGTTGAGTTTGAATTTGGCCGCACGATTAGCTCTTTACACCAAACAGACTCAGGTATTTGTGCCACGCTCAGTTCGGGCACAACACATACGATTGATTGCGTTATTTCAGCTGCGGGCTTAAAGGCTAATGTTGGCTTAGCACGCAAGTCAGGTTTTAAAATTAATAACGGCTTGGTGGTTAATCTACAGCTGCAAACCTCAGTTAACCATGTTTATGCTTTAGGAGATTGCGCCGAGATAAATGGCAAGGTAATGTCGTATTTACAGCCGATTATGTTAAGTGCCAACGCATTAGCCAAAACCTTATTAGGCCAACCGACAGAGTTGAAATTACCTGCGATGTTAGTCAAGGTTAAAACGCCTCAAATGCCTATCCAATTAGGCGGCAATACCGTCACCGATGTTGCCTCTTGGCAGGTAGATATTGATGCGCTTGGCTGCTCAGTAAAGGCGTATAACGAACATAAAGAGATTATTGGCTTTGTGGTAACCGAAGGACACATGAAAAACACCTTCCCACTGTTAAGAGCCTTACCCGCTAGCCTGTAGTATTTAGTATTTAGTATTTAGTATTTAGTATTTAGTATTTAGTATTTAGTATTTAGTATTTAGTATTATCCGAGCAGGTTATCGCAAGCAAACCAACTCATTTATCCATTTAGGAGAACATTATGTCTCATCAACGTATTCCAGCAAACTGGACCATTCAACGTTCTACACCATTTTTCACGACTAAAAATGTGCCTGACGCCTTACTTACACACCATAATACTGCTGAAGGAGTATTCGGTCAGCTATGTGTGATGGAAGGTGTGGTGACTTATTATGGTTTTGCCAACAGTGAGGCCACTGAACCAGAAGTGACCGTGGTGATTAACGCCGGCCAGTTTGCCACTAGCCCGCCAGAATACTGGCACCGTATTGAGTTAAGCCCAGATGCACAGTTCAATCTTAATTTTTGGTCTGAAAAAGACAAAACCGGCCAAGCGATGTTTAATAAAAAATAGTCAGTTTACCTTTTGATAAAAGCGTTTATCATTCAAAAACGAATTACAGATGTAGATCTAGCAAAATGAATGTGATAGCGGTAAGTACATAGTAAAAGATATAGAGTAAAATCTATTGGAATATTATGTTCTTACCTAGCTAATTTGAGTAAAAATACCCACACCCAAAACTTAAAAATAACGCCATACTTGTTAATAATGTCTCATCATGATTAACCGATCAAGATCTTGGCTTTTGTATTAATGTTTTTGTTTTCCATCGATTTCCTTTCAATATTTAATAAACCATACAAAAACAGCGTGCCAATCATCACTACCGCAGTAGAGACATACAGCCCAACATCATAACTCCCCAACGCTTGGGTAAGATATCCGGTAGATACCGGTGCCATAATTTGTGCCGCACCATAAGCTAAGGTCATGGTGCCCATAAATTTACCCGGATTACTGGGATAAAACTTACCCGCCATAGTCAGTACCATGCTGACACAAGCAATAAAAGTACCACCAAACAACAACGCGCTGAATATAACAACAGGCAAGCTAGCATTTATTACCGGAAGTATAATCCCTATGCCCTGCAGGATATAGGCGACGATTAATGCTTTGAGATAACCTGTATTTCGCGCGATACGATCCCATATTAGCGCCGCTGGGGTAGCCGCGACACCAACCAATAAAAAAGCCAATCCTCCTCGACCCTGTAAGCTTTTAACTCTCTCTACAATATCAACAATAAAAGTAGAACTAACAGCATAGCCATAACCATAACCAGCACAAAAGTAGGCCAACATCATTAGCAATGTAAAGGTTTTGGTTGGTGGATTGTCTTTAGCGGTATTAATGCTTTTACCATCGACAAAGGGATGTGGCATCCACAACCAAGCAGGAATAGCAAATACCGCCGCCATAGCGGCTAATGCTAGCCATTGTTGTTGCCAGTCGGCTGATATCGTCAGCATCGCTTCAACTAATAACGACGTCACAATAATACTCAAGCCTGCACCAGAAAAATGAATGCCTAATTCCGCCCGATGATGATTATTTACCAGCCATTTTAATATCAAGCCTGAAGCAATAATAAAGCCACCAGATGCACAGATCCCAGCCAAAAAGCGCAATACCGCCCAAGTAACCATATCATTGGTCATCACCATTGCCGCTGAAGTAACCACACTTAATATAAGATAAAGCCGGTGCAAGTTGTATTTATAGTTCATGTTGTGCAAGCTTGCAGCAAGTAAAACCCCACACATGTAGCCCATAAAATTAGTGCTCGCAAGCCAACCGCCACCTAACTTCGTTAGGCCTGCACCATCCTGCATTATCGGTAACAGCAAACTATAGGAAAATCGAGCCACCCCAACAGTCACGATTAAACTGCAGACGCCAGCAACATAAACACGGACTCTGGTCAATTCCATTAGCATATTTATTACTCAGCATCTAAAAATTATTAACAAACAATACGCCAAGCTGCTAGTCTTAAAAATTGAATTATGCAGAATAAAAGCTTTCGATTAAGAGAACTATATGGAAATATTGATACTTAAGACCTTTAAAGCCGTAGTAGATGAAAATGGCATTAAAGGTGCTGCAGATAAATTGCATACGGTTCAGTCCAACATCACTAACCGCATTAAAAAACTCGAAACAGAGTTAGACACCAAACTATTCATTCTCATTGGCCGGAAACTTCAGTTAACACCCAGCGGCCAACAGTTATGCGAATATGCCGATAACATTTTGCAGTTAGAATATCAGGCGACATCAGCCATTTTACGTAATAAAGGCAGTTATGACTTAAGGTTGGTATGCCAGAAACATTTGCTGCCGTTCATATGCCACTGGCACTCAAACAACTTAAGTTAAATCACGCTGAAATTCGCACCAAAATTTATACTAACACTAGGGCCTGTTGATCTTTGCTGGTTGAATTTTGTTCGAGTTAAAAACGTTTTAATCGAGGCGAATGGATTGATGCCTAGTCATCTAAGCAAAATGCATTCAACAAAGAGTAAAACGTTTTTAGCCGAACCCTTCGGGCAGCGTTTGTTGGCCATTTTTACTGTGTTATCGACTTTTTATGTAGAATAACTACACCTCAAAGTCTCTGCCGCGCAGTTGTAGATGTGAGTAATGGCCAACAATTCGCTGCAAAAATAACCTTGAAAGATCAACAGGCCCTAGCGAAAGGTTAGTATTTTCAGTGCTCAACAATAGGGTTGACTGCGCAGCAATTGGTAATGCGCCTAAACATGAAAATTTAGTGGTTATCCCCATTGTGAAAGAAGAATTAATCATGGTGACTCCACTAGACAGTGAGCATGAACCAGTATTGTTTGTCCGTGATGAAGGTTGCGGCTATCGTAAACATGCCTTGCTTTGGCAACAACAGGCTGGCCGAGGTTGTGATGAACTCATGGTAATGAGTAGTGCTGATGGTGTGTTAGGTTGTATTGCGGCAGGACTAGGGTACACCATTATTGGTAAAAATATGGTCGCAGGTAGCCGCTATGAAAAGTCCCTGGTGATGACGCCAGTCAGCCATGGGCCAAAACATGTTCAACTATCAATAGTCTATCGCAAAGGTAGCCCATTAGAGCCCGGTATATTAACGCTTGCAAAACTGTTAACCAAATAGCGATAGCGCAGTGCTAAACCAATCATCTAAGGCATACTCTCATCACCATATTAAATTATATTTGTTAACGACTTAAACATTAACTGTCGCCTACTTTAAATTGTGCTAATAAAGGATGATGATCTGATGTTTCGGTGGTAATAACCCGAGCCGATTGTAAAGTCAGCCCGCGGTAATAAATATGATCAATGGGGTAACCCATCACAGTAGAGCGGGTGTCATCGTCTGGTGTAACCGCTTTGAGTCCTAGTACCATCGTTATTTGGCTTAACATAGACAATCTGGCTTGGCGCCAGGTATTTAAATCACCACCAAAAATAATCGGTCCTTTATGCGCTCTCAATGCTGGGAGCAGTTGCTGTAACTGCTCAGCGTAGCTGTCTAGAGCATACTCAAAGTTAATACTGTGCAAATTGGCCACCAGCAGGGTCTCACCATTAGACAACGGAAAATAACTTAATAGACTCGACTTGGGAAACTGTATAATGGGTTCAGACGTTAAATAGCCACAACTTTGACTGGCTGAAACCTCTGATAGATTCATCACCCCCAGCGGAGTATCGCCTTGACGAAAAGCTTGTACCATTGCTAATTTATGTTGGCTTTGTTGACGCCATTGCTGAAACTCATCTGATAACTTCACTTCTTGGAGTAACAGTAATTGATTCTGATCCGCTAGTTGGCTTAACAGTGTTTGCCAACCACTATTTTGTTGCTTATAAATATTCCAACTCGCAACGGCTAGTTGACCATCAATATCTAAGGTCGTTTTAGGTATGGCAGTAACGCATTGTGCAGTAAACAACGCTTGCTCGTTATTAATCACTTGAGGCTCAGTAGCAAAGTGCACAAACATTGGCACAACTACAACTGTCGCCATAACTGATATCACGATAACAAGACTGCACCATCGAACCAGACATTTATGCTTTGGTTGTAATATGGTGTTTTGTGCTGGCTTTGAGCGAAAAATAGCGATTAGAAAATACCTCGACAAATTTGAGCATAATATTTCAACGTTATGCTGGAGCTTAGTGTGAATTAGTAGGTGAATGCTAGTCATCCTTAAGTATTTATCATAAATTAAACTGTTTAATATGCCCTACAACACAGATGAATGACGATAAATCAAATATTTTGAAAAGCTGATATGATAACTAGATGTTTTTCCTACATGATTGGTCCATTAGCTAGCTATGGTTGAGTTTTATAAAATATTAACGTTAATCAGCGTGTTAGCCTATTGGCTTATCATTGCCGGGATCACTGCTCGCATTGTCTATAAACGACGATCCGTTGGGGTATCGTTAGCTTGGATGATGCTTATCTATGTTGTCCCTGTTTTAGGCGTTGTGCTTTACTTGCTGGTGGGTGAGATGAACCTAGGCAAGAAGCGTGCAGCCAGAGCCAAAGAAATGTATGCCCCATATCAAAAATGGTTTAGTCGACTTTTTACGACCCAGCAATATCGTCCACAAAATTTAAATGATTACACCAGTAGCATAAGCCAGTTGTGCGAAAACCGTCTCGGTATTCCCACGCTATCAAACAATCAACTCATTCTAAAATCATCACCAGAAACCATTTTAACCACCTTACTCCAGGATATTCAACAAGCACAAATCTCAATTAATTTAGAGTTTTATATTTGGCATCCAGGTGGATTAGCAGATCAAGTTGCCCAAGCACTGATTGAAGCCGCTCAGCGTGATGTGGCAGTAAAAATACTATTAGATGCCGCAGGAAGCCGGACATTCTTTAATAGTCAATGGCCAAAACGAATGCGAGATGGCGGAGTCATTATTGTCTCCGCACTCTCAGTGTCTCCTATACGGATGTTCTTTCGCCGCCTCGATCTTCGCCTTCACCGCAAAATAGTGATCATAGACAACCAAATCGGTTATACAGGTTCGATGAACCTAGTAGACCCTAAGTATTTTAACCAAAATGCAGGCATAGGTGAGTGGGTAGATGTCATGGTTAGGATCACGGGCTCTAATGTGCCAGTGCTTAATTGTATTTTCGCGTGGGATTGGGAAACCGAAACGGACCAAAGAATATTACCCGAGCCGCCAAATTGTCAACCCGATGGACATAAAGCATCCGACATGGTGCAAGTCATTCCCTCTGGACCTGGTATGCCAGAAGACATGATCCAGCAGGTTTTATTGCTGAGTATTTATCAAGCCAAACAGAGCATTACTATCACAAGCCCTTATTTTGTACCCAGTGAAAACTTGCTCTTTGCCTTGACTGCTGCGTCTTTGCGCGGTGTGGAGGTTAATTTAATCATACCCGATAAAAACGACTCATTGATGGTGGAATGGGCAAGCCGATCATTCTTTGGCGAGTTACTTAATGCGGGGGTAAATATCCATCGTTTTTGTGGCGGTTTTTTACATACAAAATCAGTGGTCATTGATTTGCACCATTGTTTAATCGGTACTGTTAACCTTGATATGCGCAGTTTGTGGCTTAACTTTGAAGTCACTCTTTCTGTGGAAAATTTAGCATTTACTCAATCTCTCAGTCAAGTTCAGCATCAATATATGGCCAACTCGATAAAAATGGATGCTCGAGAGTGGCGTAAAAGACCCTTGTTCAAACGCGTAGTTGAACAGTTTTTTTACTTTTTCAGCCCGCTGCTTTAATGACAAAAAAGGCTAGGTATCTTACGAAAAGGGATTATTTTTCACTAAAGATTATGTCACCATAATAAGATTCAGCTTGTTTTCCACTATTATCGGTGTCGGTCATGATCGCTATAATATCTATGTATTGATAGGCTTTACGGTTGGCTTTATCACTGCCTTGATCACCAAAAGTGTCAATCAAGTCTTGGTAAACATTGCGTTTTTCTTCATACCACAGACCCGTTTGAGATTCTTTTCCTCTAACAGACATCATTTTGACACTTGAACCCGCAAAAGCATTATTCCACACCAAACCTTTATCTTGATTACTGGACCAAACATAATTTAATGATTTTGTATTCCACACCATAAAACCACCATCAATAACCACATAAATTCGAGCTGCAAAGTCATCGCCAGTTTTGCTTCGTTCGTTTAACTGCAGCAGCGGCTTTTCAACGAGCCAACTCCAGTTAATATAGGGCGTTGCAGAGAGATCAATTTGCTGCTCTAACATCAAACCAGATGCGGTTTTATGGCTGAGAGCTTTGAGTGCTAAGCGCCCTTTATAGTCGCCAGTAGTATAAATCGATTCACCAGAGAATTGCTTAGATTGCCATTTATCAATACCTTGGTGACTCATTGAAGTCAGATTGGTCGCTGCATTTACGTTTAAAAATACGTTTACGCTAAAAAGTAAAATAATCCATCGAACCATGTTGTCCTCCTATCTCGACACTAGATTAAACGGTGTCAAATACTGCAAAAATAGAGAATACCGATATCTTGGGTTAGGTGATAAATGCTTAATAGTGCCATTTTGTAGGGTTACCAAACATATCCGTTTGGGGTTAACGTTGACTGCCAGGGTTACGTTAACCTGTATGGCTTTAACGCTTAGTTTCATTTAGTCGATGTACGGCTAAAATTGCGGCTTAGTGAAGAATAAGACAGAGATCGCAACCGTCGCTTTTATAAGTAATTGTATAGTGATACTCACAACACGCAATTTTACTGTTAATCTAAATAATACATAATTAGTTTTTGTGGATTGATCTAAATTTGACTGCCCAAGCAGCCAAATAAATTAAGTTCACCAATGGAGTGTTGAAAGCTCATAGATATTAGCTTGTTATGCCTTTTTAATAAGGCCAACAACGAATAACAAGATGACAGCGCCAGCCGTTGCGGTAACAATTGACCCTAGTAACCCTCCCATAAAAATGCCCAGTAAACTAAATACGAAGCCCCCAATCACTGCACCAACAATACCGACGACGATATTACCGAGCAAACC
Source organism: Shewanella livingstonensis (assembly GCF_003855395.1). NCBI lineage: Bacteria > Pseudomonadati > Pseudomonadota > Gammaproteobacteria > Alteromonadales > Shewanellaceae > Shewanella > Shewanella livingstonensis. The sequence continues at coordinate 2,146,452 of NZ_CP034015.1, read as the reverse complement.
AAAACCCACCCCTTTCATTAGCGTTCCGGCCAACCAGCCAGCTAAGGCGCCAATTGCTAACGTAATCAATAAACCTGTTATATCCATAATTCACCTCTGTTATTAAAGCATGTTGATTAGAAATGGTTTGCTTAATGTTCATACAACTAAAAAACCGACTGTTTTTAATATTTTTTAACATCACTTGTGATCACTATATAACGCTATGACTAAGTAACACCATTACTTTAATAAAGACTAATCTGTTCATCGTTAAATAATCTGTTTTACCTATCACTTTGCTATGTGTGACCACCACTTAATCATAGCAAACTCCCTTGGTGCACAAGAATGTCAAAATTGAGTCACTTTGTGCTCAGTCTTAATTCAAGCGAAGGTTAACGTATAGTAAGACAGGTATTATTAAGGTATTAGGTCAAGGCAAGCATATGAATGTGCATTTTTTGCTCACCATGAATAATTTAAATACTGAATCACTTTCAATCATTAATGAAATGATGGCGTACTGAACAAATTAAGTTTTAAAAACGCACAAAACCTATACAAAAAACGTTCGCGATCTCGCGCTGGGTATTAGCTTTATTTAAGTTATTTAAGTTATTTAAGTTATTTAAGTTATTTAAGTCAAGAGTCGTTCGTTAAAGTGGGAAATACACCTACGATGATTAAAATATAACACTCAAAAAAGGGTTCCGGCTCATAACATGACCGGAACCCTAAAAATCTATTTAGCCGCTTTTTGTGCTGCCAACACTCTGGCCATTGGCGGTACAATAGACACAGGGTCTAAGCGCATTTGGAACCAGTTTACACGCCAATCTAAATGCGGCCCAGTAACCCGTCCAGTGGCACCAATTTCTGCCACTTTATCGCCCTGCACTACTTTATCACCCACGGTTAAGTACAGTTTACTCAAGTGTAAAAATGTTGAGCTAACCCCATAGCCGTGATCAATAATGACAGTGCCACCGGAATAAAACATATCGGGTTCGGCTAGGGTAATAACACCATCAGCAGGTGCAACCACTACCGTACCCGTTGGACGAGCAACATCTACACCAAAGTGTGGATTACCAGGTACATCATTGTAAATACGCTGACTACCATAAACACCTGAAATTCTGCCGGTTACTGGCCAGATAAAATTTTGCATAAATGCTTGTTGCTCGCTAAATAAGTCTCTGGCTACGCGAGTTTGGATGGCGTCCTTTGCTGCCCTTGCTTGAGCGACAGGATCGGGTTTCATAATTTTTTGACTAATTCCGGTAACACGATCAATATTATATGTTTTTGCAGCTATTTTTAGCGGTTTAATTTCAGTTAATCCGTCTGGATAAGTGACTTTAAAAATTTGTTCCAGTTTTGCATCTCTATCAAACCCAATCGCAAACTGACCATTTGGGGTCACTTTCACCGCTTGGCCATTTAATAAAATTTTACTGCCCGCAGGTACTGAGCCGCGCACTAATGCACCTTGTTCAAACAGACCTTGAAATGTCACTGCAGCTGCTGCGTAAGTACTTAATCCGCATAAACTGCTCACCAGTATTGCTGCGGTTGAAATCGATTTTAAAAACATATTTTTTAATAACATAATCGAAACACATTCCTTATTAATAGCGACAAAAAAACCTAAAAAAAGGGCCACCTTCAGGCAGCCCATTAATAATACTTGATTAACCTCTTACTGCAATGGCCCCTTTACCAATACCTTCATAGGCGATAACTTTAAAGTGGCTTTTAGGCTCTTTACTGGCCAATGTTTTGGCCATGTATTCCGCTAATAGCTCTACGGTCGTGTCATGGGGAATTAAGTCGCAACAATGTTTAGGCATCGCTAATTGAAAATCACCTTGGGGGGCAACATAATGAAAACCAAAATGAGTTTCATCAGTGATTATAGTTTGCTTAGATAGCTCAAGTGTTTTAACTGACACCAAGTCTTCTTCGGTGCCAAGATAAATATCATGCCAACGTTCTGCCCAATAGTGATCCCATTTGGGTTCTGCAATACCATTTTCAAATATTGTTACTGGGCTACGGTGCCCATGGGCAATACGTTGACAATTACCATCATGTTTACGCAATCCGTGACTGTAATGATAAAACGGGGTATCGAGCACTTCGCTGCGTAATGTTAAACTGATGCCTTGAACATTTTCAGGTAACACTTCACGTAAAGCTTTTTTCAAAAAGTCATTAACACTTTCATAGTCAATCACTTCTGTTGGTATAAGTGCGAATGCTTGTGACGGACAAGCTAAATGTATGTCACCTTTTTGGCTGCTAAAGTCCATCCATACTCGGTCGCCCTTTTGCTGCCAGCGCACTTCGCTACACGCTGTTGGGATTAACAAGCGATGATCGGCAACAGCGTCGATGGTGTTTTTGATAGTGCGTTTTACTTTGGCAAAGTCGAGCACCATATTTTGCTCATCTAAGCCGCCATCTAATAGCACATCAACAATCCAGCTTTCACCAACCATACCGCGAAGTGGGCATAGATAAGAAAAATCAATAACAGTTAAATCTTTTACAAACAGTTGCATTAATGCTCCTAGGCAGAAAAACAGTCCACCTCAGTATAAATGTATTCCAAAAGGCGCATGCCAGTGGAAGGTATATCTTACGTGTTCGGTATTTGGTCGGCTATGAACTCTTGGTCTAATAGCCGTCTAATACTCATTGATGAATCCCTATAAGCTCATAACGACAATGTCATCAGATCCAGTACAAGACTTACACCACATTAATACCTTAAATGATATTAATGACATTCTAAACAAAAGCCACGCTATGAGCGAGAAAACATGGTCGATTAAAGTAATAAATCAATAAAGTCATTGCAACAGAATAAAATCAAGAAGCTATATTTGGCTTGAAAGCAGTCATCTTGAGAATTGATGCATTTATACAACTCATTTAGGCGTAGGCAGGCAACTATCATACGATAAGTTATCTTGAGGACTTAGGGGGTAATATAATGAGTTTAAGCTATTGTGGATCTTGATCACCGCCAATAAATACCGCGACCATGGTAATGGTTAAAAACACCTGACAACACAATAGTAAAAACAATATCAATGATGGCATACACTATTCCTTGTTAATCCATAGCGCTTTATTTTGTATCATGATAATAACAATCAAATACGCAAATACGGTGCAGATTTAAAGGAGTTTTGCTTCGCTTAATTAGAGGGTGTGATTAAGCAGAATCTGATGCAGTGTCCAACTATGTATTACAACAAGCTGTGCTAAAAGCTTTTGTAATCAACATGACCAGCTCACCGACAAAGGATACTCCTTTACCTCGGTACTTGTTTAACACTGTTAGCGATAACAATACATTTATCTAGTGAATGCAGCACTATTCTACTTTATAGCCAACACCATAAATGGAATGTAACAGCTCTTTTTGTTGACTAGCTTGAGTTAACTTATGACGCAGGTTTTTCACATGACTATCAATTGTTCGAGAGCTAACAATACGATCGTCAACATAACATACTTGCATTAGACTATCCCGAGAGTGCACAACCCCTGGCCTTTTTAGCAAAGTGTGCAGTAATCTAAATTCAACTGGCGTGAGTTCAACATCTTGTTGATCAACTTGGCACTTAAAGCGTTCAATATTAATCTGCAGATGCTTATAACGAATAATTTGTTCACTTTGGCTACCATGAGTATTTTCAACCCGTCGTAAAATCGTTTTAACTCGGGCGACAACTTCCCTTGCAGAAAAGGGTTTACACACATAATCATCGGCGCCAAGTTCTAAGCCCATTAAGCGGTCAATTTCATCCACCCGTGCAGTAAGCATTAATATTGGCATCATAGAAAACTGACGAATTTCGCGGCAAATCGTTAAGCCGTCTTTATAAGGCAACATTAAATCTAAAATGACAAAGTCGATTGACTGAGTTTTAATCGTTTCAATCACATCCCTACCGTCATATTGCACTTGTGTGTTAAAGCCTTCTAGCGATAAAAAATCAACCAATATCTGTGCAATCTTTGGCTCGTCTTCTACCACTAATACGGTCATTGGCTGTTGATGAGCAAATCCACTCATATTGACTTCCTTAACAAAGGTAATTGGACTCTAATGCATAATCCACCCATTAATGATGGGGTTGCGGTAATACTACCGTTATGCGCTTCGACGATATTTTTACAGATAGTAAGCCCTAAACCTGCACCACTGCCTCTGCGAGTCCTTGCTGTATCCTGGCGATACAGAGGTTCAAACAAATGTTCACATTCCGCTTCTGTCGCACTGGGTTTGGTATCGTTAATGGTTAAAATAACCGTACTTGCTTGCGATGTTAACTGTACGTCTATATTGCCAGGGCTGTCGGTATACGCCATCGCGTTCATCAATAAATTAATAAACAACTGTTCTAAACGCCTAACATCAGCAGAAACAAATAGCATTGGCGCAATCTGTTTACTCAGCGTTAAGCCTTTTTCATGCATAGATGAAGCAATACTAACCAAGGTGCTGTCTAACGACTCGCTAATATTTACCGTCGTTAAGTGATAACGAAGTCCACCCACATCTGACAATGACAATTCATACAAATCGTCGACCAAATGCTTCATTCTTAATACTTCTTGTTCAATCGATACGAGCTGTGTTGAGTCAAATGCTCTGATCCCTGCTTTAATTGAATCTATCTCGCCACATAAAATACTCAACGGTGTGCGTAACTCATGGGAAATATCCGCCAACCAACGATTTTTAGCACTCCGATTTTTAGATAAGGTCATCGCGAGATGATCAATATTAGCCATTAATAGACCTAATTCATCCGCACGTTTAGGAGCCAAGCGTTCATCATAATTACCCTGAGATAAATAAGATACGCCTAGCATAACTTGCTTAACCGGGATCAGTAGAAAACGCGACAACCACCAGGCAATAGTGCTGGCAAGCAACAAGCATAATAAACCAATACCTAAACTAGTCCAACGTTGCTGCTGAGAAAAGGCAGTAGCAGAAGATGATTCTACTTCACGAATAGGGCTACTATATAAGTAACCGACTATACGATCATCCATCGCTAAAGCTAAGCTAATGCGGTCATCCATATGACCAATATCAACGCCAGCAATAAACTGTTGTTCTGCTGAATACAAGCCCGTCGGAGGACCAAAATGTTGTGAAGCAAAAGGCGGTCGTTGTCCTGGAGGGCCTAAATGTGACTGAGCCCCCATAGGTGGGCGATGATTGCCTGCGGGTCTTGGAGGCCTATTTGCCCCGTCTGGCCCATTTCTTTTTGGTCGTGGTGCCTTATGCGAAATAGCTTGTGCCAATACTTTCTGGCCAATCGCTTGCCAAACTAATGTGGATTGTAGCTCTGTTAGTATTGTCGGATCAGGTTGTGCCATCTTAGTTGCTGAATAGAGCGTCAGTAAATCATCAGACAAATGTTGTAAACGCTCTTGCTCTAATCCATTGATATAGTCTAAAAAACCTTGGTCAAAGCTCCATCTCGCTAACGATAACGTGGCGATAAGTACAATAGTGGTGAGGCCAAAAAAGGCCAAAAAAAGCTTTTGAGATATTTTCATAAAACACAGTATAACCAGCTATATACGCACAAACTAGTCACGATAAATAACTGATAAAAATCTCCTTTAATTCTGCACAATTACTCCACATTGTTAGGTTATATTGCAATGAGTTATTTCACCAAGGAGTGTCACCATGGCTCTTAAGTCAATCTGTATTAGTTTACTTACCTTTATGCTATTCGCCTCAGCCGGTGTTTATGCTAACTCACATGATAGAAAGCCCCCTAAAGAAGCCGTTGAAGCTTGTGCCAATGGTACTGAAAATGATCAGGTTAGTTTTGAAACCCCACATGGCGATATCGTTGAAGCAAGTTGTCAAATAATCGATGGTGAGCTTGTAGCATTGCCCGCTAATGGAGCTGATGACATGAAACAAGGGCCTAAAAAACGTCATTAACAGCGTTGGTACCAATTAGTTCTATGTCTACAACCGCTTACTATTAATGTTTAAGGAGAAAATATGCAAGTAACTAGTGGGAGCACCTCGATGCAAATGACATCGACCGAGAACACACAAAGACCACCACACCCAAGTGGTCCACCGCCACCAAAAGGCAGCGTACCACCTGGATTAGATACTGCAGTGTCAACATTAACTGATAATCAACAACAGTCAACCACCGACATGTTGTCGTCATTAACTGATGATCAGCAAGAGTCGTTAAAGTCTATGTTAGATGAATTAAAGCCCTTAACCGGAGGCTTATCTGACGAGGATATCGGCAGTATCTTTTTTGAAGCATTGAGCAGTATTTATAATAGTGACAAAACTGAAACAGCTAGCGGTAATTCAGCTTCTGTAAACGTAGATATATACGCTTAATACACCCGAATATGCGGTTATTGATGTTACGCAAGCAGCCTACAAACTTTGTAAGCTGCTACTTAGGTTACTGTAGCTTATGCCATATTGTATTACTGTGACGGATTTTGGCTAAAAAATAAGTTCAGTTCTTCTGGCAATTGCGGTTTGCTGTACAAGTAACCTTGCGCCAAGTCACAACCATTAAGTCGCAGAAAATCAGCTTGTTCCTCTGTTTCGACTCCCTCAGCAATAATCTGTAAATTCAGTGCATGCCCCAAGGCAATCACGGCCTTAGCGATGGCGGTGTTATTAGTATCATGAGGAATGTCACGAACAAACGATTGATCGATTTTCAGCTTATCAATCGGTAACTTTTTGAGGTAGTTTAGTGAAGAGTAGCCCGTACCAAAATCATCGATACTCAAAGCAATTCCCATAGCACCTAATAATTTCAAATCACGTATAATCGCGTCGGGATCATGCATCATACAAGATTCGGTGACTTCTAATTCTAAATGTTTAGCTGGCAATCCCGTTTCTAATAAAATGGAGCGAACTTTATCTACAAAATCATTTCGTTGCAGCTGTAAACTAGCAACGTTCACTGAAATACGTTCAAATGTTTTACCTTGGATAAGCCACTTGACTCCTTGCAAACAAGCGGTTTTTAATACCCATAAACCAATGTCCCAAATCAAACCAATCTTCTCGGCTAACGGAATAAACTCCGCCGGAGAAATTTGACCTAATATCGGATCGCACCAGCGGATCAAAGCTTCAAAGCCACTCGGTTTTAAATCAGTCAGTTGAATCTTAGGCTGATACACTAAATAAAAATCTTCATTCACTAAGGCTTGATGCAATGCAGTTTGCAGTTTTAATTGTTCTACTGCTTGCTTGGTCATCGACTCAGTATAGAAAGCATAATTATTGCGTCCATTTAACTTAGCACGATGCATAGCAGCGTCAGCATTTCGTAATAAACTGTCTTGATCATCACCATCACTAGGAAATATTGCCACGCCCATACTAGCAGTAAGACGCACCGATTGAGCGTTATCCAGTATAAACGGACGTTCAAACACGCTACGAATACGGTCAACGGATGAGGTCACAGAATCTGTGCCCATAATGCTAGGTAGCATAACAACAAATTCATCACCACTGAGACGTGCTAATACATCAAAATCAGCGAGGGCATAAGATAAACGTTTGGCTAGCTCAACTAAAATTTCGTCACCAATAACATGACCTAAACTGTCATTAATTTGCTTAAAAAAATCAATATCTAAAAATACAATAGCCAGCTGTTTTTTAGCCCGCTGAGAGTGATTCACTTCTTGCTCTAGCAGTGACATAAATTGCATCCGATTAGGCAATTGTGTCAGAGGATCAAAATAAGCTAAGTTTTTAAGTTTTTCTTCATTTTGCTTTTGCGCAGAAATATCAGCAAATACAGCGACGTAATACTGAATAATGTTTTGTTTATCAAATACTGCACTGATCGTAATGGTTTGTGGGAATATCGCACCGTGTTTGCGGCGATTCCAAATTTCCCCATGCCATTTACCTTGTACTAATAAGGTATTCCATAAACGTTCAAAGAAACTTTTTGGATGTCGTCCTGAACTAAGCATGCTTGGATTTTGACCTAATACCTCTTCACGGCTGTAACCGGTAATATCTGTAAACGCTTGGTTAATTTCAGTAATATTGCCATCACTGTCAGTGATAACCACACCTTCTACTGCATTTTGAAATACATTAGCGGCTAAAATAAGTTGTTCTTGTGCCTCTTTGTGTTTGGCAATATTGCGGGTCATACCGATGACCCCGGTCAATTGACCTTGGGCATTGCATATAGGAGCTTTAATGGTTTCAAGCCAGACTTTATTAAAATTTACATCAACTTCTTCGCATTCAGACACCACCACGGTAGATCCAGTGCTGATGGCTAATTTATCACTCTCAATAAATTCATTAGCGGTGCGTTGATCAAACAGGTCAAAGTCAGTTTTACCAACAATTTGATCTTTTGATTTTCGCCAAGCTCTTTCAACACTTTTATTACACGCAACATATTGCCCGTTAGCAGCCTTCACCCACATATGCTCTTCAAAAGCATCGATAAAAGATTGTAAATCAACATCAAGGGACACTGACTCGGTGGGGTAAGCATTAAGGGTTAACGAATTTATATAATAACGAATGGCATTGCTTAACATATCGGCAATACGGGTTTGCATCGCTGATAAAGCTTGAGCAGGTGAAGTCTGAGCCGGTTTACTTATATTAACACTAAAGGTTATCCCACCAATAATATGGCCTTGGGATGAACGAATAAGCTGAAGATAAACAGCAGGTTGTTCTAGACTTTTAAGGCTATGAGTATGCGTAACGCTAAGGTGTTGTAATAAACTAGACTCGTGCTGTTGTTGAGTATGTTTATTAATATTTTGACTTGTGCAAATAACCTCAATGCTGAGTTCAGCATTGACCTGATAGAACATGATAGCAAGACGAAACTCGGCAGAAATATCATTTATTTCGAGCTGCCATTCTCTTAATTGTGCTGGAGAAATAGCTTTTTTAAGCATGTCAATTTCCTGAGTGATGTTTTTATGATCCATGTATTATGCTTACTATTATGAGCATTCTCATAGAGCTATTATACGTGCTGTTATAAATACAGTTATACGTGCTGTTATGATTACAGTTATACGTGCTGTTATGATTATCAGTGCCGAGTTAAATTGTATCTGAACCTATCCTATTCGCTGTAATTAAACAACCAAATGCAATCTATTGGAACGATTAATATAACTAATCTACTATAATTACCCGATTAAGGCTCTAGATTCAATCATAATGTGTCGTACAAAATAAAAAAGGAGCCATTAGGCTCCTTTTATAGTGTTACCGTTATAATGACGGTAAACATATGAATATTAGCTATTTTTTAGTGCAGCAATACGTTTTTCTAAAGGCGGATGGCTCATCATAAACTCAGCCATTGAACGTTTACCGTTAATACCAAAGGCTGACATTTGAGCAGGCATAGCACCAGATTCAGGACCTTGACGTAAACGCTCTAACGCGGCAATCATTTTACCTTTACCCGCTAATCGCGCAGCGCCTTCATCAGCCTTAAACTCACGAATACGCGAGAAGTAAGCCACTATTATTGAGGCCAATATGCCAAACAACATGTCAAGCACAAACACCACAGCCATATAGGCAAACATGCCAAGGCCTTCGCCCTCTTCATCATTACTAGACACAAAATTATTAATAATACCTGCAACAACACGCGCAGCAAAAATAACGAAGGTATTCACCACACCTTGAATTAAGGTTAACGTGACCATATCGCCATTTGCAACATGGCTCACTTCATGAGCCAATACACCTTCGATTTCATCTTGAGTCATACCGTAAAGCAGACCAGAACTCACTGCAACTAAGGCATTATTTTTACTTGGACCGGTAGCAAATGCGTTCATCTCTGGAGACTGATAAATTGCCACTTCAGGCATTTTAATACCAGATTTTTCAGCTTGGCGAGCAACCGTTTCAAGTAACCAACGCTCCATATTGTCACGTGGATTAGTAATCACTTCACAACCCATGGTTTTCTTAGCCATCCATTTTGATATGGCTAAGCTGATAAACGAGCCACCAAAACCAAAAATGGCAGCAAATACTAACAGTCCACCCATCGATGAGGTATTAACCCCAAGGATAGACATTACAATTGAAGCAACCAATAATATGGCAAGGTTGGTTGCGATCAACAAAAATATACGCTTCATTTAAGCTCCTGTATGGCAAAAGTGCCGATTTCTCATTGTGACTACAGACATAATATGTCCATAATTTAAAAATTCAAGTTTAGTCATATTAAAAAATATTTATGACTGTTTTATCGGTTAATAAAATAAGCTCTTGAAAATCTAGCGAGCAGAGTTTAGGCAGTTATGATTAACTCAAACTGAAAAATAACTGTCAAAAGCAAACTCTATGTCACCAATGGTTAATCTTTGATAAACTATCAAAAACAATAAATAAAAAGGACTATTTATGAGCATTAATGCATTAATGTTGAGTGCTTCACGTGTCGGTAATTCAGCCTATCTGACCCATACTATCGAACTTATTCGCCCATTAACTCAGCCAGGGCAGCAATGGCTATTTATTCCCTATGCTGGTGTTAGCGTTAGTTATGACGAGTATTTAACAAAAGTAAAAAATGCACTTGAACCGCTCGCTATAACTATTAGTAGCATTCATCAATTTGCCGATCCCAAACAAGCAATTCAAAATGCTGCTGGTATCTTGGTAGGTGGTGGTAATACGTTCCAATTACTTAACGAATTATATCGCTACGACTTAGTTCACTTAATATGTGAAAAAGTTGAAAATGGAATGCCATACGTTGGGTGGAGCGCAGGCTCAAATATTACCGGAGCTAGCATTCGTACGACCAATGATATGCCAATTGTTGAGCCACCATCTTTTACCGCCCTAGGTTTACTCCCTTTTCAATTAAATCCTCATTACACCAATTACCAAATGCTAGGCCACAATGGTGAAACGCGTGCGCAGCGGTTATTAGAGTTTACTGTAGTAGACCCATTAACTCCGGTGATTGCGATTCAAGAAGGCAGTGCTCTATGGCGTAGAGGGGAAACATTACAATTGATTGGCAATGAAGTCGCTTACTTATTTCATGGTAAACAACAAGAAGTTGAGATAGCAGTTAATAGTGATTTGTCTGGCTACTTATAATTATATTTGTGCAAAACCTTATAATCAGGGCAACCGCATGAGTGTGCTTTTTTTACTCAGAATGAATAATTACAATAGTGATTTACTTCCAACCGATCATGAAGTGATAACTTACTAAACAAATTCAGTTGTAAAATTATACTAAAAATGTCAGAAAAACGTTCGCGATCTCGCCCTAACCTCATAATGAAGTGAATAGTCATTCACAAAATAAACCCGTTAGACTGAACGAATAAGCCCAACGGGTTCAAACATATTAGCTATTCACTATCGTATCGATTTCGCTCATTGGGTATATCCGTTAAATACTCGATAAACTCCACTTCAAATCCATTAGGGTCAATAAAATAACGACTTTTATAAGCAAAATCTTCAGCGCCCATAATAGCAACGTCAAACCCCACCAACGCTAACCGTGTCACTAACGTATCGATATTATCCACCACATAGGCAAAGTGAGCTAAACCCAAAGCATTACTTTTAACATCACGCATATTTCCCGTACCAGAATCATTCAATGATAAATAATGGTAATCATCACCAAAATGTAGCCATTTCCTTGGGGTGCCATGCCAAATAGACTCACCGCCACCTCGCACTCTCCAGTGTGGAAAGGCCGCTTTATAAAATACTAATGATTCATCTAAGTCATTAACTACTAAATTTAAATGTTCTAATCGCATCACTTATCTCCTTATGATTAATGCAACACAGCTTAATACCTCAAGCTAACTTGAGGTAAAGTATTATTTTTGCCAAAATGATAAAAAAAATCGGAGTGTATAGGTCAGAATAAGCAGTATTGAGTGTTGGCCAAGTGGCAAAGCGTTGTGGAATGAAGGTTTCGGCGATTCACTTTTACGAACAAAAAGGTCTGATAAAGAGCTGGCGAAATCCAGGTAATCAGCGGCGCTACCCACGAGACGTTATCAGGCGAATATCGCTCATCAAAGCCGCACAGCAATTAGGGATCTCACTCGATGAAATACGCCTAGCCTTTGCCAACCTGCCAAATGGAACAACTGCCACTAAACAAGATTGGATAAATCTATCTAACCAATGGAAACAGACACTGACGCTGTGGATTGCCAAGATGCAAAAATTGAAAGACTCACTCGAAGGCTGCTTAGGTTGTGGTTGTTTATCCATGCAAAATTGTCCACTGTACAACCCCGATGATATTCTTGGTGAACAAGGCCCCGGTCCGGTACTGTTAATTAAAATATAAAAAAACCTAGCTTCAAAAGAAACTAGGCATCAGCAAAAAGCAAAATAAGCGGGAGATAATATACCGGGTTAAAATACGGCTTAAATGATAATTAACGCTTAAGCCGCCAAGTTTACAAGCCTAACAATAACCGCCTAACTAAGGGTATTCGTTGCGGTAATATCAATTTTCCGAGGTTTCATAGCTTCAGGAATTTCACGCACTAAATCGATATTCAATAGCCCATGTTCTAATTCAGCTCCAATGACTCGTACATGATCAGCTAATTGAAAAGTGCGTTCAAATCCACGCTCAGCGATGCCTTGATGAAGGTATTTGCGTTCATCATTTTTAGGTAATTTATTACCTTTAACTAACAGGTTATCGCCTTCACTCATAATGTCTAATTCTGACATTGCAAAACCCGCAACCGCCATAGTGATCCTATAACGGTTCTCACCTAAAAGTTCAATATTATAAGGAGGATAACCACTGTTTGCATTACTTGCTGCTGCATGTTCTGCAAGTTGTGCTAAACGATCAAAGCCGATTGCACTGCGGTAAAGAGGTGTTAAATCTGGAGATAAATTAAAGTTTCGCATATTCATATCCTTGTCTAAAGCAATATGTAAAAAATGACTACTATTTATTTTAGTAGCGTAATGTTTTCACAGCCCTTCCGGCACTGTTGTAGACAGTTAACTGAAACCTCAATCGAGCATTTCATGATTTATTCCTGCTACAGAATTAGATATATGGACCACCGGCGCTATATCAAGTGCAGTGGATAAAAAATTTAGCTACTAATAATAAAAAAATAGACTTTATAATCAATACTTAAAATAACAATTAATTTATACCATAATGAATAAGTTGCTATTACTTTACAGTAATGACTATTGTCACTGGTAATTTTGCTGTAAGTCGTCACAATAATAAGGAACTAATAACGACAAATAAGGATATTTTATGAATCCAACAACAATGGTATTACTGATCCCCATCTTGGCTATTCTAGGCAGTTTTATCGTTAGTATAATGAAACTCAGAGAACGACAAGTACGTACGACAACCGAACAAGTAACTAACAATAAAGCACTACATGAAGAAATAAGCGCCCTACGCCAGCGAATTGAAGTACTCGAACGTGTTATCACTGAAGATGCGTACGACTTAAAACAAAAAATTAATAATGCATAAGTTAGTTTAATGTATTGATATGCAACTAATTTTTAGGGCAGCAAGCCACAGCACTTATGGATATCAGTCACAAACGATCAAATATGATAACAAGTGAATAGGCGAAAAAGCTAAAGTGAAATGCCTAAGCTAGGACGCTACTAGGAAATGTTAAATCTTAGGACCCTGTACTAAAACGGTTAAATTACAGATATAAAAAAGCTCGTTATGTAATAACAGGATGTTTTACGACTCTTCCAAGTCAATTAGGTGCCTGAAAATGAGCGACTCTTTTATCCTCGTAGGGGGACGCATGTGCATAAAGGTCACACTGCAGTCATATTTCAATCTAGTTTGCGCTTGTTAGCATCGTATGCGTCCGGCGAACTACGCCTTGTCTAGCTTAACCTGCCAGGGTAAGAGACTGTTGATGTCACAATCAGGGTAGGATAATTGTTCTAAGCAGTGTTCGATGTAATCAAACGGGATAAGTCCATTCGCTTTAGCCGTTTCTATGATGCTGTACAAAATTGCACTCGCCTCAGCGCCGCGATGGTTGTGATTGAATAGCCAGTTTTTACGCCCTATCACAAACGGTTTTACTGCCCGCTCTGCGCGGTTGTTGTCGATATTGAGGCGACTGTCTTCTATGTAACAACTCAGCTTTGACCATTGATTGAGGCTGTAATGGATGGCTTTGCCTAGCGGACTTTCCTTTGATACTTGCTGCACTGATTTATCCAACCATTGCTTAAATAACGCCAATTGGGCACATGAATGGGTGCGCCTAAAATACAATCGCTCTTCCAGGCTCAGTGCTTGTATTTGGGTTTCAATACGGTACAGCTTGGCTATCATGCTCAGCGCCATATCCGCTTTACTGATTTTGCCTACTTTGGGCTTGCCTTGTGCTATTAGCGCTTCTTTGAATTTACGCCGCGCATGAGCCCAACAACCGACCAGTTTATTGTTTGCCTGCTGATAAGCCGCGTAACCATCGACTTGTAAATAACCATTAAATACCGTTTGCTCGGTAGCCAGAAAACGGCTCACGCAGGTGCCCGCGCGGCTACCGTCTTGATAGTCGTACAGTACTATATTGCGCAAACCTTGATATCGAGGCTCAGTGCTTGGTTTATCCGCGCCAGCGCAATACACCCACATATAGGATTTTACTCGCTCATCGTTAATCACTTTGAGCGTGGTCTCATCGGCGTGGATGACATCTTGTGTTAATAGATGTTGGTGCAGTAAATCATGTAAGGGCTTGAACAGCGCTGCAGATTTCATCATCCAATCCGCCATGGTTTGCCGGCTTAATGCGATACCATGTTGCTTGAACAGGGTTTCTTGCCGGTAAAGGGGTAATGCGTACTGATATTTACTGGTAATGAGTTGGCTTAACAAGCTTGGCGTCGCCACGCTTTTAGGGATAGGACTGACTGGCACGGGCGCTTGTTTGATATTGGCCTGGGTTCCTTTTGTTTCACAATGCTTGCAGCTATATTTTAATCTAACGTGCTCAATCACACTGATTTGCGCCGGAATAAACTTCAGCTTCTCACTACTGTCTTGGCCCATTAACGCCAGCTCATGACCACAGCACTCACACTGCTTATCTTCATCACTGATGTCATGGATAATCACTTCACGTGGCAGGTCTTTAGGCAGTAATTTACGCTTGGCGCGCTGTTTAGGTGACACAGGCGCGTCAGCATCTGCTGTTAATTCAACAGGCTCATCAACCGTCACTTCTGCTTCGTTAAACAACTCACCTTGATAGTCATGGCTTTCACTGCTGGCGCCGAAACGTTGTTGCTGGGCTAAGCGAAATTGTTCAAGCAAACGCTGCACAGAGTGTTTAAGTTCGGCGATTTCAGCGTCTTTAGCCGCCAACGTCTCAAGCAATAATTGCTTAAGTAAATCAACGTCATTGGGTAAGTTATCAGGGCTTAATTTCATGGTGTTATTATATCAAATATCCCATTAAATAAGGCTAAAGCAGTGATCTAATTATCGAAAACAGCCTTCGCAATGGCGATCAATTAACTGTAATTCAAGCCGTTCACATGCTGATGCCCCAGGACATCAAAGCCAGATAACAGCCAATGAAACTGTTGCTCAGATAAACTCAGGCACTCATCAATACTTTTCGTCGGCCACTTAAACTTATCCTGCTCGAGGCGTTTGTACCACAGTGCAAAGCCGGTGTTATCCCAGTAGAGGATTTTTAATTTATCACGGCCTTTATTACAAAAGACAAACACACTGCCGTCGCTGGCTTGTAAGGATAATTGCTGCTCAACGATAACAGCTAAGCCATTTATCGATTTACGAAAATCCACCGGTGCACGGTGCAGATAAATACAGGGAAGCTCACGAAACATCAACATGCTTGTAGGCCTTTTATAATCTCCAGCAGGTAGCGTGGGGGCAAGGTGCTGGGGAAAGTCCATAACCCTGTATGATGCTGAAAATGGATAGCCTGGGCTGAAGCGGAAGGTTGAGCTTGGGTTGTCATCGCTGTCGGCGATGTCACGGTAGCCTTAACAAACGGCGCTATCTGTTGGGTGCCCGTTTTAGCCATGTCCGCTTTGCGGGCGTAAAACCCACTAAGACTAAGCTTGTGCACACGACAAAAATTTGAAATCGTTAAGCCGCTAGCGGATTGCTGTTGTATCAAAGCAGCCCAATCTTGATGTGAACGTGTAGCCATGTTAACTCCTGATGTCATTATCAGTCGTTAAGATAAAGGCTCGATGAGTGCAGTTGAAGAGTAAGCGTCTAGCGAACCACACCTATTTTTTAAAATTCCAGGGTAACAAGCTATCGATATCGGGCTCTGGTTTGCACAGTTCATCAAGGCAAACCATGATGTAATCAAATGGGATGAGTCCATTAACCTTAGCGGTTTCCACAATACTGTAAAGGGTTGCACTAGCATGGGCACCGTTAGCCGTTTGACTAAATAACCAATTCTTTCGGCCTATCACAAACGGTTTTACCGCGCGTTCTGCTCTATTATTATCGATGCTGAGTCGGCCATCATCCACATAGCGTATAAGCTTGTGCCATTGATTAGCCATATAATTAGCTGCCTCTATCAGTTTGCTGTTGCCCACTAAATTTGGCTGGTTCTGCTCAAGCCATGCTTTTAGCTTGTCCAGTATAGGCACACTGGCTTGTTGTCTTGTCGTGTATTTATCATCAACACTTTTATCTTTGATGCGTGACTCAACGCCATACAATTTTTGGATAAGGCTCAATACCACATCTGCCTTGCCGGTTTTGTTTTTACCTTGTAGCTTTTTCGCGTCGATAAATTTACGACGAGCATGAGCCCAACAGCCGATTAACGTTGCCTCTGTTTTGGCATAGGCCTGATAACCATCCACGTGTAAATACCCTTGATATCCATCAAGATAATTGACCACGCACGCGGCCGCGCGACTATTGTGGAAGTCGTAAAGCACGATATTAGGGATAGGATTATTCGGGTCTGGTGAATCCCGACCTGAGCAATACACCCACATGTAGCTGTTTACTTTATCGGATTTCACCACCTTTAATGGCGTTTCATCGGCAAACAACGTGGGCAGCTTTAACAGCTCGGCTTTAAGCCGCGCAACTAATGGCGCGAAGAGTGCGGCGGATTTGTCTATCCAGCTGCTCATGGTCTGGCGACTGAGCTCAATACCGTATTGCTTGAACATCGCTTCCTGGCGATAGAGCGGTAACCCATATTGGTATTTACTGGTGATAAGCTGACTGAGCAAACTGCTTGTTGCAATGCCTTTGTTGATGGGCATGGCAGGCATTGAGGCTTGTTTTATCGGTGTCTGAGTCGAGGATTTATCACAGTGACGGCAAGCGTACTTAGGCCTAATGTGCTCAATCACTTTGATTTGAGCGGGTATAAACTCAAGCTTTTCTGACTTATCTTCACCCATTTTATGCAGCTCACCGCCACAACAATCACAGGTCTTATCGGTGATGTCGTGAATAACCTGCTCACGGGGTAAGTCTTTTGGCAGTGGCTTACGCACCGGCTTTTTACGGGTATAGCTAATGGATTGCTGCTCAGCCTCAGCGGCTTCAACAATCTCTTCTACTTCATTGAATAACTCGCCTTGGCCGACAAAGCCTTCAGCACTTTTGCCGAATTGTTTTTGTTGGGCTAAACGCCAGCGCTCTTCCAATGCCGCAATGTGGGCATCCTTCTGCGCTAACAGTTTTTCAAGTTCAGCAATACGCTGTTTAAGGGCGAGTTCATTTTTCATGACGCCTATTTTAAGGCATAACAAAAGGCTTTCCAGTGCTAACTGAACTAACTTTGATGATCATCAATCGATCGCAAGAATTAAAGCACTTGCTTACCTGCAACATCCATTTTGCGGTGACCAATCACATCATAACCTGCTAATAACCAATGTAATTGTTGCTCGGTTAATGTCATGGTGGGTGACATGAGTTTAGGCCATTTGAACTTATGCTTATCTAAACGCTTATACCACAGGGCAAAACCGGTGTTATCCCAGTACAGCAGTTTGAGTTTGTCGCGCCCTTTATTACAAAACACAAATAGCGCACCACTGAGCACAGGTAGTTCAAGCTCTGCTTCCACCAACGCCGCCAATCCATTAATCGATTTACGAAAATCGACCACATCGGCACATAAATAGACGGTGGGTACATCAACGAACATCTTCATGCCGTTAGCCCTTTAATAATGGCAACGATATCGTTCGTTGCTAAATTGGCTGGAAACATTAACTGGCCTGTGCGGATATCAAACAGCACCACATTTTGATGAGTTTGCGCGCAGACTTCAGTGGTGGTTTGTTTTAACTGAATAAAACGTGATGATGTGGGGTTGGTTGTTTGCACTGGCAAAGTTGAATTAGGCTGATACTCAGCCAGTAAAGCGCGCTGTTTATAGTAAGTGGTGATAGCGACATTATGGTGTTGGCAAAATTCGATATTAGTGCCACTAAACGAGCCGCGTTGTTGAAGTAGCATCTGCCACTGAGTAGTTGTTCTGTATGTTTTCATCACCTGCTCCAAATTTATCATTGAGCAGGTATTTTTAGATAATCAGAACATCGATGCTAGGTGTACTTCGCTAGACGCATACGTTGAAGACGTACTTGCCCGGACGCTTACTTAGCATCATCTATGTTTCGATATGATTAAATTACAGATATAAAAAAGCCCGCTATATAATAGCGGGCTGTTTTACGACTCTTGCAAGTCAATTAGGCGCCTGGAAATGACCTACTCTCGCATGGGGAGACCCCACACTACCATCGGCGATACTGTGTTTCACTTCTGAGTTCGGAATGGGATCAGGTGGTGCCACAGCTCTATGGTTTCCAGACAAATTTGCATATCTAACACACTAACTCTTCATTAGGCATTAAATAATAATTCGGAAAGCTGATTGCTTCTATCTTACTTTGAGTCTCTTCACACCGTTTAAGCGCTTCATTCTAACACTAAGGTCAGTAAAACCCATCTGGGTTGTATGGTTAAGCCTCACGGGTCATTAGTACAAGTTAGCTCAACGCCTCACAACGCTTACACACCTTGCCTATCAACGTAGTAGTCTCCTACGGCCCTTTAGAGAGCTTAAAGCTCTAGGGATGACTCATCTTGGGGCTCGCTTCCCGCTTAGATGCTTTCAGCGGTTATCGATTCCGAACGTAGCTACCGGGCAATGCCATTGGCATGACAACCCGAACACCAGCGGTTCGTCCACTCCGGTCCTCTCGTACTAGGAGCAGCTCCCCTCAATCATCCAACGCCCACGGCAGATAGGGACCGAACTGTCTCACGACGTTCTGAACCCAGCTCGCGTACCACTTTAAATGGCGAACAGCCATACCCTTGGGACCGACTTCAGCCCCAGGATGTGATGAGCCGACATCGAGGTGCCAAACACCGCCGTCGATATGAACTCTTGGGCGGTATCAGCCTGTTATCCCCGGAGTACCTTTTATCCGTTGAGCGATGGCCCTTCCATTCAGAACCACCGGATCACTATGACCTACTTTCGTACCTGCTCGACGTGTATGTCTCGCAGTTAAGCTGGCTTATGCCATTGCACTAACCGTACGATGTCCGACCGTACTTAGCCAACCTTCGTGCTCCTCCGTTACTCTTTGGGAGGAGACCGCCCCAGTCAAACTACCCACCAGGCACTGTCCTCAACCCCGATAAGGGGCCAGAGTTAGAACATCAAAACTACAAGGGTGGTATTTCAAGATTGACTCCACTCAGACTAGCGTCCAAGCTTCAAAGTCTCCCACCTATCCTACACATGTAGGTTCAATGTTCAGTGCCAAGCTATAGTAAAGGTTCACGGGGTCTTTCCGTCTAGCCGCGGGTATACGGCATCTTCACCGCAATTTCAACTTCACTGAGTCTCGGCTGGAGACAGCGTGGCCATCATTACGCCATTCGTGCAGGTCGGAACTTACCCGACAAGGAATTTCGCTACCTTAGGACCGTTATAGTTACGGCCGCCGTTTACCGGGGCTTCGATCATGAGCTTCTCCGAAGATAACCCAATCAATTAACCTTCCGGCACCGGGCAGGCGTCACACCGTATACGTCATCTTGCGATTTTGCACAGTGCTGTGTTTTTGATAAACAGTTGCAGCCACCTGGTATCTGCGACTGCCGTCAGCTTAGGGAGCAAGTCCCATCACCAACAGCAGCGTACCTTCTCCCGAAGTTACGGTACCATTTTGCCTAGTTCCTTCAGCCGAGTTCTCTCAAGCGCCTTGGTATTCTCTACCCGACCACCTGTGTCGGTTTGGGGTACGATTCCTACTAACCTGAAGCTTAGAAGATTTTCCTGGAAGCATGGCATCAACTACTTCATCACCTTAGTGACTCGTCATCAGCTCTCAGCCTGTACATTAAAGTACGATTTCCCGGATTTGCCTAAGAAATCAACCTACCACCTTAAACGCGGACTACCAACGCCGCGCTAGCCTAGCCTTCTCCGTCTCTCCATCGCAGTTAGCAGAAGTACAGAAATATTAATCTGTTTCCCATCGACTACGCCTTTCGGCCTCGCCTTAGGAGTCGACTCACCCTGCCCCGATTAACGTTGGACAGGAACCCTTGGTCTTTCGGCGAGGGAGTTTTTCACTCCCTTTATCGTTACTCATGTCAGCATTCGCACTTCTGATACCTCCAGCGTGGGTTACCCCTTCACCTTCAACGGCTTACAGAACGCTCCTCTACCGCGCACTTCTAATGAAATGCACCCGTAGCTTCGGTGACTAGCTTAGCCCCGTTAAATCTTCCGCGCAGGCCGACTCGACTAGTGAGCTATTACGCTTTCTTTAAATGATGGCTGCTTCTAAGCCAACATCCTAGCTGTCTAAGCCTTCCCACATCGTTTCCCACTTAGCTAGTACTTTGGGACCTTAGCTGACGGTCTGGGTTGTTTCCCTTTTGACAACGGACGTTAGCACCCGCTGTCTGTCTCCCGAGTAGTACTCATTGGTATTCGGAGTTTGCAAAGGGTTGGTAAGTCGGGATGACCCCCTAGCCTTAACAGTGCTCTACCCCCAATGGTATTCGCTCGAGGCGCTACCTAAATAGCTTTCGAGGAGAACCAGATATCTCCGAGTTTGATTGGCCTTTCACCCCCAGCCACAAGTCATCCGCTCATTTTTCAACATAAGTCGGTTCGGTC
Organism: Shewanella livingstonensis; assembly: GCF_003855395.1. Classification (NCBI taxonomy): domain Bacteria; kingdom Pseudomonadati; phylum Pseudomonadota; class Gammaproteobacteria; order Alteromonadales; family Shewanellaceae; genus Shewanella; species Shewanella livingstonensis. Next base: position 2,125,182 of record NZ_CP034015.1, on the reverse strand, counting down.
CTCCAGTTGATGTTACTCAACCTTCAACCTGCCCATGGCTAGATCACTCGGTTTCGGGTCTACACCTTGCAACTAAACGCGCAGTTAACACTCGGTTTCCCTACGGCTCCGCTATTCGCTTAACCTCGCTACAAAATGTAAGTCGCTGACCCATTATACAAAAGGTACGCAGTCACGGTCTCAAGAACCGCTCCCACTGCTTGTACGTATACGGTTTCAGGTTCTATTTCACTCCCCTCACAGGGGTTCTTTTCGCCTTTCCCTCACGGTACTGGTTCACTATCGGTCAGTCAGGAGTATTTAGCCTTGGAGGATGGTCCCCCCATATTCAAACAGGATGTCACGTGTCCCGCCTTACTCGTTTTCATCTATGGTTAGTTTTCATGTACGGGGCTATCACCCTGTGCCGCTGTGCTTTCCAACACATTCCACTAACACCCCATAGACTTAAGGGCTAATCCCCGTTCGCTCGCCGCTACTAGGGGAATCTCGGTTGATTTCTTTTCCTCCGGGTACTTAGATGTTTCAGTTCCCCGGGTTTGCCTCATAACGCTATGTATTCACGTTATGATGACCACTTATGTGGCCGGGTTTCCCCATTCGGATATCGTTAGCTCAAATGCTTATTACTAGCTCGCCAACGCTTTTCGCAAGTTATTACGTCCTTCATCGCCTCTGACTGCCAAGGCATCCACCGTATACGCTTGGTCACTTAACCATACAACCCAAATGAGTTTCACACCCTTGAATTAACAAGAGAAGAGCTCTGGGTCATATCATGACCAGCTGGTTTTTACTTGTCTCACTCCCGACCAGGAAGTGGACTCGCCTTAGTCTTTTAGAATATTCAAGACACTTAAACAGTGTATTGAGAACTCAAGTGTTAATGCTTTCGCATTAACGTTTTTCGCACTAACGTAATCACACAAACGACAACGAATCATCATCTATGCGCCTTTAGTTAGTACTATCAGCTTTCCAAATTGTTAAAGAGCGGGCTAAAAAAAGCCAAAGATAAAATTTCGTTTATCTTTGGCATCTCTGACCAATGCATATGCTTATCTATCAAGATAAGTGTAAATGGTGGAGCTATGCGGGATCGAACCGCAGACCTCCTGCGTGCAAGGCAGGCGCTCTCCCAGCTGAGCTATAGCCCCATTTACATGCAGTTGAGATAAATATCAAGTATCCAATCATAAGATTGGCGAACCCAAATCGAACTTTAGCAAGTTAATTCAATGCGACGTTTCCTCTCTTATTACAAGAGTCTAAACGAGTATTTAATTAACGCAGATAAAATGAAGATTTGGTGGGTCAGAGTGGACTTGAACCACCGACCTCACCCTTATCAGGGGTGCGCTCTAACCAGCTGAGCTACAGACCCATTCTTTTTGGTCTTTTAACTGTTACTCAGCGTTGCTTTCGTCGCTCGGTCGTCATGTAGTGAACTACACATCCTTCCTCTCTTCTCAAGCGCCTTGATTAACAATCAAAATCCTCAAAAATACCTTTCGATATCTTTCTCTTTCTTCTATCAAGTAATCTGTGTGAACACTCACATGCATCGCTGCACTTTAGGTATTGAGTTAGTCGTATAGGTAAGGAGGTGATCCAGCCCCAGGTTCCCCTAGGGCTACCTTGTTACGACTTCACCCCAGTCATGAACCACAAAGTGGTGAGCGTTCTCCCGAAGGTTAAACTACCCACTTCTTTTGCAGCCCACTCCCATGGTGTGACGGGCGGTGTGTACAAGGCCCGGGAACGTATTCACCGTGGCATTCTGATCCACGATTACTAGCGATTCCGACTTCACGGAGTCGAGTTGCAGACTCCGATCCGGACTACGACGTACTTTGTGAGATTAGCTCCACCTCGCGGCTTTGCAACCCTCTGTATACGCCATTGTAGCACGTGTGTAGCCCTACTCGTAAGGGCCATGATGACTTGACGTCGTCCCCACCTTCCTCCGGTTTATCACCGGCAGTCTCCCTAGAGTTCCCACCATTACGTGCTGGCAAATAAGGATAGGGGTTGCGCTCGTTGCGGGACTTAACCCAACATTTCACAACACGAGCTGACGACAGCCATGCAGCACCTGTCTCACAGTTCCCGAAGGCACAAGTCCATCTCTGGTCTCTTCTGTGGATGTCAAGAGTAGGTAAGGTTCTTCGCGTTGCATCGAATTAAACCACATGCTCCACCGCTTGTGCGGGCCCCCGTCAATTCATTTGAGTTTTAACCTTGCGGCCGTACTCCCCAGGCGGTCTACTTAATGCGTTAGCTTGGGAGCCCAGTGACTAAGTCACCAAACTCCGAGTAGACATCGTTTACGGCGTGGACTACCAGGGTATCTAATCCTGTTTGCTCCCCACGCTTTCGTGCATGAGCGTCAGTCTTTGTCCAGGGGGCCGCCTTCGCCACCGGTATTCCTCCAGATATCTACGCATTTCACCGCTACACCTGGAATTCTACCCCCCTCTACAAGACTCTAGTTCGCCAGTTCCAAATGCAATTCCCAGGTTGAGCCCGGGGATTTCACATCTGGCTTAACAAACCGCCTGCGCACGCTTTACGCCCAGTAATTCCGATTAACGCTCGGACCCTCCGTATTACCGCGGCTGCTGGCACGGAGTTAGCCGGTCCTTCTTCTGTAGGTAACGTCACAGCAATGTGCTATTAACACATCACCTTTCCTCCCTACTGAAAGTGCTTTACAACCCGAAGGCCTTCTTCACACACGCGGCATGGCTGCATCAGGGTTTCCCCCATTGTGCAATATTCCCCACTGCTGCCTCCCGTAGGAGTCTGGGCCGTGTCTCAGTCCCAGTGTGGCTGATCATCCTCTCAGAACAGCTAGGGATCGTCGCCTTGGTGAGCCATTACCTCACCAACTAGCTAATCCCACCTAGGTTCATCCAATCGCGGAAGGCCCGAAGGTCCCCTCCTTTCCCCCGTAGGGCGTATGCGGTATTAGCAGTCGTTTCCAACTGTTATCCCCCTCGACTGGGCAGATCCCTAGGCATTACTCACCCGTCCGCCGCTCGTCACCTCAGAAGCAAGCTCCCTTGTGTTACCGCTCGACTTGCATGTGTTAGGCCTGCCGCCAGCGTTCAATCTGAGCCATGATCAAACTCTTCAATTAAAGTTCTTTTGACACATCCCCTTAAGAATGTATCGGCTCAATGAATTCTGATTTTGTTTTCTAAATCCCGAAGAACCTAGATAACGTTTGTACATATTACTATGAACATTCATCGTTGCATTGAGTTTAAATTTTTTGATTATCTAAAGCAGTTAAACTGATTTAAATAATTGTCGAATAACTCAATACCTGTGAATGTCCACACAGATTACTTGATAAATTGTTAAAGAGCGGACTTGGTAACTTGCGTTAGACGCCGTGTTCCGTGTCAGTGGGATGTATTATAGGGAAAACAATTTATAGCGCAAGCGCTTTCTAACGTTTTTATTACTATTACGACTCAACTGCGCACTATTTAAACTTAAAGCCACGTTTAAGGATGTTTATGCTGGCTTTATGAACAAATTAGGCCAAATATAACTACAATAGAATTTTTTTTTATTGTCTATATAAGGCTTGCAGTGCGGTTCACCGTAATATAAGTCGGTTATTTACCTTGTTGAGGCTAAAACATTACCGAAACGAGGTTAATAGCGTGTTAACTCAATTTCTCCTTATAGTAGAAGTTATATTATCAACTTTGCGAACTTAACATATTAGCTCTATCGAGGCGGGAATGGTTATCTTGCCAGGACCAACATCGATAAAGTAACGCAAAGGAAGATCAACTTAGGGCCAACCGAGTAGAATAACGAGCAGACTGTTGGCTGATGTTCACATATAAGAATTAACCTACTTATATATGAACAGCCAGGAGATAATAAATAAAGACTTTAAGCTAACGATTAGGTTACTTATTCGATTACGGTGATATTTGATTACTGGGATAGTAGCTGGCTTAATAGCTTCGGTACATCAGCTACGCTGTCAACAACTGCACTAGCAAGCTCAATACCTGCCTCATCTACCACTTTCCCTGAGCGAACTAAAATAGCAGTATTGATACCCGCTGCTTTTGCTGCACGCATATCATCGGCTTTATCACCTACCATCACAGACTGGCTCATATCAATTTTCAAGAACTCTGCCGCTGTTGTTAACATACCAGGCTTCGGTTTACGGCAATCACAATCTTGCTTATATTCGCCTAAGCCTTTTTGTGGATGATGTGGACAATAGTAAATACCATCAAGTTCGACACCTTTATCGGCAAAGTTCCAATCCATCCATTCTGTTAAATGATGAAAATCATCTTCACTGTACATACCACGAGCTATACCTGATTGGTTCGTGACGACTATTAATAGGTAACCCATTTGCTTTAGTGCTAAACATGCTTCAAATACACCTTCGATATATTCAAACTCATCTACTGTGTGGACATAACCGTTGTCTTTATTGATCACACCATCACGATCGAGAAACACTGCTTTATTCAACCTAATACTCCTTAAACTCTATTCTGTAGTTATTATCCCATTGGGATGAATTTGGAGCCAGTCAATCCGACTATCTTTTACTAATTTGTTTATTTACCGTCTTTTATAAGTTTAATCTGTAGAATTGTATAGGTTTCACTTTATAAAGCGGCAGCTAAGCGTTACTCTTGCTCGAAGAAATTAGTAATAATTATAAATTACATGAGCAATATATCTCCTATTATTCATAAAACTCGCACACAACTTGTTGTTGAGGCGCTCAGGGAGCGGATCCTTTCTGGTGACATACAAGGAGGAGAACCTCTTAGACAATCGGCTATTGCAGAGCAATTAAACGTAAGTCGCATTCCAGTTAGAGAAGCTTTAGTACAATTAGAAGCGGAAGGTTTGATCAATTTCGAACCACATAAAGGAGCTACTGCCACTCTTTTATCTGTTGAACAAGTCTCTGAGTTATTTGAACTACGCGCTATGATTGAATCCGATTTATTGGCGAAGGCAATACCTAACTTAACTGACAATGATCTTGATGAAGCTGAAGTTGTACTCGCTCAACTTGAATTAGCCTTTAAACTGAAAGAGTCTGTTGCCAGCTGGAGTGAGCTTAATACACGTTTCCATACTCGTTTATATCAAGCAGCTAACCGTCCACATACAATGGAAGTGGTTAATGGTTTAAACACTAACTGTGATCGCTATATTCGCCTACAGTTATTGTTCACTGGCGGGATACCTATCGCTGAAAGAGAGCATAGAGTGTTACTCGAATGGTGTAAAAAACGAGATATTGAGAAAGCGACAACGTTATTGCGCGAGCATATCTTGCATGCTTCTGCTTCGATAAAGAAATTGGTAGCACAAAAAATTAAGTCATAATAACAATAATAAATCTTAGCCATGACTATTTAAGAATTTAACATCAATAGTTTTGTATCATAAAATGAATACTTAACTCTTGAATTTGTAAATAAATTTAATTAACTATTGCAACATATTGAGAGAATTTCTTATGCAGTATGCACACATTACCGGTTGGGGTAAGTCTGTTCCGCCCGCAACATTAACCAATGACGATTTAGCCACATTCATGGAAACTACCGATGAATGGATTAAAACTCGTACGGGGATCAGCAAGCGTAACATTAGCCACGTTAATACGTCTGAAATGGCATCGGTTGCAGCTAAGCATGCTCTTGCTGCGGCAGGGATTGATGGCAGTGAATTAGATTTAATTATTTTAGCGACCGCCAGCCCTGATACCTTGATCCCCAACATTGCTTCAACAGTGCAAGCCAATATTGGCGCGACATGCGGTGCATTTGATATTAACGCTGCTTGCAGTGGTTTTTTGTATGGCGTTGGTTTAGCCAGCTCAATGATCAAGAGTGGTCAAAGTAAGAAAATTCTTATCATTGGAGCCGAACGCCTTTCTTTTTACCTCGATTGGTCTCGGCGTGAAACCGCGGTGCTATTTGGTGATGGTGCCGGTGCTATTGTACTTGAGGCCAGCGACCAACCAGGTGGCGTATTAGGTTATGAGTTAAACAACGACCCTGAAGGCCGCGATATTTTACAGTCTAATTTTGGCACACAGATGGACCGATTTGATAATGATTCATTAGACTTTTACATCCACATTAACGGTCAAGATGTATTTAAACGTGCGATTCATGGCATGGGAAGTTTAAGCAATAAGGTATTAGAAAAATGCGGTATTGCTATCGATGATGTCGACTTTGTTATTCCACATCAAGCAAATGAACGTATTATAGATACTCTCGTCAGTAGAATGAAAATTCCTAAAGAAAAAGCATTCGTTAATATCGCTGATTATGGCAATACTTCTGCAGCAACTATCCCAATCGCCATTTGTGATGCATTATCTCAAGGTAAAATTGTCCCAGGACAAACGATTTTGTCATGTGCATTTGGTGCAGGGTTAACCTCTGCGGCGATGTTATTACAATGGGGCGAACGAACCACGCCTATTAATATCAGTGATGCTGAATTACCCCCTTGCGATAAAACCGCACTAGAATTGATTAAGCCTGCGGTTGATTATTTTTTCAATAAAGCCAAAAATGCTCAGTAAACACTAATCATTACTTGATAACTAGCCAGTCTCGATGACTGGCTTTTTCTTGTCTAGCGAAATACATTGATCAAGTCTTTTACCGACAATGTTTTAATGTCGCCCATAGCCGCCACCTGAGCCAATAATAATTCTGCACAAGATAATGCATCTATAAGTGCATTGTGGGCTGAATAAACGGGTAAACGGTAACGTTCACGACTCGCACCTAAGCGTAGCGAACCTTCTTTTAATATAGATTGTTGCATTAAACAGCGTTTCTTCTCTATTGCTAGCGTATCAATAAACACTAACGGGATAGATTGACCAAAACAGCGTACTAATTGCTGTTGAATAAACTCGATATCTAACGGTGCGTGATGCGCCACCAAAATATAACCTTTAGTTTGTGCCAAAAACCACGTCATAGCTTCTTGAAGGGATAAGGCCATATACAATTGATTGTCTACAATACCGTGAACCGTCGCACTATGACCAACACTGCCACTTATGGCAATCATGACATGTTGTGCTTTTTCAAGCGGAATAACCCCTTTGGTAATAGGCACAATACCGATGCTGATGACTTGATCATGAAAGGGATCTAGCCCCGTCATTTCAAGATCAATTGCCATTAGTGGTGCATCGAGAAATGGTTTGGTTAGCGCAGTAGAGATAGCTTCTAAGTAAGCATCTAGTGGCGAAGGTAACGAGACCATTCTTTTACGCCACAACACGGTTTTTACCCACCACAGATTGACCACTAAAAACTCCTCAGAAACTTAAGCTTTATACCTGCTTGGGCATCATGGACTACTTTAAAAGCATCACGCAATTGATGGCGCATTAATGAAGAAAGATGTTGGGGTTTTAAAAAATTATTCACAGGCAGATTATTGGTCGCCTGATAGCCTTGATTCGACAATCGCATATGCGCGATAAACTCATGTGCATCAGCCAAATTTAGCGCATCTTTGCGATTAATAATATTAGCGTCCATTAACACTCTGATCCGCTTAGCGGTATTAACCTCTTTTATTCCTGCACTTAAGGCATACACTCTGGCAATGTCATTAATCAACGCACTGCCCTTGTGTTTTAAATCCATGCCTTTGACTTCTGTACCATCGCGTTCAAGAACAAACTTTCTAAAAAATCCTAACGGAGGCGATTCTGTTAACGAGTTACCCGCCATTCCAGCAAGGAAAATATCATTATTTTTTGTGGACGCTAAAACATCATCTTGCAGTTCGCTAAACAAACTTAGGGGCCCAAATACCGGCCGCATATCAAAAAAGATACTGGCGTGCATTAAAGCTTTCGGATCAGGTGTATTTACCCATTTAGAAAAAAGCCCTTTCCACTTCGCTAACGACAATCGCCATTTGGGGTTTTGCGCCATAATGTCACCCGGGCAATAAATATAACCACATTCATCTAACCCTTTGCATACAGCTTTGGTTAAGGTTTCGAAATAGACCGCGGCTAATTCATCTGGCTCATGGGCAAGCAATAAACCATTATCTTGATCCGAACAGGCTACTTGATCTTGGCGACCTTGTGAACCAAAGGCCAGCCAACAAAACGCCATTGGCGCCTGACCTAAAATTTGTTGATTCAATTCAATTAGCCGACGTGTTAATGCATCAGTTACCGACGTTAATACACGGCCAATTTCTTCTGCTCTAGCATCTGCACTGATCAGGTTTTGTAATAGTAACGGGATTTGCTTACTGACTTGGATAAGCTTTTCTATGCTGTTCTGCCGCCCTATCTCGCCTATCAAAAGTAAAGGTTGTGAGCTTTGTGATCGCAATATATCAGTACTGGTGATCATCCCTAATGCGTGACTACCATCAACCACAGGCAAGTGATGAATATTATGCTCACTCATCGCTAACATAGCTTCAAACACTAATGCATTGGCATGGGTTGTCACAGGATTGGTTGTCATCGCTTGACTCACCAGCGCATTAACACCTAACCCTTCAGCAATAACACGATTACGTAGATCTCTGTCAGTCAAAATACCAGTTAATTTTTTATTATCAATAACTAACACTGATGAAACCCGATGTTCACGCATCAGTTTAGCGGCATCCATAACACTGGCGTATGCATCTATGATAATAGGTTTGGATGACATGATGGAAGTGATGCGACTGGTGGTGGTGAGGTCTTTAGCGGTAAATTTAGCTTCATTGCGTAAACGTTTAGCAAAAGCACGAGCAAAGAACTGATCAAAGCCTCGGTGATCAGAACGTAACTTAGCAAATACCGATTGCGGCAAATGGTACACTAAACTATCTTCTAGAATCGCCACCTTATTCACTACCTTCTCACCGGATAATAAGGTCGAAAAACCAAAACACTCCCCTTCGCCAACACGATCAACTAAAACACCTTCCGGATCGCGAACTTCAAACGCACCACTGCGTACAAGATATAGCTTAGGGTTGTCAGTGTCGAACTCGACAAAAGCCGACGCTTTACTGTAATAACCCACTGTAATTTTTTTCGCACAATACTGAATGATATCTTTCGCAAGCGTATCAAAAGGAGAATGGATCGCTAAAAACTGCTCTACAGGTTGTAATTCACTGGCATCCATTAATTATTTCCCTACTGTACGTGGGTTATCATTATCACTATAGCAAAGCGTTTCACCTACCTGCTATAGGACTAAAGCCCAACAAAAAGAGCGCCGAAGCGCTCTTTTTAAACGGTGTTGATTAATACTTAGTGATCACTCGCTTCACCGGATCCTTTAGGAAAACGAATCGATTCTACCATCGCCACAATTTCGTCAGGAATTTTAGCGGTAACTTTACTAACAGCAAAAGCGACGCCAAAGTTAACCATCATTCCCACCATACCAATACCTTCTGGTGAAATACCAAACAACCAGTTTTCGGATGTATTCGATGCAGGATTAATAAACTTAAAGTAAGCAATATAACCCGCAGTAAATAATAGTCCGATCACCATACCCGCAATAGCACCTTCTTTATTCATGGTTTTAGAGAAAATACCCATGATAATGGCTGGGAATAATGACGCTGCAGCAAGACCAAATGCAATGGCCACCACCGCGGCGACAAAGCCAGGAGGATTAATACCAAAGTAGCCAGCCATAACCACCCCAAAACCAGCGGCTATACGTGCATACATCAGCTCTTTCTTATCAGAAATGTCTGGCATGAGGTTTTTCTTGAGTAAATCATGCGATACCGACGTTGAGATAACCAACAGTAAGCCTGCTGATGTTGACAATGCAGCGGCTAAACCACCAGCAGCAACAAGAGCAATAACCCAAGCAGGAAGATTGGCAATTTCAGGCGTAGCGAGAACGATAATATCGCGGTCAATATTCATCTCATTTTTTTCACCATTGGTGTAAAAAATCTTGCCATCGTTGTTCTTGTCTTCCCAAGTAATTAAACCGGTTTTTTCCCAGTTTTTAATCCAAGTTGGTGCAGTTTCATAAGGCACCCCTGTTGAATCTGGTCCATTAATGGTTTCAATCATGTTTACGCGAGAAAACGCTGCCAATGCAGGAACCGTTGTATACATAATAGCGATAAATACTAATGCCCAACCTGCAGAAATACGTGCATCTTTTACTCGAGGGACCGTAAAGAAACGTACAATCACATGCGGTAAACCTGCAGTACCGAACATCAATGCACCGGTAATAAAGAACACATCGATCATCGATTTAGAACCTTCGGTATACTGGGAAAACCCAAGCTCTGCCGATAATCCATCGAGTTTATCAAGTAAGTAAACTCCCGTACCGTTACCTGCGGCATCCACCATCTCGGCACCAAAACCAATTTGAGGGAAGATATGACCTGTCATCATTACCGAGATAAAGATAGCGGGAACCATAAAGGCAAAAATAAGCACACAGTACTGTGCTACCTGGGTGTACGTAATCCCTTTCATGCCACCTAAAACAGCATAGAAGAACACCACCGCCATACCTATATACACACCGGTTTCTACGTCAACTTCTAAGAAGCGAGAGAACACCACACCAACACCGCGCATTTGCCCCGCAATATAAGTAAAACAAATAAAGATGGCACAAATAACCGCTACTGTTCTTGCTGTTTGTGAGTAGAAACGGTCACCAATAAAGTCTGGTACCGTAAATTTACCAAATTTGCGTAAATAAGGTGCCATACATAGCGCTAATAAAACGTAGCCACCAGTCCAACCCATTAGATAAACAGAGCCATCATAGCCAGTAAAAGACACAATACCGGCTAGTGAGATAAACGATGCAGCTGACATCCAGTCTGCTGCTGTTGCCATACCGTTAAGCACTGGGTGAACGCCACCGCCTGCAACATAAAACTCTTTGGTAGAACCAGCTCGAGACCAAATGGCGATCCCGATGTACAGCGCAAAGGTCGCGCCGACAATTAAATAAGTTAGTGTTTGTACATCCATCTTAGTGCCCCTTAGTCTTCCTGAACATTGTATTTTTTGTCTAATGTATTAGCTTTCGCTACATAAACAAAAATCAGCGCCACGAATACATACATTGCACCCTGCTGCGCAAACCAGAAACCCAGTTTGAATCCCATAAAAGTAAATTCGTTTAACACATCTACTAATAAAATACCGCAGCCAAATGACACTGCAGCCCAAATTGCAAGCAAGCTAAGTACTAAGCGTAAATTCTCACGCCAATATCCCGCTGCCTTATCGTTATTTTCAAAACTCATTGCGACTCCCCGTAAGTTATTTTTTTGTAAAGCCATTGTTAATTTAGCAACTCATGGGGGCACCACAATCAAGACCTTAGTCGTACTTAATTAATAAGAGTTAACACTTCATAGATAAAGTTGTTATTAATCAGGTAAATATCTGACAAAAAAATATATTCCTTGTTCTACATAATTAGACCAAGGTCGAACAAGAATAAGCGCTTGCGGAGTTTGAGATCTGTATCACAAAAGGCAAAAAGTAATATTTGCTAGCAAAAAACTCTTCGTTTGCGTTGAAATCTGTTCTATTTCCTGAGATAAGTACTCCTGTAAAAATAAATCTTTTTAGAATACAGATAATAAGGATATTTTTTTGACGTTGCCACGGATAAATCAACAACACCTTTTATTCTCAATTATCTTGGGAGTAGCCGGACTACTAATAAATTGTTATCCGATACAGTTTTTTGCCAATGTGCAATTTGTATTAGGGAATACGATGACAGTGATTGCTGCCGTTTTATTAGGACCTTGGTACGCATTTTTGACGGCAATGATGGCATCGACAGGATTAATGTTGATATGGGATAGTCCACATGTGTACTTATTTTTTGGACTAGAAGCCCTTTTTTTAGGCTATGCAAGACGTCGAGATATTTATGCTTTATATGCTGATGCGGCTTATTGGTTATTGATTGGTGCACCAATGGTGTATTTATATGTGGTCTTTTTGATGGATATTCCTCCTTCTCACTTAGGCTTTATCATTTCCAAACAAGGGATCAACGGACTGATATATACCAGTATTGCATCGCTATTAATTTTAGCTATTCCAAAGCTGTGGTTTTTAAAAGACAAAGTAAAAGACCGCCATCGCAGACAATTAAGCGCACAATTAACGTATTTTTTCACGTTAATGGTGACATTAACGTTACTATTTACCGCATTAATTTTTAATTTTTATTTTCTAGAACGACAACAAGTTATGTTAAAGCAGAACATGAATGAAGCGGTTGCACATCTGTCTATCTCTGCTCAGAACTATATCGATAATCACCAAATAGTAATCAAAAACACTGCCAATCAGTTGGGTTTAGTTGCCGACAAACCCGAGAAGTGGCAAGCTATTCTATCTAATTTACATCAAAGCTATCCTGGTTTTATTAGTATGTTGATTGCCAATCCAACGGCCGATATTGTGGCAGCAAGCCCAGCATCAAGACTAATAAAACAGCAATTACCAGAGCAAGATATCAACATTAAAGATCGCGATTATTTTATTGAATCATTTTATAATCATCGTCTATTCATCTCATCTGTTTTTCTGGGGCGTGGTTTTGGTAATGATGCAATTATTGCCATGAGTGCACCATTTTATCTCGATCAACAACACACACAAGTAGCTGGAATTGTAGAAGGGTCGCTTGATTTGACCCATTTCTCACATATTGATCAAGTCAATGAATATACTGATGATGAATCTATTGTGATGGTTGATGAGCAAAACCAAATTATTTACGCCTCAGAAAAACTTGATCTAAAACCACTATCACAATTTAATTTTGCAGTAAATAAAGGCGTCTATCGTGCTAACCTTGAGCTCATTAATATTCACAATACCACTTCAATTGTGCCTGAGTATATGTATGCTCATCGTGAATTAAATAATGGTTGGACAGTGTATATTTTAAAAGAATTTTCACCGCTATTGAAACTGGCCGAAGAACAAATGTTTGCTAGTTTTATTATGTTGTTAGTGTCATTACTGTGTACTTTTTATATCTCAACAAAACTCAGTGCACTATTAACAGTGCCATTAGAAGCGGTAGCGAATCAATTCAGTCAAGCTTATTCTGCTTCAGGAAAAACCTCAGCGATAGATGATAACTCACCCAGAGAAGTATTCAGCCTTTACCAACGATTAGCGGCTAGTAAACAACAACTTATTGCACATCAAGTTGAATTAGAAGAGACCGTAGCCAAACGAACAGCTGAGTTAGAGAAAGCCAACAAAAAGCTGACTGAGTTGGTTGATAGAGATGCGTTAACCGGATTATATAATCGCCGTTATGCTGAACGTAAATTCTCTGAGTTATTGGATTTTTGTTTGCAAAGCGATCAAGCGATTACGGTTGTCGTACTTGATTTAGATTTGTTCAAACAGGTTAATGATAACTATGGTCATTTGGCTGGAGATGAATGCTTACGTAACGTCTCTCTACTACTGCAGAAGTATTTTAAACGAGATATTGATGTTGTCGCTCGCTACGGCGGGGAAGAGTTTTTGCTCATTTTACCTTTATCTAACACCTTACATATTGAACACCACCTCAATGGTTTCAGAGAAGCACTGTCACAATTAGAAATCACTTCACCGGAAGATAAACAGACCTTTAAAGTGACGGTCAGCATTGGCGCAATTACAGCCAATGCTGACTATGAGATAGAGCTCGATAAATGGATTAAAGTTGCTGATGATAATCTTTATCAGGCAAAGCAGCAGGGACGTAACCGAACAATCATTAATATCATTACTGATTAATCTTTAGTTGTTTTTTATCCATTGGTGACTCTGAATGGCGCTCTTGAGTAAACTCATCAATTCGAGTCATCATATATGGATAAAATGGGTTCCATTTCTGCCGTAACATATCATCGGCAGGTATGCTAAAAATGCCACGCTCGCCTTGGTAAATCGCTCTTCCTATCTGAATTTTTTGTGGATTATCCACCGGAAGTGGTCCATAAAGCGTATCTTCAATCGGAAAGTTTAATGCCACATGAGATAAAGAATACACGTCTTGAGGCCAAGTCAAACTTAATGCGAGTACATCATTGGTTATCGATTTATCAGCTAACTCTTTTACTTGAACGTGATTGTCGTGTTGTGGATCATTTTCAACCAAACTTAACCGATAAGGCAATTTTTGGGGTAGCCAAAATGGGGCAAAGGATGCCAATGGATCTTGGTAAAGTAATTGGTTGTTACTCTTAGTCCTATTCACGTCAAATAACACCAATTGATGGTGTTTATTTGCTGGTAATCTTTGATATAACAAATCCACCACAGCAAGCGAAGAGACGGTATCATCGACAACAGACTGAAAGGTTAATATTGGCGGGATAGCTGTAAACTGTTGCGGTGTCAGTGTCGCTAATAACGTCTGATTACGTTGCGTTAACTCATACACAACATCGCCAGCATTAACCGCAAATGATTGATATTTGAATGGGTCATATTCTGTTTGAATACTGTTCCAATACAATTTATCTTGCCCGAGTAATTTTCCCAGTTTTGCTTGCCAATATGCGCCTGCGGCAATAGGATCGAGACCGATGGCTGGTGATAACATAATGATGCCATCAAAGCTTGTAGGCTTATCTAAACTGATATTTTCAAGCTCGTGATTTAATGCTAATGCCGCCCCAGTTGAAAACCCCGCCACATATATCGGTTTACCCGGCAATTGCGATGATAAGTGCGCGACAGCCAGTGATACCGCACCGGCAAGATCAGGCCAGGTAATGTCGGTTAATCCAGAAGGAATTGTGCCATGGCCAGGTAAACGTAAACCTAAAACATATGCCTGATGCTGATAATGCTGTGCTAAATGCGACATCATATAGGGGGAATCAGACATACCGTGTAGCAATAATAAGCCGAACTCAGCTTGTGGGTTTTGCCATTCAAATGAACGGTTCCAATTTTGCTGCCATAATCCAGGATCAGATAAGCTATGGCGCTCGTAACGGTTAATAGGAGATGCGATTTCTGGCTGATATTGTCGGTAAACTTGTTGTTCTACTTCAGCAAAAAGTTTATCTTCTAATTGCAAATATTGACTAAAATCAGTTAACCCTGACTGTTGATGGTATTCAGAAGTAAGATGTGTTGTGTGCCACAATGATAAATTAGGCCGCGCATTAAGCAACCAAACGGCAGTAATAATCAATGCAAGGGCAATACCCAAAGCACCATAAAATGCAGCGAATAAAAAATGTTTAGTCGACCCAATCACAATTGCGCGCATAACAACCTTGTAATAAGCAAAAATAAACTCAAATATAAACCCTCAATGTAATAACCATTTAACGTAAAAAGCAGCAAAAAAGCCAAGTAATAACAATCCTTAACTATCCTGGGAAGTAATATGTCATCAGATTTATTTAGCTATGTATGGGGACCGATGAATCCCGATATCATATTTTATTTACCTACGCCTCCAGAGCTACCCGCACATTGGCAAGCCGCTCACCCCGATGCAATTACCCAACTGGTTACATTGAATGGCAACCACTGGCGTAAAATCGTCACCATTATGGCAAAAATTTGCTGTTTAGAGCACGATATCAATGCTAACAAAGGGATTGACTGGAAACAGATCCGTGACCAATTATTTAATGAATCTCATAATCAACAAACCAATAAACACATCAATACTCCATCACGTTTGCATTGCCAATTACGTATTGTTAATTCAAAGGTTGAACATCACGACGAGATAGCATTTTCACCTGAATCTTGGCATATTTTATGTGGTAAAGAAGCCCAGCTACGTATGGGGGTAGTAGATCAACAGTACTATACATCACTAGATGAAAAGCAAAAAATACAGCATCAGCAAACTGTGTTACTGACACCATATTTAGATTATCGGCAATATTCTAATGCGCTTATTGAATTGACACGACAACAGATTGCGTTAGCCAAATAATAAACCTATCAATCGTAAATAGTCGGAATAGGTTCACGCTTATGTTGAGTGCGCTTATAAATACTCACCAGTTTTTCTTCTACTGATTTAGCCACATCTTTACCTTCTAAGAAGTCATCTATTTGATCATAGGTTAGCCCTAAAGCAACTTCATCTTCAAGTTGAGGTTTATTGTCTTCTAAATCCGCGGTAGGGGCCTTTTTAACCAATATCTCTGGCGCGCCTAAATGGGCTGCTAATTGACGTACCTGACGTTTATTTAAGCCAAATAATGGTGCTAAATCGCATGCACCATCACCCCATTTGGTATAAAAACCAGTAATATTTTCCGCACTATGATCGGTGCCAACAACTAATCCGCCGACTAAGCCAGCAATGTTATATTGTGCAATCATCCGCATTCTGGCTTTGACGTTACCTTTAACGAAATCAACCTTGTTTTCATCTGCTAAAGCGATATTAGCTTCTGCTAAGCCTGCTAACGTGGCTTGATGCACACCGATAACGCCTTGAGCAATATTGACCGTGACTTGTTTTGAAGGCTGAATAAACTGACAAGCCATTTGTGCCTCATGTTCATCTTTTTGAACTTGATAAGGTAAACGAACCGCAATAAATTGATAAGATGAGCCACAGTGCTCTTGATTAAGAGAATCTACCGCTAATTGACACAAACGACCCGCTAGAGATGAATCAACACCACCGCTGATCCCTAATACTAAACTACGAGTCTGAGCCTCTTTTAATTTAGCTTTAATAAAAGCAACACGACGTTGAACTTCAAACTCAGGCTCAATGGCCTTGAGTACATGCATCTCTCTTAAGATCTGTCCTTTCACGTGACGCTCCTGATTACTGGTTAAGATTCTGACTTTCGATACCTATTCTATAAAAATCTACACAAAAAAAAACGATAATGATGCTTCATTATCGTTTTTTTTTATATGCCGCTGATCATCGTTCCCAATAAGACTCTTCTAAACTGTCTTCACGTTCAGGTAAACCACGCGACAAACGTGGGCTATGCTGCGCTAACACCTCGTATGCAACACGATTGGCGTATTTACATAATTGTGAAAATGATGAATAACATAAACCATCTCGTTTATGCTTACTTGAGCCAGGTATATTAGTTTTATGGAACGTATTGGCAGATAAGTCATGTAAAAGTGCAGACAATGCGCCATCACCAGCACCATTAGTATTGCGGATTAATTCCGGACCACCCATATAAGGCGCAATGTGTGCGTACACTTTTATCGGCGTGTCACAATCGGCTTGTAATTTAGGGCGAGAGAACTCATAACGATTAAACTCAGGAATAGCACCTGGTAACAAGGTATGGCTAGTTTCACGCTTTTCATTATTATCGGTGTAACCTGCGGTATAAAGCCCTATGGCACCCGCGGTCGTTAACACCATGTCACACCATTCAAGCGCAGCTTCACTGGCAAGTAATGGGTCTTTAAAACCGGTTAACGCTTCGCCTTCATCCTCATTCATAGCTAAAATGGTAACATGTTGATTAATAAAGTTTTGCCACCACTGTGGGTCTTCTTGAATTAAAAAACGTGTCCCTAAAGTTAACACCACGGGGACATCCGCTTCTTTAGCATAATTAATCGCTGTCATGGCAGCATCAGTAATACCATCACCATCGCTGGCACGCATCAAGTAAGCCGTTAACACTAACGCTGAACTGCCCTGCACCACTTCTTTGTCGATATACTCAGGGGTGAGTTTATCCATACACCCTTTGCTGATAGCAAACGTGCGCTCACCACAATCAGAAACCAGAGTAAAACAACGTCCAATAGGGCCGTCGACAGGTTGTAAAAAGTTAAGGTCAACCTTTGATGAAGTATTGC
Organism: Shewanella livingstonensis; assembly: GCF_003855395.1. Classification (NCBI taxonomy): domain Bacteria; kingdom Pseudomonadati; phylum Pseudomonadota; class Gammaproteobacteria; order Alteromonadales; family Shewanellaceae; genus Shewanella; species Shewanella livingstonensis. Next base: position 2,107,289 of record NZ_CP034015.1, on the reverse strand, counting down.
ATAAATAGCGATAAGCGTAGCTGCCGACCATAATATGCTGGCTCATTACACCAAAAAGTACTGAGCGGTCATCGGCTAAAATAGAATAATTGTGTACTGTGTTACCAATAGTACCACCAGCAAATTCATCGCTGATCATCTCATTAGATTTAAGTTCAAGGTACAAGTTATGGGCTTGCTCATCATTAATCAGAGTTGAGTTGCCTTTAGGCAAGCCATAGCGCTCAAGTAATTCATCTTCTACTTTAGCCTCTATATCAACCAAAGTTTGATCAATACCACAAATATAAGTAGAAAAAGGTTGAGGCTGCTGCGTAAGTTGAGCCAATAACGGATCACGACTGTTTACAGGGAAATAGTGCTTGGACTTACGTTGACCAGGAAACTTCATATTGGGCTCTCATAGCTTGGCGTCCATGCAAGTGTGAAATTAATTACCACTGACACTCATTCAATTTGAAAAAGTCATCATCCGCGAAAATGGCGGCAAATTTTATCATAGGTACGCGTTAATTCTATATCACTTTTATCATATTCGTAGCCTAAACACGCTTAATGAACAATAAGAGACGGGATACATCGATAGAAACGAGTTTATTGCCAGTTTACGTGATAAAACTTACTCTGTATTTTACTTACAAGGCATAAATACGTGCCAGCTTGGTACTGGTTGTCATTAATGTAACGCAGATAGCATGACAGCAACTGGTTACTGACTCCAGTGTAGAGAGCGTAGTCACTGAATGGATATAACCTTCGAGCCATAAGCCAATGAGACTTAACCATGCGGTTTTCTTTAGCCATAAAAAAAGCCTGCGTTGCAGGCTTTTTATTGAGTAACGCTAAGCAGCTATTATTTTAAAATGCCGGCCAGTTGCTCACTCACTTTAGTGACAGACTGAGTTCCGTCAAATTTGTTGTACTGAGTACGGCCTTCTGCAGCCACTTTGCCATAGTATGCCACTAATGGCTTAGTTTGCTCATGGTAAATACCTAGACGCTTACGCACGGTGCTTTCTTCATCATCAGGGCGAATAGCTAAGTCATCACCGGTTACGTCGTCTTTACCTTCCACTTTTGGTGGATTAAACACGATATGGTAAACCCGGCCTGAACCCGAATGAACACGACGTCCACTCATGCGCTTAACGATTTCTTCGTCTGGCACATCAATTTCAATCACATGATCAATTTCGATTCCGTTTTCAGCCATAGCATCAGCTTGTGGGATCGTACGAGGAAAACCGTCTAAAAGAAAACCTTTTTCACAGTCGTCTTGTGTAATACGCTCTTTTACTAAACCAATAATAAGATCGTCAGACACTAATTGGCCTGCATCCATTACTTTCTTAGCTTCTAAACCTAATGGAGTGCCCGCTTTAACTGCTGCACGCAACATATCACCGGTTGAGATTTGTGGGATACCATACTGTTCCATAATGAACTGTGCTTGGGTACCTTTACCGGCACCTGGTGCACCCAATAAAATAATGCGCATCTCAAAAGTCCTCTTTTAAGTTTATGTTCTTTTTAGGGCGGCGATTTTCGCACATCTACCACACTTTTAATAGCGCTTTTGTTATGACATTAGACCTAAATCTAATAAGGGTTGTAACAAAAACGCATCAACTTGTTTAATACAATAAAGTATATAATTTACGGCGATATTGATTAGCTAAGGCATTACCCTGACCTATCGCGGTTAAAATTTCCATGAACACTTGTTTAACTTTGCCATCGGCAACGTTCAGGTCTTTTTGTAAAATAGCGAACAGTAATTCAAGAGCTTCTTCGTTACGTTGAGCAACATTTAATGCTTTAGCTAAGATTAACACCGCATCCATATTGTCAGGTTGGTCGGCAACATTTTGTTGCAGCTGACGAATTTCAGGTGTATCAGCCGCATCTTCTGCTAAGGCTAATTTAGCGACTAAATTATGATAATAACTGTCTTGATCCGCTAAGCCTATACGGGCAAGTAGCACTTTAGCTTCTGCTAATAACCCCTGCTGTAACGCCACATCTGTCATGACTAATGCCACTTCAGCTATCTGTTGTGCGTCGATATAAATGGTTTTTAATTGTTCAGCTATTGTGATCAAATCTGGTGACGATAACTCACCTTGAGCCAACTGTTGCTTAACGTCATCAAACTCTTGTATCCACATAGGTGGTAAATGCTTGTCGAGTAAGTCACTAATCTGTTCTTGGCTTTGTAGCCCAGAAAAACCGTCAATTGGTCTTCCTTTATCTAAAATTAATGTGGTTGGTACATTTTGAATTTGAAAATAGTTAGCAATTTCTAACTCGGTTTCACAATCCACTTTGGCAAGAATAAAACGCCCAGCTTGAGTGTTAGCCAAATGTTCTAGGGTGTGCAACATCTGCACACTTTCGGGCTGCTGTTGAGTCCAAAATGCCAATACCACCATTTTTTGCATTGAGGTATCAACAACTTGTTGAATATTATCTTTGGTAAGATTGATGAGGTAGTCCATATTGCCTCCGCAGAATGACAAAAACAAAAGCGGACTTATTGTCCGCTTTTGCTGCTTAAATCGAATTTATTTTACACTTGCCAATAACATTTGATTGGTTAGTTTAATAAATGCTGAAGGGTCTGCTAAACTGCCCTTTTCCGATAACAATGCTTGTTGTAATAACAAGTTAGCCCAATCGGCAAACAGTTTTTCGTCAGTTTCTTTATTCAGATGCTCAACCAGAGGATGCGTTGGATTAATCTCAAACGTTGGCTTAGATTCTGGTACTGGCTGACCAGCAGCTTGCATCAGTTTAATCATCTGCGTCGACATTTCACCTTCACCGGCAACCACACACGCTGGCGTGTCAGTTAAACGAGATGTCACGCGAACTTCTGATACACTATCCGCTAGCGCAGCTTTAACCCGCTCAACAAGTGCTTTTGATTCTTCAGCCACTTTGTCATGAGCTTCTTTATCAGCCGCATCTTCAAGTTCGCCTAATTCTAAATCACCACGGGTAACTGAATGTAACGTCTTGCCTTTGAACTCGGTTAAGTGGTTCACTAACCATTCATCAATACGCTCAGACATTAATAATACTTCAATGCCTTTTTTGCGCAACAACTCAAGATGAGGACTGTTGGCTGCAGCTTCATGACTGTCGGCAACAATATAGTAAACCTTATCTTGGCCTTCCTTCATGCGCTCAATATACGCCTCTAGTGACACGGTTGTAGCGGCAGAGTTGTCATGGGTAGAAGCAAAACGCAATAAACCTGCAATGCGTTCTTTGTTAGCGAAGTCTTCTGCTGGGCCTTCTTTTAATACTTGACCAAACTCAGCCCAGAAAGACTGATATTGTTCAGGCTCATCTTTAGCCAGCTTTTCAAGCATACCAAGCACACGCTTGGTGATACCCACGCGCATTGCTGTGGTCACTTGGTTGTCTTGTAAGATTTCGCGAGAAACGTTTAATGGCAAATCATTTGAATCGATTAAGCCGCGAACAAAGCGTAAGTAAGTCGGTAAAAACTGTTCCGCTTCATCCATAATAAATACACGTTGAACAAATAATTTCAAGCCATGTTTATGGTCGCGATTCCACATGTCCCAAGGTGCTTTAGCTGGGATATACAATAAGCTGGTATATTCTTGTTTACCTTCTACACGATTGTGTGACCATTTTAATGCATCACTGTAATCGTGAGAAATATGCTTGTAAAATTCTTGATATTCTTCTTCCGTGATGTCTGACTTATTACGAGTCCAAAGCGCGGTGGCTTTGTTCATCACTTTCCACTCACCTTCAGTAGCTGCCACTTTCTCGTCATCTGGTCCATCTGACTCTGGCGTACCTTCATTCCACATTTGCACTGGAACAGAAATATGATCAGAATACTTAGTGATAATTGAACGTAAACGATAATCGTCAGCAAACTCCATTTCTTCATCACGTAAATGCAGCACGATTTCAGTACCACGTTCATTTTTAGTAATACTTTCTACATTAAATGAACCTTCACCTTCAGACTCCCACAACACGCCTTCATTAGCCGCATGGCCAGCTGCACGAGTGCGCACAGTGACTTTTTTCGCTACGATGAAAGCTGAATAAAAGCCCACACCAAACTGACCAATCAATTGTGAGTCTTTTGATGCTTCGCCAGAAAGATTACCGAAAAACTCTTTAGTGCCCGATTTAGCAATAGTGCCTAAATGCTCAATAACACTATCGCGGGTCATACCAATACCATTATCAGAAATGGTTACTGTGCCCTTTTCTTTATTGGCACTAACACGAACGCGTAAATCGCCGTTGCCTTCATATAAGGCATCATCGGTTAAGGCTAAATAACGTAGTTTATCTGCTGCATCGGCGGCATTTGAGACAAGCTCACGTAAGAAAATCTCTTTATTTGAATACAGAGAGTGGATCATCAATTGCAGAAGTTGTTTTACTTCGGTTTGAAAGCCATGAGTTTCTTGTTGTGACATGAATAATTTCCTTGGTGTTACGTTAAATCGATCACGAGTCGAAAAATCAACTCGCCTTAAAAATCTATGTTAACCAAGAGATGGGGGGACGTTACAATATTTTCAAGGGGCAACACCACCTTGTTGAAGAATAAATCATCAGTTAGGCTCAAATCAGTTAAATAAGGCAGATTATTGCCCGTGTATTACCTGAGTAAGTCAGCCTTAATAAGATAAAAAAATGCCAGTAAACGTTATTCACGTTCTACTGGCATAGAGGTGTGCTCGTTCAATAATAGGATTATTACAAAGGAATACGCCCATTAAATGACAACGCTAAGGTGGTGCTATCTACGTATTCAAGCTCACCCCCTACAGGTACTCCGTGAGCAATACGACTAATCACCACATTATGTCTTCTGGCCATATCTGCAATAAAATGTGCGGTTGCATCGCCTTCAACGGTAGGGTTCGTGGCAAGAATAAGTTCACTGACTTCATCAGAAACTAAATGGCTTTCAAGTAAAGCCAAACCAAGCTCTTCAGGGCCGACACCGTCTAGCGGTGACAAGTGCCCTAACAGCACAAAATAACGACCATTAAAATGTCCACCTGCTTCTATAGCAAGTACATCAGCGGGCGTTTCTACCACGCAAATTATTCCTGTATTAATACGGCGATGGCTGCTACATATAGGGCATAAATCTTGTTCGGTAAACGTACGACAGCTTTGGCAATGGCCCACTTCAGACATGGCTTTTTGTAACGAATCGGCAAGCTTAAGGCCTACTTTTCGTTCACGCTCAAGTAGTTGAAATGCCATACGCTGTGCAGACTTAGGGCCGACGCCGGGTAGTGCGCGTAAAGATTGAATTAATTCATCGACCAAAGGACTAAATTTCATAAATTTGTCAATACCTTATAACTAAACTCATTGTGATGTCATCGGTGAAACAGGCCTGTGATCAGCAGAACCACATTATACTACGCCGAAGTTGTGCGATTATTGTCTGTGCTGCGCACGAATGCAAAGATTAATGTTTTTATGACAATAAATGAAGCCAACAATCAATTTAAAGCATATTTGTTAATTTTTTTAGCTACACATTAAAGGCAATAGTGACACCGATATATATAAATAGGTCACTGAACGACCAAACGATATCGACTCTGCTTTAGTGAGTTCAAACCGATAAAACAAGTAATTTTATCAAAAATTGAGAGCAATCACCTTGCTATTTAATCCATATAAGATTCTATTATTATCCATCGCAGAGTTATGTTATCTAAAATCACTGCAAGATAACTTGACAGCAATATAATAAAAAAGGCTCAAGCATAATGCTTGAGCCTTTTTTAACTGTGGTATAAAACAACAATTAAAACGGCATTTTCATCCCTGGAGGTAATTGCATACCACCAGTGACTTCGGCCATTTTAGTCTTTTGATTTTCTTCAATGCGACGAGCTGCGTCATTGCATGCGGCAGCGATAAGATCTTCTAACATCTCTTTATCGTCTTCCATTAAGCTTGGATCAATTTCAACTTTACGCACACTGTGGTTACCTGTCATGGTTACTTTAACCAAGCCTGCACCCGCTTCACCCGTCATTTCTGTGCGAGCTATTTCTTCCTGCACTTTAGCCATTTTATCTTGCATCATTTGGGCTTGTTTCATTAAATTGCCCATACCGCCTTTTCCACCAAACATAGTCATCTCTCTCTAATTAAGGTTGTTAGCAAGTCGCCATAATGACGCTAATCTTACTGAAATAAAATTGATTGGCAATCTTGCCGATACATTTTTGAGATGAAGATATATTCATCTCAAGCTAAATCGCCATGTTTGTTTATTTATGAAGCATTAATCAAAGCAATATCTTGCGCTATTTGCCCTAGTTGCTCCGATGGATATTCAATGCTATCACTGTCTAACTGCGCCGATAAATGTTGTATCATCCACTGTACTTTATCATCAACTAAAATAGACTGTTGTGCTTGTGCTATGAGTTCGCGATGAAAACGCTTACGTAACTCAAGCGGAGTTTCTCGTTTTGGCACAATCCCAATCTGGATCTGCACTTGAGTGGGTTGCTCAAGATAGTCAGTTAATGCCACTTGTAATTGATCAATAGCAGTTTGTGCTGACAAATGCTTTTGATCTGGTTTTAACACCAATATTACTGGATTAGTCAATGCTGAGCACACTGAGTTCACCCCTAATTGTCGCACTCGGCCGCCCACAGACACATTGGTCATCACTTTATACCAGTGCAAATCAACCTCGTCGCCTTGAATGCTATGTGGCTCAAACTTGGCCACTGCAGGCAATTGAGTCAATGTTGGCTCTGCACTGAGTGGATTAGCCGTTAATGAACGGGTTATTTTTGCATTTGCAGAGAGTTGATTATCGATCGGGTGACTGACAGAACTCGGCTGCTCAATCGTGGCTTCAACTACAGGTTTATTTTCCTGATTGTTCGCTGTAAAGGCATTAACTTGCTCACCAGCTTTGGGGGCAACCCAGGGCGGTCTATCATACTCGGCCAGGATCGGAGTGTTATTGGTTTCACTGGCCAAGGTCGGTAACGTAGCATTGATCTTAGGTGCACTATATTCAGGTGCGTTAGAGACAGTGTGCGACTCATCAGCGTTGACTAGTGGCAAGGTGGCAGATTTAATGACTCTTGACGTCACCGTTTTTGTCGCTTCTTTTTTAGCAAGTTCTTCTTTTTGCTGTAACGCCCCAACATCAGCAATAAGAGAATCACGGCTGGCGAGAACTTCATCAAGAAAGTCATCTAGATTATCTTCGGTGCTACTGACATCTGGGTAAATACTATTGTCAGCATTGTCATTTATATTGTCACTGGAGTCATCATTGCCTTGACGAGACTCTGTCTGCTCAGAAATAGAGCCTGTAGCAACATTAATATTATTGGCTTCAGGAGTCTCATTTAAAGCCGAAAACGCAATATATTCATCGTGATCAGATGGTTGATATTCTATGGATGCTTCATCAGACACGTCATAATCCATAAAAGAGTAGGCATCTAATGAACTATTTTCTGCACTATCATTCGATTGACGATCAGTTACTGCACTTGTATGACTCGACGTTAATGTCTGTTGTTCAGCAACCGCTTCTGATGCTGTAATATCATTTTTTGCTTCTTCAGTACTAATACTCGTTGTTTGTGCGTCAGCTTCAGCGCTAATAGTAACATTATCAACGGTTGTACGATGAAATATACCTGCATCAGTCTCATCGTCTGTAACATGACTTACATCGTGTGCAACATCATTACGGGTAACCCCGCTAATACTATCTATAGCCTGCTTATCAGCATTTTGGGGCATTGATGAATTAAAGCCTAAGCTTTGCGCTTGGTCTAATAATAAAGTTTGCTCGGCAACTAATGTTGCAGCAACGTCTTCATCATCGAAAAAGTCATCCGTTTCGGCCTCAGAACCCGTAATAGCTGCTTCTGCTTGAATAGCGAATGTCGCTAACTCTTTGTCAGCTAGAGGCTGGGTATCAGACTTTGGGCCTGTTTCAATGACCTCTTGCGCGGGAGGTGATGAATGATCAATAACGCTTAAATCAATATCTGCGGCAGTAGTGGTTACCCAACGTTTGACTTGTTTTTCTGGTGTAAACGCAACCGCGCGAAGTAAAGCCATTTCTAAGCCGGATTTAGGGTCAGGAGCAAAAGCTAAATCTTTACGGCCATTCAATAACATTTGATAATATAGCTGTACTTGTTCAGGCCCTAATTGCTGTGCGAATGCTAAAATTTGCTCACTGAATAACGATTGTTGCGCAGCCGCTGGCGCAAACTGAGTTAAGGTAATTTGATGCAGTAATTCTAATAAACTGCGCAGTACTTCTTCAGCATCAGCACCAAAGGCTAATACTTTTGCCACCGTTTGCATTAACGGCCCAACGTCGGCATCACACAAGGCTTTTAATAATGCGAGCACATGTTGCTCATCAATACTGCCCAGCATGGTTTGTACTTGTGTCAACATCACCTGACCACTGCCAAAGGCTATTGCTTGATCAGTTAAACTGAGTGCATCACGCATACTGCCATTAGCCGCTTTAGCTAATAATTTCAGTGCTTGTTGCTCAAAAGGTAATTGCTCTTGGGTGATGACATATTCAAGTTGTTTGCTAATTTCGTCTTGCGACAAACTTTTCAAATTAAACTGTAAACAACGAGATAACACAGTAACAGGCAGTTTATGCGGATCGGTAGTCGCCAGTAAAAACTTAACGTGTTCTGGAGGCTCTTCTAAGGTTTTTAGCAGTGCGTTAAAACTGCTACGCGACAACATATGTACTTCGTCAATTAAGTACACTTTAAAACGGCCACGGGAAGGACGATATTGCACATTGTCTAGGAGTTCGCGGGTATCATCGACTTTGGTACGCGACGCAGCATCGACTTCAATTAAATCAACAAATCGACCTTGAGCAATTTCAATACAACTAGAACATTCACCACATGGGGTCGCTGTCACGCCGGTCTCACAGTTGAGACCTTTAGCAAATAAACGCGCCAAACTGGTTTTACCTACACCACGTGTGCCGGTAAACAGGTAAGCATGATGTAAACGTTGCTGGCTCAATGCATTGGTTAATGCCATTAATACATGGGATTGACCAACCATTTGTTCAAATTTGGCTGGACGCCATTTGCGGGCGAGTACTTGGTAAGACATGAGATTCCCCACACGGAGCTATCGGGAGTAATCCCTTTAAAGGGGTTAACAATAACATGCCAAGGGCTGGCATGCTATTGTTGAGCAAGCATTTGATAGCGCATAATGCAGTTAACTGCCTAATAAAATAGCAGTTTATTTTACTATGATTACTCGCCGTCAAACTCGCATAAACTTAATACTTCAATTCCCATTCCTTGTAAGCGTTTTTCTCCACCAATTTCTGGTAATGAGATAACAAATGCAGCATGGCTCACTTGACCGCCTAATTGACGAATAAGCTTTACAGTGGCTTCAATCGTGCCACCCGTTGCAAGTAAGTCATCAATAACCAGTACTTTATCATTGGCATTAATCGCATCGACATGAATTTCTAAGGTATCTTTACCGTATTCTAATTCATAGGTCTGGCTAATCGTTTCACGTGGTAATTTACCTGGTTTACGCACCGGCACAAAACCAACACCTAGTTCAAGTGCTAATGGCGCACCAAATAAGAAACCACGCGCTTCGGTACCGACCACTTTAGTGAAGCCTTTTGATTGATAATGAGCCACTAAAATAGCAATAGTCGCTTTATAAGCTTCTGCGTTTTCTAATAAACTGGTCACATCACGGAACATAATGCCTGGTTTTGGATAATCAGGAATGGTTTTAATGCTCTGCTTAATAAGCGCTAAACTGTCTTGGTTCATCATAATTTTAGTTAACTCTGTATAAAAGTGATTACGCAATAAAAAAGTCCACGTTACGGGTGGACTCTGGTAAAAATACTAATGTGATCTTATGCCCGTTTAATCACAGTTGCAACAAGCTTGCATTAACTGGCAGTTTATTATTCTAACTCTGGGATCCGCCACAAGAAAAATAATAATACGAACATCATACACAGCAGCATAATTTTCACCCAAACTATTGGCACAATAATAATACTCACCATAAAGCTAAGGCAACTCATTAACATGGCTTTTTGCTTTAATGGTCGACTTAATGCTCGTTTCGATTGCCACTGATTAATACCTTCAGCAAACCAAGGATGAGTAACTAACCAATGGTGAAGTCGATCATTAGAGCGGGCAAAACAAAATGCTGCCAGGAGAATAAATGGCACTGTCGGTAATAAAGGCAATGCAATGCCAATTAAGCCTAGAGCAAGACTGCACAAACCGATAATCAGAAAAAAACCGCGTTTTACCGCCATAACCGTCCTCGCAATAAATAAAAAACCACTCTATAAGAGTGGTTTATTAAGACGATATCATGACAGGTTAACCTGAAGTAAGCGTTAAATTAATCCTGTTGCTTTTAACCATGAAAGACTCGCTGGTAATGTTGGGATTAATAAAACCAAAATAAAACCGATAAAATAAAAAATGTTAAACGGGTCTTTGAAAGGCTGACTCATGATTATTCCTACATTAAGATGGTGTTGTAACTGCAATCGCTTACATCTTTCATCCGTTATGATGAGTCAACTTTACGGTTAACTTAACGAATATAGGCGTGAGGCTTATCGCAAAAAGTGGCTTATTTTAGACCTATATCCACAAAATAAAAACCTTAAATTTAATAAGACTATTCTGTATCAAGTGACGAAATAATAATGCCCTTTTGAGCCAACTGTTGTAATAAAGGTAAACAACCTGACAACAAAGTTTTACTGAGCATTTGTGGATAATGCTCACTTAACCAAATAATAATTGCATCCACGGTAACACTTTGTTGCGAATAGCTCATTTGTTCAATGTAAGCCAATACTTGAGCACTTAACGGTGTCAGTTGCAAAAATGCCACCTCGTCAGTTAGCTCTCTAAATACACAGAAAAAGTGTGCTTGCGGTGTAGGTTTAATCGGCTGGTAATCAATACTAATATGTTGAACATCAAAAGCATATTGCGCTACTCTGGCACAAGCCGCTAGACATAATCTGTGTTGGCTTAGCTCGGTAATATTGATCAATTGAGCCGTTGGCGTGTCAGGGGCAACGGCTACACATAATTCTAGCCATTCATAGTGCGCTAACTGCAACATAAAAACAGGATCATCTTCTGTCATCTGGTATTCATGTTGTAAAAACGCTAAAAACTCACCGGCAATTTCAACAAATATTGGTGTCTTACAATCGTGGCTTACAAAAAATTGTTGTACTAAGGCCTGCCATTGGTCGTCCTGATATACACTTTTCAACACCGGAAACGCACTCGACACAAAACCTGCAATATTATTAAAAAATAATTCTCGATAGATTTTCATACGTCTAGGCTCAATCCCCTCGGGCAATGGCAAACGAGGATCACGGATATAGTCCATAAATTGTTGTTGTACTTCAATGAAATCCATTATGCCTTCCTCAATGATGACTGTTGAGCTAATGCATTTTGTTGATACTGATGGATTTTATTAATTTCATTTAACAAGATTTCAGTTTTAGGAATATTAAAATCACGCTCTAGCAATGTTGGGTGCACGCCATGTAATTGATAACACTGCTGTAATAAAGACCACACAGGATCGATAACATCGGCACCGTGAGTATCCACCATTAAATCAACGTCTTCTTGGTAGTGTCCAGCAATATGTAAATATTCAATTCGCTCGGTTGGCATGGCGGCCAAAAAGGCACTGGCATCGTATTGATGGTTAATCGAGTTAACATAGATATTATTCACATCAAGTAGCAGTTTACAGTCAGCTTCCTGTAAAACAGCATTAACAAACTCGACCTCGCTCATTTGTGCACCGGGAGCAGCATAAAAAGAAACATTCTCTAAAATAAATGGTCGCTCAAGTATGTCTTCAACCTGCTTGATTCTTTTTGCTGTATGGATTACCGCGTCATCGGTAAATGGGATAGGCATAAGATCGTACATATGCCCCGTTCCGGAACAATAACTTAAGTGTTCTGAATAAATATTAATATTATGACGGTCTAAAAAGTGTTTTATATTTTGAACGAACGAAATATCTAATGCTTGTGGACTGCCAATAGACAATGATAACCCATGACAAAAAAAAGTATGCTGCTCGGTTAATTGTGTAAACTGGCGGCCAAACTTACCACCTAATGTCATCCAATTTTCAGGCGCAACCTCAAAAAACTCAATTGCTGATGGTACATGCTGGCAAAATTCATCCAGCATTTCGCGACGAAGCCCTAACCCAACCTTGGCCGGATCAAGAAAATTGTGATGCTGAATAGACATAATGCGTCCTTTAACCGTAAAAAATAGATAAAATTAAGGCCTGATTATCAGGCCTTAGTTGCAGTAAATAACATAAATTAAGATAGTATCAAAAGACAGTAGTCAATTATTCTGACCACATATTTACCTTACTTTATTTCAACAGATTTTTTCATCTCTTCTGCTGCTTTGTCAGCTGATTTTTTCATGTCGCCGCCGCACTTGCCTTCGCCACATTTACCTTCAACTGCTTTTTCGGCTGACTTTTTCATATCGCCGCCGCACTTACCTTCGCCACATTTACCTTCAACTGCTTTTTCGGCTGACTTTTTCATGTCGCCGCCGCACTTGCCTTCGCCACATTTACCTTCAACTGCTTTTTCGGCTGACTTTTTCATGTCGCCGCCGCACTTGCCTTCGCCACATTTACCTTCAGCTGCTTTTTCGGCTGACTTTTTCATGTCGCCGCCGCACTTGCCTTCACCACATTTGCCTTCTCCGCCATCAATTTGATAACCAGAAGTTAATTGTTGAAAACCAAATGGGTTAGCTTCTACTTGAGCAGAAAAGCCTGCAGTCATTACAACAGAACCTAATGCAACCGCTAAAGTAGTTTGTTTGATTGAATTCATAATAATTATCTTCCTATATCTTTATTGTGTAGGGTGACCAACATCATTGCCGGCTTGGTTAAAGAGACCTGCTGTCAGTAAATTTTATTGCAAAAAAATTAAAAAAATGTGAAAAATATCTATTTATTTAACACAAATACTTGCTAGGCAAGCCTCAAAACTAATGCCACCTACATTTAACATAAATACAACAAAAGTGCTATCAATATGATTATTAGCAAGAATTTGTTTAGTTAATCGACAAAAGAACTCGTATCGTAATTTAGTACTGATATCAAATAATAAACACGCTAAAATAGCGCACTTTTGAGTTCAGCAAGGTGTACTTGTGCGCGTTATTTTAGCTCCAATGGAAGGTGTGGTTGATGACCATATGCGTGAAATATTATCTGCCATCAATCCATTTGACCTGGTTGTGACTGAATTTGTCAGGGTCGTCAATCAACTCATACCAGATAAAGTGTTCTATAAATTGTGCCCTGAGCTACTTCATCAAGGGCTAACCGCATCAGGAACACCTGTACGTGTTCAGCTGTTAGGTCAAGAACCAGAGTGGATGGCACAAAATGCCATCAGAGCCATAGAGCTAGGCTCAAATGGTGTTGATGCAAATTTTGGTTGCCCAGCTAAAACTGTCAATAAAAGCAAAGGCGGCGCAGTATTACTGCAATATCCTGAGAATATTTATAATATCGTCAAAGCCATGCGTGATGCCGTACCTGTAGAGCACCCAGTAACCGCTAAAATCCGTTTAGGTTATGAGGATAAGTCGTTATTTATGGAAAATGCTTTAGCTGTATATGAAGCAGGTGCAACAGAGCTCGCTATCCATGCTCGCAGTAAAACTGACGGTTATAAGCCTCCAGCATATTGGGAATATATTACTGAAGTCAAAAAGCGCCTGCCAATTCCTGTTATCGCTAACGGAGAGATTTGGAATGCCGCTGATGCTCACAGATGCATGGATGTCACTGGCTGTGACAGTATAATGATTGGTCGAGGAGCCATATCGCTGCCTAATCTAGGCGATACCATCAAAACGGGTGCGACGCCATTTAGTTGGCTACAAACCTTAAGCTTACTTATGGCCTATACCGACAAAGAACTTAATGGGCGTAAGTCTGACTATTATCCTTCACGTATAAAACAATGGTTTAGCTACTTGAATCGTCAATATCCCGAAGCGGATGCTCTATTTAGAGAGCTAAGAGTGTTCAAAACAACTGAAGAAATCGTTAAGGTTCTACAGCATGCTCACAGGTCGCTTATATAAGCTTGCAACAACACACCAACTGTATACCTAGGCTTAAATTAACCTTGTTGATAATGTGTCATCAAGGTTATATACCCTGTTAATCCTATTCAATAGTAAACATTTCCTAGCCTACCATCGACAGTGATTCAGTGACCATGTTGACGCCGCAATCAACCCTAGCTTAACGCCCAGACAGACAATAATGAATGTTAACATGAATAAAAGTTAAATTATGATTCATGTTTTTATCGTAGAAATCTTATCCTGAATTGATCTTAGTCATAACGTCTGCTTTATTTGTGCCTAAAATAGGATTTCTACATTAGCATAGTCAGTTAAGGTTATCTCAGTTGCACAACACTCAGGACAAACAGCAAAAACTTCAACAACTCGAACTTATTTTGAGATATGAGTTAATGCGACTTATAAGGGATTCATTAAATGCTACTGAAGTTGCTCATATTTCGATGGAAACCCCTCTTGGAAAAGTGATTGACTACTTACCACAAGTAAAACTAATCAATACTGATATTTTCACTAAGTTCATGAAGCTAGATGCTGCTTACTGCCAGCTTGAATTGGGTTTATATGGTCTTTGTTCAGATTGTGAAATAGACATAGAGCCGCCCCGCTTAATCGCCGATCCGACCGAACAACGTTGTACAGACTGTGAACAGAAATTCCGTCGAGAACATCGACATGAATTACGCTTAAATCACTAATCACTCTATTATCGAATTAGTATTATCCAATAAAAAAGGCCTACAAGAATGTAGGCCTTTTCGTATCAGACAGTGTAATGGTCACACTGTCTTATGTTCTGCTTATAATCGCTGGATGGTTATTTAGAACTTAACCGTTACGCCACCGTAGTACTGACGACCAATAGTGTCATACACTTCTGGTACAGTACCACCATCACTACCGTTAGATACGCCTGAAGGCTCTTCATCAGTGATGTTTTTCACACCAGCACTTAAGCTAATCATGTCAGACACATAATAAGTACCAGCTAAGTTGTGATACAGAATCGCATCCACTTTATCGCCTGTATTTAGGTCGTCCATTTCACCAATGTAACGGTTGAAGTAGTTAACACTCCAGCTGTCTTGACCGGCTTGAATACTGAAGTTGTTACGAACTTCAGCATACGCACCAAAGTTACCGTCAATCTTGTTAGTGTAATCATTGTCTTCTTGTTCGAAGTTCAACAAATACGTAGTATCATTGCTGATTTTCCAATCTAGAGATAATGCTTCAAAGTTATACGCTAAGTTGAAGTCTACACCACTAGTGTCTTGGCTACCTACGTTGGTTAACGAGTTAGTTAAGTTAGACAAATCACCATTTGAACCAATATTAAAGGTTTCACATGCTGCAGCAGATGCATTCGCGAAACACTCAGTTAGGCCAGCTTGAACGTCTAAACGGGTAATAGCGTTACTCACTTTAAAACGCCAGTAATCTAGGGTTAATGATAAACCTTCAACATAGCTTGGTGAATACACAATACCAGCAGTGTAAGAGTCTGACTCTTCAGCTTTTAGATCATCATCAGAAGTATAACGAACTAGAATCTGTGGATCTTGTGCATTTCCCCAAGGATCATCTAAGTAGTCGTAAGAACCAGTATCACCACCAAATAACTCGCTGATACTAGGCGCGCGGAAACCAGTTGCAGCAACACCACGAAGCATTACATCATCAGTGGCTTCATACGTTAAACCGACTTTCCACGTTGACGCTTTACCAAATGTTGAATAATCGTCATAACGCAGTGCAAATTCACCGGTTAATTTTTCAGTAAAAGGAACACTGACTTCTTGGAATACAGACATAACATTATAGTTACCATCTGTAGGATCTTGTTGTGCAGCAGTGCTATCGCCAGCAACGGTTACTGGGTCAGGATTAAAATAACCGCTTTCATAACGGTATTCAGCACCAATAGCAAAGGCAACAGCACCCGCACTTACGTCAAACAATTCACCTGTTAAACCAGCAGAAACAACATGTTGCTCATTACCGCCATCAGAATTGTCAGTAAAGCTAATGTCATTAACAATTTCACCTGTTAATGGAACACCTGTGAACCATGCATCTTGGTTAGCATAAACAGATTGCTTAAGATTAGTGGCATTGATTGAGTTCTCTACTTTAGAATCTGCCTTATTTTTACCATAGGTATAAGCAACATCCCAGTTCATACCAGTGTTAATATCAACTTCACCGGCAAGACCGGCAGATAGACGTAATGTATCAGTATCTTGAGAATACATACGTGGACCGGCATCAGTAGTACGGCGACGATAATTAACTCGTCCTGTATCATCGGCAGCAATGCCGCCAGTTGTCATTGCTTGATCAACTGTAATACATGCTGCACCAGCAGCAACGCCTGGAGCGCCACATACATTTAGCATAACGTCAGCAGGTTGTGGTGCTAATTGCTGATCAGACTTACGTTTGGTGTAGAGTGCATCACCAGTTAACACTAAATTATTATCTAGCTCTTGGACCATGTTAGCAAACAAGCTGTAACGCTCGCTTGGTGTTTGATAATAGCTGCTAGTGGTGTAATCATAACCAGTAGAGCGAGCAACCCATTCTCCAGCGTCATTGCGCACTTTTCCGCCTAGTGAACCAGTCGGTAAGAATGAGCTGTAGCCAGGTTCTGTCCAGCTACGATCTGACTGTATAACGCTTTCACGCTTTGAATATGCTGCACCGACAGTGTAGTTACCACCATCTGTATTAAAACCATATAAACCACTAATTTCGCCAGTATCACCATCGCTTTCGCTGGTTGTACTTCCGTTAAGGTCTAGTTGGAAACCTTCGAAATCTTTTTTGGTGATGATGTTAACGACACCAGCAATTGCATCAGAACCGTATACTGCTGAGGCGCCATCTTTCAAGATTTCAACGCGAGAGATCATCGCGACAGGGATAGAGTTCAAATCGACAGAGCTGTCAGCACCTGAACCAGAGTTAACCATACGACGGCCATTTAACAGCACAAGAGTGCGTTGAGCTCCCATACCGCGTAAGTCAACTTGTGCAACACCGCCAGCACCGTTGTTTGTGCTAGAACCAACAGCAGCGCCGGCCATTGACGTTTGAGCTTGAAGTAGTTGATCAACTGAAGTGAAACCTTCTGCTCGAATAGCTTCTGCAGAGATAATGGTAACTGGAGAAGCAGTTTCCATGTCTTGACGCTGAATACGAGAACCGGTTACTTCGATTCTTTCAACTTTCTGTTCATCGGCAGCAAATGCTGCTGAAGAAAATAAGCCTGTTGTCGCGACACTTGTTGCTGCTACCGCTAGTAAACTACGGCGAATTGCCTTAGCAGTTAATGTGACTGAACTCATGAATAAACTCCCTATAACTTGTAATAAAATAAACCAAGTCGTTATATTTTTAATTATGAATAATTGGTCAGTGCCAATTATTGAAAAACATTATTAATGAATAAAAAACCTTTAGTCAATAAGAGCAACATGTGAACAACATCACACTTAACATGTGGATGGATAATTAATTTGACTTAAACTGATCCATTTAAAATCAATCAGTTACTAGATTTAACGCTATTTATCAAGATTCTTAACATTTAAAAACGCAAATAAAAATACAAACTAAAGACTATTAATACACAAGTAGATCCACAAGGTTAAACAAAAAACAAACATTGTTAACAATTTAAAGTCAATCGATCATAAAATGCATCAAAAATTAATTCGTAATTTTTTTTAAAAAAAATTTTAATTGTTGTAAAAAACATCAGAATGACATTTCAAAATTACTGAGTATTTATTCAGAAAATTACTTATTCGTATTTTTTTAGGCTGATTTTATTCAAAACAGCTCTAATATTGCCTCTAATAGATACCATCGTTTGGATCACAACAAAAATAAAATTGTTTATATAGCAGACAGAAATCTTCAACTTGGTGAAGAATGCATGGGCTATGTTAAGCAAAGTATTAATACTCAGTTTAGCGGCTAAATGTTAACAACCGTAACATCCCAAGGTTGCAATATTAATCGTAAGTATTAATCACCAATGCTTAGACTCATCGGCTTTAACAACATAAATCATAAGAGAACATTCATCTCTGAACAGCAGACACAAAAAAAGGAGCCGAAGCTCCTTTTTATCAACTTACAGTAACAATTAACGAGTGCGTGAACACACTTCATCTGCACTGAAGAAGTAAGCAATTTCACGAGCTGCTGATTCAACAGCATCAGAACCGTGAACGGCGTTTTCGTCGATGCTTGCCGCATAGTCTGCACGTAAAGTACCACGTGCAGCTTCAGCTGGGTTAGTTGCACCCATGATTTCACGGTTAGCTAGGACAGCGTTTTCGCCTTCTAACACTTGAACCACTACTGGACCAGAAGTCATGAAAGAAACTAAAGCACCAAAGAAAGGACGTGCGCTGTGCTCAGCGTAGAAACCTTCAGCTTGTTCTTTAGATAGGTGTACCATTTTAGAAGCGATGATCTTAAGACCAGCTGATTCAAAACGGTTATAAATAGCGCCAATGTGGTTTTTAGCAACTGCATCTGGCTTGATAATAGAAAATGTGCGTTCGATCGCCATAACTAGCTTCCTTAATGTGAGCAAGTTTAAAAAATTCGCGCGGATTATACGTAATTTAAACGTATATTCCTAGCCTTATCCGCTTTGGAGCTGATATTTGATCAATTCGTGGCATCATTTTTATTAACATGGCGCAATATATGCTTTAAAGATGTGCGCTATGAGTAAAGATAAATCTTACTCAGCTGACTTTACCGTCTTACCGATACTCTTTTCCATGAAGCATATTATGGCGTCGGCAACGTCTTTTTGAGTCGATTTTTCAATGCCTTCTAAGCCAGGAGAGGAATTGACTTCCATCACCACTGGACCATGATTTGAACGTAATAAATCAACCCCAGCAATATTTAACCCCATGGTTTTTGCGGCGCGAAGAGCAACTGAACGTTCCTCGGGTGATAACTTAACCAAAGTAGCACTGCCTCCACGATGTAAATTAGAGCGGAACTCACCAGGTTTGGCTTGGCGTTTCATCGCTGCTATCACTTTATCGCCAAGTACAAAGCAGCGGATGTCCGCGCCTTTTGCTTCAGCAATATATTCTTGCACCATAATGTTGGCTTTGAGCCCCATAAAGGCTTCAAGCACGCTCTCTGCTGCTTTGCGGGTCTCAGCTAATACAACTCCAATACCTTGGGTGCCTTCGAGTAACTTAACCACTAAAGGAGCACCACCGACCATATCAATTAAATCGGGGATATCGCTAGGTTTATTGGCAAAGCCAGTAATAGGTAAACCAATCCCTTGACGCGATAACAGCTGCATTGAACGCAATTTGTCTCGTGAACGGGCAATTCCAATTGAACCATTAACCGCATATACGCCCATCATTTCAAATTGGCGTAGCACTGCTGAGCCATAAAACGTGACCGATGCACCTATCCGCGGGATCACGGCATCAAAATGACCGAGATCTTTACCGGCCATATGAATGCTCGGTTTGGTCATATTGATATTCATATAACACTTTAATGGATTGATAACCTTGACTTCATGTCCTCTGGCTAATGCAGCTTCGACTAAGCGTTTAGTGGAATATAATTGCGGGCCTTGAGACAGTATTGCGATGCGCACAGAGTGCTCCAAAATAGGGATTTTCCGGCATCATACGCTGAGTTTATTTAAAATCAATGACTGGAATGAGCGCAGATAAAAAAAGAGCCAATCTTAATAGATTGACTCTTGTTAATGTGATCAACTACTCGGTATAAATTACCACGTTGAGCAGATAACGCTTAGCAAAGACTAGCCTTCGCTTACCATGTTAACGGTGTATTTAGGAATATCAATAATCATATCGCAATCGACAACTTTAGCTTGGCAAGATAAACGACTTTCAGGCTCAAGACCCCATGCTTTATCTAACATGTCATCTTCTAACTCATCACTTTCTTCAAGCTGGTCAAAGCCTTCGCGCACTATAATATGACATGTGGTACAAGCACATGACTTTTCACACGCATGTTCAATATGAATACCGTTACGCAGTGCAACGTTTAAAATGGTCTCACCCACTTCTGCTTCAAGTACAGCGCCGTCAGGACAAAGCTCTTGATGGGGTAAAAATACTAACTGTGGCATTATTTCACCTATAAGTTGTTGACCGACTGCCCTTTTAGCGCCGCTCTAATAGAATTATCCATGCGTCTTGACGCAAAATCTTGAGTTTTGTCATCGAGATTTGCAATCGCTTTCTCAATGGCCTCAATATCGTCTTGTTGTGCTACGGCACTAAGATGTGCAATCGCAACCACTAACCCTTCACGCTCTTGCTCATCGAGCAATGCAGCATCTTTAGCTAAGGCAGCATTAAGCGATTCAATCACTCGCGCAGCTTCCACTTTTTGCTCTGCTAGCATACGAAGAGTAATGTCTTCTTTAGCATATTTCATCGAATCTTTTAGCATTGTAGCTATTTCAGTATCCGATAAACCAAATGAAGGTTTAACTTGGATAGAGGTGTTAACTCCGGTGGATTTCTCCATCGCAGTAACACTCAGCAAACCATCGGCATCGACTTGGAATGTCACTCGAATATGGGCTGCGCCGGCGGCCAATGGCGGAATACCTTGTAAGGTAAAGCGGGCCAAAGAACGGCAGTCGTCAACAAGCTCTCGCTCGCCCTGTACCACATGAAATGCCATTGCTGTTTGACCGTCTTTAAAAGTGGTAAACTCCTGTGCCCGAGCAACTGGGATAGTGGTATTACGCGTAACCACTTTTTCAACCAAACCGCCCATGGTTTCAACACCTAGCGATAATGGAATAACATCTAACAATAGTAAATCTGATTCGGGCTTATTACCTACTAGAATATCAGCTTGAATAGCCGCGCCAATAGCAACCACTCGATCGGGATCGATAGCTGTTAACGGAGTTTTTTTAAAAAAGATTTCAACTTGGTCACGCACTAATGGTACTCGAGTAGACCCACCGACCATTACGGTTTCAATGACTTCATCTACGCTAACACCAGCATCACGTAAAGTACGACGACAGCTACCAATGGTTTTTTTCACCAACGCGCCGATTAACTCATTAAATAACTTTTTATCAACAGTGCAGGTTAGCGTTTTTTCACCAATAACAACGGATGCTTCAATACTGTTATTATCGGTTAATGCTTCTTTAACTCGACGCGCTTCAATCAGTAATTGTCGTGCAAGTTGATTGTTAGGCTCAGTAATATTCCACGTTGTTTGTAAATGGCTCACAAGTAGATGATCAAAATCATCTCCACCCAGAGCGGAATCGCCACCGGTAGCCAGTACCTCAAATACACCTCGATTCAAACGCAACACCGAGATATCAAAAGTGCCACCGCCAAGGTCGTAAATCGCTATCACGCCTTCTTGCTTTGAATCTAATCCATAAGCAATGGCAGCTGCAGTGGGCTCGTTAAGTAAACGTAATACTTTAACACCTAACAATTCTGCAGCATCTTTGGTACCTTGACGTTGTGCATCATCAAAATAAGCTGGCACAGTAATAACTACGCCCTCTAACTCACCACCTAATGTTTTTTCTGCTCGAGCAATTAAAGGTTTTAAGATTTCGGCGGACACTTGGATAGGATTAACATCCCCTATAGGCGTCGTAAACACCGGTAAACCGTTTTCACTCGCGTGCAATGTGTAGGGTAATCGATGCACACCAGACTGAATATCAGTCAGGCTTCTCCCCATAAAACGCTTTACAGATACGATAGTATTTTGTGGGTCTAAAGCAGATTTTTCTTGAGCGTCATAGCCAACTAGCACATTAGTATCGCCATAATGCACTACTGAAGGCAACGAATGACGTCCTTGCTCATCAGGTAAGGTCAATGCTTGTGCACTTCTTACCGCAGCAACGAGTGAGTTGGTAGTACCAAGATCAATCCCAACCGCAAGACGATGTTGGTGCGGTGCGGCGCTTTGGCCAGGTTCTGCAATTTGCAACAGTGCCATAATGTTCCAACTTGTTGTGTTATCGATTAGCCAAGCTAATCATAAATAAGATTTAGAATTTAGGAAACTCAATCGAGCAGGCCATCTTCAATACGCGCTAATTCATTATGTAATTTTGCCATAAACTTTAGCTTACGAATTTGATCAGCCGCTAGTAATGCGTCCGCATTATCATCAGTTGCCAATAACGTCACTAATTTAGCAGATAATATCGACTCAAATTCACCGAACGATTGATATAATTCATCAATTGATGACTGTGGATCGCCGCTCTGCGAAATATCTTCAAGCGCTTCACGCCACTCCATTTGCTGCATCAAAAATGCACCATCTTTTAAGGTAGTCGTTTCGTGACTTAATTCAATTCCGCGTAGGCTCAACATGTGTTCAGCACGACGTAAGGGATTTTTTAACGTTTGATAGCCATCATTAACTTGTGCAGTACGCTGAACTGATAACCGTTTTTGTTGCTCGGTATCATTAGCGAATTTATCGGGATGGACCGCCCTTTGCAGCTCGCGGTAGCGCTCTGCAAGTAAGGCGGTATCGATATCAAAGGCAGGTACTACATTAAACAGATCGAAATAATTCATGGGCAAATATCATGCTTACTGTTTGATATAAAACGGCTTAATAGGTGGATAATGGTTAAACAGTGAAACTTTCACCACAACCACATTCACCTTTTGCGTTAGGGTTATTGAACTGAAAACCTTCATTTAGGCCTTCTTTGACAAAATCAAGTTCAATACCTTGCAAATAAATGAAACTTTTAGCATCGATGATGATATTAACACCTTCGATATTATAAAGTTCATCATCGTCATTGAGATCATCAACGAACTCAATGACATATGCCATACCTGAACAACCTGATGTTCTCAACCCAAGGCGCAAACCGAGGCCTTTCCCGCGATTAGCAAGAAACGATCTAACTCGATCAGCCGCAGCGGGGGTCATTGAAATTGCCATCTTAACTCCAGGTATTACTTAGCTTGTCTGCTTTTATACTCTTCAATTGCTGCTTTAATGGCATCTTCTGCCAAAATTGAGCAATGAATCTTAACCGGCGGCAATGCTAATTCTTCGGCGATGTCAGCATTTTTAATGGTCGCTGCTTCATCAACACTTTTGCCTTTAACCCATTCGGTTACTAATGAGCTTGATGCAATTGCGCTGCCGCAACCATAAGTTTTGAATTTTGCATCTTCAATAATGCCATCAGCATTAATTTTAAGCTGCAACTTCATTACGTCACCACAAGCGGGTGCGCCAACCATACCAGTCACTACTGATGGATCGTTCTTATCAAATGAACCTACGTTACGTGGGTTTTCATAATGATCGATTACTTTTTCGCTATAAGCCATGATACTACTCCAAAATCTGTGTCGTTATCAGTTTACGATTAATGGTATTACACTGAATTTAATAGCATTAAATTAGTGATGAGCCCATTGAACTTGGTCCAAATCGATACCATCTTTGAACATTTCCCACAAAGGAGACATTTCGCGCAACTTATCGATAGATTCAGTTATCGTTTTAATAGAATGATCAATTTCTTCATCGGTAGTGAAACGACCAATAGAGAAACGAATTGAGCTATGTGCCATTTCATCATTTAAACCCAAAGCACGTAATACGTAGCTAGGCTCTAAACTTGCTGAAGTACAGGCTGAACCTGAAGAAACGGCTAAGTCTTTTAAGGCCATCATTAACGACTCGCCTTCAACAAAGTTGAAGCTAACGTTAAAAATACCGCTGTAGCGTTGCTCCATGTCGCCGTTGATATAGGTTTCTTCGATATGTTTAATACCGTTCCATAACTTGTCACGTAAACGGGTAATACGAGCGCTGTCTTCTGCCATATCTTGCTTAGCAACGACAGCCGCTTCACCTAAACCAACAATTTGATGAGTCGCTAATGTACCACTGCGCATACCGCGTTCGTGTCCACCACCGTGCATTTGCGATTCAAGACGAATACGTGGCTTACGGCGAACATATAATGCGCCGATACCTTTTGGTCCATACATTTTATGGCCAGAAATCGAAATCAAATCAACTTTGGTGGTTTGAACGTCAATTGGTATTTTGCCAGCACTTTGTGCCGCATCCATGTGGAAAAAGATGCCTTTTGAACGACACAATTCACCAATCGCATTGATATCATGAATAACACCAATTTCGTTATTAACATGCATGATGCTAACTAAAATAGTGTCATCGCGCATTGCCGCTTCTAAACGTTCCATAGGGATGATGCCGTTAGCATCAGGAACAAGGTAAGTGACTTCATAACCTTCACGTTCTAACTGACGACAAGTGTCTAACGTTGCTTTATGTTCAGTTTTACTGGTGATGATGTGCTTGCCCTTTTTATGATAAAAGTGGGCAATACCCTTAATCGCAAGGTTGCTTGATTCTGTCGCACCTGAGGTAAAGACAATTTCACGGTGATCAGCGTTAATTAAATCAGCAACTTGATTACGGGCGACATCAACCGCCTCCTCAGCTTGCCAACCATAACGGTGTGAACGAGATGCAGGGTTACCAAACACGCCGTCCATTGTCATGTGTTGCATCATCTTTTCTGCAACCCGTTTGTCTACAGGGGTTGTTGCGGCGTAATCTAAATAGATAGGAAGCTTCATAATACACTCCGTACTCAGCAGACTCATATGAGGCTACGTACAACGTACAAATAATAATTATAATCAATCAACATAGCCGAGTTACAAACTCACTCTATGTTCCTTTTGTATTTCATCTTGCTTTAACGAAATAAATCTTACATCTCGCTTTTGCATTAAACCTGCAAGAGAAATACCATCTAAAAAATCTGAAATTTGTTTACTTAAGTCGCCCCATAAAGAATGGGTTAGGCAACGAGTACCACTTTGGCAGTTACCTTTTCCTTGACAACGAGTGGCGTCTACAGATTCATCAACAGCATGCACGACCATGCCAACTGAGATATCGACGGCTTCTAAACCAAGACGATAACCACCACCGGGTCCACGAACGCTTGATACCAGACCATTTTTACGTAACTTAGCGAAGAGTTGTTCAAGATAAGACAAAGAAATTCCCTGCCTTTCAGAAATATCAGCCAAAGGCACAGGACCAGTAGCAGAGTGAATCGCAACATCCAGCATAGCTGTCACTGCATAGCGACCTTTTGATGTAAGTTTCATAACTTGTACTGCTCCCAAAAAGTATGCAGTAATTTCATCATACCCGAGTAATTTAGTCAAGTATTAATCCTACTAAAACACTCGGGTATTATGGCATTTCTTATAACAAAAAGGTCCATGTTTTGGAGTCAGGTATTTAACCTTTTTATCTTGTAACATTCAATCCCGACAGGATAATTAATCATATTATCGGTCATTTTTTTGACCTGAATCTACAATGACTTACGATTGTTAAATACTCGGGTCAAACTTATCAATATCTTGTTTACGATGAGTTGCTGCTGCTCGCGACGCCTCGTCGAAGGCATCAACGTTCAACTCTGGCAACTTTTTAGTACAGACTTCGCCGCCCATTTGTTGGATGGCATTACACAGTTCTTGTACTTTAGAGTCCATTAAATGCATGTGATCAAGCATTTGCCCAATGGCATTAGCCACTGGATCGGGGTTATCTGGTGACACCGCATACGCATCAAACCCGTACTTTTTAGCCATTTCAGTGCGGCGTTCAGTTTTTTCTTTTGACTGATTAGTCGGCGATGACACCACACGTCCCGGAATACCCACGACGGTATGATCGCTAGCAACATCTTTAACCACCACAGAATTTGAACCGACACGGGCACCGTCATGCATCGTAATTGGGCCCAGTACTTTAGCCCCAGCACCAATCACCACATTATTGCCTAATGTTGGATGACGCTTACCTGGCTGCCAGGTAGTCCCGCCCAAAGTAACGCTATGATACAAGGTACAATCATCGCCAATTTCGGCGGTTTCACCAATAACAACGCCCATACCATGGTCAATAAAGAAACGTCGGCCAATGGTCGCACCAGGATGAATTTCAACACCAGTTAACCAGCGAGAAAATGTCGATAAACAACGGGCGGTAAAACGCCAGTTAGCGAGCCAAAGTTTATGACTAATGCGGTGGATCCAAATCGCATGCATACCCGGGTAATTAAATATTATCTCTATGGTACTGTTTGCAGCAGGATCGCGATGATAAATCGATTCGATGTCTTCTTTTAATCTAGCGATGACGGCCATGGTGTTGTTCCTTTACTGCTTAATCTTGTTTATCCACTTTCTTATCAATGGAAGTCAAAATACCGCGTAGAATATTCATTTCTGCGGTTTCGATACGGGTACGAGTATATAAACGACGGAGCTTAGTCATTACTTGTCCTGGATGATTTTTAATCACAAATCCGGTTTTAGACAATGTTGACTCTAAATGAACGAAGAAACGTTCTAGCTCAGAGGTTAATGGATATTCATCCGCAACGACTGGTGTTTCTGTTTGCGCTAAGTGCGCGACTCGAGTTTCGTAACAAATAATTTGTACAGCTTGAGCCAAGTTTAGTGAGCTGTATTCTGGATTGGCTGGTATCGCCACGTGATAGGTACACTTTTGTAGCTCTTCATTACTTAAGCCATGATTTTCACGGCCAAAGACAATAGCAACAGGACCAGTTAAGCTTTCCTGAGTTAGCTTCAAACCTGCTTCACGGGGATCAAGCATCGGCCAGTCAAGGGTTCTACTGCGAGCACTAGTGGCTATGACTAAACTACAATCAGCAATAGCCTCTTCTAATGAATCAACACGAGTTAAGTTTTTGAGAATATCTGATGCACCTGCAGCAAGCGCTATCGACTGCCCATCGGGCTCAGTTCTTGGCTCTGCAAGATATAAATTTGATAAGCCCATGGTTTTCATCGCTCTAGCTGTAGAGCCAATATTACCAGGGTGCGAAGTACCAACTAAAACAACACGAATATTACTGAGCATGTAGCACTTTCTTCTAGCTAAAAATATTACCGATATATTAACACAATCGTTAAAAATTACGTTATATGAAAATCTGCATTTGATATAACGCTGAAATTAAGTATAATGCGGGCGCTATTTTACTCGTTCTTTAACATCCAGGGGATTGCAATGCATCCGATGCTGACTATTGCCACACGCGCTGCTCGCGCTGCTGGCCAAACTATTATGCGCGCCTATACTGAACTTGACCGTGTTGAGGTAAGCAGTAAAGGTATTAATGATTTTGTGACTAGTGTAGACAAGGAAGCAGAAGCAACTATTACTTACCAAATTCGTAAATCATATCCAGACCACACCATTATTGGTGAGGAAGACGGTGAAAACCGTGGTACTGATAAAGACTACGTTTGGATAGTTGATCCTTTGGATGGCACTAACAACTTCGTTCGTGGTATTCCTCATTTTGCGGTATCTATCGCTGTTCAATATAAAGGCAAAATTGAAGTTGCCGTTATTTACGATCCTGTACGTGAAGAGTTATTTTCAGCGGTTCGCGGCAAAGGCGCTAAGCTAAATGATTTCCGCATGCGTGTGACCAACGTAAATGATTTAACCAGCACTATGATTGGTACCGGTTTCCCATTCAAAGCACGTCAACACACAGAAAGCTATATGGCTATTTTGGGTGAAGTATTCCCATTGTGTGCAGATATTCGTCGTGGAGGTTCAGCTGCGTTAGATTTAGCTTACGTCGCTGCAGGCCGTTTAGATGGTTTCTTTGAAATTGGCTTAAAGCCTTGGGATATCGCTGCAGGTGACTTAATTTGTCGCGAGGCTGGCGGTACCGTTACCGACTTTATGGGTGGGCATAACTATATGACTTCTGGTAACATTGTGGCAGGTAGCCCAAAAGTAACCTCTCAATTAGTTAAGACTATGCGTCCGCTACTAAATGAAGGCTTAAAGCGTTAATCGCTGACCTTTATTAATAAAAAAACCGTTAAAGTTTCGCTTTAGCGGTTTTTTTATATCAGTTAAATAGCTTATCCCCCCACCTCATCAGCATAAAATTTTATCCCTTCATCTAGTTAATACTTATATCAATAACATAGAATAACTAACGTCCTAAGTTCTAGCTCTAAGTGGTAGGTGGTAGGTGGTAAGTGGTAAGTGGTAAGTCGCAGCCAATAGACCAACACGAATATCTATTATAAAACCTAATATTCACCCAACAAGCTGCAGCAATTGAAACAAGCCAGCCGGTCAATCACAGGATAATGAATGCCATGTGACCGTTAAATTATACATCGATTTAAATAGGCGCTATTTATCTCACAAAATCGATCGAGATCACTGGGAAATTTACTTGAAGTCGTCAATAATAGTGTTTTGATTTTATTAATGAAGATGACTATGCCATTACTGCGAAAAGTAGGACTAAAATCCTTAAAAAATATCGAACATTTAGTGTTATTAATTATCGCACTGGCAACGGTATTTGCTATTGGTGAAGAAATTCTCCACATGATTGCCATTCGCACCGTCGAACTGGCCGATTTACTCTTACTGTTTATTTATCTTGAAGTATTAGCGATGGTCGTTAATTATATTGAGTCCGGTAAATTACCTATTCGTATGCCGCTTTATATTGCCATTGTTGCATTGGCTCGATACTTGATTTTAGACATGAAAGCGATGGAAGATTGGCGTATTTTAGCCATTTCACTGTCAACGATTTTACTGGCTGGCACGGTAATTGTAATCCGTTGGGGTCAGTTGAAAATGCCTTACCCTAAAAACCAGGACTACGATAATTAATCATCTTAGCGGCTTAGCTAATCAATACTGAGTATCTTTAATCGCCATATTAATACAAATTTAGTTTTGCTTAATAAAGTCGTTATGCTAAAAATGGATACAATCAACCTAAATTAACCCT
Source organism: Shewanella livingstonensis (assembly GCF_003855395.1). Lineage (NCBI taxonomy): Bacteria > Pseudomonadati > Pseudomonadota > Gammaproteobacteria > Alteromonadales > Shewanellaceae > Shewanella > Shewanella livingstonensis. The sequence continues at coordinate 2,078,057 of NZ_CP034015.1, read as the reverse complement.
GAAGTTTAACAACACATAAATAGCGGCCGCAGAATATTGTAACGTTACTGGTTAATTAAAATCAGTGGTATCGATAATAAATCGACACTAAACAACAAAATAGATGCATAAAGATCAACCATTTCAAGGAGAAAAACAATGGAGCAAGAACCAACAGGATTCGACGAAAAACGCAGTTCTTTACGTGTAGATATGGAAGCCGAACGGATACGCCTAGATTGGATTAATGCACAAGGCGAATCATCTACTGATCATGGTATTTGCATTGATTTGGCTCGCAAAGGCGTGTTATTTGACTTTAAGGCTCCTTTTAAAGTAGGTGACTTAATCGCATTAACCTTTAATGAAAAGACCGATAAACAAAATACCATTAAAGGCCAGGTCTGCCGCTGCTCTGAATGCTCAACTAATAGTTACCATATTGCTCTACAGCTCATTTAATTGATTATTTTTATGCAGTCCTCTATAGCTACTCTATAATCAAGCTAGGATACCAATCGAAAACTTCGGTGCAACAAAGCGCCTAGTATCAAGGATCACAACATGATATTGCTTGTTGGTGGAGAAAAAGGTGGCAGTGGCAAAAGCTGTTTAGCGCAAAATATTGCCGTACACATTAGCCAAAAACATGATGCCAATGTACTCATGGTTGACTGTGATCCGCAACGAACAACATCAGACTGGATCCAAGCTCGCAATAATGATCCCAGTTTAAAAGCCATCAATTGTATTCAGCTTTATGGCAAAATACGTAATGACCTGCTGAGCTTAAATGAGCGGTTTGACTATGTCATCGTTGATTGTGGTGGCCAAGATAACCTTGCTATGCGAGCGGCAATGTCTGTTGCAACCTATGTTGTTATCCCTCTTAGGCCTAAGCGTCGCGATCTAAAAACATTACCCCATATGGAAGACATGCTTAGCACCTGCAAGATGGTCAACCCAAAAATGATTGCTGCGATTGTGATAACCCAATGCCCTGCACTGCCATCTCAAGGAAAGCGTATTTTAGAAGCTAAGGAAGTGGTTGAGTCTTTTGGTTTACGCGCACTCAATGCTGTAACAATTAGTCGTAATATCTATGATGATAGCGAAGAGAGTGGATCTTCTGTGCTTGAAATCGATCCTAACGGTAAAGCGGCTGATGAGATTCGTGCTATTGCCGATGAACTTTTTGCGATTCCAGCAGAAAATAGCTATGAGTTTAACTGATCTTAAGCGCAAGAAACCCAAAGATACCCGAGTTAAGGTATCGGTAGACGACTTCATTGAAGATGCTAACAAATATGCGTTGGGTCTTGATTCTGCTCATGGCCAGAGCACTATTCCGTTAAATACTCAAGATTTCTTAAAAGGGCTTGATAAAAAAAGTACTAAAATTTATCGTCATGCCACCTTTACCCTGACCGAAAAAAGCATTTCACAGCTAGATGAACTAGCCAAAATCAGTAAAGTCGCTAAATCTAAAATACTAAGAATACTCATTGACGATTTTTATCAACAAGGCAGCACTAAGCAAGCTGAATTATTGGGTAAAACATCGCGTTAATAGTAATACTTTTAAATAAGTATTCTCAATAAGATGCTGGTAAATACTGTACTGTAATGAGTCTAACAATACCTTATGAACGAATGATAATTGGCTCCTCGAAGCAAAATCATTAACTTTAGTCACTACCGCAATTATTGCAGCAATAATTATTCTTAACATTAAAGGTAAAGGCGACATTGATACCGATGATGAAGACAACGTTACATTAGCTAACAAGCAATAATCACTAATGTGGAAGCAAAAAAATGGCAGCCTAGGCTGCCGTTTTTGTGTTGATATCACTTTAGCAGCAATATAGGTATAATATTATCAAACTCAATTAGCTCGCACGGTCCATGACACAAGCAAACAATCCGCTTCACGGCATAAAACTAGAAACTATCGTGACTTCACTCGTTGAAAAATACGGCTGGGAAGAACTCGCATCTAGGATAAACATTCAGTGTTTCAAAGATAACCCGAGTGTAAAATCCACCTTGAAGTTTTTACGTAAAACGCCTTGGGCTCGTGACAAAGTTGAATACTTATATCGTAAAGCAAACAAGCTGCCATTACCGCCGCCTAAAGAAGATAGCCGTGGTTCATTTTCCGCTAAATCTCGGCCAGCCAAAGCCAAAGTGACCGCGACGAAACCTACAGCAAATAAAGTTGTTTCAGCCAAGGCAAGCTCAAAGACTGCATCGACAGAACCAGTGAATGCCAATATTTGGGGAACCAGCGAAAATTAATTTATTCATCTATTCACATTGATAGGGCTTATAGCGGAAATTCAAAAATTAAGCGCCACACTTTAAGCCCACCACCCACTTGATAACTTAATCCAAAATGTTCAATTTCGACACTGTCTAGACCTATCGCACTCAAGGTGATGGGTTTAGAAAATGCCAACGTTGTACCTATTTCATAAGTATATGAGGTCAACACATCATCCCCCACCGGAGTGACGAACTTTAGTTTGTCGAAATACCAATGGCCGGCAATAAAAAATCGTGGTTCAACCCGGACATCTTTCCACTGCCAATCATAATTAACCCCAAAGTCGACACCCGTTTTTAAGACCGAGTAACCCTCTGTGCTGTCATTTTGATTGCTTAGATAACCGGCATAATAAATTCGGTTTACCCAAACGGGGGTGAACAATGGTACATCAAGTTTATAAAGTACAGAAATGCCAGTAGAAAAAATCCCTACATGACTGTAAGTTGAAAAATTGTGCCCATAGCCCAAATCAACATAACTCTCTAGGGTTAGCTTATCGTCCACCAGCCAGTGATATTCAAGCCCTGGCGTTAAGGTGATGGTGCCGACATTTTTAGGAATACTGCCTTGGGGTAAATCATTAAATGAATAATCAAAAAAGCCGAATGATGCTGTAAAGCGTAACTTCAATACATAATCATCTGCTGAATCAAGTTCAAACCCCATAGGAATATTAGCAACGGCAGCACTTTGGCCAGAGGTGCGATAAATACCACTGCCTAAATAATTAGCAAACGCATAATGGGAAGCATCGGGTTCGGTAATTAATTCAGGTGGTGTCGTTGAAGGTAATTCAGATGCATGGCTCATATGACTCAATAGCATGAGTAATACCACCAAAGTTAAACGATAAGGGATATGTATAAAACGTAAATAATCAAACGATGATGGCCCAATAAGCTGCATATTCTGCCCTTGTTTCATCATCATTTAGACTATTATAGTGCCAGACTATTCATCGTGAAAATGGTATTCCGACATCATATGACCTAGCTCAGTAGACTTGGTTTTTAAATATGATTCGTTATAACGATTTTTACCCACTTGTAACGGAATACGTTCAACCACTTCAATACCCACACTTTGCATTGCCATAACTTTGCGCGGATTATTGGTCATCAACTTCACTTTAGTGACACCAATTTTTTCTAACATCGGCAAAATCATGTCGTACTTACGCATGTCAGCTTCAAAACCTAAACGTAAATTGGCTTCGACCGTATTGGCGCCGGCATCTTGCAACTCATAAGCACGAATTTTATTGAGCAAACCAATCCCACGTCCCTCTTGGCGTAAGTACAACAAAAAGCCTTGGCCTTTCTCTGCAATACTTTGCATTGCAGCTTGTAATTGAAAACCACAATCACAACGTAAACTAAATAATGCATCACCGGTCAAACATTCAGAATGAATACGACCTAGCATAGGTTGAGTGGGATCCAGTTGACCAAATGTCAACGCAACGTGTTCTTTACCTGTGGCAGTTTCTTCAAAACCGTGCATAGCAAAAACACCCCAAGGAGTGGGTAACTTAGATGTTGCGATATACTTTACCGACATGAATTAACCTTACGACAACTAACTGTAAAAGAAAATATTAGAACTTAGCAGGCGCAAAACCCGTCACATCTTTTATGCCCATTTCACGGCCTAATGCTGTTAAAGGATGCACAACGACTAAACCTTTTACCGACTTATTCAACTTACCCATATCGGCTTGTTCAGCTTTAGTCAGCACGCGCTTAAAACCTAACGCTTTCAACGCCACGCCTTCTTTGCTGAACTCGCGAGTTTGCTGGCCTTTAATGCTGGCGATTCGCTTAGTCACAGTCGCCACTTCTTTCTTAAACTGCAGGACAATCGTGGCATCGCCACGTGCTTCAGCCGCAGCTAACTTGCGACGAAACTTGTCTAATTTATCATTCAATGTCTGCAGTTCTAGCTTTAAATTCATTTGATTACCTTAAGTGCTTTGGTGTGTTAGTGAATCGTTTACGCTTATACGTTTGTCACAACACCGTTTCGGAGGCAGATTATATACCCAAAAGCACTCAAGATGCGAATAGCAAACGTTTCATATATGGATGTACAGGCAAAATTTTTTACCTAGAACAAACAATCTGGAAATTATCACATTACCAACATCCATTAACACGACCACATGACACACTCATTGGGTAACTCACGCTAATGTACGTTTATAGCGCTGAAGCGCTAAATTTATAGATGACAGATCGCCTTCAATGGTCTGTTAATCATGCTAATCGTTTATTGAGATTGTTTGATTTATCAGCAACCAAATCACCAAAACCCATTTTTTACCACATATAACAAAACTCGCTATTGCAATACTTATGATAATCATTATCATTCGCGCCATTGTTAATAAAGAGCTTACCTTGTTATGACGCCATTACGTTTATCTCTACTTGCCCTTGCTTGTCAAAGTGTATTGTTTCCCGTTTATGCTCACGCACAAACACCAGTTACCCAACCTGAGGTTACTGCGCAATCTTCAGATGATACGGACAATGCATCACCCTCAGCCAACTATGAACGAATAACGGTTTATGGCCGACAAAACCAAGTAGTGATGAACTCAGGTTTAGCAACTAAATCTGATATGTCACTGATGGAAACGCCTGCGGCGGTAGTGATTGTTGACGAAGCATTAATCGATGCCCAAGGCGTCAGTAACATGCAAGATTTAATTCGTAATATCAGTGGTGTGACCCAAGCGGGTAACAACTACGGTATTGGTGACAACCTCGTCATTCGAGGCCTAGGAGCAAACTACACCTATGACGGCATGTATGGCGGCGCAGGACTTGGCAACACCTTTAACCCTACCCGTTCGCTCACTAATGTCAGTTCGGTTGAAGTGTTAAAAGGCCCTGCTACCGGATTGTACGGAATGGGAAGCGCTGGCGGCGTAATGAATTTAATAGAAAAGAAGCCAGAGTTTGTCAGTAAGCATGTTATGGAAGCCGAAGTGGGTCAATGGGACACATATTCATTTATGGCTGATAGCACAGGTGCTGTCACTGACGATGTCGCCTATCGTGTGGTAGCAAAAAGTGCTCGCAGTGACGGATACCGCGATTTAGGAACCGACCGCGACGAAGTCTACGGCTCGCTAAAGTTTGTGTTGAACGACAACCAAAACCTCATGCTGTCTACCGCTTACATAAACGATTCTATTCCCGTAGATTCCATTGGCCACCCAATCCGGATTTATAATGCGGCTTCTGTTGATGGTAAAACGGCAGACCAGGTAAGTTGGCAAGATTTGGTTAATGACCCTACCAGCAGTGGCGTGCAGCTCACCGATGAGCAGCGTCAACAACTGGCTAATTCACTGAGTGCATCAGATGGTGAAACACCTTACGATTTTGGTCATAATGGCTTAATTTCACCAATGGCAAAAGATAACGAAGGTGAAGAGTTACGTTTCAAACTGACTCACAACATTTACTTAACCGATAACCTGTTTTTAAACCAACAATTGCAATACCGAAATTATGAAACCAGTTTTGCTCGCCAAACTGGCGCGTATAACTACGTGTATTGGGAACGAAATGGCATCATTAACCAAGACCCACGCGCGCCGTTAGTTGAAGATGAAGTGTTATATCCTTATGCAGCTCGTCGTCAGGAGTATCGTAAAGTTTCTGCCGATGAACAATCTTGGCAATACTTTGCTGACTTACGTTACGACTTTGACATTGGCAATATCAGTAACGAATTATTAGTTAATGCTAACTTTGAAGACCGCACAATTCGCTTCAAACAATACTCAATTTGGGATGCCGATTACGTATTAAAAGACAGCAATGGCGATGTATCTTACCAAGGTACCCTGCCATACATTTACGATATTCGTAACCCCAACTGGGCCGAAGGCGAATTTGAAGATTACGATCCATTACTGACCAGTAATTACAATAAAACCGTCACCGCATGGGGTTTAGGCGTACAACATGTCGGATACCTTGGTGCTGGCTTTACCAGCCGTATTGGGGTGGCATTTAATGAAATTAAGCAAACCTATGAACATCTTGGCGTTGATTCCCGTTACAGCTCAAGCTTAGCTGAGCCACAACCAGAAGCGGACACTACAGATAACGGAATTACCTTCAATCTTGGCTTAACGTATATGCCAACGGATGATGTTTCAATTTTCGTTAATCACTCTAAAGGTCGTACAGCCTACAGTGTGTTGGGCGATGTTACCGGCAATGAAGCCGACCGCGAAGACTCAGAATCGGTCAGTAATGACTTAGGCGTGCGTTTCAAAGCGTTTGATGACCAACTATTAGCCTCATTAGTCTTTTTTAAATCATCACGGACTAATATTGCCTACAGTAACCCTAACTACGACAGCAGTGCGGTAACCTCTACAATAGACCCTTATTTTTACGACGGCAGTGAAGATACTAAAGGCGTCGAGCTCGATTTAAATGCCAATTTAAATGAACAGTGGAAAGTGAACGTTAATGGCGTTTACCAAGATGCTCGTGACAATCAAAATCCTAATAGCAGTGATTATGGTCAACACCAGAAAGGCGTGCCATACCTTACAGCAAGTGCCTGGGTGACTTATGCAGCAGAACTGAGTTTACCCGCGCCAGTATCGGTAAGCTTAGGGGCTGAATATGTCGGTGAGCGCAGCACCAGCTCAAGCTCATTTGGTATACCGGACGGTTATGTACCGGCCTATACCGTGATAGATTCTGCGATTAGTTATGATGTTGAACGCTACAAAATTCAACTAAACTTAAATAATTTACTTAATAAATCATACTACGACAAAGCGATGTTTTTGGGTGGCCTTCCCGGCGAAGAACGTAATGCTAAGTTAACCTTAACTTATCGCATATAAGCCCCCTTACGCCCGAGTTGAACGCAAAGCCATAAGCTTACCGCGACCACTTTAAAACACTGCCATCTGGCAGTGTTTTTGTTTATAGCCTAATTGCACTAATATAGACGCTACTGATGCAACCCTTAGTGTTAAGGATCTACTTTCATGGTTGATAACCTGTTTACCCCCTATTCATTACCTAACGGCGGGATAATCCCTAATCGCCTTGTCAAAGCGGCTATGGAAGAAAACCTCGCCAATATACAACAACAACCAGATGCCGCCTTATTCGCGCTTTACGGCGCATGGGCCAAAGGCGGGGTGGGGTTGATCATTACCGGTAACGTAATGATCGACCGCTTTGCCATGACAGGTCCTGGCGGAGTGGCATTAGACGCTGGCAGTGATTTAGCCCCATTTAAGCAATGGGCCAGTATCGCCAAACAAAAACAGGCTAGAGTGTGGATGCAACTTAATCATCCTGGTAGGCAAGTCTTTAAAGCTATGGGTGGTAAAAACCTAGCACCATCAGCAATAGCATTGGACCTTGGTAAGCATTCATCAATGTTTTCCAAGCCACAAGCCATGACCAGCGCAAATATTAATGATGTGATCACTCGCTTTGTCACCACAGCAGAACTGGCTCAACAAGCAGGATTTGATGGAGTACAAATTCATGCTGCTCACGGTTATTTACTGGCGCAATTTTTATCGCCATTAACCAATCAACGTAACGATGAATGGGGCGGCAGTTTAGAAAACAGATCCAGGTTATTAATCGAGGTGATCAAGCAAGTTAGGCTTAAGTGTGGCGCCCATTTTGATATTGCGATAAAGCTTAACTCAGCAGATTTTCAGCGGGGTGGTTTTGATATTGATGATGCAGAAAAAGTGATTAACATGCTGGCGCAGTATCAAGTGGACATGGTCGAATTATCGGGCGGAAGTTATGAAGCGCCAGCGATGCAAGGGCGCAGTGCTGATGAGCGAACATTAGCCCGTGAAGCTTATTTTTTAACATTAACCGAACAGTTAGTCACCCGCTCACCCATGCCGTTAATGTTAACAGGTGGGATCCGCCGTAAAGTTGTTGCCGAGCAGGTCATTAATGCCGGGTTCGCATTATGCGGCATAGCCAGTGCATTAGCGTTTTACCCTGCATTGCCGACATTATGGCAAAACCAGCCAGATTTTACGCCGTCGCTACCAAGTGTTAATTGGCAAAGTAAGCCCCTTGCGGGTTTAGCCACTATGGCCATTATTAAACGCCAATTAAGGCGCATGAGCCAGGGGCAAACCCCGCAGACAAACGACTCGCCAGTGTGGAGCTTAATTGTTGATCAATTTAACACTAAGCAACGCACTAAACGCTATCGAAATACGCTCGGTATTACTCGCGATTAACATGATGAATAATTTGATTACTGCTGCCGCGCCACAATAGCGCAGGATCGGCTTTATCTTGTTCAAACTTACCGTCTATCAACACATCCACTAACTCAACCACAGCTTGTTGCTGTGGCGTTAGCTCGCCTAGTTGATAACCAGTCCATAACCAAATATCTTTTTCGGGACATTCCGCCTTTACCCTAGTAACCAATGCCAATATAGCTTCTAGGTTAGCTGGATGCAGCGGATCACCACCACTTAGCGATAAGCCACGACGATAAATACGACTGTCGGTTAAATCAGCCATAATTTGATCTTCTAACGCTTGGCTAAATACATGTCCTGCATCTACTCGCCAAGCACTTTGGTTATAGCACCCCTTACAAGCATGTTCGCAGCCGCTGACAAATAACGTACAGCGGGTGCCCTCACCGTTGATCACATCAATACTATGATAAGCACTGTAATACATTATAAATGCTTCACTCTGCGTTTTACTTCTTCTTGCTTACCAAAGTTAAACGGCCTAGCGTCAGGACTGCCTAAATAACCACATACACGGCGGGTAACCGATACCCTACTTGGCTCATGATTGCCACATTTGGGGCAGACAAACCCCTTACTGGTACAATTAAACTCACCAATATAGCCACAATCGTAACACTCATCTATTGGGGTATTAGTGCCGTAATATGGCACTCTGCTGTAACTGTAGTCCCAAACATTTTCCAGTGCTTCAATGTTATTTTGCATATTAGGAAATTCGCCGTAACAAATAAATCCACCATTGGCGATAGCCGGATAAGGTTGTTCAAAATCAATCTTATCGTATGGATTAACTTTCTTTTCAACATCTAAATGGAAGCTATTAGTGTAATAACCTTTATCGGTCACCCCTGGCACGACCCCAAACTGAGCAGTATCTAGCTGACAAAAACGACTGCATAAATTTTCACTCGGGGTACTGTACAAACTAAAACCATAACCGGTTTGTTGCTTCCAAGATTCAGTGGCTTGCTTTAGATGAGTAATAATGGCAACGGCTTTATCACGTAGTTGAGCATTATCAAACACATGTTCAGCATTGTCATATAAAGCATTAACCGTTTCATGCAGACCAATAAAACCTAACGAAATTGATGCTCGGCCATTTTTAAAAATGTCGCTAACATCATCATCGGCCTTTAAACGTACGCCGCAAGCGCCTTCCATATAAAGGATTGGTGCCACTCGGGCTTTTACACCCGCTAAGCGCGCAATACGCGTATCTAATGCTTTGCGAGCAATCAACAAACGCTCATCGAGTAATTGATAAAAACGTTGTTCATCTTTACCTGCTTCTAATGCAATGCGCGGTAAGTTAAGGCTAACCACACCTAAATTATTACGTCCTTCGTGTACCATTTGACCGTCTTGTTCATAAACGCCCAAAAAGGAGCGACAACCCATCGGGGTTTTAAATGAACCAGTGACTTTAACCACTTGATCATAATTTAAAATATCCGGATACATGCGCATGGTTGAACAGGTTAACGCCATCTTTTTAATGTCGTAATTGGCATCTGCGGGTTTATGATTAACACCATCTTTGATCGCAAACACCAATTTAGGAAACACTGCCGTTTTACGGTTTTTACCTAAACCAGCCATGCGCACCGTTAACATAGACTGCTGAATTAACCGCGACTCCCACGACACCCCCAAACCAAAACCAAAGGTAACAAACGGGGTTTGGCCATTAGCGGTATGCAAGGTGTTGACTTCATATTCCAGTGACTGAAATGCGTCATGACACTCTTTTTCGGTTTGCGTCATCGCATAACCTTCTACATCGGCCACTTGCCATTTTTTAGCCACGCTAAGGTGCTTTTGATAACTAATCTGCACGAACTCAGCTAACACTTCATCAATACGGTTAATGGTGGTTCCGCCATAAATATGGCTCGCAACCTGGGCAATAATTTGCGCTGTTACTGCCGTTGCCGTCGAGATTGATTTAGGCGGCTCAATTTCAGCATTACCCATTTTAAAGCCATGAGTTAACATGCCTCCCAAATCGATTAGCATGCAGTTAAACATGGGGAAAAATGGCGCATAATCTAAATCGTGATAATGGATTTCACCTTTTTCATGAGCGGTCACCACATCTTTAGGTAATAAGTGAGTTTTAGCGTAATGCTTGGCAACAATACCCGCTAACAAGTCTCGTTGAGTGGGAATTACTTTGGCATCTTTATTGGCATTTTCATTTAAAATGGCACTGTCTGATTGCTCAACCAGGCCGCGAATAGCACAATTTAATTTACTTTGAGTCTCACGATGAGTGTCACGATCGTGTCGATATTCAATGTAATGACGTGCCACCGACTTAAAAGGCCCAGACATTAATAAATTTTCGACTGCATCTTGTAGTTCGTGAATATCTACTTCGGTTTTTGCCGCCATTTGTTGTTCAACTATTTGCGCTAATTGCTGCGCATATTGATGATCAGCTTGACCGGCAGACTCCATTGCAGCTACCACAGCCTCTTTGATCCTACATCCATCAAACGCTGTTCGGCAACCATCTCTCTTCACGACTACGAGCATACAACCATCCTTTTAAAGCACTACATATAGCGATTTAATTTACTAACAACACAATATGATGTGTATTAAATACATTAACGCTGAGCATTACTTTGATCCAGATCATAATTATCGGCAGTACTTAATATTGAAAAAAAGCTTGCTATCAGCAATAGATATTGTAGGCGTAGTGGGTAATTCTGAGCGAGAATAACAATGGCTAAAAATAGAAAAAATTGACGGGTATAAGATACCTTCTGGCATACTTTGGGGGATGGTAAAATATTTTTAATCAACAAACTTATCAGTAAACACCTAGGCGGTGGTATTTTACAACCCAAAATAATGATTTATTGCTGTTCGTAAATGGTGAATGGCTAATTACGATAATGAGCACAGACGAGGCGGCACGCTTGTTTGCATAACCTACCTAGACTTCATGACATGTATTGGTTAGGCAACAAGCATCCATTTAATAAAATACATTACGCTACATTACACGCGGCCATTTGATAATAAGCGTTAACGCCGCAGTAGCGAACGGGGGTATTTATAAAAAACACACCATCAATGATCGCTACCGCTTAAGCGTTACTTTAAGGTTGCTTCAATTAAGTGTTGGATATCTTTTACTGCCTGCTCACCTGCTTTAATCGCTTCTTTGGCACGATGAAACTCCATGGTGCCAATTTCGCCTACATTAGGCACAATACAAATATCAGGTGGCTCGCCCATTAAACGCGAGCGTTTATGCCGTTGTTCTAAAATATCCATCGATTGCGACATCACCGCCAACATACCTGGATGAGATTTTGAACTGCCCATAGCAAGCTTGTCGGTTAAACCACTCATGTATTCTTTGCCTTTGCCCCATAAATCCATAAAGCCAGACTCAAGTTCACGCTTTTCATCAATAGGTTCTGACTTACTGGCTTTACGACTTTTAACTTGTTCAGGGATCAAGTGCATATGGCCGCGGCGATGACCGTTTAAATCCACCGCAATAACTACGTCAACCCCCATAGAACGCGCCAATGAAACCGGCACAGGGTTAACCACTGCGCCATCTACAACCCAACGATTACCTTGCTGCACAGGTGGTAAAAAACCGGGCATTGAACATGAAGCCCGAACCGCATGGCGTAAGTCGCCTTCTTTAAACCAAATCTCTTGCCCTGAATATAAATCGGTCGCGACTGCAGCAAAGGGACGATTCAGCTGTTCAATGTTAAGGTCACCAATACGATTAGCCAATACATCAAATACTTTTTCGCCACTAATAAGTCCACCTTTACGCCAACCTAAATCCATTAACCCCAGAACATCCCAACTTGAAAAGCCACTCACCCAAGATTCAAGTTCATCCAAATGATTATTGGCATACGCTGCGCCCACTAATGCACCCACTGAACACCCAGCAATTTTATCTGGATAAATATCTAGTTTGGCTAACCCATTCAATACCCCAATATGTGCCCAACCTTTAGCGGCTCCGCTGCCTAGCGCTAATCCCACGGTGAGCTTTGTCATCTTTGTTCCTTCCATACTTGATATATAAACTTTTACGACAACATCCGGCTAAATTATCCCATCGTGATGCCAAACGCAGGCAATAATATAATGCTAAAAAATAGCATAACTAAAGCGACTCTTGTTGGCTATAGCAAGGTGAAACAGCTATAATCGTCGGCTATCATTTTTTAGGGGATTTACCTTTGCAATTTACCGATTTTTCGTTGGACAAGCGCCTGCTTGACAGTTTAAAGCACCTTGGCATTTCTACGCCTACCGATGTTCAAGCGCAAGCACTTCCCATTGCCTTATCAGGTAAAGATTTAATGGCATCGTCTAAAACCGGCTCAGGTAAAACCTTAGCGTTTTTATTGCCAGCAATGCAACGGGTAATATCTACCAGAGCATTGTCGAAAAAAGATCCTCGGGTACTTATTTTGCTACCGACACGAGAACTGGCCCAACAAGTTTATGGCCAATTACGTTTGTTAGTCGCCAATACCCAATATAAGGCCATTAGTGTCCTTGGCGGTGAGAACTTTAACGATCAAGCTAAAGCCTTATCTAGAGACCCGCACTTTATTGTTGCCACACCGGGACGTATTGCAGATCACTTACAGCAACGTCACTTATATTTAAATGGCTTAGAATTACTGGTTCTTGACGAAGCTGACCGTATGCTCGATTTAGGTTTTGCACCACAGCTAAAAGCCATTAATGATGCAGCCGACCATAAGCGACGCCAAACGTTAATGTTTTCAGCTACGTTAGATCATGAAAGCATCGGTGACATTGCAACAACATTGCTCAAAACACCAAGCCATGTGTCTATCGGTGAGTCTTACACTGAACATAAAGATATTGAGCAACGAATTATTTTGGTTGACCATTTAGACCATAAACAAGCCTTGCTACAGCATATTTTAAGTCAAGAACAACACAAGCAAGTGATTGTATTTACCGCTACGCGTTCAGATACGGACCGTTTGGCGACATTGCTAGCCGCAGAAGGTTTTGCCACCTCAGCACTCAGTGGTGATTTAAAGCAATCGGCTCGTAACCAGATTATGGATCAATTTGCTCGCGGCCAATCAAAAATATTAGTGACAACAGATGTGGCATCACGCGGCCTTGATTTAATCAACGTATCATTAGTCATTAACTTTGATATGCCAAAGTTTGCTGAAGAATACGTCCACCGTATTGGTCGTACTGGCCGTGCGGGCGCTAAAGGCGATGCGGTGTCATTTGTGGGTCCTAAAGATTGGGACAGCTTTAAAAAAGTACAATTGTTTTTACGTAAAAACTTCGACCTCACTGTGATTGAAGGCTTAAAGGCCAAATTTAACGGCCTAAAAGATAAGCCTCAAACAGGCAAAGCCGGTACCAGTGCAAAAGCAGCCGTGGTCAGCAATAGAGTTAGCGCGGTTAAAAAACCTAAAGCCGCACCTAAAAGTGATAAACGCTTTATTACTGGTGTCGATGTAGGTGATGCGCCTGTCCGTCGTAAAGTGAAACCGATTGTCATCATTGAAGAAGACGGCACAACAGAAGACTAAATTACACTGAATCGCTGATAAACGGCGATAACAACATAATCAATGTAGGGCAGTAAACTGCCCTACTACAAATGAACAATAACGAGTATGGCCAGCGGCACTCTCGTATGAATAAACCAGTAAGGATTAACATGAAAATTTGTGGTATGGAATTAAAAGGCGGCGAAGCCATTATCTGTTTACTGACCTATGAAGGCGAAACTTATAACGTGCCAGCATGTCGTAAAGTTTCATTCAGTATTTCACAATCGGCTAGCACGGAATCTATTCGTGAGTTTGATTTTGCGTTTAAAAAACTCATGAGCGATTACAAAGTTGATGAAATTGCTATTATTGAACGTGAACAAAAAGGTAAGTTTGCTGGCAGTGCCACCAGCTTTAAACTTGAAGCAACACTTCAGCTAATGGACCTTCCTGTTTCGCTTATTTCTCCTTTGACCATTAAAGAGCAATTAAAGCGCAACCCGCCACAAGTTGATTTTGAATCATTAGACCTAAAACGCGTCCAGCTTAATGCCTTTGACGTTGCTTATGTTCAGCATAACCGACTCATTTTCGGTAAAGTGTAACCCACTGCTGTCGTTCTATTGTGGCGTTACCAATTCTGTAAAAAGATAATGGTAACGCCAAAACTAATCAGTTGATCTATGCCAGACACTAAATCTAAAACGCTCAAAGCCCCACCTAAAATGCCGGTCAAGTCGGCGAGCCAATCATTAAAACCCAAAGCAGATCTTAGCCTGTTAATCACTAGCGCAGACATCAAAAAGCAACAAAGTGAACAGAGTGCCTTACGCTATCTAAATGGCTATCTACCTGACGTGGTTGATAAAATCCGCCAATTAGTTGATGCTAACGAATTAGCTGCACATTTTCTAACCCGCTATCCAAAAGTACACGAAGTACGTACAGATAAAGCCTTGTATGCTATGGCAATCGAATTAAAAAATACCTATATGCGGCAGTCAGATCCATTAGCCAAAGTTATTTTTGATGAAAAAATCAGCTTAAGCCATCATGCACTGGGATTACATTCTTATGTTAATCGCCGCCAGGGTAATAAAGTTAAAGCCAAAAATGAAATTCGTATTGCCTCACACTTAAAGCACATTCCATTTGAATTATTACAAATGGTGGTGGTACATGAACTGGCTCACCTACGCGAGAAAGAACACAACAAAGCTTTCTATCAGTTATGCACTTATATGCTCGCTGATTACCACCAATTAGAATTTGATATGCGAGTATGGTTAGTTGCAGAAGAAGTCGGCCAATCACCTTATACTAAGTAAATGATCCAGTTTCGAACTCTTAGGTGAGTTTACCCGATTATCACCTGCCTAACAGAGTTTGAGTTTATGGCCTCTGGCAAATAATAGGCGTTAAATAATAATACCTCGCGCCACGAGTTCGTTCAAAATATGGTTACTAGGTGAGTTTGAATATACTTAGCGTAGAGAAAATTAAACTCAGTTCTATTGAAAAGCAAAAACACTCCACGATGAACAGCTCAATCTTGGAGCCAGTTCTAACCACGGATTTATCGATTCAATCAGACATTAGCCACACATATTATTCCCTAATTAAGGGGGGAGTAATACGTGTGGTATAGTCTATAACGTCTGTTAAACATCACCGCGGTCGATTCAACTCAAGCATTGATTTAAATCAATGCGTATTAACACTAAAAGCCCGATAGATTAATATGAGATGAATATACTTTATGCCACATCAGGTTTCGGTTTGAGAAGACCAATGCCGACAGCGGCCATTGCCACTGCAATAATGGCATTGAGGTAGTTGAAAAATGCATAAGGCGCGTAATCAAGCACGTCCACCCCTAGCGTTGCAGTATAAAATGCACCGGCCGTGGTCCACGGAATAAGGCCTGTGGTCATCGTAGCTCCTTCTTCCACTGAGCGCGAAAGAATGGCAGGCTCTAAATTTTGTTGTTCATATTTAGGCTTAAACAATTGGCAACTTAGAATAATAGAAATATAGGCTTCGCCCATGGCAATGTTACCTAAAAAGCCCGACATAATCGTCGTGGCAATAAGGGTAGCGGTGCGTTGCACTCTTTTTATGATGCCCGCTAATAGTGCGGTGAGAAATCCTGCCCCGTGCAAAATGCCGCCTAGCGCGATAGCCATTAACGCCAGCAATAAGGTCCAGCTCATGCTGCTAATACCACCGCGACCCAGCAAAGCATCTACATTGGCGATACCCGTTGATTCGGGCGTATTTTCCCACAGGGCATTAAGCACGGTGATTGCACTCTCTCCTTGATAAAAAATGGCGATAAACACGGCAAGTATAATGCTGCATGACATCGTCACTTCTGCAGGCACTTTTCTAATGCTCAATACCGCGAGTAAAATCAGGGGTAATAATGTAATCAGTGGCGTAAGGCTGTAAGTGTTGGCAAGTGCAGTTTGAATTGAAGTGACTTCTGTTAAATCAAGATTTTGCTCACCATAGTTAAATCCGATCACTAAAAATATGATGAATGTAAGGATAAAAGTAGGCGTTGTGGTGAACAGCATAGAGTAAATATGTCGATAAATATTGGTGCCAGCACTCATCGCGGCGAGGTTTGTGGTATCTGAAATCGGTGACATTTTATCCCCGAAGGTTGCACCGCAAACAATCATACCGGCAACTAAAGGTAGCGGGATATTCATCGCTGAGCCTATGCCCATAAAAACCACGCCTAACGTGCCAACGGTACCCCAAGATGTTCCGGTTGCAACCGACATCAAGGCGCACAGTAATAAACCAACAGCCAAAAACAAACTTGGACTCAACCAGCTAAGGCCATAATAAATCAGCGTAGCGATGGTGCCACTGTGCATAAAACTGGCAATCACCATGCCGATCAATATAAAGATATAGATGGCAGGCATCGCTTTGCTCAACGCATTAGTCATTAACTCACGTATGTGTATATAGTCATAGCCAAGACTAAAAGCGTTAAGCCCTACCCATAAAAGACACAAAAACATCAGTATGTGCAGGCTGATCCCTAGACCAAAAAGCCCTCCTGCAATGGTGATGATAATCACGCTAAAACAGATAAGAGACTGCAAAAAACTAGGGCTACGGAGTAAGTTAGGAGTGATAACTGGCATTGGCACACATTATGATAACAATTGGGATAAAGCTGAGTATATCAGTACAAATAATTGGGTAAACTATAAACCAACAAGTTATCAAAATTTATACAGTTCATCTTTAATAAGCGTTGGTTTAGCGGCTTAAAACTGGCTAAAAAAACTGTTGCGCTTGTCTAAGTGAATATATTGGTTGCGAAGTAAATTTAGTCTATCACCTTAAAAAACATCTAATCTTGTTTAAATTACGTATCCAGTATGAACACAAACGTTTTTAATCAATCTTATCATGGTAAAAAATTACCCATTCATTATCGATTTTAAGCTATTTTTTGGTAGGTAATGTATTTGCGAGTGTTTTTAGGCCATGTGAGTGAGGCATTACTATGAATCCCCCCCCTTCTCAGAAACTTCGCGTAACCTGGGCACTAAAAACAAGTTTTATTGCTGATGCTTTAGCCATGCCAGTCCATTGGTATTATCAGCCAATGGAAATAGAGCGTGCTTTTACTGGTGGTATTCAACGCTTTGAAGCTGCACCTGAGTTTCACCCTTCATCGATTATGTCGCTGCACTCCAAACAAAAAGGAGGGCGACAATCGGCTAATAGTTTGTCTAAAGGGCATTCGTCTAAGGGACATTTAGCTCACGTTCAGGCGCCGCAAGTAATTGGCGATATTATTTTAAAAGATAAAGCGCAGTTTTGGGACACACCGAATGTGCATTATCATCAAGGCATGCAGGCGGGTGAAAACACCCTAAACGCCCATTGCGCTAGAGTCTTGATGCGCACCCTTGCAAGCTCGTCACAAGCCTATGACCGACAAGCATTTGTTAATGCCTACATTGACTTTATGACGAAGTCCCCCGCTGCTCATCCTGATACTTATGCAGAATCTTACCATCGAGGATTTTTTGCTAATTTGGCGCAGGGTCGCGCGCCTGAAAATTGTGCCATGATAACGCACGACACCGCATCTATCGGTGCATTGGTAACCATAGCGCCTTTGGTTTTTTCAGAACGGCTTAAGGGCATAAGCGAAGCTGATATAAAGATTGCCTGCCGAGCGCATTTGGCCTTAACCCATCCAGATGAATCCTTAATGCGGGTGTGTGATAGCTATGTGCAACTGTTGTGTGCTCTGATGGAAGGACCTGATGAAGTCAGCACTAAAGCACTTTTACTTGAAGCAAGTATAGGCTTAACGAGTACGAATTTAGCCGGTCTGTTAAAACGTAATGTGCCCGACAGTCAGGTTATCGGCCAGGTGTTTTCAAGGGCGTGTTATATTTCAGATTCCTGGCCTATCGTCTTGTATCTGGCTTGTAAATACCAAGATGATCCTTGGCAAGCACTACGAGTGAATACCAATTTAGGCGGTGACAATGTACATCGCAGCATCGTGCTGGGAACCTTACTTGGATTGCAAAGCGATACTGTGGCCACCAGCTGGTTTGAACAACTGGTAGACCACAAAGAGATTGCTGTGGAAATTGAGGCGCTTATCAGCGTGGCAAACGCTGCCAAATCGTAAGTTCTGACAAGGTATGCTGAAACTTGTGTTGAGTTTCACGGATCACAAACGGGACTTTTCGCGGTTCACCCACTAACGTAAAGTGGCTTGATAGTTGATCTTTCAAGCCATCTAATGTGCTGTAGTTTTCGCCATCTTTTTTGAACCCCCCTATCCACTCTTCCTTGGGTGTATGCTCCTCTAACCACGTATAAGGCGATGCAATAACAAGCAAGCCGCCATCATTGATCCGCTGCGCGATATCCGCTAAAAAACGGCTAGGCTGATAAAGCCTATCAATCAAATTAGCGGCGAGAACCAAATCATAAGCCGTAAATTGAGGTTTAAGGTTACAGGCATCACCTTGATGAAATGCTACACGGTTTGCATATGCGTCTAAACCAAGTTCTTGCAGGGTACGAGTATGATAACTGACCAACTCACCTTCCTCAGCCCGGGCGTAACGCACTGCGCCTTGTTGCGCCATTTTAGCCGCAAGGTTAGTAAAGTTTGCTGAAAAATCAACACCGTCTACGTCATCAAACTGACGGGCCAACTCAAAACTAGCTCGACCACACGCACAGCCTAAATCAAGTGCTTTAGCGGTAGGTTTACCCTTCATTGCTGCTAGTGCAATATCGGCTAAAGCTTTAGGAAAGTTCTCTACGCCATACCAGGTGTCACCAAAGTGAAACTCTGCATATTCTGACAACAACTGATCACTTTCGTAGTAAGCCTTAGGCGATGTTGCCTCAACATTAGAGGCAATATAGCGAAACCCTGCATGCTGAAAGAAGTGACGCCTAAACGCATAACGTGCACTAAGTCGTGTTTCGTTACCACTTGAAATCCATGAACCGCCTTTGATTAAATTGTGTTTGCCATCAAACGTCGGCGTGGTGAAATCATCATAAAGTGGGTGTACTTTAAAATCATCAAAAGGATATATCGGCGTTTCGGTCCATTGCCACACGTTACCGACCACATCAAACCAATCGCCGTGTTGATGGCGCGTTACCGGGCAACATGATGCAAAATGGTCAAGATGCAAGTTAGCATCGGCCTTGCTATCACCTAATTCTTCAACGCCAGCTTGTGAGCACAGACGATGCCATTCATCTTCAGTTGGCATGCGGATCTGTTGCCCTGTCGCTACGGTTTTCCATTCACAAAATGCTTTTGCTTCATGATAGTTAACTTCAGCAGGCCAATCCCAAGCCATATCAATTTCTTCGGTCATCAGGCGTAAACGCCAGCCATTGTGCCAACGCCAAAAAGTCGGGTGTTTCGCCTCAGTAAACTGCCGCCAAGCAAGGCCTTCATCGCTCCAAAAACTATTTTGCTCATAACCCCCGGCCTCAACAAACTCGAGGAACTCTTGGTTACTGACTAAATATTGGCTGGCTTTAAATTCGGCGACCTCAGCCTGATGTTGGCCATATTCGTTGTCCCAGCCATAAACGTCACTGTCAAAAGATTTGCCGAGATTAACCGAGCCAGCAGCCACGCTTATCAGTGTGTTTTTGGGTGCCTGGCCAGTCTCTTTGCAAGCGTGCCATTGAGGCAATGACTGCACTTTAGCCAGTTCATGTTGGCGAATGAGTACCGACGATGTTTCAAGATGAATACGCTCGTGCTCAATTCCCATCACGATAGGCCACCAGGTATTTTCCCAATCAATGGGTAGCACTAGGTCTAAGCTATCAATTAATCTTAATACTGTGGCACGCACTTTTGCACGGTAGTCTTTTACCGCAGCAACACTGGGCCAGTCATAACTGTCTTCAGACAGATCATCCCAGCTCATTTCATCAACGCCCACCGCAAAAATTGACTCCATGTTAGGATTAATCCGATCGGGTATCAGTTTTGCCAATAGTAGCTTGTTGATAAAAAAAGTGGCCGTATGCCCAAGATAGAAAATAAGTGGGTGGCGTAAGGGGATAGGTTTTTGATAAAAGCCGCTATCGTCGCGCAAACAATCAAACAGTTGCGAGTAGGTGTCGAAGGTGTTGGTGAAATAAAGCGCTATTTCTTGGCGCTTATCATCTACGGTGCCACTGCTGAGTTTAGGGGTTCTGCGCAACACTTCAGAATCAACGAAGCTTACGGACTGTTTAGCCATTTCTTGAGCATTGTGTATAGGTGATGTCATCGTCAAACACGTTCCTTTAATTTTTATTCTATAGTCATACGATTAAATACTGGATAAAGCCTTAATCTTTTACTTTATATTGAAATTTTTTGCCCAGAAACTCAGATTTAATTGGTGGTTATACGGCTCAACCTCGGAGTTTCTCAATCGCTTCGACTAAATAATCTCGTGAGCAACCAAAATTCAAGCGAAAGCAGTCTTTATAACCAAAATCTCTGCCCGCTGATGGGCCAACACCTTTGGCTTCACACCAGGCTTGCGTATCAGCAACTTGCAAACCGCTGGCATCAACCCACAGTAAAAAGGTCGCTGCGGGTGAAATAGCTTTTAACCCTTCGATTTTGTTAATTTCAGTCACTAAATAATCGCGGTTGGCGATTAAATAAGTCACTTGTTGCTGATGCCAGTCATCGCAATGTCTAAAGGCTGCATTTGTGGCGGTAAGACCAGTAACGGTTACCGAGGACAATCTGCCACGAGCGGCATGGTTAAAAGCGGCTCTTAATTGTTGGTTTGGAATAATAGCGAAAGAGGTACCTAATCCAGCAATATTAAAGGTTTTACTCGCAGCCATTAATGTGACTGAATGCTCCGCCAACTCTGGGTGGGCACTGGCGGGTAAATGCGGCACGTCGTCTAAAATGAGATCGCAATGTATTTCATCCGAACACACCATGACGCCATGTTTTCTGCATATTGCTGCAATGGTATCTAATTCGTCCTGGTTTAAAACTGAACCAAGCGGATTCATTGGATTACACATAATAAATAAGCTGGCTTTAGGATCTGCGGCCGCCGCTTCTAAGGCATTAAAATCGAGTGTCCAGCGCCCTTCCACTTCTATTGAGCCAATACACGTCCGATTAAGATTATTGATTGCCGGTGCCGCCAATATCGGAGGATAATTGGGTGTTTGCACAATAATCGTATCACCTGCTTGGCAATATGCTGCAATAGCCACATTGAATGCGGGTACCACGCCCGGAGTCCAGACTAGCCAACTAGGATCAATCTTCCAGTTATACCGACGTTGACACCACGCTACAACGGCCTCACAGGCATCGGTATCGTGGGCCGGTAAAGTATAGCCAAATAGGCCGTCATCAATGCGCTGATGTAAAGCAGATAAAATAGGCTCAGCACAGCGAAACTCAGTATCCGCAATCCACATAGGCAATATATCTGTACCTTTGTATTTTTCCCATTTCTGGGCTTTCGACGATGTGCGATCGGGTTTATCACTGAAATTCATTGCGGGTCCTTCGATTGTTAATTTAGCCGTTTGTGTAACACAGCCAATGTAGTCTGTTCCTGACAGCTTTGGTTTAGGTTAAAACACAAATCAGCATAACCCAAGAACTTGTCTGGAATATTATATGCTTTGTTTGTCTGGGGCCGTTCATAAAAGAGTATCACTAATAGTCATGCCTTTATTCAAATTTCAAAGTCTGTACCAGTCGATCAGACATTAATACCCAGAACCTATGCTACTTAAAATCAAATAGAACGCTTATCTGCTGCAATCTGGTAAGCCCTTATAACCGAAAAATGAAATAAGGCGTTATTTGTGCTGGCCACTCAATCATGTTCGACCGTTTTTTATCTTATGCAACATGTTTTTATCTTATGCAACATGTTTTTATCTTATGCAACATGCCACGCTTGCATGATTTTTTGCATTCTCGTCAGTTGCATTAGCGGCAAAAGCATGGGACCCAAAACCGGAGAAAAAGCCGTTAGTAAGCAATACAAGCATGAAATGCTGGCTGATATTAGAGAATCGATTACAGAGTTTGAGTGTTATAAGGATGCTATATTCAAGCATCCATAAAGTTAAACATGCTAGCTTACACAGTGAGTTCGAGAGCAATACACTTTTTATGGATGACAATTATATTTGAAGATAATGTTAATGCGACTTTTCTGGTTAATCCTGAACTCAGATAATAGAAATACATTAATCATAGCCCCTGTGTCAGAATAGTTATTTGCTCTATTAATCTTCTTCAAATAGCTCTATCGAATATAAATATGTAAGTGCGTATATGAATGATATAACAAAGCCATTTAAAAATATATTGTCAACTACAGGCCAAAAAAATGCGATATAAACTCCAGATGTTAAGCCGAATGTAACAACTACTTTTAATAAATTTGATGTAACGATGAATTTTTTGTTGCAGTTTTCGCATTTATTATAAAGATTCGAAATACTAATACTTTTTCCACAGTAAGGACATTTTTTAAACTTCACAATAACTCCGAAATCTTAACTGATTGATAGTGATTTATATATAAATAAAGTTAAAACTAACACGACCCATTGCAGAGGCGTTAGTTATTATAAATTAAAAAAAACAAGAGGTTGTGAATGTTATCCTAACTCTCAATTCAAGTCTTTGATACAGAATACGCCACAATTAAAACAGATGCCACCACGGCCTAGAGCCTGCACCAGAAGCACCTTAGCTATTGCGGAGCGGCTAGGCTAATTATTTTGTAAAAAATAAACAGGGAATTAGCCGTTGGTTTTTTGTTGGTCTGGTGTGAGCGAAACACCAAGACGTTTGTGGCTGCAGGCCATAAAGAATAGAACAGTAAAGCCGATTATCATCTATCATCTATCATCTATCATCTATCATCTATCATCTATCATCTATCATCTATCATCTATCATCTATCATCTATCATCTATCATCTATCATCTATCATCTATCATCTATCATCTATCATCTATCATCTATCATCAGGATAATCGAAAAGCTGAAATACAAACACAACAGAAATAACCGCAAGCCATAAAAAAATGCAGCCAATTGGCTGCATTTAGTCATACTATCAAACTAAACTCTGGATAATTAACCTAAATCCATCATCATGCTTCGGCTACGAACCAATGCTTGAAACGCTTGTAGTTGTTTTTTAGGTAAGACTTTAGCTTCGGCAATGCTCGCTTTCATCGCATCAACCGGACGACCATTTACAATGAACTCATAATGTAAGTGAGGACCTGTTGAAGCACCAGTATTACCTGACAATCCAATCGGTTGACCACGAGTGACTCGCTGGCCTCGTTTAACTAAAAACTTCGATAAATGCAGGTAGCGTGTGCTGACCTTATTGTCGTGTTGAATCACAATATAGTTGCCCGCATAAGGATGTTTAGTCACCATAGTAACGATGCCATCTCCCGGTGCTACAACTTGCGTACCAATAGGTGTGGCAAAATCAGTGCCGTTATGTGGGCGAATACGACCAGTAATGGGGTGTTTACGGTTAGGGTTAAAGCGCGAACTTAAACGAACTTTTCTATTAAGCGGAATACGTTGAAAAGCTGGAGTTAAACTTTGACCTTCAATGTCGTAATAATTGCCATCGACATTTTGAAATGCGGTAATGTCGCGACGGCCGGTATTAATGCGAATGCCTTCAATCGATGTTGTGCCTGTTGGCTCACCTTCAACAAATTGATCGTTAACTAAAACCGAAAAAGTATCACCTGCGCGCAACTCACGAGAAAAATTTAATTTCGTTTTTAACAGCGTTTCAACTTTTTGAATTTCAGCGGCACTTAAACCAGCATTTTTAGCTGAGACATAAAAAGAACCGTTGATTTCACCGCCTACAATACGGTTCTGCCAAATGCCATCGATATTAATGTCATTGACTGCGAACGTTCCGTCTTTAAAACGACTAAACACCACTTGATGAGCAGGGCTAAAGTACAGTTCTAGCTTATCGAGCTCGCCATTAGCGTTGTCCCAAAATTGGATTCGGTTACCCGGTAATAGGGTATCTAAGGCTAAGACTTCTAAATCAGCCTCAAGCACTTTATACATAGTTCGCTGGTCAATACCGGCTAACTCAAATAAATGACTTAAGGTATCACCACTTTCAATGACACGATCTAATATAGGTGATATGGGCTTAACAAGCTTTAATGTATTGTCTTGTTGAGCAATGTGTGGCAATAGTGAATCAATATCAATAGCCACTGGAATTCGTTGTGATGAAAACTCTTGTTGCGTTGGCCATAATAAAGCAGCACCGACAACAAACACACTCGCTAGCAAGACTTTCTTGTGCAAGTTTGGCAAGTTCAATTGACTTGCGACTGGCCGCTGGAAGCCCATAATTTTACTCATTAGCAATTTCTAATCCACCCTAAAAGATGACGCTTTATATTTATTGTTTTTCTTTTACTGCAAACTGTTATTGCCATACGGAGGATAAAGTTAATTAACTCTATGCCTTTAGGCCATTTTCATAACCAATATGACCTAATATTTGATACTACGCCGTCCGCTTAAAACAGCTTAAAACACGGACTTTTGCACTCAAATTGCATTTCAACGCTCTTTTATATCAAAAAAAAATCATATTACAAATATAAAATGTTATTTAATTAATATTTAATTTGATCTCAATTGCAGTAATCATAGTAGTTAGAGGTAAATCAAGACCCACTAACTGCAAATTCACTTTGTAATTTGCTAATGCCAAGGCCATTCATTTTATTCACTTTAATCTGCACATCTATCCGCTCTTTCATGGCTTCAATATGACTAATTACGCCAATCATTTTGCCCGATGCATTTAAATTATCTAACGCATCTAACGCGGTATCGAGTGTTTGACTATCCAAGGTACCAAAGCCCTCATCTAAAAACAGTGAGTCAATGCTCGTTTTATGACTAACAAGATCAGATAGTGCTAGCGCAAGGGCTAGGCTTACTAAAAAGCTCTCGCCACCAGATAAGGTACGAGTATCCCGCACTGCGTCACCTTGCCAAGTGTCGAGCACTTGCAGTTCTAGTGCATCAGACTCTTTGCGTTCTAATAAGTAACGACCTTGGAGGCGTTCAAGCTGCCGATTAGCCAATGCCACTAAATGGTCTAAAGTGAGTCCTTGGGCAAATTTACGAAACTTATCACCTTTTTGTGAGCCTATTAACGAATGTAAGTAGGCTATATCATCATAATCTTGCTGCATTTGCGTTTGTTCGGCTAACAGTTGCTGCTGCCCTTCTCGCTTGCTGGCATCTTGCTCTAACTCGAGGTTTAAGCGCCACACTATTTGCTTGTTTTGCTGATGCTTAGCTTCTGTCGTTTGATGCTGCTGCAATATGTCACTGTGCTGTGCAACATCGTATCCTTGTTGCTGGCCAAACTGAGTAAGTTCCGTTTGGCGCGCTAATGCTTGTTCCGCTATGGCGTTAGCTTTAACGATATCGTTATCAATTTGCTGCTTTAATTGCTGTAGTACAAGCCTCTGTTGTGGCGTTAATAACGCTTGCTCAAACCCTTGTTGGTCGCTAAATGGACTGGCTTGCAATGCAGTTTGCCATTGTGCTTGTAATTGCTGTAGTTCTTGTTTGGTTTCAGTCGCTTGAGCCATGGCAGATTGTTGTTGTACTTGCATCCCCGCAAGTAACTTGTCTGCGTCTTGTAATTGTTGTTGCACCAACAAATACGCTTGCTGAGCCAGCACTAAATTGTGTTGGCTCAGTTGTTTTTCATCATCAATCACTTTATCTGCAAACAGGTCATGCCGTTGGGCTTGTACAATATTGAGCTGCCCTTGCGCTTTATCGACTTGCTCGTTGATTAACGCGCATTGGTGACCCAAGTCTGCTAGCTGATGCTGGTTGGCGGTGATTTTTTCATTGGTAATACTCAATTGCTGTTGATTATCGACAGCCTGCTGTTGCGCCTGAGTCCACAACTCAAGCTGCTCTTGTCGCTGCGCTAACCAGACCACAGCATGTTCAATTGCCGGTGGAGTTAATCCTGTGGTAGTAATTTGTGTTTCAAGTACATCGATTAACTGATTATGCTGCTCTGTAACGGTCTCTGTTTGCTGCTGCTGACTGACTAACCCCTGCTGTAAGTTCGCAAGTTGTTGTTGTTGTAACTCTTGTTGGTTAATCAGTTTTGCTACAGCCTGCTCCGCTTGGACAAATAACTGTTGTTGTTGATGTAGATTTTTTTGGCTTTGACTCAGCAGGCTTATGAGTGTTGATAATTGCTGCTGCTGAGCTTCAGCTTGAGCAATATAATCGGTTAAGCCATGTTGTTGCTGTAAGTCCAATGGCAGATCAATAACCAAAGCTTGAGTCTGCTGTTGCCACTGTTGCTGTGTTGTGTGCAGATCAGTTTCAGCCTGGCTTAGCTGCTTAAGTGAGTTGTTGAGATTCACTTGCAACACAGTTTGCTGATTTTTAAGCAGTTCACCTTGTTGTTTAATCGCATCAAGTTCAGCTTGTAACTGGTGTGCTCGCTGCTCTGTCGCAGACACATTGAGTGCTTCGTAACGTTCTACTAATGGATGCTCGGTTGAACCGCACAAAGCACAAGGCTCTCCGGCTTTGAGTTTAGCGCGCTCTAAGGTTAAATTAGCAATTTGCTGCTCTTGTTGCAAAATCGTTTGGACATCTTTAACCTGCTGGTTTTTATCACTCCAGTTGGCTCTCACCGCGCTAAGTGACTGTGCTAGTGCCTGTAACTCAATCTCAAATTGCGCCGATTCACTGGTTAACTGCTGACATTGCTGTTGTTGGCGGCTGTATAGGCTAAATAATTGGTTTAATTGATAGCGCCCTGCTTGTTGGTCGAGCAACTTTTTATATTCAGCATTTATCTGTAACTCATCTTGGCCGGCCAATAATACCGTTACCGCGTGTTCACTCTCAGTTTGCTGGCTTGTCGCCTGCGTTAATGCCGCTTGAGCTTGTGTGATTTGCGGTGTTAGCAGAGTTAATCCAGCTTGGGTTTGCTTAATATTTTGTTGCTGTTGAGTAATGAGATTATGATTTTGGTTGAGCTGCTGGTTGAGTTGTATCGCCTGATGATATTGGGTTTGCCAAGCAGCAAACTTTTTAGCCACATCTTGGCCTTGCGGCAAATCATCGAGCTGTTGCTGGATTTGTTGTTTAGCGGAACTTAAGCTTTGTTGTTGGCTCAATAACTGCTGTTGTTGATCTGTCGCTTTTTGTTGCTGTTGCTCAGTTTGTTGTTGGGTTAATTTGACTTGAGCTAATTGATAGCTCAACTGGTGTATATGTTGATCTAACGGTAGCACTTGCTGGTCAATTAGCTTGAGTAGTGTGTTATGCGCTTGGTTAGTTTGCTCAACATGTTGCTGACTTTGGCTTTGTTGATGCAGCTGAGTTTGCAGTGCAATTTCTGCCTGGCTGGCTTGCTGACTTAGCTGACTAACCTGCGCGGTTAGCATTTGATTTTTTTGCTGAGCTTTTTGTTGTTGTTCAAATAAAGGCTGTATCTGCTGCGCGGGTTCACTGTGCTCTAGCTGGATTAATTCATCACTATGTTGCTGCTGGCGAGATAATGCATGCTGCTGCTCGTCACTGGCCTTAGCGAATAACTGTTGTGCTTGTTGGCTGTTATCTGCCCAGGTAATAAATTGGCTTAGTTGTGCTAGCTGTTGCTGATCATGCGTCAAACTTAGATGAAGTTGCTCAATCTGTTGCTGCTGACATTCGCGTTGCTGATCATCAAGGAGTTCAACACTGCCAAGTTTTGCCTCGAGCAGTTTTAAATTTGTTTTGGCTTCACTAAAGTGTTGATGAACCCGCTCTGAAATCAATCCATAAATTTCGGTGCCAGTGAGCTCTTCTAATAATTCAGCGCGGTCATTAGCATCAGCATTCAAGAATGCAGCAAACTGCCCTTGAGACAACATCATCGATTTAGTAAAACGAGCAAAATCAAGTCCGGTAATATCTTCAATCAACTCGGTTTTACGTTTAATCTGCGTGGCAAGGATTTTACCGTCACTCAGTTGTGCCAATTCCACCTGTGCATCTTGCAAGTTACCATCGGCTTTATCACGTGAGCGGCGCTGGCTCCAAAAGGCACGATAGGCCACACCTTTGACTTCAAATTCGACTTCGGCTAAACACTCAGCGGTGCCGCGGGTCATTAACTCATTAGTGGTTTTAGAGATATTACTTAATCGCGGTGTGCGGTGATAAAGCGCGAGGCAAATCGCATCGAGTATGGTGGTTTTACCGGAACCTGTAGGACCAGTAATAGCAAATAAACCATTTTCGGCAAAAGGAGATTGAGTAAAATCGATTTTCCACTCATTTTTAAGCGAGTTAATGTTTTTAAAGCGAAGGCTTAAAATTTTCATGACTGTTCACCGTCTATAGTATTTTTTGTCACCACCGCGGCTTGAACCTGATGAGAGCGATTCTCCTGTAACACATGACTCGCAGCTGTTTCTTGAGAATTCCTCTCAGACTCTACCTCTGCAACCACTTGACTGAAGCGCTGCCTGATTCGGCCTAGCTGTGTCTGCTGCAGCTCATTATCAAAAACTTCTTGGGCTAAACGACGCGCAAACACCTCATCAACACTGAGTTCAGATAACGTTTCATTATCGAGCTGTTTAATGTGTTGTTGACGTTGGCTTCGGGCACGTTTTAACTGTAATACCTCAACCGCTTTGCCTTGAGTCATATCGGCAATACGAGATTGCAAATCAGATAAATAGTCTTGCTGTGAGACTTCAATGCTTAACCAAGTTGTTGTGGTGGTCTCTGTTTGCAAAGCAAACGCACTTATTTGTTGTTCAATCGTGTCTAAGTCGCCTTTTAGCACTTGCATTGACTGAAAAACTGGCACGATTAACGGCATAACCTGACTGAGTGTTGCGTCACTAAACTCAACCAAAAATACCGATTTATTTGGCGTATTGTCGTTTGATAGTTCATCAAAACTTAATGCTATGGGTGAGCCGCTATAACGAATATGGGCAGATTTCGCCACTACTTGCGGCCGATGAATATGGCCTAGGGCAATGTAATCTGCGGCAGGGAAAAGCGCCGCATTAAAAGCATCTAAACTGCCAATGTAAATATCACGCACCGATTCTGAAGTGCTTGCTCCTACCGTGGTTAAATGGCCCGTCGCAATAATAGGTACCGGCTTTGCAAGAGTACTATTAACAAGCTTTGCTTGTTCAAAACAGCGCTGATACAGCTCGCTAATAGCATCGCCTAACTTGCGTTGTTTATCGATGGAAGATTCACCCGATTCACTTAATACGACATCTCGTGGGCGTAAAAAAGGTAACGCACATAAAATAGCCCCTACTTCACCCAGGCGGTTATTAAGCGTAAAAACATGCTCTTCAACACGTTCGAGTGCACCAGGGATAACCACCGTATTAAGGCAAGCCAATAGATTTTTAGATTCATTTAACGTTGATACAGAATCGTGATTACCACCCAACAAAATCAGCTGGCAACCAGTTTGTTGAATTTGAACAATAAATTGATTATATAACGCGCGAGCATAACTCGGCGGAGTACCGGTATCAAAAATATCGCCTGCGACAATAAGCGCATCTACTTGATGAAGGTGTATTTGTTCAAGTAACCATGCCATAAACGCTTGGTGTTCGGCTGCGCGGCTTTTGCCATAAAAATATTGGCCAAGATGCCAATCTGAGGTGTGAATAATGCGCATAACATCCCTTCTCAATAAAAACTAACATCAACGCCTAATAATGATGACGTAAATAAACTCAGATTACCGCTATGTCGAGCTGATATATTTCGCGCTCATATACTTTATTCACATAGGCTTTGTTAACATCCACAGCGTTTACATATATTGTGACCACAATAATTTTCCGCTCATACCTAATGACATGATGACAACCAAAGGTTTAATAATTTTAACCCCTTTAGTCACCACTAAACGTGAGCCTAACGTGGCACCAATGGCTTGGCCGACCAGCATAATTAAGCCTAATACCACTGCCACTTGACCACCAATTAAAAAGAAAATAAGTGAAGCAATGTTAGTGGCAAAGTTCAGCAGTTTTGCATGTGCCGTTGCTTTTGCTAGACCAAAACCGGCCAATGACACAAATGCTAAGGCAAAAAAACTGCCGGTACCTGGGCCAAAAAAACCATCATAAAATCCTACGCCTAATGCGGCAGTAAAGGCAAAAATACTCGGAGTGAGAATTTGTTGGCGATCTTGCTCACTGATTTTTTTAGAGAATAAAAAATAGCAACCAATTGCTAAAATCAGAAAAGGTAATACCACTTCCAACAGTTTTGCATCTATCATTTGTACTAATATGGTACCAATTGATGCACCAATAAAGGCGCAAATCAACGACAGTTTTATACTGCGTAAATCCACCATTCCTTTACGGACAAAATATAAACTCGCAAAAAAACTGCCACCACACGCTTGTAACTTATTGGTTCCTAAAGCCGCCGCTGGCGGCAAACCCGCCCACATTAATGCAGGAATAGTGAGTAAACCGCCTCCACCGGCGATTGCATCAATAAAACCAGCAATTAAGGCAACAGCAAACAAGATAAGCGCGAGTTGGAGTGTGAGTTCAAACATGGAGGTCTCGTTAATGGCAACAAACATGAAGTCGATAAGACAGTAGCAAGGCGTTATTAGACAATCTTTAACGTCAAAATACAAAGCGTTCTGGGATATTTATTCAATTTTACTTAACGAATACTGACTCAGATAATAAATAATTATCAAACAACTCGACGTTTAGCAATTAACCTTGGATTGATTGTCGTTTGTGGAGTACTAGCACTTTGCAGTTTACTTGTGCGTTGATATAGTAACCGACCTAATGAACAGGAGCTGAAGGTTTTATTATGATTGTTATTACCGGCGCGAGCAGCGGCTTAGGTGCTGCGCTGACCCAACTCTATGCAGCAGAAGACTATACCTTGTTGATCACTGGTCGCAGTGAACAAAAATTAGCTGATGTTATGACTAACTTAACTCAACTTGAACAAGCTAACGTAATCACTCACGCAGCAGACTTGTGTGTGGCAGAAGATGTCAGTGGATTGTTTTCTTGTTTAACCGCCCCACCCAGCAGCGTAATTCATTGTGCTGGTAGTGGTTATTTTGGCCCGATTGAACAACAAAGCCCGCAAGCGATTAATCAGTTAATCAATAACAATCTAACGGCAAGTATTCTGCTATTACGCGAGCTAGTAAGCCGTTATCGCGAGCACAAGGTCACGGTTATTGTGGTGATGTCGACCGCGGCGCAAGCAGGTAAAGCCAATGAGTCAACTTATTGTGCGGTTAAGTGGGCCGTTAAGGGCTTAATTGAATCATTGCGATTAGAATTAAAACACAGCCCAATGAAATTAATTGCCGTTTATCCCGGTGGCATGGCCACTGATTTTTGGCCAACCAGTGGCAAAGACATTAATACCTCAGGTTTTATGACCGCAACAGAAGCGGCCACTATGCTAAAACAAGCCTTAATCGCCACTGAGAACGGTTATGTGTCGGATATCACCATTAATCGTGGTTGATAATCAGTTTTGCCATTAAAGTAAGCTTGGCTTTGTTGACCAGTACCAGCAATATATCCAACCTGCTGGCGCAAAAATAAGGTTTAGCACAATGGCATAAAAGCCGACCAAGGGTAAGTTAGTGGTTTTACCTTTGGCAAACTTTACGGTAAAAAACACCACAACCACGGTTAAAACGAAAATAATTTGACCAATCAATGTGGCATTTAAATTCATGATGTTACCCTTTAACCAGCAAACCCGTTATGCTGAAATAGCAACGACGTTAGCTGATGATACATATCATATTAGATTATTGATAAGGCTACCACAATGTGTAAAAAAGTAGTCGTAATATTGGTGTCAATAAGCCTTGCTTGGGGCTTGTCAGCTTGTGCTGAATTAAAACACACAGGCAAAGAAATTGGTCACACGACAAAAAAAGTAACCACTGCCATCGGTCACGGTACACGTGATACCGTCAAGGCTATTGGTCACGAAACTAAAGAAGTCATTAATGACATAAAAAAAGATGACTAAAAACGTCTTTCCATATAATAATAAAGCCATTAATGCTTGGCATTAATGGCTTTATTATTTAGTCGCAACTCGGATTAACAACAAGAGTTAAGAGATTCAACTTTTAATGATAGTTATGGCAGTTATGGCAGTAATGGCGATGCGATTGGTAGCATCACTAGTGATGCCAATATTAGTGATGACAATGCTCACTATGTACATGCTCATCATCGGTAAACTCACTATCGCTAGCTTGATTTTGCATTACGCCCCAGCCATCAGAAATACCATCAAACTCTTGCGCAAAGCTATTTAACTCAGTCTCTTTGGCAACTAATGCAGCGTATTCTGGTACCATTTGTAAGCAAACGATCACTTCCCACTTGGTGCTTTCTTCATCAAAGTTCAGCTCAAGCTCACCTTGCATGTCGGTTTGGCTTAATGCTTCTAAGGCTGACTCTGCATCACGTTGATCATCAAATACCAAGAAGAAATCTACTTCTATTGATTGAGTAAGGTCAATACCGGCATCAGCCATTGCAGCCAACATTTGGCCATTATCGTCATCTGGGAATTGCATTTATCAATCCTTACTGTGCAGGAACAATTTCAATTGTCGCGTCATTGAACGAAATCATATCGCCAACAACACACTTTTTACGTTTACGAGTATCAACGTCACCATTAACGGTAACTTGACCTTCGGTAATGACATGCTTCGCTTCGCCACCCCCGTTCACTAAACCGAGTACTTTAAGTACTTTGTACAGTTCTACGAATTCATCACCTTGAAGTAATGCAAACGCTTGAGTTTGAGTCGTCACAATAATCGCCTTTTAATCAAAATATACCGGCTATTATAGCCTATGCCAGTTTAGCAAGCATCAAGCATTTTGAATGGGTTACTAAACGTATATTGAAACCCTAACTGATGGCTTATTAACTGACCGTTTATAATTTTGCTAGGGTGTTGTTGCTGATTAAACTGCGGCGCAATTAATCCAAGATGCTCGGTAGCGGCAACATAAAATTCGCCACGTGTAGGATGCTCATTTGCAGCAAGGTTATAAATAGGTAGGGTATCTGTGCGTGACAAAATCAAGCTAACGGCAGCAATACAATCATGTAAATGCACTAAATTAACCGCAACATTGGCACCGCTAACATCGACTTTACCCGCAAAAAAACGTCCAGGATGACGTTTGGGGCCAACTAAGCCTGAAAATCGCACAATGCAGCTGTTTTGCATCGCTGCAAACATGGCTTCAGCTTGGAGTAATATGCCACTGGTATCATTAAATGTGTCGGCATCTTGTTCACTGACTGTTTGATCTAGCGATGGATAAACTCCAGTCGTGCTGATAAAAATCACTTTTTGGTATTCGCGCTCACCCATTAAATTTTTCAACTGAGTTAAATGCATAATATAGTCAGCTTCACCTCGCCTTAGTCCTGGCGGTAAATTAATCACGATCGCGTCGGCATCAAATAAAGATGAGTTTTTTACCTCGGCGGTGACATTGGCCAAATCTAATTGGTAAGCCTTTATACCCGCTTGCTGTAATGAGACTAAATCATCAACATGACGTTTAGATGCTTTAACCTTAAAACCTTGTTTAATTAACTGTGTGGCGAGTGGAAAGCCAAACCAACCACATCCGATAATGGTAATTGTGTGCATGTATTCTCAATATGACTGCGTTATATAAATAATTAAAGCGAGTGATTAAAATTAATGATTAAAGTTATTAAAATAAAAGCTGATTGGGCTGTTAGCTTGCAATGTCTTAATTGCACCATCAGATAACTCATCTAACTTAATAACTTCTTTTACATGGACATCTTCATTAATTAAAAACCGAAAGCTAGGCTCTGCACCACTAATATTACAAGACCAAACATGTGGCTGCTTTACGTCAGCGGTGGTCATCATTACTTTGGCAATGCTATCGTCTGTGAGTCGCACGATAGTGCCTGGTGGGTAAATACCTAGTATTTTGACCAATACTGAAATCAAATTATCACTGTGCTTACTGCTGTGATTTTTAAATAAAATCCCCAATGCAATTTGCGGAGTATGGTATTGGCGTAACAATGTCTCGTAGTCATTGGCTAATGACACTATCTGGGTTGTCGGTAAAATTTTGGCTTCGGTTAAATGGTTAGGAAAGCCACTACCATCAATAAATTCGTGATGATGCAGTACAATATCTAACATGGCTTCAGGAAATAATCCGCTACGACTTAGCATGTCGTAACCAAAGTTAGGATGCATTTTTAAAAAATTAGTTTCATGATCGCTTAAGTCACCACGCTTATTTCTAATAGCCTCAGGAACTTTGAGTTTGCCGATATCATGAAACAAGCTACCTAATGCAATGTCACGAACATCTTTTTTTGATAATGAGAGAGTATGGGCAATTATCATAGCAAGCACCGCGACAGAAATACCATGTTGAGTCACACTAATATCCGTCTCACCACTGCCGACTAAGGTTAAATGAGGGCTTTCACTTTCATACAAATGATCGACTAAATCTTCAACTAAAGTGGCCGCTTCACGATAAGCCCCTTCGGGGTCGCTGACTATTTTGCCAAAAACGGTTCTACTATCATTAACCGATTTAACAAAACGTTGCTGGCTCACTCGCATGCTTTTTTTAGCCAGTGGCCGATAATCAACTTCTTCGAGGACCACTTCTTCAGGTTGTTCTATTTCAACCGGTTCATCAACTTTAGGTAATAAGTCATGGCCATCAATCACGTACACAAATGACACATCAAGCCCTTTAATCATCTCAATTTGGACTTGCTGTTCAAGCTTAACTTTACTGCGAAAAAAAGGATGATTTGTCCATGACAAAGGCAGCTTAACGGTTAACCCGATAACCATTTGCGAAACAGGTATTTGTGTTAATTCTGCTTTAGCCAAAATTTTAATCCTTTTCACATTTGCCATGTTATGGCTGAAATGATAATGCCATTATTGCACTGACATTTTAAGAAATAGAGTTATGTGTATCAAGGTCTTACATCTTCACTTTTTATGATCATCAAATATAGTGCATTTATCTATGGCCGTAAATTATTTCGTATCTTGCTTACTTTGATCATCAGATGACGCTTCATCTTGGATGGCGCTATCGTCTGGTGTCCAGTCGGCAAAGTAGTAATGTAATCGCTTTGATTTAAATACATAAATCACTGACCAAAACAGAAAAAGGGCGTCAATCGAATAGCCGATTTTAAACAAATAGTCGTCGTGCATCATCCGTTGGAATAAAAATAGTCCATCTATAATGAGTAATATCCACAAAAACCACCCACTATTGCGAAACGCTGGGATAAATATCGGCCAACTCCGTTTACGTTCGGCAATAATCAGCCCATAAATCAACACTGCCCCAACGCCAGCAATTAACGCTAATACAAAATCGCTTTTTTCAGGATAAAACAATCGAACTAATCCTGCTCGGTCATTAAACTGGGTTAATGAAGCAATAAAAATACACCAGCCACGCGCTAGAAAAACCAAGATTAAATATAAAAACAAGGGTGGCTTTATATGGCCGCGATCATCAAGCCAAGTAATATTACTAAAATTCACAATAGACTCTTATCGGCTGTCACAAATATAAATAAAGTGTCTTTATCGGCATCACTATCATTGCTGTTAGTTTGATGCATTGAGTAAATCCAGTAACCCTTGCTCATCGATTACCTTAACGCCCAACTCTTCAGCTTTTGCAAGCTTAGAGCCCGCGGCCTCACCCGCTACAACACAGTCGGTATTTTTAGACACACTTCCAGCCACTTTTGCACCTAATGCCTGTAACCGTGCTTTAGCGTCATTACGATTAAGTTGAGTTAATGTGCCCGTTAACACCCATGTTTGGCCTTTAAGGCTCAAAGTAGACTCATCCGCAGGTTCAATCACCGGCCAAGTAATACCCGCTGCAAGCAATTGTTCTATTACTTCGATGTTATGCGGTTGAGCAAAAAATTGCCCAATATGCTTTGCGACAATTTCACCAACATCGGCAACTTCAAGCAGTTGCTCGACACTAGCACTGCGAATAAGGTCAACATCGGTAAAGTGCTGCGCTAAGTTAGCAGCTGTAGCCTCGCCAACTTCACGAATACCTAGGCTATATAAGAAACGCGCCAATGTGGTGCTTTTGGCCGCTTTAATAGCGGCAACAATATTGGTAGCCGACTTCATTGCCATGCGATCTAACATGGTAACGGTGGAAGCTGTTAGCTTAAATAAATCCGCAGGTGTTTTAACGAGTTCCTTATCAATAAGTTGTTCGACAATTTTATCACCCAGGCCGTCAATATTTAATGCTTTACGCGATGCAAAATGCTTAATCGCTTCTTTACGTTGCGCTTCACAAAATAATCCGCCACTACAACGCGCTACAGCTTCGCCTTCTAAACGCTCCACAATGCTCTGACAAACGGGGCAATGCAGCGGGAAGACAATATCTTGCGCATCATCTGGGCGTTGCTCTGGGACAATAGCAACAATTTGTGGGATTACGTCTCCTGCACGGCGAATAATCACAGTGTCGCCAACTTTAACCCCAAGACGAGCAATTTCATCTGCATTATGTAAAGTGGCATTTGATACCGTTACGCCACCGACAAATACAGGTTTTAGACGGGCAACGGGGGTAACCGCTCCGGTTCTACCAACTTGAAAATCAACCGACTCTAACAGGGTCATTTCTTCTTGGGCGGGGAATTTGTATGCAATAGCCCATCGAGGGGCTTTAGCAACAAAACCAAGCGTTTGCTGCTTAGCTATGTCGTTAACCTTTATCACTACACCATCAATCTCGTATTCAAGCGCACTGCGCCTGGTCATTATGTCAGCATAATATGCGTACACTTTTTCTAGTGAATCAGATACTTTTACTTCACTGCTAACGGGGACACCCCATTGTTTTAGTTGAGTCAGTTGGCCAAAATGAGTGGTTTGCATTGGTTGTGATTCGCCTTCGACCACCCCTAATGCATACGCATAAAATCCTAGAGCACGTGCCGCGGTAATTTTACTGTCTAATTGGCGTAAACTCCCCGCTGCAGCATTACGCGGGTTAACAAACACTTTGTCACCTTTGCTAATTTGACGCTGATTTAATGCGTCAAATGCCGCTTTGGGCATAAACACCTCACCACGCACTTCAACTAAATCAGGAAAACCTTCTCCGCGTAATTTAAGTGGAATAGAACGAATAGTGCGAACATTTTCTGTAATGTCTTCACCTACGCTGCCATCTCCTCGTGTAGCTGCGCGTTCAAGCATACCTAAACGATAAGTGATACTGACGGCTAGGCCATCAAGTTTAGGTTCGCAAACATAATCAACGCTATCGACTTTATCTGTAATACGCTTATTAAATGCAGCAAAGTCAGTTTGTTCAAATGCATTATCAAGGCTTAGCATTGGTTTTAGGTGGGTGATTTGAGCAAACTTTTGTAATGCCATACCACCGACTCGCTGTGTCGGTGAGTCCACTGATTTAAATTGTGGATAGTCTTGCTCTAACTCAGTTAAACGTTTAATTAATCTATCGTATTCAGCATCGGGAATTGACGGGGCGTCATCAACGTAATAACGAATGTTATGTTGATTAATAGTGTGGGTCAGTTGATCCATTTCAGTTTGAATAGCGTGCATTGTGGTATCCGTCATACGAGTTGTCACTGTGATTTTTTGCTAAAGGGGCCGGGGCATAAAACAATTAAGGCCGCTGCTGCGGCCTTAATAAAAACATCAACCTACGCCGCATTGAGTCGTCGTAAATACTCTTTTTTGGTTCCATCGGACCAAGGTTGACGCTGTCCATCTAATAATTGCGCATTGAGATCGTCGGCAATTTGATACGCCGAGTTAAGCATAATAGTAAAATTCATCAACGGATCGCCGTATCCTGGTAAGGTCATAAATAGCACCACACCTTGAGTGACAAATTGCTCCATTTCATCTGGATCAAAAATACCAGGCTTTAACATATTCGCCAGTGAAAATAGCACTTTTCCGGTACCAGCGTTGTCAATATGGCGATGAAAAATATCCATGTCACCAAATTTAAAATTAAGCGACAACAGACTTGGCAGTAATTCAGCACCCTGAATTTGCTCACCTTCTTTAGCAACAATATGCAGCACTAATACATCAGTAGGTTCAACAGCTTCGTTCTGTGGGGTATCAGCTGGCTCACTTATACTCGCTTTAGCTTGAACATTAACGTGCGCGTTAATCTCTGGCTCTACTTGTTGCGCGACAGGAACCGTGGGCTTAATCGGCTCAGGTCTAGGCGCAATAGGCTTACCAGTGTAACTTTCTAGCTTGGCAGTACTGGTTGAAGGATTAAATATCTTTTTGGGCATATTCATTGCTGCACTAGCAGCCGGTATTGGTTTAACGTCATCTTCAACAAATAAAGTTTGCGGAGCCGATTGCGCCGCTTTGGCTTCAATGTGGGCTGGTTCAGACTTTTGCGGCGCAGGTTGACGCAAAGAGTCATGAAGTGGCGTATTAGATAACTTAGGCTCACTCGGGTTTGATTTTTGACTTAGGTTAGTCTTTAGTATGGGCTTAATGATAGGTTCTTCAACCTCACCCGGTTTGCGCACGCGCACTTTACCAATACCGTCAGCGTCAAAACCTTCAGAGTCTATACGTTTAGCTTGGTCTTTATAAAATCCAGCCATCGGGCTTTGTTTCATTGATTTAGGTTGTTGTTTACGAATCGACCAGAAACCGTGCACTAACACCGCAATAATTGCGATAGCGCCTAATACGAACAACACTAGTTGTAGATCTTTCATTAGATTCCCTGTCTTCCTAATTTATACCGCGTCTGCCATGGCGACGGCGGCTTCAATGTCCACTGCGACTATCCTTGAAACGCCAGGTTCATGCATAGTAACGCCAATAAGTTGATCAGCCATTTCCATTGTTATTTTATTATGACTGATATAAATAAATTGCACACTTTGTGACATTTCTTTAAGTAACCGACAAAAACGTTCGACGTTGGCGTCATCCAAAGGTGCATCTACTTCATCGAGCATACAAAAAGGTGCTGGATTCAGTCTAAAAATGGCAAAGACCAATGATAAAGCGGTTAACGCTTTTTCTCCACCACTAAGTAAATGTATGGTGCTATTCTTCTTACCTGGTGGTTGCGCCATGATGGTGACACCCGTTTCGAGCAGATCATCACCAGTTAATGCCAAATAAGCCTTTCCACCGCCAAATACTTTAGGAAATAACAGTCCTAAATCATGGTTTACCGTTTCAAATGTTGCTTTAAAACGACTGCGAGTTTCTTTGTCTATCTTACGAATAGCGTCTTCTAAAATCGCTAATCCTTTGTTTAAGTCGTCATCTTGACTGTCTAAATAGGCTTTCCGTTCTCGTTGCGATTCAAATTCGTCAATGGCTGCAAGGTTAATTGCACCAAGGCGTAAAATGTTCTGTTTCACTTTTTCGAGCTGTTGCGACCAAACATCAACAGAGGCTAGCTCAGGAATATCTGCAATCACTTGCTGAAGCTGAATTTGCTGTTCTTGGAGCAATTGTAACTGCCCATTCGCCTGCCCTTTCAAGCCCTCACGACGTAACTTTAACGTGCTTATCGTTTGAGTCAAGTCTTGTAACACTACAAGCTGTTGTTTTTGCATCAATACTAAACTGTCTAAGCTGGCTTGAAGCTCAGCTTGTTGAGAGCGATTTAGCTGTAATTGCTGCTGCAGAGCTTGCTGTTGCTCAAGTGCTTGTGCCAGCTGTGTTGATAGTTGACTTAAATCATGTTGACCTCGTTGTTGCTGATTGTCGAGCAACATTTGTTGTAACTGAGTCAATTGATTGGTTAATTCTGTCTTTTTTTCATATTTTTGCTTTAATTTCTGCTCACTCAATGCTTGTTGAGTGGCATGTTGTTGCATTTGTGTTTGCTGCTGCTTAACACTATTAGCAGCCTCTAAACGAATGGTTTTGGTTTCACGAAGTTTGGCTTGACTGGTTTGCCACGCTTGTTGAGCTGCATCGTGTTGATTCATCGCCTGTAGCAATGCATCCTCTAGGCTGAGGATCTGCTCTTCAAAAGCATCAACTTGCATTTGCCTATCAGCTATTTGCTGTTCAAGCTTGGCGATGGTCTGGCTATATTGTTGTTGCTTTTGACGTTTATCAACGGCTTGCTGAGTTAAACTGCTCACCAATGAATGCAATTTTGTTTGTTGGATCTGTAATTGATGACCGCGTTGTTGGCATTGAGTCAATGTCACTTGAGTCGTTACAGTGCTTTGGGTTAACAAGGTTAATGCTTGTTGAGACGAAGCCTGTTGCTGTTCAAGTACCACTAATTGCTGGCTCAAGTTTAAGCGTTCTTGACTTAGCACAATAGCTGATTGTGCCGACTGAGTATGATTAAGTACAAAGCCATGACCAATCAAAAAACCTTCTTGGGTGGCAATGTATTGATCGGGTGTTAATGATGGCAATAACACTTTGGCTTCACTAAGACTCTTCGCCCATACCACGTGTTGTAACCAGGGCGCTAAATTCACTGGCGTTGTTAATGCAGGATAAACCACTGATTCTTGCTGTTCAAACCCCACCAATGGTGCTGTAACATTCAACAAAGCAGTTTGGCCCTGAGCTAAAATAGGTAATTGACTTAGTCCTTGTAAAACTTTGTCGACCGCTTTTTCCCAACCGGGCACCACCTCAATCACTTGCCATAATTGTTGGCCGTCATCTTGGGTTTGTTCTGCAAGTAGCTCATCGATAAACTGCAACCGCGAATGATGACGAGTGACCGATTGTTTAAGCGTTTGATAAGCATCACTCGCGAGTGTTACAGCCTGTTGTTGCTCTATTAATGTAAGTTCTAATTGACTGTGTTGCTGCTGATCGTCATTCAGTTGCTGATCAATACTGGCTAATTCTGCCTCACTGTTTTGCAGCTGCTGTTGGTTATTTTGTTGTGCTAAAGCGGCTAACTCAATCTGAGATGTTGACAAGTGCTGTTCGTCTTGAAGCAAACCTTGCTGTTGATGACTCAACGTTGACTGACTCAGTGCCAACTGCATCTTATTAGTTGCTAAGATTTCGGCATATTGTGTTAGTTGACGTTGCTGATCATCACATGCTTCTTCAATCGCAAAAACTTGTTCATCTATGTGCTCAAGCGTTTGGTTTGCCCGTTCATGTGCAGGTTGCTGAGTATTAACTTGTTCAACCCATCGCTGATGAACATCCGTCATCTTGACAATACTATCGTCAGCTTGCTGGATCTGCTGCTGTAATAATTGAATTTGTTGCTGCAGCTGAGTGTCTTGTTGTTGCTGATGTGCAAGCTGTTGCTCAAGTTTAGTCATGGTATTACCGGCCTGGTAATACTGCTCTACTAAATGATGTTCACCATCGCTAAGTTCAGCCAATTGCTGTTTCAACTGAATAATACTGGTATCGCCCTGCTGCGCATTTTTAGCTAACGCTTCAGCTTTAAGCTCACGTTCTGTGATTTCGCTATCAAGCTTGTCGGTTTGCTGCAACAGTTGTTGATAGCGCATAACCAATAGTTGGCTATGTAATTGACGTTCGCTATTTTTTAATTCGCGATACTGCAGTGCCGCTTTGGCTTGTTGTGATAATTTATCTAATTGGGTTCCAAGTTCAACCCGGATATCATTTAAACGTTCGAGATTTTCACGAGTATGACGAATACGATTTTCAGTTTCACGGCGGCGTTCTTTATAGCGCGATATCCCCGCAGCCTCTTCAATAAACACTCTTAGCTCTTGAGGTTTTGATTCGATTAAGCGTGAAATAGTCCCTTGTTCGATAATGGCATAACTACGCGGCCCAAGACCGGTACCCATAAATAAGTCGGTAATGTCTTTACGCCGACATTTTTGACCGTTTAAAAAATACGTTGATTCACTATCACGGTTAATTTGCCGT
Organism: Shewanella livingstonensis; assembly: GCF_003855395.1. Classification (NCBI taxonomy): domain Bacteria; kingdom Pseudomonadati; phylum Pseudomonadota; class Gammaproteobacteria; order Alteromonadales; family Shewanellaceae; genus Shewanella; species Shewanella livingstonensis. The sequence continues at coordinate 2,035,247 of NZ_CP034015.1, read as the reverse complement.
TTAACAGAAATCTCTTGGTAACTGGCATATTGACCCGCTAAACGGCCTTGGATGTTTTCAAATACTAGCTCAACGCCAGCCATCGATATAGGCTTACGTGAAGATGAACCGTTAAAAATAACATCGGTCATCGAGTCGCCACGTAAATGTTTTGCGCTGCTTTCACCCAGCACCCAGCGCACGGCATCAATTACGTTAGATTTGCCGCAGCCGTTAGGGCCAATAATCGCCGACAAGGCATTATCAAATGGGATTTTAGTTGGGTCTACAAACGACTTAAATCCAGCAAGTTTTATTTGTTTTAATCTCATGTTGCCAGTTCAGGTACGCATTAAAAGGAAAAAGCAGCTCACTTTAGCAATTGAGCCGCATTTTGTAACGATTTTTATCCTTTTGATACAGTTTATCGCTTGTTTTATTGTCTTTGGCTCGTCAAAATCAAGGTCATGAGTCATAGCAAAGGTGCGTTAAATGGTAAACAACTCTCAGACCATTAAAAAGAGCGGCGTAAATTATTTTATGCAAGGCTTTCAATTAATTAAACAGCCGGGGTTACGCTCGTTTGTATTTATCCCGTTAATGATAAATTTAGTGCTGTTTGCTGGGACAATATATTTTGCGGTGGGGAAATTAACGGAGCTATTTACATGGATAAATGGGCAAGTTCCTGACTACTTGGGTTGGTTGAACTTTTTGCTATGGCCATTAGCACTATTAACCATATTAGTGGTGATGTCATTTATATTTAGCTCAGTGATGAACTGGATTGCGGCACCATTTAATGGTTTATTGGCTGAAAAAGTTGAACAACATCTAACGGGAAAAAGCTTAAATACGGGTAATTCTGTCGATATGGTCAAAGACTTGCCGCGTATTTTTGGTCGTGAATGGATTAAACTCAAATACTATTTACCACGAGCATTATTGTTTTTAGTACTATTTTGGTTGCCGATTATCGGCCAAACCGCGGCACCCATTTTATGGTTTTTATTCACTGCGTGGATGATGGCAATTCAATATTGTGACTATCCATTTGATAATCATAAAGTGCCTTTTGACGATATGAAGTTCGCTCTCAAAAATACCAAGGGTTCAAGTTTTAGCTTCGGTGCGACTGTAACGGTATTTTCAATGATCCCGATTGTTAACTTTATCGTTATGCCGGTCGCTATTTGTGGTGCAACAGCTATGTGGGTCGATAAATATCGTGAAGCTTACAAAAATAACGTTATAGCGCCTGACTAATTGATAATGAGTAAACTGTTTATAAATCAAGCCCGATGCCTAGCAACGGGCTTTTTATTATATTCAACCAACCTAATTTAACATTCAGTAACAATTAATTGATAATTTTAGTACACCTTATGCCTACGTTTTAATGTTTTTTTGCGACAATAGTGAAAATAACAAAAAAAAAGAGCACCTGTGACCGACTCCTTAGCTAAGCGCCTTCGCCAAATGCACTGTTTAAGCCAAATGCATAACCTTGTCTTCACGTTGATATTGAGTAGTTTTTTATCCTTTTCTGCGCTTGCAGGTTCTAGTCAGCAATTTCACCTCGACATCCCAACTATTAATGAAGATATTAAACTTGATGGCGACTTTAACGAGCCTGCATGGCAACATGCAACCGAGGTGATGCTAAACTATGAAACCTCTCCAGCTGAAAACACCGCCGCACCAGTCAGCACTGTGGTTAGAGTGTATGCCTCAAGCACCAGCCTGTATTTTGCATTTACCGCCCGAGATCCAAGTCCCGACAATATTAGAGTCAACTTACGCGACCGTGACAAATCTTGGGGCGATGACATGGTGGGGATTAAACTTGATACCTTCAATAATGCACGTTTGGCTTATCAATTTTTTATTAACCCATATGGTGTACAGAGTGACTCCATTGAAAATGAGCTCACAGGTCAAGAAAGCGATGCCTGGGACGGTATTTGGTACAGTAAAGGTAAACTGACCCAAAATGGTTATCAAGTTGAAGTACAGCTGCCGTTAAGATTATTCAATTTTGATGACAGTAATCCTATCCAAACTTGGGGCATTGAGCTTATTCGCTTTTACCCTCGCAATGAAACTCATCGTTTATCGACTCATAAAATTGATCGCAATGTATCGTGTCAGTTATGTCAATTAGGCACGGTATCTGGCTTAGCGGGTGCAACCCAAGGTAAAGACTTACAACTCACACCATCTATTGTGGCCAATCAAAGCCAGCAACGTGATATCACTCAGGGCAAACCTTGGAGCGATGACAATGATGTTGATGTGGGCTTAGATTTGCGCTGGGGAATAACGCCAACGACCTTATTGAATGCAACCGTTAATCCTGATTTCTCTCAAGTAGAAGCCGATGCGGGGCAATTAGATGTTAACAACACCTTTGCGTTATTCTTCCCCGAAAAACGCGCCTTTTTTTTAGACAACAAAGACTATTTTGATACCCAATTAGATTTATTGCATACTCGTAATATTAGCTCACCAGACTATGGTTTAAAACTCACTAGCAAAACAGACGACCATACATTTGCGATACTCGCTGCCAATGATACTCAAAGTCAATTTTTAGTCCCTGGTAATTTAAGTTCTGACATTGCGGTTATTGACGAACAAAGCCATAACGTGGCAACACGATATCGTTTTGACCCGAGCAAACAATTTTCTATTGGTGGACTGGTGACCTTAAAACAGGCTGAGGAATATCATAATTACCTTGCCAGTATCGATATAAAATACCAACCAACAAAGCAAGATACCTTTACAGCCCAATATGCCCACTCACAAACCGCCTACCCTGATGCGTTATTTAATCAATTTTGTGGCGGCGATGACTGCACACAACGCAATGATAATTGTGATAAAGGAGATTGTGCCATTAATGAACGCGTACTCCGAACCCAAAAAGAGGGTGAGTTTAACGACGCTATGTTTAGTGTCACCTACCAACATCAGCGCCGTAATTGGTATGCCAAATCAAATTACCAATCTATCGGTAAAGACTTTAGAGCTGACTTAGGCTTTATTGATAAAGTTGATGTAACCAAGTTTGTTGCTGGCGGTGGCTATATTTGGTACCCAGAAAATAACTTCTTCAACAAAATAACATTAGGTGGCGACTGGGATATTAGCCATAGTCAAGATAATGAGCGCCTAGAACAAGAAACAGAAATGTTTATTGAATCTGAAGGCGGATTACAAAGTTATATTGCTACAGGTATTGTACAACGTGAGCGAGTGGGACGGCGCCATGATCCGAGCATCATTAACATTAATGGCAATACCACTATGTTTGAAGAAACTTTGGGCTGGTTTTACACTAATTTCACCCCTATAGGATCACTTAAACTGGAACTGGATGTGAACTATGGCGATGACATTGATTTTGCCAATGATCGTCCGGCAACAATCACCATGTTAAATCCTGGTATTGAATGGAAGCTAACGGAATCTCTGGTACTCGATATGTCTCATCGTTACCAAACACTCGATGTTGACGACGGGCGCTTATTTACTGCAAACCTCAGTGATGTGCGCCTAAATTGGCAGCTGACCTTAAACAGTTTTATTCGCCTTAGCAGTGTCTATACCCGTATTGAGCGAGATCCTGATCTATATCGTTACCAAAACCCAAATAGATTGTATCAAGACATGGGTAATGAGTTACTTTATGGCTATAAATTGAATCCACAGAGCGTATTTTATCTTGGTTACTCAGATGCCTTTATTGCCGATGATGATATTGATTCGTTAACCCAAGATGAAAAAACCTACTTTATGAAAGTCAGCTACGCTTGGTTGCTTTAGGCATCAAGCATAAAAAGGCTACGTTTAAACTCATTCGATAGTTTATAAATATATGGAAGTGGGGTAAACAAATCTTGTAGGCATAGTCGTGGTAATAAAAAAGGCCGTTGATACTGAGTATCAACGGCCTTTTTTTTAGAGAGATTATCTGAACAAACAGTTTATTGACAAATAACCTTATTTCGACCTGAGTGTTTAGCTTTATAAAGTAATTCATCAGCGCGTTGCAATGCGTGGTCTAATGTTTCATTACTCATGGTAGACACGCCACAGCTAAATGATACGGGCAAATCCCCTGCCGAGGTGACCATTGGGCTATTTTCACATTGCTGTCTAAATTTATTCACCAATTGACTCGCTTTATTGGCATCTAATCCTTTAAAGGCAACCACAAATTCTTCACCACCAAATCGCGCTACGGTAAAGTTAGCCGCAAAGGCATTTTCTAAACGCTGAACAAACTCAACCAATACTTGATCACCAACATCATGACCATAGTTATCATTAATTTTTTTAAAAAAATCAATATCTAATAATGCTACCGACAACAAACTTTGCTCGGTATCTGTTTGTTGGTATTGGCCAAAAAAATAACGCCGAGTATAGGCTTTGGTTAAATAATCACGATTTGCCTTGCGCCATAAATTGCGCATCATATCGAGTGAATCAAGGGTGTTTAGCACTCGACAATGAAACTCTTCATGCACAAATGGTTTTTGTAAAAAATCATTTGCACCGTTTTTAATAAACTTTGCCGATAAACTTTCATCATTGTCATTGGACAAACCAATAATGGCGATGTCCTCGCGGTTAAACTGCTCTCGCACCCGCAAAACAAGTTCAACACCATCCACTTTGGGCATATTGTAGTCAGTAATCAGCAACTGAATATCAGGTTGTGCCTCTAATACGGCTAATGCTTCTTCACCATCATTCGCTTCAATCACTTTGAATAAATGCTGCTCAAGCAGCATTTTAACAAACTTACGACTCACCAAAGAATCGTCAGCGACCAGCACTTTGACATCTTGATTGCGATAAAGTCTATCAATCAACTTAACCACATATTGATAACTGTGACGTTTATCTTTGGGAATATAGTCCACTATGCTGAGTTTCAATATTTCTCGACGTTCTGCCGCATCTAAATTACTGGTCAACACAATGCAAGGGGTTGAATACGAAGCCACTAACCTTACGATATCGCCATCAGATGCATCGGGTAAATTCAAATCGGCAACAACGACAAAGTATTGATTTTCTTCTAAAAAAACCAAAGCGCTAGACATGCTAGGAGCAATATCAACATGATATCCAAGATCCTGAACAATCATGTGCTTTAATATTTTTGATACCGTGGTGCTATCTTCTACAATCAACACTCGCAATATGTTCACCTTTATTATTTAAAGCTAGGGACAGTTAGCATTTCTCGAGCACAATACTACCAATAGAGTAGCCTGCACCAAATGAGCACAACAAGCCTAAGTCGCCGGTTTTAAAATCTTGGTTAAATTTATGAAAAGCAATAATCGAACCGGCAGATGCTGTATTAGCATACTCATCCAATACGATAGGCGCCTGAGTTGGTTCAACATTATCACCAAGAAGCTTCTTCACTACAAATAAATTCATGTTTATATTAGCTTGATGAAGCCATAAACGCTTAAATTCTTCAGGTTTTATTTGCTCGTCGGTAAATTGTGCATCTAAATGCTGATAAATCATTGGCAGTAACTCTTTAAACACTTTACGACCTTGTTGATGAAACAATTTATCTGCCGTAGCCGCATTTTCAGGATCGCAGCGATTAACAAAACCAAAGTTACTACGAATATTGCTGGAGTAATCGGTTAAGCAACGTGTAGATAATACACTAAAGGCATGTTTTGATGTTGATAACTCTTCGCGCTCAACCACTACAGCAGTAGCAACATCACCAAAAATAAAATGACTATCACGATCACGGAAATTAATTTGCGGCGAGGTTAATTCAGGATTGATAACCAGCACACGATTAGCGGTTCCGCCGCGAATAGCATTAACAGCATTTACAATCGCAAAAGTCGCTGATGAGCAAGCCACTAACATGTCATAAGCAAAGCCTTTAGTGCCCATGGCTTGCTGGATCTCAATAGCAATAGCAGGATAGGCTCGCTGAGTATAAGCACAGGCAACAATGACTAAGTCGATGTCTTCAGCTGTTAAATTTGCTTGTTGTAACGCTTGATTAGCGGCTTCAATGCCCATCTCGGCTTGCATAGACAAGGATTCAGAAGGTTTATCTGCAATTAACGGCATCATGATGTCGATATCAAGAATACCTTCTTTAACCATGACATAACGGCTTTTTATACCAGAAGCCTTTTCGATAAACTCACTTGAAGAATACGCTAAAGCAACCGTGTTTCCAGCCTCAATATCGGCGGCATGCTGTTGATTAAACTGGTCAACGTAGCTATTGTAACTAATAACGAGTTCGTCGTTAGAGACACTGTAAGGTGGGGTGTACAAACCACTGCCTGAAATCACAACTTTATTCATTTTACTCTACCATTTTTAGTGAATGAGTTAGCAAAGTTCATCTGTGCCGGAGACATTGACATCAATTAATCGGCCTGTTTTATTGAAGAATTAACGCTCACTTATCAATAAACTTACCCGTTAATGGGGCGGCACGACATAGAAACATTTTGCTGATTAGTGCCATTCTAGTATTTTATGATTTATTGTTGGCATACTAAATTAAATTTACTTGATGGTCGGACCATTGAGTGAAGATAATGTGCCACAAAAGGCTACTATAGCAGCATATATAAGCTTTTTAGAATAAAGATTCACACCTTAATAACTAAAAAGAATAAAGAAGAACAAATTATCACTTCTAAATCCTGCTAAGCAGATTATGATTAGACAATGCAACCATAGGAGCAAATAATCCATGAGCAAAATTTTCGAAGACAATTCATATACTTTAGGCAACACACCGCTAGTTCGTTTAAACCGAGTAAGCAATGGTAATGTGTTAGCAAAAGTAGAAGCACGTAACCCAAGTTTCAGTATTAAATGCCGTATTGGCGCAAACATGATTTGGGATGCCGAAAAGAAAGGCCTACTCACTAAAGATATAGAGTTAGTTGAACCTACATCTGGTAATACCGGTATTGCACTGGCTTATGTTGCTGCTGCACGTGGTTACAAACTAACACTAACCATGCCTAATACTATGAGCTTAGAGCGCCGTAAGCTGTTAAAAGCATTAGGTGCTAACGTAGTGCTAACAGAAGGCGCTAAAGGCATGAAAGGTGCCATTGATAAAGCAGAAGAAATTCGCCTATCCGCACCTGATAAATACTTAATTCTTGGTCAATTTGATAATCCAGCTAACCCTGAAATACACGAAAAAACCACCGGCCCAGAAATCTGGAATGATACCGATGGCGAAGTTGACGTATTTGTAGCCGGTGTCGGTACTGGTGGCACATTAACCGGTGTCAGTCGTTATTTAAAAGCACAAGGTAAAACGATTACTTCTGTCGCGGTGGAACCCGTTGACTCACCGGTTATTGCTCAAGCATTAGCAGGGCAACCTATACAACCGGGCCCACACAAGATTCAAGGTATCGGTGCAGGATTTATTCCAGGCAACTTAGATTTATCCCTTATTGACCGCGTAGAAGCCGTCACAAATGACGAATCGATTGAAATGGCACGTCGTTTAATGAAAGAAGAAGGTATCCTAGTGGGTATTTCCTCTGGTGCAGCTGTTGTTGCAGCTAATCGTATTGCAGCATTACCAGAATTTGCTGACAAAATGATTGTTGTGATTCTTCCATCGGCTGCAGAACGTTATTTATCAACAGTGTTATTTGCTGGTGAATTTAGCGATAGCGAAAACGTGCAGTAACAAATAGTGGTTGAATTACACGTTACAAATAACAAGTAATGCCTACTTTATATATTGATTAAATGCCAGCTGATTGCTGGCATTTTTTTAACTATTTTCTAAGCATATAATATCGTTTAAAAATACAAAAAACACATAATGACTAAAAACTCACTATAAAAGCATAAAAATTCAAATAATAATTAATATCTCGTTATTTATAATGGTTAATTTGAAGGAGTTTTACGTAAAAACCACATTAGTTAAATGTGTAATAACAAATTCAAAATACGTCAATGCTGTGATTTATCTAAAAAAAACACTCTATTAAATTTTTTCATATAAAAATTAAAAATAATTTATATACAATAATTTAACAAAATGACTATCTCACTCTAAATATCAATAAAATCACACAATAAAAAAAACCAATTAGAAACATAAAAACCCATAACTATTAACATTGTAATTTACTAATTTACAAATTGAAGAGAATAAAGCTTATATGTATATTTTTTGTTGCAAATGATGACTGATATTGTATGCGATTAGCTGACGATTAATCTAATTACCTGATATTGTTTTTTTATTTAGGTGTGGTTATATCAATAGCGGTGTAACTTTATTTCATTTTTAAATTAAACATGATTTTAATGATTACATAATAATAAAAACATTTAAGGGAGTTAAATAATGCAAGTTAATTCACATTTGGCCAAGGCTATTCGCTTTGCGTTAATTAGTGGTGTCGCTGTTTCTACAGTGACTACATTCAATACTTTTGCAGCAGAAGATGCTGCTGCACCGGTAGAAAGAATATCTGTAACAGGCTCACGTATTATTCGTGAAGGTGCTGTAGCGCCAACTCCTGTAACCGTAATTACCGGCGATGAATTGTTATCAACAGGTGTCACAAACATTGGTGAAGCGCTAAACCAATTGCCAGCACTGGGTAACACATATTCGCTAGCTAACTCTGGCCGTTTTATCGGTACATCTGGTCTTAACTTGCTTGATTTAAGAAGCATGGGTACCGCCAGAACACTTGTATTAGTAGATGGTAAACGCCATGTATCAAGTTCTGCTGGTACTTCTTCTGTCGACGTCAATACCATTCCAAGTGTATGGATCGATAGAGTTGAAGTGATTACTGGTGGTGCATCAGCTATTTACGGTGCAGATGCGGTAACAGGTGTTGTTAACTTTATTTTAAAGAAAGATATCAATGGATTAGATGTATCGGCAACCAAAGGTTGGGCTGACGATAGTGGCCACAACAAAGATCGATTCTCTTTGTCTTATGGTACTGACTTTGCCCAAGGCGACGGTAATGTTGCCTTCGCAGTCGAATACAGCGCTCAAGAACAATTACGTGCTTTAGATCGCGATCAAACTTCAACGTCTTTTTCAAGTCTCGCAAATAAAGGCCGTGTAACTGATAATAATGACCCATCAGATCCAGACAAAATATGGACTCCTAATGCCGGTCACTACACAATTAGTAATGCAGGTACTTTCAATTTAGACGGTTGGAAAAGTTTTAATCCTGATGGCTCATTAAGCGATGTTTATAGCGGTCAAAATGTAGATGGTATTCGTTGTGCAAATTGTGATTCGATTAATTTAAATCAGTTCACTGAATTACAACCAGAATTTGAACGCTACAATATTAACTTTAAAGCAAACTATCAACTTAACGATAATAATAATGTTTATTTTGAAGCTAAATACGTTAATAGCCAATCAACAGATGAAGGTCAACCAGCTTTCTTCTTTGGTAATCCGGTTAACGATATAAAAATTGATAACGCTTTTATCAATCCTGAGCTTGTTGCTTTAATGAAAGCAAACAAAGATAGCGATGGTAATGCTGCACCATTAGACTCCCTTAACATTCGTCGTTTTATGACGGACTTAGGCGCACGTATTGAAGATGATACTCGCGAAACTCAACGTTATGTTATCGGTCTTGAAGGTATAGTATTCCAAGATTGGGATTACGATGCTTATGCCATTTATGGTCAAACTGATTTAAAGCGTGTTAATAAAAACAACTTAATCTATGACAACTATACCAACGCACTTGACTCTGTATTAGAAAATGGTATCGCAGTATGTCGTGATCAAACAGCTAGAGATGCCGGTTGTGTTCCAGTTAATATTTTTGGTTTTGGCGCGCCAAGCCAAGATGCTATTAATTATATTAATACGTCATCAACGGGTACCTCAATTATTAAGCAAACTGTGTTAGGTGGTTCATTAACAAACTCAAGTTTATTTGAATTACCTGCTGGTTATGCAGGCTTCTCTACTGGTGTTGAATACCGTAAAGAAGAGAGTGAGATATTTGAACCTTCAAATGCAGCAGGTACTTTCTTCAATGCATTAGGCGAAGATAAAGGCGATTTTGATGTAAGCGAAATTTTTGCTGAAATCACGCTTCCTTTACTTGCTGATTTACCAATGGTACGCCAACTAGACTTAGATCTTGCAATACGCTTTGCTGATTACAGCACCATTGGTAATGCTACCACATGGAAAACGGGCTTAAGCTGGGAAGTTGATGATCAGATCCGCGTTCGTACTACATACTCAGAAGCTATTCGCGCACCTAACATCAGTGAGCTTTATGGTGCTGCAAGCCAAACATTCTTCTCTGTAGATGACTCTTGTCGTGCTAAAAACTTAAATGACCTGGCTGATTCAACTCAACGCCAAGCTAACTGTGCGGCGTTAGGGATCCCTGCAGGTTTTGACGCAGACTACGACGATAAAACACTTGAAGGATTAAGTGGTGGTAATCGCGAGCTACAAGCAGAAGAATCGAAAAGTTTCACGTTAGGGATTGTTTATCAACCTGATTTTATTGATGGATTATCGATCACTACCGATTATTGGAATATTGAGATCGAAAATGCAATCAGTGCTGTTGGTGCTCAAGATATTATCGATCGTTGTGTTGATTCTCCATCTGGTGTGAATAACGAATACTGTAGTTTGATTACTCGTGATTCAAGTAGCCACGAAATTACTCAAATTAGACAGTTCTCGTTAAATATTGCATCGCTTGAAGCTGCTGGTATCGATTTTGATATTGGTTATAACTTTGAAGCCTTTAGTGGTGATGTTCGCACTAACTTAATTGCAACTCGTTTACTAAAACGTAAAGACTTCTCGTTCCAAGATGAACCAAATACATTTGAAGAACTTGCAGGAACAGCTGGCTATGCTGAATGGCAAGCAAACTGGAGCTTAGGTTACTCAATTGATAGCTGGGATGTTAGCTGGAGAACACGTTTTGTTGAGGGTGTAAGCCTTTATACCGATAAGGAATTAGCCTTAAATGCTAATCCTAATAGCAATATGGAATTTGACGATTACTTTATCAGTGATGTGGCAGTTGCATACAACTTCGATTCAGGTATTACCTTGAAATTTGGTATCGATAACTTGTTTAACAACGAACTACCTTATGGTTATACCGGTACTGACGAAGTCAGCTCTGCTTACGATAACGTCGGTCGTTTCTTCCACACTACAGCAACTTATAAGTTCTAATCTATTAGCGCTAAGCGATTAGTGTTATCCGATAGGTTTACTTATTAAACGGCATCTTAGGATGCCGTTTTTTTATCTTGTTATAATCGTAATCATATGGGTAACAAAAAACCGCAACAGTGCGTATATCTTCCAATATTGATGAATGGTTCATGTCATAATGACTTCAGCACCATCATAAACACCCTTTATGTTAGTTATTTGATACTAGCAATTTGATATTAATAGCTGAGCCTTGGTGATTCTGCATGAACCATTTAACTGCCATTAACATGATTCAAGCACGGGTGTTTTTAACTCGAGTAATAAACGATTATCAACTTGATAGATTTTTTGGCTCATTAATAAGGATTATTGTACTAAGGCCACAAATTCTGAAGCGGTAAGTATACCTACCATCAAAAATAGCTGATCATAACTACCTTATTTTTCTATTTTTTTTACAGTTAAGGTGTCTCATGCATTATACGCTTAAGCAAATAGCCGTTTTCGATGCCGTTGCAAGTTTAGAGAGTGTAAGCGGTGCGGCAAAAAAACTGTCAATGAGTCAATCAGCCGTAAGTATGTCGTTAAGTCAGCTTGAACACTTGCTAGACCGGCCACTATTTATTCGTCAAGGTAATCGATTAATCCTTAGTCATTGGGGTCAATGGTTACGCCCTCGGGCACAAAAACTGCTTCAAGATGCCCAGCAAATTGCCTCAGGCCTGCATGATCAACACATTATTAGCGGCACCGTTAAGTTGTGCGCAAGCCAAACAGCTGCAGAACATTTATTACCCGCTCTTATCAGTAAAATTGATAATGACTTCCCAGAACTTAGAATAGAGATTGCAGTAGAAAATAGCGACCGCGTTGCACAAGAAGTACTCGACTATCAATTTGACTTAGGCGTTATTGAAGGCCGTAATGACGACAGTAGATTACATCAAGAACCCTGGATGGATGATCACCTTGTGGTTGTCGCCTCCCCACACCATCCATTTGCACACAACAAACGCACCAGTGTGGGCCAATTAGAGCAGGCAAAATGGGTATTACGAGAGCCAGGTGCTGGCACACGGCGTATTTTTGATGCCGCAATTCACGGTTTAATCGTTAAATTAAATGTCTGGAAAGAATACGAGCACGTTGGGCTATTAAAGGCTTTGGTTAAAAATGGAGTATATTTAAGCTGCTTGCCCTATCTCGATGTTGAAAAAGACGTAGCCAGAGGGGAGTTGGTTATGTTGACCACGCCTGAGTTAAACTTAAATCGCCATTTATCATTCATTTGGCGCCAAGATACAGGTAGCAACCCACTAAGGGATTGTCTCATTGCAGAAGCAAAGCGTGTTACTCACCGTTAAGCCTTCCTATATTGCTAACAGCATCGATAAACAATATACATAAATAACAAATCATCACACTATTATGTCTATACAGTAAATTAACTTAATCAGTTTAGGCATGGATTAGCTGGTTAAAACAAGAAACGACTCCAGTAACACGTATCATCATTATCGATAACAGCAACAATACCCATTTATTACCGCCTTACGGCAATAATCTGGCTTTTTACTGGTATTATTTCAAGCCAGTAAAATACTGGTGTCGATCACTGAATAAACTGTTTCAATTCTATTAACCTCGGCATCTAGCAAGGCTGTATTCGAATTCAACCGTAAACCTTGCTATGCATCTTGGCAACCGTCAATGCGCTACCTTATAAACAACCTTGCACCAATACGCCTCAAAGCGTATCTGATAATGTTAACTCTCCACCAATGATTGGCGATATGAATAGCAGCAAGTGGCTGAATGTGAAACTCTTAACTAAAAGCATCACAGCATCAGCAATTGTCAGCTCTACTGTTCACATGAGTGCTATTTCCTATGGCGAATTTACACAGATGCTTTATATTAATAGCCATTAAGGTGACCCCTACAAGCACTTTTTTGTATCGACACTTTAAGAATCCCGCCAATAAAGATTAGGTAAATTGAACAACGATGATACTTGGTATCAGTTATACTGATACGGCATGATATTCTGAGGCCTGTAAGGCGATGAGTATTCACGATTAGGCTAATTTCATGGTCTAATTTTGCAGTCAACTTGTAACCCAGATCTCACTTTTAGCAAACAAAACATCAACTTTATTGATACCCAGTGATGCTATGTCGTCACTATGCTAAAATCCATAAGGTAAATTGGTCTTACCAAATTAATATCAGCATAAGGACATCTCTGTAATACTTACCTAATAGCAGTATTACAGATGAGCAAAGTGATAAGGGCCATTAAAGGCTCACTGGCAGCTGCTCTTATTGACATCGCCATCACTTCAAGGGAACACACTTAAACTTCATCATTTGATGGATTAACCTGTTCTTTTCGGAGAATGAGAAATTATGTCAGAAACTGTCAACAATTCAGAAGCACAAACTCAAGAAGCTAGCTATAGCGAACTTCATCGCCCTGCGAGTGAGTTTGATACTCGTGATGCCTATTTAGAAAACGAACTCAAAATAATGAAACCAAGACGCTGGGGACTCAACCTTCCTGGGCGTGATTTTCGCTTTGAATGGGAAGACTTAGTCCCGGCCATTGCTGGAACTATTGGTATTACTGTGATGTATTCAGCAGTAATGGCCGCTTGGGCAACAGGCTTAAGTGAAAAATGGGATCACGTCAATCTTGGAGCAGAATTTGCTATCCAAATCGTCCGTGTAGAAATGCTCATCCCCGCATTACTGTTCTGCATTATTAGCTCTGGTTTTATTAATCCAAGGGCGAATCTCGGCGGTAACCATGGACCAATGATCCCGTTAATTGGTACGATTGCACTTGCCGGAGCCCATCCATTAGCGTTAGCAATCCTCATTGGTATATTTGGTTTAATTTTAAGTTATTTTAAAGGTGGCTCAAAACTGGTCAACCTCACCAGTAGTGGCGTGGCTGGCGGCTTATTAGTCTTCCTAGGGTTTATGGGGGCTAAAAGCCAGATAGGCTCATTATTTGACTGGGCTGGAGGACTGCAAGCCAAACATAGTCTTGATTATTCACTCGGTTATGTTGCATTTGCCATATTGTTAATCAATGTCATTATTTATGCAGCATTAGCAAAGTACGGTAAACGTTGGCTCGCCATTCCCCTGTGCTCTATTGCAGCGGTTGCATTGGCATTTGGCCTCGGTGCAGGCCTAGATTTACAGTTTACGACCGCTCCTGGTATTCCTAATCTAAACCCTGTTTATTGGTGGGGTTCAACTGAACACGGTTGGCAGTTAGGTTTACCAAATGCTGCTCATTTTATTGCATCATTACCGTTCGCAATTCTTGCTGTTGCCATGTGGTCACCAGACTTCCTTGGCCATCGCATTTTCCAAGAATTAAATTATCCAAAAGGGGCTGAAAAAGTACTGATGGATGTTGATGACACTATGACTACCTGTTCAGTAAGACAGATCGTTGGTACAGCAGTCGGTGGCGGTAACATTACCTCTTCTTGGGGAACTTACATGATCCCTGCAGCTATTGCCAAACGCCCTATTCCTGCTGGCGCTATTTTACTTGGTAGCTTATGTATTATCGTCGCTATCATTGGCTATCCTATGGATATCACAGTGTGGCGCCCAGTTATGTCGATTGCACTGTTAGTCGGTGTATTCTTGCCGCTACTTGAAGCAGGTTTACAGATGGTTAAAGACACCACCAGCAGCCAGGCAGCAGGTATCTGTATTTTCGCAGCATTCGTAGCTAACCCTGTACTCGCTTGGGCGTTAACCATGTTACTTGATAACAATGGCTTAATTGGTGATAAAGAACGCCCTAAAACCTTGTCGTTTGCCGACCGTATTGTTATACCAAGCCTAGCCTTTGTGATTTGCTTGGCAGCGATGTTAGCTGTAGGCATGATTGAAGGGATCCCAGCCTTATTATAATTCAGTGGTGCTTAGTGATAAATATCACCTATAAAAAAGCGAGATCGGCAACGGTTTCGCTTTTTTATTTGCTAATATTGAGACGGACTACTCTTAATTCTAAACAGATATGTTAGCCAGTTAACACTTTTGATATTCAATTATCAAAAGCTGCTAATATCGTCACTTAGCTGTGCTACTATCAAGCCATGGATAAATGGTCTTACCAATTTGATTCATTAGCTAAAACAATATCGATTAGCGTCATTACACAAGTCAGGCGGAACATTTCTGCCACCAATGTCGCAGAAGATGTTAACGGCTCAATCTAGCGAATGCGCCTAGATGACAGAATGTAAACACTCACGGAACTACCTCGAACGACTTGAGATAATGTCCGTAGAAAATCAACCAGAGGGTTAAATAAATGACAGATAAAACCGAACTATTTGCCAACGCGTGGGAAGGTTTCGTAGCTGGCGATTGGAAAACTGAAGTTAACGTACGTGACTTTATCCAACAAAATTACACACCATACGAGGGTGACGAATCATTCTTAACAGGTGCAACTGATGCTACATTAACTTTGTGGGACAAAGTAATGGAAGGCATCAAGCAAGAGAACCAAACTCACGCTCCTGTCGATTTCGATACAGAAATGGTTTCAACCATTACCTCTCATGATGCTGGTTATATCAATAAAGATCTTGAAACTATCGTTGGCTTACAAACCGAAGCGCCATTAAAGCGTGCCATGCTGCCTAACGGTGGTATTCGTATGGTTGAAGGTTCATGCAAAGCTTATGGTCGTGAACTGAACAGCGATGTGAATTACGTTTACTCTGAATTACGTAAAACCCATAACCAGGGTGTGTTTGATGTTTATACTCCTGAAATTATGGCTTGTCGTAAATCAGGTATATTAACGGGTTTGCCTGATGCTTATGGCCGTGGTCGTATTATTGGTGACTACCGTCGTATTGCTTTGTACGGTATTGATTACCTAATGAAAGATAAGTTTGCCCAATTCAGTTCACTGCAAGCGCAGTTTGAAGCTGGCGACGACTTATCAAGTGTGATCCAATTACGTGAAGAAATTTCTGAGCAACATCGTGCTTTAGGCCAAATGAAAGTCATGGCGGCTAAATACGGTTGTGATATTTCTGTACCTGCCAAAAATGCTAAAGAAGCCATTCAATGGACTTACTTTGGTTACCTTGCTGCAGTAAAAAGCCAAAATGGCGCAGCAATGTCACTGGGCCGCACTTCAACGTTCATTGATGCTTATATTGAACGTTACATTAAAAATGGTGTTCTTACTGAGCAGCAAGCACAAGAAATGGTTGACCATTTCGTAATGAAATTACGTATGGTTCGTTTCCTTCGCACACCTGAATACGATGAACTATTCTCTGGCGATCCAATTTGGGCAACTGAATCTATCGCAGGTATGGGTCTTGATGGTCGTACATTAGTGACCAAGTCTAGCTTCCGTTTCTTACATACCTTGTACAACATGGGACCAAGCCCTGAGCCAAACATTACCGTATTGTGGTCAACAAAATTACCACAGGGTTTTAAAAGTTACTGTGCCAAAGTATCGATTGACACTAGCTCAATTCAATACGAAAACGATGATTTAATGCGCCCAGACTTTGAGTCTGACGATTACGCCATTGCTTGTTGTGTTAGCCCAATGATTTTGGGTAAACATATGCAGTTTTTCGGTGCTCGCGCTAACTTAGCCAAAACCATGCTATACGCCATTAACGGTGGTGTTGACGAAAAACTGAAAAACCAAATCGCACCAAAAGCAGACCCAATTACAGCTGATGTTCTTGAGTTTGATGATGTGATGACTCGTCTTGATGGATTAATGGACTGGCTTGCAACACAATATGTGTCTGCACTAAACGCCATTCACTTTATGCATGACAAATATTCTTATGAGTCTGCGTTAATGGCATTACATGACCGTGACGTGCGCCGCACAATGGCGTGTGGTATTGCCGGTTTATCGATTGCAGCCGATTCATTGTCAGCGATTAAGTATGCTCAAGTTAAGCCTATTCGCGACGAAAATGGCATTGCAGTTGATTTTGACATTCAAGGCGACTATCCAAAATTTGGTAATAATGACGCCCGTGTCGATGACATTGCTTGTGATTTAGTTGAACGTTTCATGGCTAAAATTCGCAACAAGAAAATGTATCGCAACGCCATTCCAACTCAATCCATCTTAACCATCACTTCAAACGTGGTTTATGGTAAGAAAACGGGTAACACTCCTGACGGTCGCCGTTCAGGCGCACCATTTGCTCCAGGTGCAAACCCAATGCATGGCCGTGATGAAAATGGCGCAATAGCTTCATTAACATCAGTGGCTAAACTGCCATTTGCCCACGCACAAGATGGTGTTTCTTATACTTTCTCTATCGTGCCAAATGCATTAGGTAAAGATGACGCTGGTCGTCGTACTAACTTAGCGTCACTAATGGATGGTTACTTCTTAAGCAAGCCTAATCGTGAAGGTGGTCAACACTTAAACGTTAACGTGATGAACCGTGAAATGTTAGAAGACGCGATTGTTCATCCAGATAAGTATCCTCAATTAACCATACGTGTATCGGGTTACGCAGTACGCTTTAATGCGCTCACACCTGAGCAACAGCAAGACGTGATCACGCGTACATTTACTAAAAGTATGTAGTCTCTGCTAAAATTGGCTGTATCGATGGGTGATTAATTATCGATACAGCCTTTTTTTAGATATGTAAGGAACAGCAATGACATTAGGTCGCATACATTCAGTGGAATCGTTCGGCACCGTTGACGGTCCAGGCATTCGCTATATCGCTTTTATGCAGGGTTGCCTCATGCGCTGCCAATATTGTCATAATCGTGATACCTGGGATTTGGATGGCGGTAAAGAAACCACCGTTGATGAAATAATGGCTCAAGTTATTGCTTATCAACCCTTTTTAGATGCCAGCGGTGGCGGCATTACTGCCAGTGGTGGTGAAGCTATTTTACAAGCTCAATTTGTCAGTGAATTATTTAAAGCTTGTAAAGCACAGGGTGTACACACCTGTTTAGACACTAACGGTTTTGTGCGTAAGTATGAACCTGTGATTGATGAGTTACTCGATAATACCGACCTAGTATTACTTGATATCAAACAAATGGATGATGCCAAGCACATCGAACTGACAAAAGTCAGTAACCATAGAACATTACAATTTGCTCAATATCTAACTAAACGTAATATAAAAACCTGGATCCGTTATGTGGTGGTAGCAGGATTTACTGAAGATGTAGAGTCAGCCATCGCATTAGCAGAGTTCATTAAACCGATGAATAATGTTGAAAAGGTTGAATTACTGCCTTATCACCCATTGGGACAGCACAAATGGCAAGCTTTTGGCGAAACCTACACCATGGCAGATATTTCACCGCCAAGTACTGAGACCATGCAAAAAATTCAACACGTTTTTTTAGAGCGAGGCATTAGTGCTACATTTTAGTTACAATTACAATAAATCGACCTAAATTAGCACCGACTTATACATAAGATGGATTACAATTCATCCCAGTAGCTTTGATCTAAACGTTCAAAAGCCAGTTTCAAAATAGCGGCCATATCTGAATAACAGGCACTAGCGCCTAATGGCTGACAATAAATACCCATCTCAGTTAGTTTTGCACTGAGTTGGTTGCCCCAATCAAATAACGATAAAGGCAGTGGATGGCGTGCTCGCCAACCTAACCATAACAAGCCTTGTAGTGGCAAGCTGATAAAAAATAACAGCATCGTTAATGCCTGTGGTAAATAATCCCAGCCCAATACATAAAGCTGGCTGGCCGCAACGACTAATGCCAACACAGGCATAGCAATTATCGCTAATTGAGTTGCTTTAACGACGCGGTACTCTGGGAAATAAAAACCCAGTTGCCTAACCATTGGCCAGGTCTTCATATAACGTTGACCATCGCCAAGTAATTTAACCAGATTCATGTTCAATATAAGGCTACCTTTACTGCTTAGGACATGAGTGTAACGTTAACATAATACAGTGTCAGGCCCAAAATGCACTGGCCGATTGGCCACTATAATGATTTAACTTATAGTGCAAATCAGAAAAAGAACACCGAAGTATGGCGTTTATGAATAAATCATCATAAACCTTAATCAAAATGGAATTTTACTATTTTATTTAGTTTCATTGACTTAAAAGGCGTTAACATGTCAGACAAATTAGTACTCGTGCTCAACTGCGGTAGCTCATCATTAAAATTTGCCATCATTGATGCCCAATCAGGCGATGATAAAGTTTCTGGATTAGCTGAATGTTTTGGTTTAGAAGATTCGCGCATTAAGTGGAAATTTAATGGCGGTAAGAATGAAGCCAAATTAGGTGCCTTTACTGCGCATCGCGAAGCGGTAGAATTTATCGTTAATAACATCTTGGCAGAACATCCAGAACTTGCGGCACAAATTAAAGCCGTTGGTCATCGTATCGTCCATGGTGGCGAAAAGTTTACCCACTCGGTTATTGTTACGCCTGAAGTCATTCAGGGTATTGAAGATTGTGCATCGTTAGCACCACTGCATAATCCGGCGCATTTAATTGGTATTCGTGCCGCCATAGCCTCTTTTCCTAACTTGCCACAAGTGACTGTGTTTGATACTGCATTTCATCAAACCATGCCTGAAAAAGCATACATCTATGCCCTTCCTTACAAATTGTATCGTGAACATAGTATTCGCCGTTATGGCATGCATGGTACGAGTAATTTATATATCTGTCGTGAAGCCGCCAAAGTACTAGGTAAAGAGATTAAAGACACCAATATTATTTGTGCTCACTTGGGTAATGGCGCGTCGGTAACGGCCATTAAAGGCGGTAAAAGCGTTGACACTTCAATGGGCTTAACCCCACTTGAAGGTTTAGTCATGGGTACCCGTTGCGGCGATTTAGACCCATCAATTATTTTCCATTTAGTTAAACAACTTGGCTATACCCTTGATGAGGTCAATAACCTACTAAATAAGCAAAGTGGTTTACTGGGTATTTCAGAGCTCACCAATGATTGTCGTGGTATTGAAGAAGGTTATCAAGACGGTCATAAAGGGGCTACATTAGCTTTAGATATTTTCTGCTATCGTTTAGCCAAATATATCGCCTCTTACACTGTGCCATTAGGACGTCTAGATGCCATTATCTTTACTGGCGGCATTGGCGAAAATTCAGACCTTATTCGTGAAAAAGTACTTAATTTATTAGCAATCTTTAACTTCAAAGTTGACGACAACTTAAATAAAGCGGCTCGTTTTGGTCAGCAAGGTATTATTACCCAAAAAGATAGCCCTATTGCTATGGTCATCCCGACAAATGAAGAGTGGGTTATTGCCGAAGATGCTATTAAGCTTATCACAGCTAAATAAGCAACCTCTTCGGTCTTATATTCGGTTAATTAATATGAACAATACGCACACAAGAGGTCGTTATGTCTCGTAATATTATGCTTATTCCAATCGGTATTGGAGTGGGATTAACATCACTAAGCTTAGGTATGGTTCGCGCACTAGAACGCAAAGGCGTTAAAGTGCAATTTTTTAAACCTATTGCGCAAATTCGATTAGGTGATACCGGTCCAGAACGTTCAACCACTATTTTAAGTACTTCTCCAACCGTTAATCCGTTGGAACCTTATTCAATGGATCATGCTGAAGCGTTAATCCGTTCAGAGCAAACTGATGTCCTACTGGAACAGATTATTGCCCGCGCAGCTGAATGTGCCAGTAATACTGAAATCCTAGTGGTTGAAGGCTTAGTACCAACACGTAGCCACCCATTTGCTGATGACATTAACTATGAAATTGCCAAAGCATTAGACGCCGATGTTATTTTCATCGCAACCCCTGGTAACGATACGCCTAATGGATTAATGAATCGATTAGAAATCGCCTTTAACTCCTGGGGTGGACAGAAAAACAAACGTTTAATTGGCGCTATCATCAATAAAATTGGCGCTCCAGTTGACAACGAAGGTCGCACACGCCCTGATTTATCTGAAGTATTTGATGATAAAAATATGAACGCCGTAGATAGCTCGGGAATGTTCCAACTTCCGGGTAAAAGTCCGCTGCGTATATTAGGGAGTGTGCCATACAATTTAGAGCTAATTGCCCCGCGCGCATCTGATTTAGCCAAGCACTTAAATGCTAAAATCATTAATGCCGGTGAAATGCATACTCGTCGTATGCGCCGTGTAACATTTTGTGCTCGTAGCCTCCCTAACATGGTTACTCACATCAAAACAAATTCATTATTAGTGACCTCAGGCGATCGCTCAGACGTCATTGTATCAGCCTGTTTAGCCGCGATGAACGGCGTTAAAATTGGCGCGTTGTTGCTTACTGGGGGCTATCCACCTGAACCTGAAATAATGAAGTTATGTGAGCAAGCTTTTGAAACAGGCTTGCCAGTATTTTTAATTGATTCAAATACATGGCAGACCTCACTCAACATCCAACGCTTTGATCATGAAGTGCCTGTGGATGATGCGGTGCGCGTTGAAAAAGTGCAAGAATACGTTGCTAGCCATATTGACCAAACATGGATTGAAAGCGTCACTCAAGATTCGCCACGTGAACACCGATTATCACCACCGGCATTCCGTTACAAGTTAACTGAACTCGCGCGCGCGGCACGTAAAACTATCGTGCTTCCTGAGGGTGAAGAGCCTAGAACGGTTAAAGCTGCATCTATTTGCGCTGAACGTGGGATTGCTCGTTGTGTGTTGCTCGGTAACCGTGAAGAAATCCTCCGTGTAGCATCACAACAAGATGTTATTTTAGGTGACGGCATCGAAATCATTGAGCCAGAAAGCGTGCGTGAAAAGTACGTTGAGCCTATGCTCGAATTACGCCGCAGCAAAGGGCTAACTGAAGTCGTTGCCCGTGAGCAACTTGAAGACAACATGGTGCTTGGTACCATGATGTTGGCACAAGATGAAGTAGATGGAATTGTATCCGGTGCTATTCATACTACTGCACATACTATTCGCCCACCATTGCAATTGATCAAAACGGCACCGGGTTCTAGCTTAGTGTCGTCGATTTTCTTCATGCTGATGCCAGATCAAGTACTAGTGTATGGCGATTGCGCCATTAATCCAGATCCCACACCTGATCAGCTAGCCGATATTGCAATTCAGTCTGCTGAGTCAGCTAAAGCCTTTGGTATTGAGCCTCGCGTTGCGATGATCAGTTACTCAACAGGCACCTCTGGCACCGGTTCTGATGTGGATAAAGTACGCGAAGCCACACGAATCGCCAAAGAAAAACGTCCTGACTTGATCATCGATGGTCCATTGCAATACGATGCGGCTGTGATGCCAAACGTTGCGCTCTCTAAAGCACCTGACAGCCCTGTCGCAGGTAAAGCAACCGTATTTGTGTTCCCAGATTTAAACACGGGTAACACCACATACAAGGCGGTACAGCGTAGTGCTGATTTAATCAGTATCGGGCCAATGCTTCAAGGTATGCGTAAACCGGTTAACGATTTATCACGCGGCGCTCTAGTTGATGATATTGTCTACACCATTGCGTTAACGGCGATTCAAGCAGCACAGAATAGTGAGAAAAAATAACCTCAGGTATTTCTGTGTAATGCTGTTGTTAATTTATAATAAATGACCATTAAAAAGCACTGATATCTATCGGTGCTTTTTTGTGTCTAATATCTTAGTTTGCTTGTTTGTTTGCTTGTTTGCTTGTTTGCTTGTTTGTTTGCTTGTTTGCTTGTTTGCTTGTTTGCTTGTTTGCGAAAGCATGTCCCTAAGCGGTTCATTATATAAAAATAAATAAACCATTTGTTGCACAAACAAAAACGCTACCCAATTGGGTAGCGTTTATAACGATCATTATGCATCAATCAATACTAAAGTTATTTCTTCGCTTTTTTCTTGGTTGATTCACTGACCCATTTACCGCCGATAAATTTAGAAGACCAACCGGTGGCTTTGCCTTCAACTTCAGTAGCAACGTACTGCTCTTTAGTCTTACGGCTAAATTTAACCGAGGCTTTATTGCCTTCATCATCTTCGACTGGCGCATCAGCAAGATACGCATATTTAGGCCATAACAAATCACGATACTGAACTAACTCTTCCACTAACGGTGCACGTGTTTCACGCGATTTAGGGAAAGTACTGGCTGCTAAAAATATCCCAGCAGCACCATCACGAAGCACAAAATGCGCATCCGATTTAGTACATTTTAATTCAGGTAGAAAAATGGGGTCTTCTTTTGGAGGCGCCGCTTCACCGCTTCTCAGCAACTTACGGGTGTTTTTACACTCGCTATTGGTGCAACCAAAATACTTACCAAATCGACCATTTTTAAGTTCCATATTATTGCCGCAACGATCGCACTCAATAATTGGACCTTCATAACCTTTAATCTTAAATTGTCCGGCTTCAACTTCGTAACCATCACATGACGGGTTATTACCACAAACATGCAATTTACGTGTTTCGTCAATAAGATAACTGTCCATCGCGGTACCACACTTACCACAACGATGTTTAGCACGTAACGCTTCCGTTTCGCCATCTTCATTGTCGCTTACCGCTTCTTCACCTGGGGTTAAGTTAAGCGTGGTCTTACAACGTTCTTTAGGGGGTAACGCATAACCAGAACACCCTAAGAATACCCCTGTTGAACCAGTGCGAATACCCATTGCACGGCCACAGGTTGGACACTTAATATCGTCTGTGAGTACCATTTCATTGGGGCGCATACCGCCTTCATCTGGATCTAACTCGGCCAACAATAATTGCTTGGTAAAGTCACCATAAAAACCATCGAGTACTTTTTTCCAGTCCAGCTTACCTTGAGCAACATCATCTAATGTTTGCTCCATGCTAGCAGTAAAGTCATAGCTCATTAACTCTTTAAAACTGCCTACTAAACGCTCGCTGACAATCTCACCCATTTTTTCAGCAAAGAAACGACGGTTATCAACTCTGACATAACCACGATCCTGAATGGTCGAAATAATCGTCGCATACGTTGAAGGACGACCAATACCGCGCTTCTCAAGCTCTTTAACCAAAGAGGCTTCGCTGTAACGTGGTGCCGGCTTAGTAAAGTGTTGTTTTGGCGACAAGGTTTCAAGCACTAACTTGTCACCTTTTGCAACGACTGGCAGTGTCTTATCTTCTTCGTTTTTCTTACTCACTTGTGGCTGAACACGAGTCCAACCATCAAAACGTAAGGTACGGCCACTGGCTTTTAATTCGTAATCAGCCGCGGTTACCGTTAAACGTGTTGCATCATATTGAGCAGGTGTCATTTGACACGATACAAATTGACGCCAGATAAGCTCATACAAGCGCTGAGCGTCTCTTTCCATATCGGTTAATGATGCAGACTGCACTGCTACGTTTGACGGTCTAATCGCCTCATGCGCCTCTTGAGCACCTTCTTTACTGCCATAACGAATAGGTTCAGCTGGTAAATACTTATCACCAAATTCAGAACTAATCATTTCACGTAAATTTTCAACCGCTTCTTTACTCAAATTGGTTGAATCGGTACGCATATACGTAATGTGGCCCGCTTCATACAAACGCTGCGCCATCATCATGGTTTTCTTAACACCAAAACTAAGACGAGTACTGGCAGCTTGCTGTAATGTCGACGTAATATAAGGGGCAGAAGGTTTGCTTGAGGTTGCTTTATCTTCACGCGCAGTGACAACATACTTTGCATCACGCAACGCATCGACAGCAACTTTAGCTTGCGCTTCATTAATCGGTTCAAATGCAGCAGATTGATATTTCATCACCTGCATTTTTAAGCTAGCGGCGGTAGGTGTATTTAATTCAGCATGGATATCCCAAAACTCTTCTGGAACAAACGCTTTAATTTCACTTTCACGCTCTACAACTAAGCGAACCGCAACCGACTGTACGCGCCCAGCTGATAAACCACGAGCGACTTTTTTCCATAATAATGGTGACACCATAAAGCCAACAACGCGGTCTAAAAATCGACGTGCTTGCTGGGCATTAACCATATTAGTGTCAAGCACAGACGGTTTACTAAACGCCTCTTGAATCGCGGTTTTAGTAATTTCGTTAAACACAACTCGCTGATACCGTGAAGGATCACCACCAATAATTTCCTGTAAATGCCAGGCAATGGCTTCCCCTTCACGGTCCAAATCCGTTGCGAGATATATTTGGTCAGCATCTTCAGCTAACGCTTTGAGTTCTTTAACAACTTTTTCTTTACCAGGCAGGATTTGATACTTAGCCGCCCAGCCTTTATCTGGGTTAACACCCATTCGCGCCACAAGCGCTTGCTTGTCTCTGATTAGCTTGTATTTAGCTTTTTCTTCAGGAGATAATTTCTTAACTTCTGCTGCGGTTTTAGTCACAGTTGTACCGTCAGAAGTAGACGAAGTTGGTAAGTCACGTATATGACCTACACTCGACTTCACAATGAAGTCTTTACCAAGATATTTATTAATTGTCTTGGCTTTGGCCGGCGATTCGACAATAACTAGCGATTTACCCATAGTTTTATTTGCGCCAAAAAGTCTCGAAAAAAAGAAAATTGATTCCATATATAGAGGGTTGAGACAATAGTTTCAAGTTAATCCCTCTTTTATACGGCTGGTAAGTCATTTTTTAAGCAAAATTTATTCAATAATAAAAAATGTAAAAAATAATATGCGTTTTTTAAACGTAATTTTTCACTTAATGATACTTGCGAGCACCTTCAGTGCATTTTTAGTCATTTATACACATTTGTACAAATTAACCACACCTTGTTAACCCTTATAGCTTCAGTATACTGGGATTAAATTAGCGTTAACTGACATGAGCAATCACGTTCCTTTTTTATAAGTAACACAAATAAGTGCAACAACAATAATAATTATTCACTAAAATTTTCAAGGATCACGAATGAAGCATTTTGAAGCGAACTTTGATGGCTTGGTTGGACCAACCCATAACTATGCCGGATTATCATTTGGTAATGTGGCCTCATTTAGTAATGCGGCCCAAACATCAAATCCTAAAGCGGCAGCTAAGCAAGGTTTGCAAAAAGCCAAGTCATTAGCAGATTTAGGTATGGTGCAAGGGGTATTAGCCCCACAAGAGCGCCCAGACCTTTACACATTGCGTCGAATTGGTTTTTCTGGGTCTGACGCTGAGGTTTTACAAAAAGCTGTTCAGCAGGCTCCTGCGCTACTTAATGCTTGCTGCAGTGCATCAAGTATGTGGACAGCAAACGCGGCTACCGTATCACCTAGTGCCGATACACGTGACGGTAAGGTTCATTTCACCCCGGCTAATCTTGTTGATAAATTACACCGCAGTATCGAACCTGTTACCACAGGTCATATTTTACAGGCTACGTTTAATAATGATCGCCATTTTAAACATCATCAACATTTACCAGAGCATGCCAGTTTTGGGGATGAAGGTGCAGCAAATCATACTCGCCTATGTGCTGAATACGGCCATACCGGAGTTGAATTATTTGTTTATGGTCAAACAGCAACCAATCCTAATGCACCTAAACCTAAAAAGTATCCTGCCCGTCAAACATTAGAAGCATCACAAGCTGTTGCACGTCTTCACCAACTTGAAGATGAAAGTTGCGTGTTTATGCAGCAAAATCCTGATGTAATTGACCAAGGTGTATTTCACAATGATGTCATTTCTGTTGGTAACCAAAATGTGCTTTTTTATCACGAACAAGCGTTTTTGAATACTGAAGCAAAATTCGATGAAATTTGCCGTAAAATGAACACTGAAATGCATTTTGTCAAAGTAGCAACCAGCCAAGTTTCTATAGATGATGCCGTCCGAAGTTATTTGTTCAACACCCAAATAATTACCTTGCCGTCAGGTGAGATGGCCATTATTGCGCCAACAAATTGCCAAGAAAACCCTGCAGTATATGCTTACTTAAATGAACTCGTTACCTTAGGTACACCAATCAAAAAAGTACACTATTATGATGTGAAACAAAGCATGCAAAACGGCGGCGGTCCAGCGTGTTTACGTTTACGAGTCGCGATGAACGAACAAGAAGTCGCTGCAGTTAATCAAAACACATTAATGAATGACGGTTTATTTACGCGCTTAAATACCTGGGTTGATAAGCACTACCGCGACCAGCTTACCGTAAGCGATCTAGCTGATCCGCAATTAATTATCGAATCACGCACCGCATTAGATGAACTCACACAAATATTAAAATTAGGTAGCGTGTATCAGTTCCAACGATAACGTTTTCTGCAGAACAACATTATCGAGACATTAAAAAGCCAGTCACTTTAGTCACTGGCTTTTTTATTGCCCAACGGTTTAGGAAAGAGATCGTCTAAGCAAGGACATATTTATACTGATTGGTAATCAACAAAAAAGGGCGCTAAATGCGCCCTTCTAAAAAACAACAAACATTGGTTAACAATTAAAGAATCGTAACCCCAATCGATACTACCGGCGTGACTAAGCCGTTAGGTGATTCGACTTCCACAAGGAATACACCCGAGTTAGGTTCATCTTCGCCTTTAATAGTTGTTGTAAACTGACGACCACCATTGTAGTTGGTACTTGGCCATGTATATTCGCTTGAACTCACCACCGAGCCCGCTGACGTTGTAAATCTTACGATCGAACCTGCTGGCATTTGTTGATTATGCAAATCTGAAATCGTAAATGTTGCAGTTGCAGAGCCTTTACCCACAATAACCATACTGCTTGCACCAGAATGAATGCCAGTGCTATCGTCCACTACAATATCAGCGGGAGCAGTAGCATACGCAGTACTTCCAGACATAACTAATGTTAAGCTTCTGCGAACAAATAATGACTTTGAATCACTTACACCATCAGCACATGCACTGTGTACAGGGTCTGAACAAAGCACACCATTATATTTACCGTCTTTTACATCAAATATACCATTGGAGTTAAAATCGATTAACTCTTCTAATGTTCCACCAGCTTGACCACCGGTTTGTTGGGGATTAAATAAACCGTCTTCATTGTAGTCATTGTAAGCATCATTTAAATCAAATGGTTGACCTGTGACATCAGTACCAGACAAAAACTCGGCTGCTTCTGAAGCATCAAAACGACCATTACCATTTAAATCAGGAAAAGACTCTTCACCAATAGCCGTTGCTGTAACCGTTGCTCGTCCACCGTATTTTTGGTCATAAAAATTACCGTAAACGATATTGGTATTAAGACAAGTAGTATCTTCAGAACCATCGTTTAAGTTGTAACATTTTAAACTAGCTTGCGGATCCTTAATTTGTTGACCTAAGCCATTAAAAAGTACAACGCCTTCAGGTCTTGGTAATTGACTGACCCACGATACTGAACATGCACCATTGACGGTTTGACATGCATCTTCAATAGAACCACCTTCAGTGGTAAAAGATACCGTTGTGCCATCGGGTACAGGGTTGTTAAACGCATCGGCCATACGAGCGGTAACCTTAACGACAGTACCATCCACATTCCAACCTTCTGCATTAAGCAGTTCTGCCGATAACGAAAAACTGTCCTGATCAGGAATACCGGTAGAAACAATGAGTTGGCTAGACTGACTCGATATTGTCGGAATTGCACCATTGTCTACCGTTGCAGTCACACGTAAAGAAGTCGCTACTGTACCTGTGGTGACTACCGTTTGCACAATACCACTATTATCTGTAGTAGCTTGCAGGGGATCAATTTTAACCCCACCTACAGTAGTATTGAGTGCAAATTTAATATTTTGGTTAGCAACCACATTGCCATTTTTATCCAAAACTTTAAATTTGACCACTGATGATTCAGTGCCGCCAGTCCCTAAAATACTGATGTTCTCTGGTACTGCTGATACAAACACAATACTGCCAACGTCAGCCTGAAGTATATTGATGGTACCTACTGCAGATAAACTGATGCCACCAGCATTTGCAGTCACATTAATTTGGTCTTCACCCACACAACCTTCAGCACGATACGTTGAGGTTGCGACACCATTACTTGACGATACTGGGGAACTTATCACTGCTTGTGCAGGAATTTTAGTCGCACAAGTAGATGAAAAATTTACGTCCACAGGTTGTGTAAAAGCATTACCTAAATCATCTTGAATAGACACGGTTACAGTCGCTGTTCCACCCGCGGATAAATCAGTAGCACTAATAGCAGCGACACCTTCAACAAATGGAGTGCCACTGCCCATCACTACGTTTGTTGCACCCACAACCACAATGGTAGAACCGCTTTCGTTAGTCGATAATGTTGCGGTCGCTTCACCAGCGCCTAAAGAACTACCTGCATAAATATCAACGGTCGCTTTACCTTGGGCATTTGTTACCGCGGTCTTAACCGGTAAATCACCAATTGGGCTATCAAAAGTCACAATAGAAGACTTGGTAATCCCCGTAACCGTCGCGGTTAACTTGCCAGGTGATAATGTACTAATAGACTGAATAGTATTACCCGCAGCATCCGTTAACACTAATGATACTTGTGCTCCACCACCGGCGGCACCACCATCGCCTGTCATAGTGACAAACAATGAAGCACTCTCACCAGATGTGGTCGTTGCGGTAACCGTTGCACCAGTATTGATTTCAGCTGTATTTAGCTGAATTGTCGCCACACCACTGGAGTTAGTCACGACCTCACCGGTACTTGGCGCAAAAGAGCCATAAGTCTCGTTATTAAGCGTAAATGAAACAAGCGTGCTGACAGAAGCACCCGTTGAGTCTTTCACTGTTGCAGTAATAACTGCAGGTTCAGCAACAGAAACTTGATCGTTGTCGATACTTAATGAAATAGATATGGTTGGGTCTGGTGTAGTCCCACCTCCGGTTCCATCATCGGTTATACTGCCACCGCCACCACATGCGACGAGAAAAAAAGAACATAAAAGCGCGAAATAAACTTTATATGCTGACCTCATTGTCAGGCTCCCTGTTACATTAAAATAAACTTAAGAATTATTATAGTTACTTATACATTAACAATACGCAAACATCTTATAACTTTAGCATAACTCTACTATTTTCTTCGCTATTTATTGGCGAAAACTTTCACTTTTAGGCCATTTCCTAAATAACCGATTCCTGCTAGTCTTTAGCGCATTCAATAAAGACATAAAATAATATGATGAGAAGGAACACTCTGTGAGTAAACAATACAAGCTCGGACTCACGAGCAAAATTTTATTAGGCATGGTATTAGGTATAGTATTTGGCTTGGCACTGAGAAACTTTTTCCCTGGTAGCCAATTTATTCAAGAGTACATTACCGACGGATTTTTACATGTCATTGGCACTATCTTCATCTCAAGCTTAAAAATGCTTGTCGTACCTTTGGTATTTATCTCATTAGTGTGCGGTACTTGCTCCCTTAGCGATCCATCTAAACTGGGCCGTCTTGGTGGTAAAACCATTTCGTTCTATTTATTCACTACCGCTATTGCACTCACTATTGCGATTCTAGCTGCAGTGTTGATCCATCCAGGTAATGCTAGCCTAGCCGGTAACGTATTAGAATACTCAGCAAAAGATGCTCCTAGCCTATCTGAAGTCATTATTAATATTGTACCGACAAACCCTATGCAAGCCATGAGCGAAGGCAATATGTTGCAGATTATCCTATTTGCAGTTGTTTTTGGCTTTGCCATCTCACATATTGGTGAACGGGGTACTCGAGTTGCCTCATTCTTTAACGATTTAAATGATGTAATCATGCGAGTGGTCACGTTAATTATGCAGCTAGCACCTTATGGTGTGTTTGCATTGATGGCGACACTCAGCTTAACGTTAGGCTTAGAAACCTTCGGAAGCGTTGTCAAATACTTCTTCCTCGTGGTTGCAGTGTTATTTATCCAAGGCTTAGTGGTTTACCCGACTTTATTAAAACTATTTTCGGGTCTCAGCCCGTTAATGTTTTTACGTAAAATCCGCGATGTACAGCTGTTTGCTTTTAGTACCGCAAGTTCTAATGCAACATTGCCGGTTACCATTGAAACGGCTGAGCACAGAATGGGCGTTGACAACAAAATCGCGTCATTCACTTTACCACTGGGTGCCACACTCAACATGGATGGCACCGCCATTATGCAGGGTGTTGCTACGGTATTTATTGCCCAAGTATTTGGTATTGAACTGAGCATCATGGATTACGCTACTGTTGTAGTAACGGCCACGCTGGCATCTATCGGTACTGCGGGTGTGCCGGGTGTAGGCCTTATTATGCTGGCAATGGTATTAAACCAAGTAGGTTTACCCGTTGAAGGTATTGCCTTGATTATTGGTGTAGACAGAATGCTAGACATGATCCGCACCGCGGTGAACGTCACTGGTGATGCTGTAGCGACGGTGATCATTGCCAAATCTGAAGGCGAATTTAATGAAGAAGTATTCAACGATTCGCAAGCAGGTAAAGCCGCCAAAAGTTTTGAAGAACAAGTGCTTAATGCCAAAAAATAACAATTAAGCTTCTCTTATATAAAAAAGCGCTAATTTAGCGCTTTTTTATTATCTTTTTCCTGCATAAATGTGCCATTATCATCAACTTACATTGAAATAAGCTTTCATAGATATCAATAAATGATATGAAAAAATAGATATTAACTAAAATTTCACCAGCTTGAATTTATAAAAAACGGAATATATATGGACATGACATTATTGGCTGGTTTAGCGGTTATTCACATGGTGGCATTAATGAGCCCAGGACCTGACTTTGCCATTATCGTTAAAATGGCCACACAGCAAACACGCTTAACCGCGCTTTATTGTGCCTTAGGCATTGCTGTCGCTATCTTAATTCACACTTTTTTGTCGTTAATGGGCATAAGTGTGATGATCCAACAGTCTCATATTGCCTTTATGGCCGTGCAACTGATTGGCAGTAGCTATTTAGCATGGATGGGATATGGGGCGCTAAAATCAGCTATCACCAGTATTATCAGCAAACGCCGTAATTCAGACACGCCATCAATACAACAAAATGTGGCAAAAGCGGCGCTGATATCGTCATTAAAGGGCTTTAAAATTGGACTATATACCAACCTACTGAATCCTAAAGCGTTGATATTTTTTATTACTTTATTTTCTGTATTAATTACACCTCAAGTCAATTACCAAACAAAAATTGCCGCCACAGTATTATTATTTGTGTTGTCATTGGCGTGGTTTAGCTTACTCGCACTGATCCTATCAAAACCTCGAGTACAGCAAAAATTGCTCGCGGCCAATACCATTATAGATCTACTCGTTGGGGTTATTTTTATTGCCGTTGCTGTCACGATTGCTAATAATATAATTCATCAAATTATCTCTCAGTGATAAACATGATTGAATTCGAGTAAATAAAAAGATGAGTAAACTAACTATTTTGCTCACACAGTTATCTGTTTGAGCAATGACGCTAACCTTCTATCGCTCTAAACCAAGAGACTTTAGCAAGCCTGTAAGCGGTTGCGAGGGTAATGCAGTAAGCGACGCGCCAGATAATCCACCACCACATTTAAGCCTGCCGTGAATACCAATAACAATAACGCACCACTAAAACGAATTTCAGAAAAGTTACTGTCAACATAAAATCCTAACGTCATCACCCCAAGCATACCCAAGATGGCCGTTTCACGAATAATCACTTCAAAACGATAAAACAACAATCCCATAAAATGGGGATATATGGTAGGCAGTACCAAATAACTGTATTGATCAATTCTAGGTCGATACGTCAGCGGCACGCTAACACTGTCGGCTTGACGTGACATTAAAAAGACCATCAGGCCACTATTGTGCAGCGCTAACGCGATAATCGCTGGCAACATCGACGGCCCTAATAGCATCATAAACACAAAAGCCAATAAATACTCAGGCAATGAACGTAATATTAAATTCACCGCCCTCAGGATTAAAACAACCACTTTTGGCATCATCAAACGAGTATTAAAAGGCAATAATACCAGCGTTAGCACATGGGTTAATCCCAAGGCACAAAAAGCCAGCACTAAGGTCGCGACCATCCCGGGAAACACTTGCTGGCTGATTAATGTATAACTCCAGTTAACAAGCTGCGACAGTTTATCTGTGTTAAACCAGCTCAAAAATGGTTGCCCTTGAAGCATAGGCGGTAAAACATCGACACTGATAAAGCGCCAAATGAGTTGTGAGTCGATAACAGGAATGGGAGGTAAGAAGTACACTGCAAGCGGTAAATACAACCAAAGCATTATCGGTTTAGCCCAAAAACGTATACTACCAATTAACAACACAAATAAGATTAATAGTGCACCACCTTGCTGATAATGCCCCTGACGAAAAGCGGATTCTAAATAAAAGCCTAATGTTGGCATACCAATAAAGCCCAACACGGCACTGCTTCGAAGCGCGCACTCAAAACGGTAACGAATATAATCAACAATCTGCGGATACATGTGCATCCATCGACCATATATAAATGCCGACAGTTTATCGGTGCCTTTAGGCAGTGAAAATAAGGTATGCATTGGTGCCTGCTGTAAAATATCTGCAAACACACGAGCAAAAGTAGCAGCATAAGGAAGCGCTATGGCTAAAATACCGGTAATGGCAGATAGACCAAATATCTGTAAGAATATCAATGCCCAAAATATCTCATGTATAGCACGGATAAATGCACACATTGCCGCAACCAAAGGATGTTGATACCACAATGCAAGTGGAAAACCCAATAGCAGCCCAATCGTAATCCCAAGTAAAGCAAAACTAATGGTTTGCCACAGCGCATCAAGCAAATACTCAGTTGCAAAAAAATCGGGATGAACAAAACCCTGCCACATGCGGCCAAGCTCTGTCCAAGGATCGAGTGCAATCACCTCGGTATCGGCAAAAAACCAACACACGGAGACCATCAATAAAAGCAACAGAGTGATTTTCTGCCAATGCCCTACAAAAGAGTAGCGACTGTGAGTAATCATTTTAGGCATTATAAAAACGGGGATAGAATGAAGATAAATCGCTTAGCAGCATCGACATATTCATATTTATGCCACTGAATGGTTTGGTAAATCAGCTAATGCATAATGCTGTGATAAATGAGCCAGAGATAATTGGCCCGCTTTGTCATCTAGTACTACTTTGCCATCACTAATGACAATAATACGCTCAAAGTTTGCTAACGCTAGTTCGGCATCATGCAACACACAAATAACACTCTGATGCGTTTGCTTAATCAAGTTTAGTAATCGTAAGCCCATTAACGGATCTAATGCAGAAAAGGGCTCGTCGCCCATAAACACCGCTTGTTGCTGAAATAACGCTCTGGCTAAAGCCACTCGTTGGCGCTGACCACCAGACAACTCATTGACTTTCTGTTGCAAAGGCACGGTCAGTTCTAGTTGCTGGCAAATAGCGCCGATTTGTTGTTGCGGCTTATTAAACGGCAACAACAAATTAGCCAAATTATACCAACGGGAATAACGCGCCAACCCACCAATAAACACATTGTGATATATCGACAGGTTATCAACTAACCCCTGTGCTTGAGAGCACAAACAGGTTTGCTCGGCCAATTGTTGATAAAGGTGATGCAACAGCGTGGTTTTACCCACGCCTGAAGGGCCTAAAATAGCCACATGCTCATTTGCCTTAAATGACAAATTCACTTTAGGTAATATAATTTGCTGGTTATAACCTAAATCAACATCAACCAACGACAACATTAATCGAGCATTCCAATTGTTTTTGCCACGCGCTCAATCGGTTCATAATCGCTATTTTTAGCCGGTACAAATGACTCACGTGGGAAGCTGGCTAACAAATCTTTATCCGTCATACCAATTAACGTTTTAGTCAGCTTTTCTTTAAAGCCTGCACCAAACGTTTCATCAACACCCGAATGCACCGTCCATTGATAATCTGGGTAAGTAGGGCTTTCCCAAATGACTTTCACTTTGCTGGTATCAACTTCACCTTTCTCAACGGCGGTGTCCCACACTTTGTAATTAACCGCACCGACTTGATAAACACCTGCTTCAACTTGGCTGATAGTGCGGCTATGGTCGCCAGAAAAACCAATGCGTTTAAAAATTTGTTCAATTGGCTTACCGGTATTTTTTTCAATAAAATACTGTGGCATCAAACGGCCTGAAGTTGAGTCTTTAGAACCAAAGGTAAAGGTATAATCATTCAATGAAGGAAAATTAGTTGAAGCAGCCATATTAGTAGATTTATGAGCAATCAAATAACTCTTGAAAAACTGATCTTCAAAACCTTGGGCAATAGCCTCAGAACCTGGCACTAAACGACGCGCTTGCACACCAGATAAACCACCAAACCAAGCAAGTTGTACTTGGTTATTACGAAATGCTGTTACCGCTGCAGAATATGACTTTACCGGAATATATTTCACTTCCACGCCCAACTTCTCGGTTAAATAATCAGCCACTTTATCAAAGCGAGTCCGAAGCTGACTTTCATCTTCATCAGGGATAGCCGTAAAGGTAAACGTTGCACTTAATGCAAATGTCGAAAATAAACTTAAAAAGCTAGCCGATAATAAATGTGTTAGTTTCATCTCAATCTTAAAAGTTAGTCTGTCAATGACGCTATTCTAACTTACCTGATACTTGATTACATCGACTAAGCCCTTTCAGGGCAAAAATGTTAGCAAAATAATTATCACTAGCACCATGATGGTATTCAGTTTGAATATGGTTATCATAAAAGTCTGTTTAATATTTAACCTCACCAACTTGTAGGGTAATATTGGCCAAGCACATTTCACATAAAGTGACGGCTTAACAAGGATGGATTATGCGCATATTGGTTATTGAAGACGACCCTCTGTTGTCACACCATTTACAGGTGCAGTTATCAGATCAAGGTAATCAAGTGCAAGTGGCATTAACCGCAAAAGAAGGATTTTATCAAGCCACTAATTATCCTATTGATGCTGCTATTATTGATTTAGGCTTACCCGATCAAGATGGAATAAGCCTAATCAAAATGCTGCGTAATGCAGATGTTAAAGCGCCGATTCTAATTTTAACCGCTCGACTAACGTGGCAAGATAAAGTCGAAGGGCTCAATGCTGGTGCAGACGACTACTTAGTTAAACCATTTCAAAAAGAAGAACTCATCGCCAGACTTGATGCCATAGTGCGCCGCAGCAGTGGTTTTGTTCGCTCAACCATCACCAGCGGTGCTCTGCAAATAGATGTCGCGGCAAAACATGTAACGCTAAATCAAACACCATTAGACATCACTGCCTTTGAATACCTTATTCTGGAATACTTGATGCGCCATTGCCATGAGGTTGTCGCTAAACAGCGTTTACTGGATGTGGTCTATGCCGACAAAGAAGGCGATCCCAACACTATTGAAGTGATGGTCAGCCGATTAAGAAAGAAACTTGCTCAAGGTGGAATAGAACAGTCCATCATTACCCTTCGCGGCCAAGGATATAAATTTAACCACCCATGCGACTAATTTTACGACCTAAAAAACGTCTGCTTACCAGGATGTTCTTAACCTCCTTGGGTATTATCGCGTTAGTAGGATTTGGTCTGGCCTGGTTAATTACCTTGCTCCATGCCCAAAATCGCTATAACCAAACCACCAGCGCCTTAATCGCTAAATTACCCATCATTGCCGCTGAGTTTCGCGAAAACAATCTAATCCCTATCACCCAGGCCCGTGAAGGTGACGACGTCGACACGCAATACATTATGGCTACCTGCAATAGCAGCTATAACACCTTATGGCGTTCTGACTTCGCTATCAGCTTAAACTTGAATAACATTTGTGAACAATATCTTGATATAAAAGATGATTTCCCACCGTTCTACCTCAATTTTAATGACCAACAAAGTTACTTTGCTTACTTGCTCAGCATTGACGTTGAAACCGAAATGTATCATCTATTGATTTTAAAAGACGCCACCGCATTGAAAACTGAACTCAGTCAATTTAATCGACTCACTTATTTTAGATTGGCAATGGTAATGGCTATTGCACTGTTACTGCTAGTAAGTGCAGCCTACTGGGGAATGCGGCCATTAACGAAGCTGAAACAAGAGTTGATACAGCTGCAACAAGGACATAAAAAAAGCCTATCACAAGATTACCCTGTGGAATTACAAGGCATCACCACGGCATTAAATCAACTTATGGACCAAACAGATCAACGTCAAATGCGCTATCAAAATGCCATGAACGACCTTGCTCACAGTTTAAAAACGCGTCTCGCCGCCAGTATTGCCATCATTGACGATGACTCATTAGATCGTCAGCAACAGCACCAAAAAATACTTGAACAAATAAATGACATGGATCATTTAGTACAGTACCAACTTAAACGCGCCATGTTAGGCCAACAAGGTTTACGTCAGCAACAAACCGTTATCGCACCGATTGCCCAACAGCTTGCGCAAATGCTCGATAAAATCTACCGCGATAAACATGTCATATTCACCGTAAACATATCACCTTCATTGCAACTACCGCTCAGCAAAGGCGACGTGATGGAGCTATTGGGTAATTTAATGGAGAATGCCTTTCGCCTATGTGACAATAACGTCATGATCAGCGCCGCTAACCTCGATAACAATCTTATCCAACTCAGTATTGAAGATGACGGCCCCGGCGTAGACAACGCCATTAAACAAAATATAATCCAGCGCGGTATGAGAGCCGACACTCAATCACCCGGGCAAGGAATTGGTCTAGCCGTATGCCATGAGCTCGTTAGCAGTTATGGCGGCACGATGACAATCGACACTAGCGAGCTTGGCGGAGCAGCTTTTGTTATTCAGCTCCCCGCAACAGCTTAAGCACGCCGTAACAAAGTCATCAATCAAATGAGCACATAAAGCCGCATCAGATTTTACTCAACAGTAATCACTAACTTAATGGCGCATAAAGTTGCTCGGCACGATTAAACATCGCCCAAGAAGTCGCAATGTACTTATCGTTACTAATGGGCACATTGCCACGATGGCTGTGAGTAAAACCGGCAGGAGCTATCACCATCGTACCTTTTTTCGGGCTTATTTTACGTTGCTGATAGTAAAATTCCGTTTCGCCGCCCTCTTCAACGTCATTTAGGTAAAACATATACAACACCACTCGATGAAGCGCCTCATTATGGCCATTCTGTGGGTACTGCTCTGAATGCCAGTGCGGATATCCACCCACACCTTGCTGATACTGTTGTATATTTATCGAACCACTGCGATATAAGTATTTAGTTAACGCCGCCGCTCTTGGCCGGCCTAATCCCTCAAAATTATCTGGTGTTAGGGTCTGAGCTTGACCGTTTCCATCAGTAACTTGTACTGACACTGCGCCCATTAAGGTTAATGAGTATTGAGTAAAATAGTCGCTTATGTGAGTAAATGTTGCCGCTAATAATTCATTTTTTAACTCGGCTAAATCATCAAAAGCATCTAACATTAAATCTCGACTGCGCTTTTTTTCAACGTCAACACCAAAACCTGTATGTCCAGGCCCTACACTCGGATGCGCTTCAAATGCCGCGATTAAACGATCACATAAATCATTACTTATTGCATTGGGATATACTTCAATAAAATCCATAGGGAATAACTATTGTTAATAAATTTATAGTAGTATGCTGCCACGCAATTAAAGTGCCTGTAAAGGGCAATGCACAACATAGCTCATTGTTCTTCAAGTAACTGTCGATTGAATATGAAAAAAAACCAAAAAATTTCTGTAGAACAATTACAAGTGGGTACCTTTATTCGCTTGCCTATTTCGTGGAAAGACCACCCTTTTCTGTTTAGCAGCTTTAAAATTAAAGACGCTACACAAATCGAACTTATTAAAGGCTTAGGCCTAAAAGATGTTTTTTTTGATCCCGAAAAAAGTGATGTAGAACCTGTAACGTCTGAGAATGCTAACACCGAAAAACCCGACGAGCAGGCCCTAAACGAACTAAAAGAGCAAATGCTCAGCCAAAAGTCGGCCAAAATAGATGAGCAACAAAAACTCAAACGAGATTTAAAGAAAACCGAACAACAGTTTAATCGATCAGTGTCAATGATGCGTTCAATGGTGTCTAAAATCAGTAGCCGACCACTCAATGCGGTTAGTGAAGCGAAAGACCTCATCAGCAACATGACCACTATGCTACTCAACAGTGATAATTTAGCTTTGCACTTAATGGGCGATGCTAAAAATGATGAGCATATTTACCACCATTCACTTAACGTCGCCATGTTATGTATGTTAATGGCAAAAGAGCTAGGTTGGAGCCGCGAAGAAGTTGAAACGATGGGTATTGGTGGGTTATTTCATGATATAGGCAAACTCAAAGTACCGAGCAACATTATCAACAAGCGAGTGCCGCTTACCACGCCAGAAGAAAACTTTATTAAACAACACCCATTGATGAGCATTAACTTTCTTAAACTCGCTGACAGTTTTCCAGACGAAGCCAAGCCGTTAATCGCTAATCATCACGAATTTTTAGATGGTAGTGGCTACCCGCAAGGCCTCAAAGCCGACAAGCTAGATAAGTTGTCGCAATTAATCGCTGTAGTGAACGAATACGACAACCTGTGTAATGGAACGAATCAAGTTAAGGGGAAGCCACCCAGCATTGCCCTGGGTTTGCTGTATAAAAACTATAAAAACAAACTCAATGTTGAATATATTAGCAAGTTAATCAAAATGTTAGGCATTTATCCGCCTGGCAGTATTATTGAATTATCCAGTGGCCAATTTGCTATGGTTATGTCGGTAAACTTACAGAAGCTATTGTGCCCTAATATTGTGGTTTACGATCAACTGGTACCCAAAGATTTAGCCCCCATTATTAGTTTACAAGATGAAGGCTTGAGCATTGTCCGCAGTCTACCTGCCGCAGCATTGCCAGAGAAAATCCATAAATACCTCAATCCTAGAGAACAAATCAGCTTAGGCATTGGTCAAAACTAGTGTTGTGCCGAAGATGAATTAAGCAGTATTGAATAGTCTATTTTATCTCTTTAAATAGTGGCTTACATAACCTTTTCAGTCGACAAATTCCCGCTCAACTCAAGTGTTTGAGGCATAAAAAAAACCATCAATCGGCAACAATTGATGGCATTATTTTTGTGTAAAATAAGCTACTGCTATAACCAACCTTTCCGTTTAAAGAAAAAGTAGGTTCCTGCCGCACTGGCTAGCATTAATGCCACTGCCATTGGGTAGCCAAACCGCCAATCGAGTTCTGGCATAATATGAAAGTTCATCCCATAACTGCTGGCAATGAGCGTCGGAGGTAAAAACACCACCGCCGATACCGAAAATATTTTAATGATTTTGTTTTGTTGTAAGCCACTAAAGCCCATCGCCGCATCAAGTAAAAATTGTAACTTATCGAAAATAAACTGGCTGTGTGGCATCAATGATTCGATATCCGATAACATCTCACGAATATCTTTCAAGTTTTCATCCGACAATCGGTCACGATAATAACGTTGCATATAACGTAATGAGCGTTGAGTATCCAACAAACTTAATCGAATTTTACCGTTCGAATCTTCTTGCAAGGTAATCAGTTTAAAAACGCCATCAAGCTCTTCGTCATTAAATACTTGCTCGCCAACATTCTCTAAAATACTATAAATATCTTCAATCAAGTCAGATAGATAATCAACTTTCAAAGTAAACAGCTCTAACAGCAAGCCTTGCGGAGTGGTAATATCCAGGCGACCTAAACGTAGGTAATTACGCAGTAAACGAATAAGGCCAACATCTTCTTCACGCATAGTTAGCAAAAAACGTTCACGTAAATTGAACGACACGTTCACCGCTCGCACATCGGAACTCACACGCTGAGGAAACAATGAGTTAATGTGTAAACCGTCTTGGTTTTGATAAAAACGCGCTGAAGCCTCAATTTCTTTAATATCTTCTTCATCGGGCACTTCTTCAGCAGAAAACGACCTCAACCATTGACGCTCTGCGTCATCGGGTTTTAATAAATCTAACCACAATGTCGATTCAGGGACTTTATCGCCCACATTCAATTCGGTGGTAATTAATTCTCTATTTTGATAGGCGTATGCAGTGATCATCGCTTCCCCAAAGTCCGTTAAGCCATAACAGGCATAACCAACAAAAACACTCAAAAAGTGGCGCTAGTTTACTCAACTAAAAATGAATGAAAAGTAAAATATTCAACGACGTCAAAAATCGTACCATAGACATCATTTGTTCAATAAAACCTAAGATAAATTGAAACGACGCCGTGCTAAATTTTGAGCCACTAACACGATTTAATCATTTGTATATTGATATAAATGAGCCTATAAATAATTAATATATTGTTAATTATTGCTAGTGTCATTCATCACGCAAGTTAACAAAAATATGTCCCAAATAAAGCGAACATCCTACATAAGGCAAAGTCGCTTCACTCGCTAACTTATCAAAGCATAGCACGCGTTAAACTTAGATTCGTTATTTCTTCAGG
Organism: Shewanella livingstonensis; assembly: GCF_003855395.1. Classification (NCBI taxonomy): domain Bacteria; kingdom Pseudomonadati; phylum Pseudomonadota; class Gammaproteobacteria; order Alteromonadales; family Shewanellaceae; genus Shewanella; species Shewanella livingstonensis. The sequence goes on along the minus strand of NZ_CP034015.1, from coordinate 1,993,558 downwards.
CATAAAAAAGCGTCCAAACAGGACGCTATTTATCACAAAGCAGTTAAGTTAACATTACTCGCCTTTTAAACGACGATCTAATTGGTCTTTCAAATTAGCTGGCACGCCTTTAATCAAAATAGTGTCAGAAATAGGATCATAAATAACCCGCTCACCTAAATGACCGCCATCAAAGCTCAACGTTACCCCGCCACCGGTACCCGAAAACTTCTTCAAGCTGCGTAAACTGGCTTTATCAGCCGGAAACTCATCGTCCAACTCATAACTGCCGCCGCAAGCAAAATCATAAAATGAATCCATACCAGAATCGGCTAACTCATCAGCTAAATCTTTAACTTCAATCACATCACCAGAACCAGCGCGTTCTGAACAATATTCAAAAACCTTATTACGACACTCTTGACGTTCATCTTTGGTAAGCTCACTACCTGCAACAAAATCTTCAACCGCATGGATCAAGGTTTTATTTTGCGCCTTGATGTTAACCCCTTCGACACAGCCCATAAAATCTAAAAAGAAGTCGGCAACTTTGCGTCCCGCACGGCCACGAATAAAAGAAATATACTTACGCGAGCTTTTATCGGCCTGCCATTCCGTTAAATCAATGCGCGCGGCTAATTGAATATTATTTAAATCTAAATGGTTGTTTTGCGACAATTCCATATCATCTAATACTGTCATCGACGACTTAGCGCTTAATAAAGCTACAAATAAATAGTCGCTAGTCATACTGGTGTAACAAGACATTAACAAGAAACCGCCTTGGCTAAAATCGTACTTGGCCAGTTCTTGTTGCAATAGTTGGCTAGCTTTGCCGCTAAATTCAACAAAACCTAAATCGCCTTTACGATAACCGGTCAGAGCATCAGAAAATGCACTATTGGCTTCGCCATCATCGCCATGGGTTCCAAAAAAGCCAAACCCCTTACCCGCTTTACCCGAATAAGTCTGATGTAATTCTTCTAACATGGTTTCAACGGCGTGAGTATTCAACAACGGTTGCGGGCGTAAACGACAACGCATTTGCCCCTGACTGTCTTGAGAAATTTCGTGAATAATTGCTTGCTCAATACTAATGCCCATAAGCCTTGTTAATCCTAGTCTGTCGCAGATGATAATTTAAAAAAGAATGATATCAGACCAACCGTATAAATCGAACAGGGGTTTACGATATTCCTCACATTGAGCGAATAAAACTTGAGGCGAGCTGCGGCTAAATCCGTTATTATGTGCAGCTAATTCATTCTTTATTGAAGTTTTCTGACTATGGCTATTCAATCTAAATACACAAACACTCAAGTTGAAGCACTTATCAGCGAGCTGCTTGCTGTACTCTCTAAGCATCAAGCACCTACCGATTTAAGCCTAATGGCACTAGGTAACTGCGTGACCCATTTGCTCGACAAAAAAGTCCCAAATGAATCTCGTCAAAAAGTCGCAGAGCAATTTGCAAAAGCGTTAACGCAGTCGATTAAGTAACGACTAAATAAATTTTATCACTAATGCTAACAATAAGTTACACTAAAAATAGCCAGTGATAATAACGTAGGAATACGAGCTAACATGATCGAGCGCAAAAAGCAGCAAATGACACGTGATAAAGTGTCACGCTTAGTTAATTGGGGTCACTGGTTTGCCTTCTTTAATGGCATATTAGCGATGTTGATTGGCGCTCGATATATTGGCAGTGTCGGCTACCCCGAAACCGTTATCGGTTGGGCATATCTTGCTATTAGTACCATTGGCCATTTTACCTTTTTGGCCTTTATTGGTTACTTAATTTTTATCTTCCCGATCACGTTATTACTACCCTACTCTAAGATTTTACGCGGTTTTGCTGCATTTATCGCCTCACTTGGATTATATGCCCTGCTGTATGACACCATTATTTATGACGACTATGGTATTCATTTAAGTCCATTTGCATTCGATTTAGCCTGGCAAGACCTTAACGCGCTATTACACAGCACCTCATACATAGTCACGCCTATCGTTATTGTAATTGTTGAGCTAACAGCGGCTAACTTTTTATGGAAACGAATCGACAAGATCCAGAAAAAACAATGGGGTAACAAAGTTGTATTGTTTGTTGGTATCTGCTTTGTCAGCAGCCACTTATTTCATATTTGGGCCGACGCCACTAACATGACCGAAGTGACCCGTTTTGACGATGCTTATCCAGTTTCATACCCTGCGACAGCGCGATCGTTTATGGAAAATCACGGCATTGACAGCAGCATGCAATCAACAGAATCACGTAACACTAAATCGCGTAAGCTAAGCTATCCCATCAACCCGATGCAGTGTACTGCTGACAGCCAACCCAATATTATGGTGATTAGCATCGACAGCCTACGTGCCGACATGGTCGATAACGTCACCATGCCGTTTTTAAGCCAATATAGAATCCAAAATCAGCGCTTTACCAACCACTATAGTGGTGGCACAGACTTTGAAACCAGCATGTTTACCCTCATGTATGGCTTACAAGGTAATTATAGCGATCGCAAAGAGTTTGATAGCACCAGCCCAATATTAACCAACACGTTGTCACAGCAAGGCTATCAATTAGCCATGTTTGCGCCTGAAAATGATCAATATACCGCTAATAGCGCAATGTTCAACGGTATAAACATTCATATCAGCGAAGGCGATAATGGCAGTGCAGATGCCGATATCAACACCATTAATGCGGTGAATGCTTGGCAGCCAAAACAAACACAACCGTGGTTTGCCCTAGTTAATCTTACCGCGCCAAAAGATTACGACACCCCAGTCGGATTTTTAGGCGTACAAACCATCAAACCGCATATGGCATTAAAGCCTGCGCAAAAGGTGCTGTTTAATCAATATCGCCAGTCACTTAACTTTATCGACCAACAACTGGCAAGCCTACTCAATAACGTTAGTGAAGATACCGTGGTACTCATTACCGGCACATACGGTCAAGTCTTTACCAGTAATGCTAGTGATGCTCGCAGCGACTTATCACCTGGTAACGTTAATGTGCCGCTGATCATTCATTGGCCTGGCAGCCACGGCAATAAAGTGAATTACCGCACTAGTCATTATGGCATTGCGCCAACCTTGCTAAGCCATGTATTGGGCTGCACTAATCCAAGTACAGATTACAGTTCTGGCCGCAGCTTGTTAGAACCTAATAATGAAACCTGGGTCTACATAGGCGACAGCCGCCGCTTTGCCATTTATCAAAAAGCAGAAATAACAGTATTGGATCGTTTCGGTAAATACCGCATTTACGATGTAGACTATAAAAAACGTTTAGATAAAAAGATGAGTGCACCAGAATTGATCCAAGTCATGCGTGAAGGTCGTCGACTCTATAATCAATAAGATATTAAGATATTAAGATATTTTATAACTAATAAGATATTTAGTTTAAATATTGTAAACGAGCGAACTATTCATCAGTTTAATCATAGATAAGGTCGAGCGCTTTATTGAATGGATAGTTTATAATCAATCGATAACCGACTGATAACTAACTACTTGCGTAAACAAATCGCAATTGATACAGTAATTATCCACTTAGTGACCCCAAAGGCTCACAGCCATACTAAGTAGTTGGCATATATGAGAGTATTTTCATTATCTCTGAAGTCAAACGAAGTAAATTCGGTATGTAGCGCAGCCCGGTAGCGCACTGTCATGGGGTGTCAGGGGTCGGAGGTTCGAATCCTCTCATGCCGACCAAATTAAAAATAAAAAAGCCTTTATGCATCAAATGCTTACAGGCTTTTTTGTCTCTAAAATAATGCATAAATTTTATTAATCCGGTCAAACTGCGGTCAAACCCTGAGCACCATAAAAACAACTTACGTGTTTTTTGTCATAACTTTTTTTAATATCTAAAATGTAATCTTATTTTACGATACTGAATAGACAACTCTGACTCATATACACTCTAAAGCACTCATCACCATTGATAATGGCCATCAATCATTAACTCATTTATCCCTCTATTTTAATTTCGTCCACATAAAAAATTACCTATTGTTGCGACTTGAGCGAATAACACTACTGAACTGATTAAACTAATCATATAAGGCTGTGCTTTTACTCACGGTTTGGAATCAAATTCATTTGCATAATCTTCAAGTTATATGCTTTCAGTGATATCCATTAAAAGTCTGCGTAACCAAAAAAATAGAAGAGGAAATACGCCGCAATGAAAAATGTCGGGTTCAAACAAACAATTACATTCGCCATCATTTTATTGGTTACTTGTTGTTTATTAGTAGCAAGTTGGATTTCCTACAGAGCACTTAAGCAAGATACGATTCACTTTGTAAACTTGAGTTCACAGTCAATAACACATTATGAAGCCGGAGCCATTTCGAATTGGTTTAATCAAAAAGCAACCGCCGTTTCAGCTATAGCCACTCTATACCGGCAAGGAAAATTAGATAAGCAATTTGTTAATATTGCCCGTTTAGGTAAGCAAGCCAATGAGCTATATTCCGTTTTTTGGGGGTTTGAGGATGGCACTTCATATGCCAGCGTTGCTGATGATGACATATGGCATGACGGCGTAGCCGATCCCAGCCTCTATGACCCGCGTCCTCGTGGATGGTATCAACTCGCAAAAAATCATGCCAGAGCCCAACTTACAGATATTTATACCGATATGGTCACCAACCAACCGGTCATCTCCATTGTGACCAATATTGAAGATGGTGTACTTTCAGGCGATATTGGTCTGGAAATCTTAAGCAAAACGGTTAAGCAAATAGACTTTCCGGGCGCAGCGGCATCAATCATTGACCCCAAAGGCAAAGTATTAGCGACTTCGGACCCAAGGTTTGAAGTCGGCAAGACCCTAGCAGACTCAGGTCTTAATCAATTACAGCGCAATATTGTGTCTAATGACTCTTTTAGTGGCGCTTACCAAACTAGTGATACTAAACAGCTCGTATTCAGCGAAGCGATTCCATTAATTGGTCATCAAAAGTGGTATCTATTTATCAGTGTTGATGAACAGATTGCCTATGCAGGGTTAAATGAGGCATTACAACATTCAATATGGACATCGGTCATCATGCTTTTAGTGAGTATAGGCTTAGTGTTAGCGATACTAAATTGGCTTTACCGTCCAATTTTGCACCTTAAACAGATAGTTATTGCATTGTCTCAGGGTCAGGCAGATTTAACTCGTCGCTTACCTGTCACTACTCATGATGATTTGGGCGATATTGCCGGCGGTATTAACCAATTTGTCGCTAATTTACAAAGTTTACTCAAAGAAGTGTCTTTCGGAACACAAGAAATTAGTGGCAGTATTGGTAAATTATATCAACAAACTAATGCCAATATTGGTGTGTTACAGCAACATGTAATGGAAACTGAGTTAGTTGTCACCGCGGTTGAAGAATTAAGCGCCACAGCACTCGAAGTGGTAAAGAATACATCACAAGCATCAAATGCTTCATTACTTGCCAGTCAGCAAGTAAATGATACTAATAATATTGTATCGAGCACTAAAAAAACAGTAGTGCGATTGATTCAAGATGTTGAAGAAACTGAAGTAAACATCAGTAATGTTGCGCTAGACGCGATTAGTATTACTAAAGTGTTAGATGTTATTGGCGCGATTGCTGATCAAACTAATTTGCTTGCCCTTAACGCTGCCATTGAAGCAGCAAGAGCGGGTGAGCAAGGAAGAGGTTTTGCGGTAGTCGCCGATGAAGTAAGAGCTTTAGCAGCGCGCACCCAAATCAGCACAACTGAGATAGAACAAACGCTAAGTAAGTTACAGCAAGGAATTAAGCGTGCGGTTGACGCGATGCAACAAACGAAAAAAACCTGTGAACAAGCAAGCGAAGCAACTATGGATGTGAGTGAAAATCTTGAAAAGGTTGTTATTTCCATTACTCAGGTCAATGATTTAAATACTCAAATTGCTACAGCTGCCGAAGAACAAAATGCAGTTTCTGAAGATGTTAGTCGTAACATGAGTACTATACGGGATATGGTTGTGGTACTTGATGAAAATGGTAAGTCAACTGAGCTAGAAGCGAATAAGCTTACAGCTGCAAATGATAAACTCATTGCGGTGGTTAATAAATTTACAATTGAATAGCTAATAATTGATTTTAATGAACTTTAGACTAAATAACCACTAATTAGCTGCTAAATATTGAGTTGTAAAAAGTTAACTCATTACCGCATGATAAGGTTATGTTATTAATGATAAAGTATGAGGTAAGATTACTATCGCTAACTGTGTCAACTTAACTAACTGAGCAATAATGAATCAAAACATGGTATTACCTGTACTCTATTCGTTGAGAAATTGTCCTTACGCAATGCGCGCTAGACTGGCCATTTATGCATCTAATCAGCAAGTAAAACTGCGCGACTTAGTGCTAAGTAACAAGCCTGCCGAAATGCTTATGGTGTCGCCCAAAGGTACAGTGCCAGTTTTAGTCACCGCAGATAATGAGATCATCGATGAAAGTTTATCCATCATGCTATGGGCTTTTTCACAAACAGACCCTGACGATTATGTTAATAAAGCAACGCCAAACGCGTTAACTGAAATGTTGGCGGTTATTGCGATATTTGATAATGAATTCAAAGGACATTTAGAGAAATATCGCTGCTCTAAACGCTACCATGAACCGTCGCTTATAGCAGATAGACAACAATGTGAGCGTTATCTTGCGGATCTCGAATCAAGGCTTTGCCAGCACTCATATTTAATGTCTGACCAACCAAGTTTGACAGATTTAGCATTAATGCCGTTTATTCGTCAGTTTGCCAGAGTTGAGCGACAATGGTATTTACAATCTCCCTACCCTAAATTGCGACACTGGCTTAATCATTATTTACAGAGCCGAATGTTCAGCAAGGTGATGACACAATACCCTATGTGGTTAGACTCAAAACAAGAAGTTGTTTTTGGAGCTAATGTATAAGGCTGGCTTGATAAGCCAGTCATAAACACTCGCGGCGGTAACATATAAAATATTTAACTTCAGAATATAAACTAACAACCGTCTACAATAACAATCATCTAAGTTAAACGTCATCTAAGATAACAATCGCCTAAGATAACAATCAATAGCCTATCAACCTTGTACATCGCAGAGTAAGTTAGCGTAACGTTCCATTGGAATACTCATTTGCTCTTGTAACGCTTGGCCTTTCGCCAATAGATCGTGTCTTTTTATCGCAGGAATATCGTTTTTGAATGCAAGCACGATGGTATTGCCACTATTAACGTCAAAACTGAGTAATCGATTTTCAAATTCGAGCGCGAGCAATTCATCTAATTCTTGGCGTAATTCAGCTGACGTATGCCAGATATTGAGCACCAAAACCCCTTGTTGATTGAGTGCATTTTTACAATCTTGTAAATAGGATGCTTGTACTTGTTTCGGCTCCATACCTTGTGAGTTGTATAGATCTGAAAAGATAACATCGCTTTTAATGTTGGTATTTTTAATGTAATTCACCGCATCGTCTATATGAATAGTAAGACGATCAGTTTCTGGTAAGTAAAAATACTCTTTTGCAGCCTTTGCTACTGCCTCACGGTATTCAACCGCGTGTACCTTCAAATCGGCGAAACTACTGAGCAATATTTTAGCCATTGAACCTGCACCCAGCCCCATGATTGTGGCTGTTGTTACTGCGGGAATAAAAAGTAAACCTGTCATCATGGCTTGGGTATAGCCTAGATGTAATCCATTAATGTTATTGATTTTCATGCAGCTTTGATAGATTTTTCCATCAAAGCTGAGAATGCGGCTGTTTCTTGTTTGATAAACATAAATGGGGCCGTGCTCATCTGCGGTAGATGAAATACAAGTTCCTTTAATATCCATGGTATTTTTGATATCTCTTAAATATGGGTATGTAACGGGTAAGGCAGTATAACGGAAAAGAAGCTCAGGTCTTTGTTATTGATTTTTATCGTTTAATAAATGAAAGTATTTAGTGAGTAGCTACTTTCATTTGCTACCGTAGTCACGCAACAAACTATGACATTTTACGCTACAGAGCATGAGTATCAGATCAAAAATCTCCGATTTACAAAAATGAACCTTGCACCGTTAATTTAACGTTAGCCGCTTTTTATCCGTCATCAAGCTTATACGAAACATCTTATCTTTCGTTAATCTCCAATTTAGCAATCTCTAACTTAGCACTCTCTAACCTTGCAGTGTTTAACCTTGTTATACCTTACAACAGAGTCAATCTACCCACTCAACTCATGCGCGACTCTTTATCAAACTTGCTGAGACTGTTTTACGCGTTTGAATAAGGTATATCCGCCACTTAATACTACCAGCAGGCTTCCTAGTAGAGTCGCTAAATCTGGTGACTCTCCAAATATAAATATCCCCAAACCTAAGGCAAATAATAAACGCGTATAACGAAAAGGAGAAATAACCGATACATCGCCAGCACGCATAGCGATGGTAAGGGCATTATACGCCATCACCCCAAACACAATTGCACCGATAATTTGCACTGCGGCGGTAGAACTAAGTTGTAATGGCTCGTGTTGGTATAACTGTATGGCAATGCCTGCCGGAATTAACACAAAAAATCCATATACTCCAAGTTGCATATTAGATAACACCGGTGAAGCTGCACGAGTGGCTAAATCGCGGCCAGCAAAACCTAAGGTCGCCACTACTGCAAATAAAGAGGTTGCTTCAAAGCCATCAAGGCCGGGGCGAATGATCATCAGCACACCACAAAAACCAACTAATACAGCAATCCAGCGTTTAAAACCCACTTGTTCACCAAACAATAATGCTGCTCCTATCATTGCGATTAATGGCGTGGCTTGCAAAATGGCCGATGCACTCGATAAAGGCGTTAGCGTAATAGCCAATGCAAAACAGAATCGACCCACGACTTCGCAAACTGCACGTATGAGTATTGGCTTGGACATCAGTGCTGGGTGTAAAATTGTTTGGCCTTTACGCCAAGTCAGCAGCATAAAAATCAACATTCCGCCCAATCCAAATAACGCTAAAATCAGACCAATAGAAGTGGTTTCGGCAGCCGATTTAATCAACATGTCTTCAATAGAAAATGCCGCCATAGCAGCAACCATAAAAAGACTACCTTTAGTATTATTCAAAATAACTCCAACAATGGGTCGATTGTATCCAGCTGAAAAAGCGGAAAAGTTGACGTAATCAGCCGATAAAAATATAAGCCGGCAATGGTATCACCCACCACAGGCTATCGAGAAAACATCATTTGTTTACAACTGTGTCTAACTTGAACTCAACTGTACATTTGAAGCGCTTGTCGCAAGTAAGGCTATTGCAACTCTACCAGTATTTATGACTTAACCATTTAATGCGTTACTCGTTGTCGGGTGTTGTCTACCTCACTTTTAAGTTGATAGCCCATCAATATTAAAGCCCAGTGCAATAACTCAACACTGGGCTTTAATGATTGCACGAAAAATATCAGTTTATGGCTTCATGTAACTCTTGATACATCAACTCGCGCATCTTGAATTTTTGAATTTTCCCCGTCACAGTCATTGGGTATTGGTCGACAAATTTGATATAACGCGGCACTTTAAAATAGGCAAACTTTTCGGTTAAAAAGTGGCGAATATCGTCTTCGGTAATATCGGCATTCGCACGTACTTTAATCCATGCGCAAACTTCCTCACCGTATTTGTCACTTTGTACCCCAAATACTGCGGCGTCTTGCACGTCTTTATGACTGTAGAGCTTTTCTTCTATTTCGCGTGGGTAAATATTTTCGCCGCCGCGAATAATCATGTCTTTAATGCGGCCAACAATTTGCACGTAACCTAACTCGTCCATTTGCCCAATATCACCTGAATGCAACCATCCTGAACTATCAATCGTTGCCGCAGTTTTAACCGGATCATTCCAATAACCTTGCATAATGCAGTAACCTCGGCTGCACACTTCTCCGGGCTGACCAATAGCAACCACATCGCCAAACTCATTGATGATTTTCACTTCAGTATGCGGCAATGCACGGCCAACAGTGAGCACTTGTTTTTCGATGGGAGAATCTATCTCGGTAATATGATTTAACGGACTACACTCGGTTTGCCCGTAGCCAATCAACACTTCCTTCATGTACATCAGATTTTGCACCCGACGCATCACTTCTTCAGGGCAAGTGGCACCTGCCATAATACCTGTGCGCAATGAACTAAGGTCAAACTCACTAAATTGAGGATGCTCTAATAACGCAATAAACATGGTCGGCACGCCATGCAGTGCGGTGCAATGCTCTTGTGCTGCAACTTGCAAGGTTGTTAATGGATCAAAAGATTCACTAGGATACACCGCCGCGGAGGCATAAACGATAGCAGATAAACTGCCTAATACCATACCGAAACAATGATATAGCGGTACGGGAATACACAATTTATCGGCAGGCGTAAGCTTCATTGCTTCAGCCACTAAATAGGCATTATTTAAAATATTATGATGCGATAACGTCGCGCCCTTTGGGCTACCCGTCGTACCCGAAGTAAATTGAATATTAATCGCATCGTGAGTGTTTAACGTATCAGCAATAGTCGCTAACGTGAGCTGATCATCGGCACTAACATCCACCAACAAATCATTAAAGTTAAGCATACCAGGGGTTTTATCAGTCCCCATACGGATAACAAATTCAAGATCAGGTAATGCGCGAGCAGATAAATGAGTTTTATTGCCGCGACTTAACTCAGGGAGTAGCTCATTTAACATTTGTAGGTAATCACTAGACTTAAACTTATCAGCACAAATCACCGCGCGGCAACCAACATTACTCAGAGAGTATTGCAGCTCTTCTGGTCGATAAGCGGGATTAATACACACCATAATGGCGCCAATTTTAGCGGTAGCAAATTGGGTTAAACACCACTCAATATTATTGGGTGACCAGATCCCGACTCTATCTCCGGGTTGAATACCTAGCTTTAATAAACCCAAAGCAAGGGCATCAATTTTTGCTTGATATTGACGGTAGTTCCAGCGGATCTGTTGATGATGGACAATTACCGCAAGATTATCTGGATAAGTGTTAGCAATATCATCAAAATACTGCCCAATAGTTTTGTCTGTAAGTATCGTTGAAGTGGCACCATGGTATTCACTCATGGCTAGGGGAAGTTGCGCTTGATGTTGTTTGACCATTTAAGCCTCCGTGCATATAGTTATTCATACTCAAACTAACCAATTAACGGCCTGAGTCACAAGTAAAAAAGCACGGCATTAGACTAAAGAGGCATGGTGAGTAATCTTTACAGCAACGATTAATACTCACCCGCTAGGCGAGGTTTACACATCTGAAGCGGCAATGACAATATCGCCTTTGCAATTGATTAACGTTGACCTGAAAAAACCATAAGCGAAAGTCGCAAACAAAAATGATGCTCAACAGTCATAGATAGAACTACAACACTCAAATTACCACCTTGATTAACACCAGCACAACAAGCATAGTAAGTTAACTACAGACTAGTAATAAAAACAGCAAAACCTTTAACTATAACCGATAGCAAAGCATTTAAACATTGATTTAGCACAAGCTTTAGTTAAAATCCAAACAAAATACTGTTGTTTTTTTCCATAGTGCCGATACCTTACTTATACTTAATATAATAGCGACATTCATCGAAATATTATGCTTGAAACAATACGAACACTCTTTGCTGTTACCGATGAAAGCCTATTAATTATCGGTAACTTTCAACCTATTGTGGTCATTGTATCTATTGCTATTGCAGTATTTGCTTCATTTATGGCGTTACAAGTGGCGTCACAGGCAACATTAACCCTCAATAAATATAAACGCTACTTACTAACGTCTTGCGGCAGTATAGCGCTAGGTGGCGGTGTGTGGTCGATGCATTTTATCGGTATGCTAGCCTTCAGTCTATGTACTCCGGTGAGCTACGACATAGGCTTAACAGCCCTATCGTTTATCCCCAGCATTGCAGCCTCTTGGGTGGCATTAAATGTCATCTCCACAGCTAAACCTAAAATTAGTCAATTTGTGCTTGGTGGCATACTTACCGGCGCAGGTATTGGCACCATGCATTATGTCGGCATGGCTGCAATGGAAATGGCTCCATTATTACGTTACGACTTATTCTATTTTGGCTTATCGATTGTAGTGGCTGTCATTTTAGCGATTTTAGCCTTATGGGTGCGTTTTAGCTTAAACCATCTGGGTCGCTTCATATTGAGTGATCTACATAAAAATGCGATAGCAGCCATCGTTATGGGTTGTGCTATTTCTGGCATGCATTATATCGGTATGGCAGCAGCTCGCTTTGTTCGACCACCTGGGTTTGAGTTTTCAGATCAAACCGAAATGATGTCGCTCTATTTAGGCATTGCAATAGCAATTATTACCGTAGTGATTATTGTTTTGGTATTAGGGGTCAACATGCTGATCAAATATCAGGCTTCGCTACAGCAAGCCAAATTAAGTGAAGCACGCTATCGCGCGACCATTAGCACTGCAGTAGACGGTATTATTACCTTTAACGATAAAGGACACATTGAAAGCGGTAATCAAGCTGTCGAATTATTACTTGGCTGGCGATTAGAGGATGTATGTCATCAAAATATTCGTGACTTTATCCCGAGTCCATTTATCGATGAATTTAACGACCGTTTAGAGAGTTTTTCTAACCACAATATAGCGCAACAAAAAAGTACGGGGCGCGATGTAGAAGCGCTAAATGTCAACGGTACAATCATCCCAGTTAGAGTATCTATTGGCCATGCATGTATTGAAGGTAAAAGCCTATTTGTGATGTACATAAGTGACTTACGTCACCGTATTGAAATGCAGCGTGCGTTGATTAGAAGCGAAGCTCAGTTTCGCTCACTTATCGCCAATATTCCCGGTATCGCTTATCGCTGTTTAAATGTTGAAAACTGGCCGATGGTATTTATTAGCGATGCGGTTGAAAATATTACCGGCTATCCAACAAGTGACTATATAGGCGCAACTCCAAAACGTCATTTTTACCAACATGTACATCCAGATGACCTTGAGCAAATAAGCAATCAAGTCGTCACAGAGCAAGTGTTTAAGCTGGAATACCGTATCTATAATGCCAACGGCGATATTCGCTGGCTGCTCGGTTATGGTGCTCATGTTGACGGAATAGATGTACAAGATAAATGGCTCGACGGCTTTATTATGGACATCACCGAGCGTAAAGAAATGGAGCAATCTTTATTAATTGCCAAAGACAAAGCAGAACAAGCAGCATCTGCCCGTTCAGCATTCCTAGCCAATATGAGCCACGAAATTCGCACTCCAATGAACGCTATTATTGGTTTTAGCGACATTTTACTTGATGACTCATTACCTGCTGAACAGCAAAAACACTTACGTACCATTAACCAGTCTGCTAAGTCTTTATTGCACCTGCTAAACGATGTTCTTGATAGCGCCAAGTTAGACAAAGGCAAGTTCGATCTCGAATTACGCGACTTCTCTGTTATTGAAGAAATTGATTCGGTGGTATCGACACTATGGTTACAGGCTAGCTCTAAGGCATTGTTATTAAACGTAAATATATCACCAACTGTGGCAATGTCTTATCATGGTGCTCCAGACAGAATTCGTCAGGTATTGACTAATTTAATTGGCAATGCGATTAAATTTACCGCAGAAGGTGGCGTCAGTATCGATGTTAACGTTAAACCAAGCGGTTGTATTGAATTTGCTATTAATGACACCGGTATTGGCATGACACCTGAACAACTAACTTTAGTGTTTGATGCCTTTGCTCAAGCAGATGCCAGTATGAACCGCCGCTTTGGGGGCACAGGTCTGGGTACGACCATTAGCAAACAATTAGTTGAATTAATGGGCGGAAAAATAACCGCCAATAGCACTTTTGGCCAGGGTAGTTGTTTTGCATTTTCATTGCCATTAATGGCACCAAAACAGTCTCCTCGTACGGTCACCCCGCTATCAACGAGCCATATTAAGCCTCTTGATATTTTGATTGTTGACGATATTCAGCAAAACATTGATTTACTTACCATTATGATGAAACGTCAAGGCCATAGTGTGATTACAGCCCGCGATGGTAAACAAGCATTATTACGGATGCGCAGCGACAAAATTGATATTGTTTTGATGGACATACAAATGCCTATCATGGATGGACTAACCGCCTCGCGCACTCGTCGTGAACAAGAGCAAACAGAGCATTTACCCCATATGGCTATTATTGCGTTAACAGCCAGCGTACTACCAGAAGACAAAAAAGCCGCTTTAGATGCTGGTATGGATGGATTTGCTAATAAACCTATTGATATGGTCTTACTTAACCATGAAATAGCTCAAGTGCTAAAGCTTGACCAACATAATATGACCATCGATAACACAACTGTTGATATCGACAATCAACAAGCTGTTAATGAGAAAAAAGGCATTTCGATGTGGGGTGAACAATCGACTCTAGTCAAAGAAATTAGCGTATTTATGGCTAAACAACACGATAACAGTCAGCAACTTCAACGGTTAATCACCGCTAGCGACTGGCCTGCAATTCATCGCCATTTACACGGATTAAAAGGTTTATCAGGTAATTTAGCGCTAACGCAATTAACTCGTTTATTTAGCGATGCGGAACGCTTTGCTATGACAAAATCCAGCACTGAATTATTGGCTTTACTGCCAGCTATTGAGCAGGCTTTTGACCATGTGATAACCTATCTTAGCACTCAAGATATCAGTCAACACCCAGATAAAACCGCAGAAAAAGATTGTATGAGCGTTGATGAGTTCATCAAAATCATTAACCTTATTCGTTTAGCTGCAAAAGAAAACCAATACAATGAGCACGATGTCGACACACTAATAGCAGCCACTCCGTCGGCATACCGACAGCAATGTATCAACATACAAGATGCTCTAGACGACTTTGAATTTGAACAAGCAATAACACAACTCAATACACTTGAGTCCAATGTTAGTGCACAGTAAAAAGACTGAATTGAATGATATATAGCAACCAAGACCGTATGCCGACAATTCTTATTGTCGACGATGAACCCGCTAACCTCAGAGTGTTAAAGAAAATGCTTGAGGATCAATACCGGCTGATTTTTGCTAAAAGTGGCGAAGAAGCCTTGCGTTTAATTGAACGCGACTTACCGGATTTGATTTTACTCGATGTGATGATGCCAGGCATGACCGGTTTTGAAGTATGCCAACAACTTAAAACAGAGCCACGCACCAAAGCGGTACCGGTCATTTTTATCACGGCGTTAAGTGACGAAGTGGATGAGGCCAAAGGCTTTGATGTGGGCGCGGTAGACTACATCACTAAACCCGTGTCACCTGCGGTGGTTAAAGCTCGTGTTCGTACTCATTTATCTTTAGTGCAGGCAGACGATTTGCGCCGCACACGCTTACAAGTCATTCAACGTTTAGGCCGTGCATCGGAATACAAAGACAACGAAACCGGTATGCATGTGATGCGCATGAGCCATTTTTCTAAAATTATTGCCCTTGCCTATGGTCTATCAAAATCGGCCGCCGACAATCTACTCCATGCAGCGCCAATGCACGATATTGGTAAAATTGGTATTCCCGACAGCATTATGCTTAAGCCAGGTAAGCTCACCGACGAAGAATTTGCCATTATGAAAAAGCATCCTGAAATTGGTGCCGAAATTTTAGGTGAATCTGATTCTGATTTGATCGCCTTAGCCAAACTAGTTGCCATGACTCACCACGAAAAGTGGGATGGCAGTGGCTACCCTAATGGGCTTAAAGGTGAAGATATTCCTATTGAAGGACGTATTGTGGCAATTGCCGATGTATTTGATGCTCTCACCAGTAAACGTCCTTACAAAGAAGCATGGACTGTCGACAAAGCCATGGCATTTTTACATGATCAAAGCGGCATACATTTTGACCCGCAGTTAGTGACATTATTTCAACAATCTTTGCCCAGTATTTTATACATTAAGCAGCGCTGGCAAGACTAACCTTTCGTAACGTTCATCTTTACTTGGATGCGCAATACTGATAACGCTAATCTATTGGTTTAGCGTCGTATCATCTATTTTACGATTCAATCCATTACTTTTTATTATCATCAACAGGATTTTTTATGACCCCGGCTGCAGCATTACCAAGCCAAATTAACACCACCGCCATTTTGCTAGTATTAGCGCTAGGCACCTTTATTTTGGGATTGTCGGAGTTCTCGATGATGCCAATGCTGCCATTAATCAGCGAGACATTTTCCTCGACACCATCACAAAGCGGTTATGCCATTAGCGCTTATGCGATAGGGGTTGTGGTCGGGGCACCCATTTTGATGTTGACCACTGCCAACATGAAAAAACGTCATGCATTAGCAATATTTCTGACATTAATGCTTATCTCCAATGGCTTAAGTGCCATGGCAACCTCACTTGAACAACTTATTGTATTTCGCTTTTTAAGTGGCCTACCCCATGGCGCTTATTTTGGTGCCGCTATTTTATTAGCTGCCGATATTGCCCCGAAAAATAAACGTGCTAACTATATGTCAAAAGTGTTTATGGGCTTAACCATAGCCACTATTGTCGGAGTGCCTATTGTTACCTTAGTCGGGCAACACTTAAGTTGGCGCTACTGCTTAGCGGGCGCATCTTTCCTGGCCTTAATCGCACTGGTATGCGTCTATGTGGTGATCCCTAAAATAGACAATAGCCAGCCGTCAAATTTAATCAATGAGTTTAGCGTGTTAAAGAATAAATTGGTGTGGTCAATTCTTGGCATTGTGATTATTGGCTTTGGTGGCGTATTTTGTATTTACACTTACATTGCCGATACCATTTTAGTGGTCACTGAAACGCCGGCATACACCATTTCAATCGCCATGGTAATGTTTGGTATTGGCTGTACTTTGGGTAACTATGTATTAGGTAAAGCAGCCGATCGTGCTGCCTTAAAAACTACCGGTATCGCATTGGTGTGTACGATTATTTTCTCTTTGGCATACGTAAGTGCCAGCCATAATATTTGGTTGTTGTATCTAGTCATTTTCTTTATTGGCTGCAGTGTGGGTATAGCAACATTAATTCAAACCTTACTGATGGACGTCTCACCCAATGGTCACGCCATGATAGGTGCATTAGTGCAATGCTCATTTAACACCGCCAATGCTATCGGTCCTTGGGTGGGTGGCATGTTTATCGCCCAAGGCGCATTACCTAACGAGACCGGTTACGTGGCAGCGGTTCTGTTTACCGGAGGCTTAATAATGTGGCTGTTAAGTTATCTGCAAATGAATAACAAAAATGCTCAACTGGAACAATGTTCTGCATAATCAGGTTTTAAAACTTATTCTTTAACGAATTATCGAATACATTAGCGGACTCTCTAATGACAACATTGTCGTTGATATTGCCAGTAACAATATAGATTCGAACGAAACATTTCTCGACATGTATAAAGCAATGTTTATATATGTCGGGATCTCGTTATAGGTTATGGATGATTATTTAATGCCATTTTAATAAAAGTGTTCTCATGAAATTAAATAGTCAGGTGACTCCCGCTGTATTAGCGTTAAGAGAATTACTAAGAGACAACTGTAGCAAAATGTTGGTTGCTATCTAACTTATTGACCTAAGACATGGATCATTTAGCTAAACGCCTAATGAAGAGCTCCGTCACATGCTGGGACAAAAAATGTGAGTCATACTCAATCTAAAATCGACAACCTTATTTATAGGCTCAAAGTGTTAATTCATGTGCCTAATTCAATCTTTGTTATTCCATTAAATTGGACTCGTTAATTAATCAATCAATGTCAGCGAGTCTAAAATGCCTTTACCACTATGTATACCGCCCTCATTTTCACTCGCAGGTTTGCTACGGATGAGATAACCGGCATATCCATCCATTTCTGTGGCAGGCTCCCCGTCATAAAATACGCTAAATAGCCCAACCTCGCTAACCAGGTTATCGACGAGTGTTTGCTCACCATCTCGCACTGCAATAGTTGGCACTTCACGCTCATGAGGATACAAACGCTGCATAAGCGCCCATGCATCATATTCTTGAGGGGCAATTGTTGCTAATTTATCGCTAATATCATCGCCAAAAATACAGTGACCACCGCCTTCGCCTTGGTTTTTTAATACCCACTGGTGTTTATTGGCGTGGGTGTTAAACCAGCTGATGGTTTCAGGGTTTATTGGCTTCATGTCCGCTAGCACACTCTTTACCAACAAGGCTTGTTCAAGATTTAACCCCCAACGAGCATATTCTTCAGCTGGCATCTGGGTCAGTAGCATTTGCATGGTTTTACTAGTGGCGAGTTGTTGGCTAAAGGTCGCATTCACCGCCACATGATGCTGCTCAATAAACAGTCGAGTCTGACTTAAGGTTTGGCAACACACAGCTTCATTTCGCTCCGGCGAGTAGTAATCTGCATACTGATAGCCCGCTCGCAGATACACAACATCGATAGCGCCAATACCTTCTAACATCAAACGCTGATTGTCACCCGTTGAAAGTTGACTGCTGAGCTGTTCAAAGGTGCGCCTAATGGTTCGTAACCCTCGTGTTTGCAGTGCGACTTCAAGTAGATGTTGATCATAAACATTATCTTCATTTTCTTGGATCACCATCAAAAAGGTCGGTTTATGCAGGGCTGCCGCTGATTGCTCTACAGTATCGGAGTAAAATGCCGCCGCGACTTTTCGAGCAGCTTGTGCAATACCGTGGGCCAGTTGATCTAGGCCTTGATTATCCGCTGGCGTCGACCGGCTATCTTCTAACCACTGTCGATAAACTTCCGGCCATTGCTCCTTTAAGAAAGCATGAAACTCAGTGGCACGTTGACCAAAAGGCGCCATACCTGCAGCAATACCATTAAACTCAATAACTTTGGCGCCATGCTGACGATCATCCATAAAATCAGTTCGCATTAACAATAACGGTTTACGAGCAGGATTAAGCCGATGCCCAGTATTACCATGGGCTTGTTGGTGTAAAGACAATAAGCGACCAAAAAACGGATCGGCTTTGGCTACGTCACCCAGTACAGATTGGAGGAAATCGTGATCTTCGCTGACATTATTTATCAACTGAGTAATAAGCGGGGTCACTTTACGTAAGTGCTGAAACACTTCACGCTCCATCGTCATGGGAGCAATACTAAAGGGACAATGTCTTGCGCTGTTATCTGCCTGACGAAATGCAACACCATGCATGATGGCCCATTCAGTTGCTTCATTAATGATTTGCGGTGAAATCAAAGGGGGAGTTGTACGAGCCATAGTTGCTCCAAAAAATAGTTATTCTGCCAACGACTCAGGACCAAGCAACCATACAGTTACAAGCACTCATATAGTTTCAAGAAAGGAATCTAGCAATGTTGAGCCTCTAACGGGCTGAATTCAATATAAAATATTGTGTTTTGATAGCGGCTAACCATGCATCGATTAACATTTAGCTCGCTGGAGTGGATCTTTCGGGGCATAGCTGGTTATACCTTCTTGACCTATTTCAAAATCACAGCAAGCCATCATTTGCTGGCGAAATTTAACTCGACCTCGTTGAATTCGACTTTTTGCCCCAGAGAGTGACAAGCCTAACTGATCGGCAATAGCTTGTTGCGATACACCTTCTAGCTCCGCTAAACGCAATGGTGTGCCGTATTTCTCAGGCAGTTCGTCAATCAATGGTCGTAAACATTCTGCTAATTCTTCACGCGCCTGTTTACCTGACTCTTGCTCTTCTGCAACGAGATCGTCAGGCAATGCTTCAAATTGCTGCCGCTGCCGATAGAAATCCATGATGGTATTGTGAGCAATACGATAAAGCCAACCTTTGAGGCTGCCTTTTGATTTCAATTGATGCATATTGCCACTAGCTTTGAGGTAAACATCTTGCAAGATGTCATCTACGGCATCAGCATCATCAATGCGATGACTAACGTAACTGCGCAGTTGCGCTTTGTGATTTTGCCATTCAGATATCATATAAACAGACTCTCAACTCACTATAAATTTACGATACAAATACTAAGACGCAGCAGTCAGTATAAAGACGCAAGATTATTAATTATTATTGAATTCGGCGATTAAAAAGTACTGTCGATACAGCATTCTTGTTGCAAGAAGTTGAGTACATTTTCACGCATTTCATAGTTGGCGATACAATATAAAACCCTGCCTTCCCTATGTTGTGTAATCAATCCAGCGGTGATCATACTTGAGATATGGTGAGACAATGTAGAATTGGGTATACCAATATTATCACCTAACTTACCGACAGCAACGCCCTTTGGCCCCGCTTTCATAACCTGTTTGTAAACGGCCAATCGTGTCGGATGACCTAACTCTTTCAATGCTTTAGCAACTATCTCGATACTCATCAGAAGTATTCCTATTAACTTTATATTTCGATAATACTAGAAATATATTGACGATACCATAGATCAATATTATATTTCGAACATACTAGAAATATGGAAATTTAAAATGATAAATATTACTCAGCAAATGCTTATAGAAACCTTAAACATGTTTGCCTTCCTTGCTGTAGAGCTAACGGTCTTGTTTTTAGTGATCAGTTACTTTGTCGGCATACTCCAGGAATACATCCCATCATCAAAAATACGAACTATTTTGAATGGTAAAAATGGCAAAGGATATATCGTGGCGGGATTATTAGGGGCAATTACCCCGTTCTGTTCATGCTCCACTATTCCTTTCTTAAAAGGGCTTTTACGAGCAAACGCAGGATTCGGGCCGATGATGGTTTTCTTGTTTGCAAGTCCTCTGCTCAATCCCATTATTATTGGATTATTTGCCGTGACCTTCGGTCTAAAAGTAACAGCCTTCTATTTTGCTATCGCAATGGGAGTCTCAGTAATTGCAGGTTTTACCCTTGAAAAACTGGGCTTTGATAAGTATGTAAAATCTGAAGCCAATTTTGCACCAGATGTGACAAATGCACCTGAAAAAACAACTTGCGGGTCTTCCTGTGGCGGCAAAACCAAACAGGTCAGTAAATGGCGAAAAATTTGGAACAGCACATGGAGTGACTTTAAGAAAGTTCTTCCTTATTTACTCGGTGGTATCGCTCTTGGCTCAATGATTTACGGCTTTATGCCAACAGAGTTTGTGGTAAGTATTGCAAGTGAAGACAACCCTTTTGCTATTCCGATAGCAGCTGTCATTGGTATTCCATTGTACATTCGTGCCGAGGCTGTTATTCCATTAAGCGCCGCATTAGCAGCAAAAGGGATGAGTCTTGGCGCAGTCATGGCGTTAATTATTGGTAGTGCTGGAGCAAGTTTAACTGAAGTCATTTTGCTTAAATCTATCTTCAAAAATCAAATGATTGTCGCTTTCTTATTCGTCATATTGAGTATGGCAATGGGTGCTGGATTTCTATACCAATCAATATTTTAGCCAAATAAACGGTACACTCTAGCGGTGTACCGTTAACCTATTGACTTCCCTGAAAATATTTATCGCATTCCCCCTCACGGTTTATTCGCTCCGTTGTAAAAATCTGCAATGTATTTATCGGCCAACAAAGTGAATCAAATAGTGAATCGATAACATAACCTCTAAAGTTTCGACTTCGCGAGTTTGGATACTGAAATAGAGTAATCAATTCATTTACTTTGACTATCAAACAATATAGCATCGGCAATTACTTGATAATCAAACTACTTTCTTATGAATAACATTGCCGAAAAATATATTCACCAACACAATTTCACTTCCGTTAACGAGCAAAATGTCAAACGCACCTGGTATGTGCTTGTTATAACAGTCATCACCATGGCCATCGAAGTGATAGCGGGGACGATATATGGCTCTATGGCATTGCTCGCTGATGGCTGGCATATGGGGACTCATGCCGCCGCTTTTTGTATTACACTATTCACCTATAGCTATGCAAAAAAACATGCTAATAGTGACAAATTCTCTTTTGGCGTAGGCAAAGTCGGCGTTCTCGGTGGATATACAAGTGCAATCGCATTAGCCATTGTCGCTATCATTATGCTGGTCGAATCTCTACACCGTTTATGGTCGCCTATTGAGATCCAATTTAACCAATCTATTCTTGTGGCTATCATAGGTCTAGTCGTTAACATCGCCAGTATGTTTATATTGGGTCATGAACATCACGGCCATGATCACGGTGACCACAAGCATCATAGCCACGAGCATGATGACCACGAGCGTCATAGCCATGAACATGATGACCACAAACATCATAGCCACGAGCATGATGACCACAAACATCATAGTCACGAGCATGATGACCACAAACATCATAGCCACGAGCATGATGACCACAAACATCATAGTCACGAACATGATGACCACAAACATCATAGCCACGAACATGATGACCACAAACATCATAGTGGTAACGACCATAATCTGAAGGCAGCTTACTTCCACGTACTAGCAGACGCATTAACATCGGTGTTAGCAATTTGTGCACTTTTGGTAGGAAAATTCCTTGGATGGTATTGGTTAGATCCCATCATGGGAGTCGTTGGTGCGGTGGTGATCACTAAATGGGCACTAGGTTTAATGAAGCAAACTAGCCCTATTCTATTAGATGAAAATATCGACGAAGATTATCAACTAGCCATTATTAACACCATTGATGATCAACAAACCAAGGTCACCGATATTCATATTTGGAGAATTAGTGCAGATCATTATTCTGCCTCTATCGCTATCTGTACATCAACAGATACCAGCGTAGAATCATTTAAACACTCATTGAATAAGTTTGATAAGCTAAGCCACTTAACTATCGAAGTGAATTACTGCTGAGGCCCTTTATGCATTCTTTGAATAATTTAATCATTGAGTTTTACGACAAACTGTCTTCTTGGGAGCAGTCTGTCGTTAAAGATACCGGTTATTCACTGGCACAAGTGCACACTATTGAGGTGCTAGGCTCTCACGGTTCCATGAGAATGAAAGAGCTAGCAGATAGGCTTGCAATTACCACTGGCACCTTAACGGTTCAGGTAGAGAAACTGGTAAAGTTTGGACTTATAATCCGCTCTCCACATGAAGACGATAGACGTTCAATATTAGTTGGATTAACAAGCGAAGGCATGGCGCTTCATAAGCACCACAATCGCATGCATATGCAACTAACAGAAGATATTACTCGTCATTTAGATCAAAATTCGATAGATGTTCTGACCAAGAGTTTTGAAAAAATGAACCGAGAATTCTAATCTTCAGATTGTAGAATATGATGTTACAACGTCAAATGAAGTGCTAATAAGATAACGAGAAATCTGTTATACATCAGTATATTGAGTGTAAGACTAATTTAGCGAGTGCTTGTTTTTGAATCGATATTAGTGTTGGCCACACAAAGTTTGTATCCAACACTATTTATCTATTATTTAAAAGTGTTACTTTCAGATACAGCCATGACTTCACCATCGTTAGCGATTTGAAAATATAACGTCTTTTTATCTTCTGCATTAGTGGCACTCACAATATAAACGCCTCCTGTAACGCTAAAGACCGTTACATCTGCAATGGTAATATTTTTCCATGATACCGGAAGCTGACCAACCGCATAGCCGAAGTCCTTAAATGTCATTTGTTTTGCAGACTTGATGACAACACTGATGGCAGCATTATCATTCATATGGCCATGGCTTGAATGTGCCAGCGAATAACTGCTTATTAAGCTGCTCAAAAGCACCATTGTAAAAAGTAATGTTCTCATAAATTTCCCCTTATTATTTTAAACCAATAATTTTAAACCGATCATTTTAAACCGATGACTTTGTATTGTCCTTTTACCAATAACTGCACTGCTACCGGTTGATTAGACTTATTTTTCCAATACCAACCGTGGGAACCAGCAAAAGGTGCCGTAAAACTACCTTTCATATCAGCCGACGTCGCGATGACATAACTTTCGTAATATCCTGAGGTATCTCCCTTTGGCTCACCATGGAGGTCAACAAATAAAGCCGTCCCATCTGTTATCCATTCATAGGTCATTTTGTCAAATTGTTGCATGTCGAATTTATATTCTATTCCACGCCCTGCAGGTACCATCACTTCTATCGTTTGAAACTCATTAGAGCCTTCGGCAGGAGCGCTTTGTTGCACTTCTGGTTCTGCCGCTTGCGCTAATACTGTGACACCTATTTTTTGTCCAATACCTGTCGGATCGATGTTGTATTCGGCGGGTAAAATTAGCGTAACTAAAACAATGCCTGCTACGACAATCGCTGATAGAGCGGCTTTAATTAACGTACTGCTGCTGACTGTATGTTGCATATTTATCTCTTTTTTATTTGTTAATTACGTAGCCAGTCAGTTGATACACAATCAACATGACACCTGCGCTCATTAATAAAGTGTTTGTAAGCGTAGAAAAACGCTGAAATGAAGGCCATTTTCGCCATACATTAATGACAATCAAAATAACCACTAGCGCAGCAAATTGACCAAGTTCTACCCCAATATTAAAGGCCACTAGATTGATAAAAAGGCCTTCTTTTGGTAAATTGAACTCCTGCAACTTAGTCGCTAAACCTAAACCATGAAACAATCCGAAAATTAATACTGCCCATTGGGTATTAGGCTGCCAATTAAAGCAACGCTTAAAGCCGCCTAAGTTATCAAATCCTTTGTACACGACAGATAAACCAATAATCGCATCAACGAGGTAGGCATTAACTTGAATATCGCCTAAAACACCAAGTAGTAAGGTAGTGCTATGACCAATAGTGAACATCGTGACATATAAGAAAACATCCCGACTTCTATATAAGAAAAAGATAACACCAACCAGAAATAATAAGTGGTCATAGCCGGTAATCATGTGCTTAGCACCAATGTAGAGAAAAGGTACAAACTGCACGCCACTATTTTGTTCTAAAAAAGCTCGAGTGTTGTCATCAACCCCATGGGCAAATACTTCGATGCTGATAAAAGCACAGCCAATGAGGATTGCGAACACGCAATAGCTTGATAATTTACTTAGCATTGGATGGCTCCAAAGTGTCTGTTTCAGTCAAAATAGCTTCCTTATGGGTGTGTAACATTCGATAGTGGTGTGTGGTAAGCAAAACAAATAAAATCAGTTGGTCATCGGTTTTTTACTTTTACGGTTCTAACGAATTGATTCATTCATAGTCTGATTTAATGGATAAAATAAGTCTCAATTAGATGATGGAGACCATCTACCATTAATACCGTAAACAGCATTGCAGTTAGAAAACACAATCCCGTAAATACCAGAGTAAGTTCGGATATTTGGCTCTGTGGTGATAGAAGCTTTTGTACCCGCAAAGTAATTTGATCATGACTAAAATGACTAACCAGACTCCCTTCACAACTTTGGGGAAACTGACGTTGTTTTTTTGCTACTGAAATTAATGTTTGTGCCACATCAAGGTTATCGTGATAACCCGTTACGACGGAGTCTGCTTGTTGTTCCGTGAGCAAGGTAAAATGCTGTTGTAAAATGCGGCGAATTGGCTTTGGATAAAGCAGACAGAAAAAAGAGTAAATACTTTTAAATAGAGGATCTCTTGCACGAACATGCGCCAATTCATGTTGGATAATGATATCCAGAGCCGATGGTTCAAGTTGTTGAAGCAATCCAGTGGTAAGATAAACCCTAGGCTTGAGCAAACCAATTGTAAAAGCTGCTGGGATGCTTAATGCAATAGAATAAATAGTCTGATTATTATCACAACCTATAGGTTGCACATCTGAAAATTTAAAAAGGTTGTGCATCGCGATTGAGTGTCGACGAACTTGAACAAACATAAGGTTAATCATCACAGCCAATATGAGGGTAGCAACAACCAACGTTAAGCCATGCCAGCTTGTAAACTTGAACACATCAATATGGTGCCAATGAGCAATTTTTTCCATCAAAGCGATTAAATTATTAGTATCCTGACGTGGAAAAAATATGACAACGCAACATAAAGCTATCCACCAAGGCGCGGTTGCTAATAGCCATAACGTTCGCTTTCGAGCAATAAAACCAAATAAATTGAGGTTATTTTTAATCAACGGGATAATGGCAGATATTAATATCGTCACGATAACGAAAGCCGTTATTGCAACACTCATTAAATTCAACAAAATAGCCTCGTTACCCTCTAGCATTTTATATTTGCCTGCTACGTAACTGGCGTTGCTGTTCGATAAGTTTTTCCAACGCTTCAAATTGAGCATCATCGAGATTGGCTGACGAGGAAGCAAAAGCAGCAATAAGACTATGCTCGCCATCTTCGATAAAATCGGCTGTAACATCTGTAATTAACGTGGCGATGAGAGATTCACGATCGACTATAGCGGTATACAAATGTGCGTGCCCCTGCTTAGTTCGGCTTAACAGACTCTTCTTAAATAATCGATCTAATGTAGTTTGAATCGTGTTTAACGAGTTACCACGACTCATCCCAACGGCAATATGAACACGCTTCGCATCGGCTTCTTTTTCAGACCAAAGGAATTGAAGTACTAACTTTTCTAGATCGCCTAATTGCATTACATAGTTCTCTTAACAACGTATGCAATAGTATGTCAAACTAAAAACCTATCGGCAATAGGTTTTTGTAAGCATGAGTCATATGTAACCTATAGCATTGATAATTAATAATATTTCATCACTGAAACGATTTCTATTTTAACCTCAGAGTTCGCAACGCTAACGATAATTTAGCAGCGCTAATCTTTCGATGCCGTTCATTACCAGCACGGTAATAATTTGTTTTTATAGCGAAAATGAATCAATATCCATAAGAGAAACCACAATATCCTTTGAGTAATAACGCGCTTTATACCCAGTAATCAGATTTGCATTACAAGGAACACGGTGTAAAAGAGCGTGAATGATATTGGGCTGAAACCCCGCAGCATTCGTACCATATGCAAATAATCATCACTAAGGGTTACACAATGTTTTCATTTTTAAAGCCAGACCCAGTCAAAAAATTACGTAAAAGCTATGACTTAATACTCGAACAAGCAATGCAAGCTCAGCGTAAAGGCGATATAAAAACCTATTCGTTGCTCACTGCTGAATCAGAACAGATTTGGGCTAAAATTGCGGCCTTAGAAGCTGCAAAATAAATAATGGTCATATCGTTAAGCTATTGCAAAACAATGCAAAGCAGATGTAATTAAGTAATATGTGAACCACCGTCAAGAATAGCCCTCCATTTAACGTTATGCTGCATCTGTTAAGGTCAATTAAAACGCTAGTAATACTGGCAATGTGTTATTGACTATATTACTGATGACATCTGTTATCGCACGTTATTGAGGAGAAGTGGTATGTGGTGGCGAGTAACCATTATCAGCTTGGCTTACCTATTATTGGGCGCACATTTCTTACGATTCGATCAGCATATAATGGCTATTATCGCCATTGGTTTACCATTGCTGATGTTCATTAAACATTCATTTGTGCGTACGTTACTCAAATTGGGTTTATTGATCAGCGTGGTATTTGTGTGGGCAGTAACCACGTTCAATTTCATTGATATGCGCATTGCACTCGAACAGCCCTGGCTAAGACTGGCCATTATTATGGCATCTGTAATCATATTTACTGTGTTTGCGGCGTTTTCAACCAACGGCCTCAATCAAAAATTGAGGCGTTAGTCATAGCGAGAGTTACTTTTTCGGCTTCAACCATTTATAAATACTGTCTTTACGGTAAAACAATAACGCCGCAAATAACGCAATATAAATACTGGGTTCAATAATTTCAGACTTTACCGACCAATAAAAATGGATAGGCGCCAATATTGCAGCCAGATAGATCCAATTGTGCAATGATTGCCAGCGCTTACCCATACTGCGTTTAATCCTGTTAAGGGACGTTATTGCCAGTAATAAAATGATAATCAAGGTCGCCGCGCCAACTAAAATATAAGGCCGCTTTATGACCTCTTCAAACAGTAATCTCCACGCAAATAGCAAATCTAAGCTTATAAATGCACTGATGTGCAACAGCGCATAGGCGCACACATACAAGCCCACCAAACGACGAGTTTGCATCAGCGCCGCTATTTTAAAGCGCTTGGCAATCGGTGAAATAAGCAGTGTCGCTAATAAGCTGTTAATCGCGCCCATGCCAGTGTAGTGAATAATGTACTGCACCGGATCGCCGCCCGCATTGCCTGTTAACACTAGCGCCACGAGATAAAAGGCTGGCAATAAAAAACTAATATGCAACAACACCTTTAACCAAAATAGACCTCGAGCGCTTATCCGCATTAGTAAAACTTCCTCAAATCGATATTTTTGTATAAATCGGCCACTGAATCGCCATAACCATTGAACATTTGCGTAGGAATACGTTTAGCAGAAAATAAACCACCTTCGCCAATACTGCGCTCAGATGCTTGCGACCAACGTGGATGGTCAACTTCTGGATTTACATTGGCGTAAAAACCGTACTCGCTCGAGGCCAATTGATTCCAGCTGGTTGGTGGTTGCTTATCCATTACTCGAATTCTGACTACTGATTTAATACTTTTGAAACCATACTTCCAAGGCACGACTAATCGAATGGGTGCACCGTTTTGTGGCGGTAAGGTTTTGCCATACAAACCGACAGCTAAAAATGATAAATCATTCATCGCCTCGGCAACCGTTAACCCTTCAACATACGGATAATGAATACCACCACCCATTAAGCGACTCTTTTGACCAGGCATTTGCTCTGGATCAAACAGGGTTTCAAAAGCAACATGAGTAGCGTTACTTTGCACCCCTGCTTGTTTAAGTAAACTGGCCAACGAAAAGCCCACCCAAGGTATCACCATCGACCAAGCCTCAACACAGCGCAAACGGTAGGTGCGCTCTTCAAGCGCAAAACGGGTGGTCAACTCATGTAAATCTAAGGTAATCGGTTTATCGACTAAACCATCAATCGTTAGCGTCCACGGATCAACCTTAAAGTTTTGCCCGTTGTCATAGGGGTCAGATTTACTGCTACCAAATTCATAGAAGTTGTTATGGCGAGTGACTTTGTCTTCTGGCGTTTTAGGATTCGGTAATACAAACTTAGGCGGAGTTGAGTATTGTAGGCCTTGAGTAGTAAATGGGTTTTTAGCTTGTTGCTCGCCAAATAAATCAAAAATACCGGCTTGAACTTGACCCGGCAAACTCGCTCCCAATGCACCTAACCCTAAGGCTTTAATAATGTTACGACGATCATTAAATACCGACTCAGGCGTAACTTGGTTATCAGGAATATGCCAAGAAGCACGTTTTTGTATGCCTTGAGTAAAACGTTTTTTACCGGTCATAAATCACCTCGTTAAAATATTTGTCGACAGCCAAGTGCTAGCATAATCTGCCTTACGTCTCTCAATAGACAGGTAAAATCCTATTTTTATTTCAACAGCTGACTAAAAAGATCGTTAATGTTTATCTATTAGCAAAGAAGTCTATTAAGCATCGCATTGTACAAGTCTATACGAACCAATATTACGCTTAGGTTTAAATTTAATCATTAACAACAATATTTCATTAAATCCGCAGTTTACCCCTTGCAGCTGTTTATTAGCCGTGCGACCCTTAACCATTATTTTCTATCGGTTTTTGTTATGCCTTTTGCAGTGTCGTTAACTCTTCCTCAAATTGCAGCTTTGATTGCTGTCGCGTTTGTTGCCTTTTTAATTGGCGCCCTAATCAATCAACGATTAACTCGTAAAAGATGGGAACAACTTAAACTTCAACATGAACAACAAACGCTTCAACAGCTCAACGAAGTCCAAATTGAAATGTCGAGATTACAAGATAATCTCGATGATAAAATTGATCACAGTAATCATCTGCAAAGTAAAATTGAAGATTTGATTGCCCAGCTTTCTAGCGCAGAAACCAAAGCCGATCGGGTTCTTCTCGTCGAACAACAAATGGTTGATACCCAACATCGTTTAATGGAATCTCAGCTCAACTTAGCCAAGTCCAATGCGGTGCAACAAACCATTTTGGTCAAAGCAGAAACCGAGCAAAAATCATTACAAGATAAAATAGTGCTACTCGAATCGGCAGAAGAGCGCCTTAAACTGCAATTTGAAAACCTTGCTAATCGGATTTTTGAAGAACGCAGTGAAAGCTTTAAACAACAAAACGTGTCGCAAATAGATGGCGTTCTTGGACCATTAAAACAACAGTTAGAAGGCTTTAGACGCCAAATTCAAGAGTCGTACACTCATGAGCAATCTGAGCGTAGTGCGTTGAAACACCAGTTAGATAATTTGCGCGATCTCAACTTAAAAATGAGCCAAGATGCGATTAACCTGACTAAAGCACTTAAAGGTGACAACAAGCAGCAAGGTAATTGGGGGGAGGTCATTTTAGAGCGTGTATTGCAAGAAAGTGGTTTACGCGAAGGCCATGAATACCAAACTCAGCAAGATTTAAAAGACGATAACGGCAAGCGTTTTAAGCCCGATGTTATCGTACATTTACCCGAACAAAAAGACGTGGTCATCGACGCAAAAATGTCATTAGTCAGCTACGAACGTTATTTTAATAGCGAAGATAAAGACATTCGAGACCAAGCCATAAAAGAACATGCATTATCAATTAGGCAGCATATTAAAGGCCTAGGCCAAAAAGATTATCATAAGCTGCATGGCCTCAAAAGTTTAGACTATGTGTTAATGTTCATTCCTATTGAACCGGCATTTTTACTGGCCATTGAATACGACCCGAGCTTAGTTAACTTTGCCTTAGAGCAAAATATCATGCTCGTGAGTCCAACCAATTTATTAGTCGCGTTGCGCACCATCAACAATATATGGCGTTATGAATACCAAAATCAAAATGCTCAAAATATCGCCAAGCAAGCAAGTCGTATTTACGACAAATTATGCGGCTATCTTGAAGACATGGAAAAACTCGGACGCGCCCTAGATACGGCAGATAAAACCTATCAAAGTGCCATGGCAAAGTTGTCTTCAGGTAAAGGCAATGTCATTAGACAAGCGCATTACATGCAACAATTAGGCGTCGACACCAGCAAACAATTAGATAAACAATTACTTAATCGGGCGCTAGATGAGTCAGTCGAAAAGCACGCCAGTAATCGTTAATTGATATAATGAGTAATTATTAATCTTTGTTTAATCAACAAGCCTAATAGTGATTTAACAACATAACACCAGTACTTAAACTAAATAACGGTTATAAATATTGTCAATAATAGCTTAAAGACCAATAGCAAATACTTGTAGCAAACACTTATCGTAAATGCTCATAGCAAATACTGATAGCAAATGAATGACTGAGGCGGAGATTCTCATATAAATGCGTAACACTTGGGCGAACACTTTACTTACTGGCGCATTATTATTGAGTACATCATTGGCCTTTATGGGCCAAGCAAATGCGCTAACCTCACAACAGCAACGCTATCTTGATGCTCGCCAAGCATTAGATAAAAACCAGCTCGATAAGTATCAAGCTTTACGTCAACAGCTAGGCGATTACCCGTTAACGGTTTACCTCGACTACCACGCGACGATTGACAGCATAGTGCAATCTTCGGGGAACACTGCGTTGAATGCGATCAACAAATTTGATACCACACCACTTTATAATAATGCGCGTTACCGTTACCTGCTCAATGCAGGTAAAAAACAACGCTGGCAAGACTTTCTGGTGATAGCACCAGACACGCCTAATGATATTCGTCTCCAGTGTTATTACTATCAAGCACAACTTGATGCAGGTAATAAAGAGATGGCTTACAAAGGTATAGAACGCCTATGGGTTCACGGTTACTCACGCCCTAATGAATGTGATGCTGTAATTAACCAATGGACTAAAGCAGGCTATCGTACCCAAGAGCTCATTTGGGCGCGTATGCTGTTGAGTTTTAATGCTGGACAATCAAGCTTGCTAAGTTATTTATCGCAAAAAATCACCCAACATGATGATGAAGCAAAATTACTCGTCTCTGTTTTTCGCGATCCCAATAGTTTGCGCCACATGAACAAGTTTGCCAGCTCTAAACCTATTATGGGCAATATCGTTGACGCCGGATTACGCAAGCTGGCGCAAAAAGATTTACATCAAGCAATAAAATTATATGTTAAATACCAAAAGGCAAACCGCTTCACCGACCTGGAAGCGCGCCAACTTAATCGCTATTTAGTTCGCCGAGCATTGATCCGGCAAGATGAAAAACTGGTGGCACACATAGATACTATGCTGCCATTACTTAAATCTGATGATTTATACGAAATGCGCTTACGCTGGGCTATTCGTGAGCAAGACTTAACTACAGTAGATAAGTATTTAGCCTTGCTAAGCGATCAAGGTAAAGCAGATCCTCGTTGGCAATATTGGCAAGCCAAGATGACCTCGCGCCATGACAAAACGCGCGCGACCCAATTGCAGTCAATATTGAGTGGCGAACGTAACTTTTACGGTTTTAATGCCGCAGAAGCGTTGGGGAAACCCTTGGCGATGAATGATGACAATTTAGCACCTAACCCAGAATTGCAAGCGACCTTAAACCAAGACCCTGGGCTGGCTCGTGTCGTTGAATTAATGGCTTTAGATAAACAAATTGATGCCCGTAATGAATGGCTATATTTAATGCGCCGCCATAACGGCGAAATGACCGCACAATATGGTTTATTCGCCTTAAATAACGGTTGGCATGCATTTAGTGTTGAATCGAGCATTCAAGGTAAATTATGGAATTCATTAGTGCTACGCTTTCCAGATGCGGCCAATGATGAATTCGTCAAAGCCAGTAAAAAGTTCTCCGTTAATATTGATGAAATCCGTGCAATTTCTCGTCGAGAAAGTGCATTTTATCTTTATGCGACTTCTGGAGTTGGGGCCAGAGGCTTAATGCAATTAATGCCTGCTACCGCCAAACAAACCGCTAAAAGACACAAAATACCTTTTAACAACGTAAAAGACCTGTACGACCCGAAAGTGAACATTATGTTGGGTAGTGCGTATTACAGCGAATTACTTAAACAGTTTGACCAAAATAGAGTACTGGCAACCGCAGCCTATAATGCCGGTCCTGGCAGTGTTCGTCGCTGGTTAAGAGCATCTAATGGTAGCTTAGATGTGATGAGTTTTATTGAAACGATTCCGTACACTGAAACCCGTGAATATGTCCAAGCGGTGTTAAGTTATCGAATGATATTCCAACAGAAAAAAGCCTTAAATGATGGCATGTTCAGCACCAAAGAGCTCAGCTACCGTTATTAATTGCGTATTTTGATGGTGATGCATCGTGAGCCGTTTTTATGTCTTGTGCACAATAGCCGCTACACAGTGGCGGGTTATTTTGCTTAACAACGGTTCACCCGTTAACCTATGATGTAGATGTAAAACTGCAGTAACAGAGATTGAGTAGTGATAGTGGCTAGGTTGCTAGTCGCTACTAACTAACGATTGTGATAGTGATTGATACACCATAACAATAAGTCACAACCTTAAAAAGTAATCACAAACAGTAACCTACAATAGACTCAAAAGGGTTTATTTCAGACAAGTTGGAGTTTTCGTGTCGCAATCAACTATTCAAACATTGCTCAACCAACTAAGCCAAGTCCTGCTAGGTAAACCTGAGCAAATCAAACTTGCCGTCGCTTGTATTCTTGCTAAAGGCCATTTACTGATTGAAGACTTACCCGGCATGGGTAAAACCAGTTTGTCCCAGGGTATTGCCAGTAGTTTAGGCATGAGTTATCAACGCATCCAATTTACCAGTGACATGTTACCGGCGGACATTCTTGGGGTATCCATTTACAGTAAAGAGCAGCAACAATTTATCTTTCATAAAGGCCCTATATTTAATCAAATGTTGTTGGCAGATGAAATTAACCGCGCCAGCCCCAAAACCCAAAGTGCTTTACTCGAAGCCATGGCAGAGCAACAAATTACTATCGATGGAATCACCCACCCTCTGAGTTCACCGTTTTTTGTTATTGCTACCCAAAATCCGGTTGATCAAGCTGGTACTTTCCCGTTGCCAGAATCGCAACTCGATCGATTTATGATGCGGATTTCCATCGGTTACCCCAGCGCAGAAGCCGAGTTAGCCATGTTAAAGTCGCGCACTCAAGCCAATAAACCGGCAGCATTATCTCAATGCTTAACGCCGCAAGAGTTAATGCTACTGCAACAACAAGTGGCGCAAGTGTCTGCATCGGATGCCGTGCTGAATTATTTAATTGCCTTGGTTGATTACTCTCGGCAACACAATGTCGCTAACGGGTTATCGCCTCGCGCCAGTATTGCTCTGCTGCAAGCCGCTAAAGCATGGGCTTTTATCAGTCAACGCCAATACGTGGTCCCTGAAGATATTCAAGCAGTATTTGCCTCAGTTGCAGAGCACCGCATTCGCAGCAGTAGTCAATTTCAAGGCCAAGCGTTGTCTGACACTATTCTCGCCAGCGTCAACCCAATACGTTAACGGCGCAGGCACATGGCTAAATCGACGACAACAAACAAGCACTCTTCAGCAATCTATGCCAATGGCGCTATTAAGCCGTCTCGATTTCGTCGGTTAATTCCTGCATCGTTAACCAGGCGCTGGTCAAGGTGGATAAGTAAACGTCTACCAGCGCAAAAACAAATCACCCTTAGCCATAAAGGTATTTTTATTTTACCCAGTGGTTTTGGTTTGGTATGGATTGGACTCATTGTTTTACTGTATTTATTTGGCACCAATTACCAAAACAACTTAGTGATTGGTTTAAGCTTATTACTTGCCAGTGTGTTCCATACCTGCATTATTTACAGCTATAAAAACCTCGCCGGGTTAACCTTTAATGCGGTGGCGCCACCATCAGGTTATGCTGAAGACAGCATGCCGTTTCCCATCATGTTAACGGGCCATACTCGGCAAAAGAATCCCGACACCACCCACCAGCAAATTTGTTTGCAATTTAGTTATCAACGCCACGTGCGCGTTAAACAAATGCACGAGCAAACCATTGCTATCGTGCCATTTGAAGGCGCTAAGCGCGGCCGATTAACTCCAGGACGGATCAAGATCTCATCGTACTTTCCGTTAGGATTATGCTGTGCATGGTCCTATGTCGACTTAGACATACATCATGTTATTTTTGCTAAACCAGAAATGTGTGATATCGAACTGACAAGCCACATCAGCGACAATGATAACCACTATGAACACGGAAAATTGCGCCCAGGTGTTGATGACTACAAAGGCTTACGCATTTATATTCCTGGCGAATCACTCAAGCAAGTAGCATGGAAACAATGGGCCCAGGACAAAGGCATGTTATCCAAAGAGTTTGCTGAACCTGAAGGATTACCCGTTTGGTTAACCTTGGCCAATACATCAGGCAATGACATTGAACACCGGCTAAGTAAACTCGCATGGCAAGTCGATAAATTAAGCCAAACTCAGCAAATATTTGGCTTAATTCTGGATGATCATATTATCAATCAGCAAACAGGTGCAGCCCATCGCGTGGCTTGTCAAACCGCGATTGCAACTTATCGTTTACCCGCCAATATGAACCCAGATTTTAGCTCAACTGATGTGACGGCGTCATCGGTAGGTAAATCACTATGACCGATAACTTTGATGCCATTATTAGTCGCAATACCTTATTTTGGTTATTGGTAACGAATGTCGCTATCCTCAGCCCTTTGCATCAACAAGCCACTTTATGGAGCATTGGCATTTGTGCCATTTGTTTTGTTTGGCGCGTGGGTATTTTTCTCGGCAAAGTAGCCGCGCCACCTAAACTATTGGTGACGACTTTGGCCATTGGCGCCGCAACCACCCTCGCCTTAGTGTCGAGCCAAATAGGGTTGCTCAATGCGTTGGTTAACTTACTGATATTAGGTTACGCGTTAAAATACATTGAAATGCGTGAACTTAGAGACGTTAAAGCCATTGTGTTAGTCGGCTATTTTCTTATCGGCCTGATCTTGCTTGATCAACAAAGCATGCTTAATACCCTACACTTATTAGCTGTTGCGGTGCTCAATACGGGTGTGTTAATCAGCGTTTATCAAGACAAATCTAACAAAGTCGCTAACCTCAGTTTTAGCCTTAAAATAATATTACAAAGCCTACCGTTAGCCATATTACTGTTTGTGGTGTTCCCACGCCTCGGGCCACTATGGTTAGTGCCCAATATGAAAACGGCCAAAACCGGTTTGTCTGATGAAGTGTCATTTGGTGACATTAGTAAGCTCACTCGCTCAGCAGAGCTGGCCTTTCGCGTCGGTTTTGACAACCCAGATGGCAGCACCCTAGGACCTGCCAACCAGGATTTATATTGGCGTACCCTGGTAATGGAAAATTATGACGGCAAAACCTGGCGCCAGGACCCAGCCATTAAGCAAATTCAACGGCAGGCCTATTTTAATAAACCCGATCGCCAAGCTCCTATTGCCAACAACAATAATAGAAAAATCGACTATGTGGTGATTAGCGAACCCAGTCATCAAAAATGGTTATATGGTTTAGATGAAGCGTTTAGCAGCAATGATCAAGTGGTTGAATTAGCAGATTATCGTTTGTATTCGTTAAGGCCTGTCGATCAGCGTATGAGTTATAGAGTGACCTCATATCCTGACACGATTATGGATCTCAAACTCGACTCAAATTCTAAACAGCTCAACCTTACGTTGCCAGCCAATAGCAATCCAAAAACCCGAAAACTCGGTTTGCAGTTCGCCAAAGATTATCCCGATCCACAAGCGCGCATTAATGCGATGATGAATTACTTTGCTGAACAAGCCTATTATTACACCTTGAGTCCACCGACTGTCGGTGAGCAACAAATTGATGACTTTTTATTTGAAAATCGCGCCGGATTTTGTGCTCATTATGCCTCTGCACTAGTTTTTATGGCTCGTGCGAGCGGTTTGCCAACGCGGATGGTTGCTGGTTATCAAGGCGGCGAATACAACGCCAAAGCAGGCTATTACAGTGTCTATCAATACATGGCCCATGCCTGGACTGAAGTGTGGTTAGAAGGTCAAGGTTGGCAACGTTTTGACCCGACAGCGATGATTGCACCGCAGCGGGTACTCGATGGTTTTGATGCCACCTTTGACAGCCAAAGCAGTTACTTACAAGACAGCCCATTTAGCACGCTGCACATGAAGCAATACCCATGGTTAAATGAATTACGCCAACAGTTTGCCAGTGTCGATTATTATTGGAGTGTATGGGTATTAGGTTTTGACGAACAACGAAAACAGCAAGTATTAGCTAAACTATTGGGGGATGTCAGCAGCACTAAAATCGCCTTATTAATGATTTTTAGCTTTATCATTATCGCGCTAATTATTGCTTACTATGCTGGGTTGTTTAGCTTTGATCGTAACCAAGATCCACTCAATAAACGTTATGACATCATTTGTCAGCGCTTAGCTAAAAAAGGCATCGCCCGCCAACAAGGCCAAGCACCTTCTACCTATGTGGCTGCGGTTAATACACATTTAAGCGCCCTTTCACCTCAGATTGCAGCCGACTTTAGTGCGTTAAGTCATGCCTTTATGGCACTTAAATATCAACCGCTGTCGGAATCGCAAGCGCAACAACAGCAGCAACAATTTAGCCAGCTATATCGCCGTTTACGCCTGCGACTACTGCGCAGTTAATCTTGTGCAATACAGCAGCAATCATCCTGATTATTAACGGTTTTGATTGATGATTTAACCCAGAGTCCATAGAATGAATTAATCTCAAATTAGCGGATCGACCATGCTTACTTTAATTCAATCTAATCAGATGGAAGTGTTATCTGAACAACTGGCCAAACTACTGGCTATTCGTTTAGATAACGTCAGTTTATTAGCCAGTGAGCATGTGTTAGTTCAAAGCCCCGGGATGTCGACTTGGCTGCGTTTAGAAATCGCCAAACACAATGGCATTGCCGCAGCATTATCGTTCCCGTTACCCTCAAGTTTTACCTGGCAGTTATGCCACGACTTGCTGCCCGATGTACCAAAAGATAACGCTTTTACCAAAGCGGCGATGACCTGGAAGTTAATGGACTTATTACCAAGTCTGTTAGATAACCCAGACTTTAGCCCACTCAAACAGTACTTATCGCCTCAAGTTGATAGCACTACTGATATAGCTGATACCGATACTGAAACTGATATCGATGCTAATACAACGAACAGCCACGCCATATTGCAGCTCAATCAGTCACATGATGCCATTAAGCTATTTCAATTGTGTGGCCGCATTGCCGATATTTTTGACCAATACTTAGTTTATCGCCCTGAGTGGATTTTAGCGTGGGAGCAAAACCAGCCATTATCGAGCCTAGACAACCGCTTGGCGTTAGATGAAAACCAACAATGGCAACCTATTCTGTGGCGAGCATTAATCGACTATAACCAACATCATTTGCACGCCAGCCATTATCATCGCGCCAATTTACATGCTGACTTAATTGCGACCTTAGCCAATCCAGATACCGATTTATCGATGTTGCCGGCTCGATTATACGTATTTGGTATTTCATCTATGCCGCCACAAACCCTCGATGTGCTGTACCACTTGGCTAGCCGTATTGATGTGATTATGTTGTCGCTCAGCCCTTGCCAGCACTATTGGGGTGATATTGTTGAACCGAAAACCCGCGCCCGCATGGCGTTGCAATATGCTAACAAAAAACAACTCGACCAAGACTGGGAAGACAAACTCGAAGTGGGTAACCCGATATTGGCCAATAATGGTCAAATGGGCCGTGAACTGCTTGATTTAATGCTTAGCCTACCGCCGGAACATACCGACTTTGGTTACGATTGTTATGTCGAACCCGAGCCAAATAATCTACTGCACGGAGTACAATACGATATATTACAAATGGAAACGCTTGGGCAACCATTAGGGCCAAATGCAGATTTATACCAAGATATTGACGCTCGACGTAAATTATTGCCAAGTGATAACTCAATTACCTTACGCAGTTGCCACAGTGCCTTGCGTGAAGTTGAAACCTTACATGATCATCTTTTAGCATTGCTGTCTAACAACAGTGAATTAACCCCAAAAGACATAGTGATCATGATGCCCGATGTGGCAGCCTACGCACCGTATATTGATGCGGTATTTGGTACCGCTAACAGTCAGTATTTTGCTGACAAAAATCCACAAAAAGGCGACTATTACATACCCTACGCCATTGCCGACAGGGGCGCAGCGCAAGAATCACCGTTAATCAATAGCTTTTTAAGCCTGTTAAACATCAATCAAAGCCGCTTTGGCTTAACAGACATTATCGGTATTTTAGAAGTGCCAGCAATTTTGCGCCGCTTCCAACTGGATGATGACGAATTATCATTAATTCGCCGCTGGCTAGACGATGCCAATGTGCGTTGGGGCCGCAGTGAACAAACTCGCAGCCAATTGGGCGTTCAACCTTTTGCGCAAAACTCATGGGCATTTGGTATTAAGCGTTTAATCCTTGGCTACGCCTTTAACGACGATGCCGATATTTATCGCGATACTTTAATGGTGCAAGGCATTGAAGGTCAGTCATCGCAGGCATTAGGTAAGTTGCTCAACTTTTTAGAAACCATCGACACGTATTTTACCCTATTCGCCAGCGACTACAGCACCAGCGAACGCCTAGAGCAATTACAACAACTACTCGTCGATTGCTACGACACCACAGATGACGAGCGTGAGCAAATTCAAGCCATTCGGGATGCATTGGTTACCCTAGACACTGAGCTTGAAAGCGCTGGCCATCAAGGCCAAGTCGATATAGAAGTCCTAAAACAGTGGTTTAATCAACGCTTAACAGAATCTCGTGTCGGCCAACGTTACCTTGCTGGCAGCGTCAATTTTTGTACTTTAATGCCAATGCGCTCTATTCCTTTTAAAGTGGTGTGTTTGCTGGGTATGAATGACGGCGTTTATCCGCGAGTACAACATCCTGTCGGCTTTGATTTAATGGCGCATTTTGGCCCTAAAAAAGGCGATCGCTCGCGCCGATTAGATGACCGTTATCTGTTTTTAGAAGCGTTATTGTCTGCCAGAGAGCAACTGTACATCAGTTATATTGGCCACAGTGAACGTGATAATGCCGAACGTATCGCCTCAATGTTAGTGTCTGAACTGGTCGAATATTGTCAACTCAGCTACTTGCCACTAAAACTGGCACAGCAGCCTGAACAACAAGCCAAAATCAACCTTGATGACGCTGACAAAGCCGTACTGGCACAGCTTATTCAAGCACAACCTTTGCAGCCTTTTGACGCTAAACTTTTCCGAGAAACACCACAATCGGCTGATAGTGTGAATAAACTGCAACACAGTTTTAATGCCCAATGGTGCCCGCCACCAGCCAATGCGACCATTAACAATCACTTTTTTGAGCAAGCATTACCCTTGTCGACCGAACAGGCAGATGAAGTGTTTGCCCATACTCATATTAATAGCGAAGGCATTAAAGTGGTCGAACTCGAATTGTCGGCATTAATTCGTTTTTATCGTAATCCAGCGCAATTCTTTTTCAACCGTAGTTTAAAAGTCGATTTATCACTGGATATTCAAGCCGATGACAATGACGAACCGTTTAGCTTAAATGCACTCGAGCGTTATTTATTGCAATCACGCATGCTCGACAATGCCATTGAACATCAACTCGACAGCCCAGATCATGAATTACTCAGTAAGCTCAAAACCAGCGGTGAATTGCCAATGGCGCCGTTTGACGACTTGTTAATTAATCAATATTTACGTGATATATCGCCGTTGATTAATCGAGTACAATTTTTACAAGACCAACAAGCCATGCACACCTTGAATGTGGATGTTAACTTTGATCTACCACTACCAATGCATGATTTTCCGGAGCATGATCTATCTGCGCACGGTTTACCAGTACAAGCAGACTCACCACAAAACAGCCAACCCTCTTTTATGCGGGTCAATCTTGTTGGTCGTATTGACGATATTTTGCCTAAAGGCTTAGTCAATTATCGCCCGGGTACTGCCCACGGACGAGATTTTATTCGGGTATACCTTCGCCACTTATGTATTCATGCTATGGCCAGTTCATCTAGCTCGGGGTTAGGTAAAAATCAATTTAGTTACCTACTCGACATTGGCCATTTTCATGCCTTTGCGCCAATAACTGCCGAGCAAGCCAAGGCGCAGCTAATGCGCTTTATCATTGGTTTTATTCAAGGCCAGACTCAACCATTGTGTTTTATGCCTAAAACCGCTTTCGCCTATGTTGAAACCGATGGCGACCATGAAGAAAAGCTGCTTAAAGCTCAGAAAAAATGGGATGACGGCCAAAACCAATTCGGCGAAGGGCACGACCCACATAACCAGCGTTTATTCCATTTCCCAGAAGACTTTAGCGAAGCTAGGTTTGGTGCATTAGCCAGCCATTTGCTGCAACCCATGTTAAGCCAGTATCACAAAGATAAACTGGCAGAATTAGACACCTTTGTCAGTGGCACCGCGGTCGATATTCAAGCGCAACTCATTGCCAACGCAGCTAAATTAGGAGCGCATTAATGGACGCTATTACCGTGACACCGCTTAATGCCCTCACCTTACCGTTTCGCGG
The DNA here is from genome assembly GCF_003855395.1 of Shewanella livingstonensis. Classification (NCBI taxonomy): domain Bacteria; kingdom Pseudomonadati; phylum Pseudomonadota; class Gammaproteobacteria; order Alteromonadales; family Shewanellaceae; genus Shewanella; species Shewanella livingstonensis. Next base: position 1,951,971 of record NZ_CP034015.1, on the reverse strand, counting down.
TTCCAGCTTAATTGAAGCCAGTGCTGGTACGGGGAAAACCTATACCATTTCCGGTTTGTATTTACGTTTATTGTTAGGCCACGGTGGTAAAGCGCCGTTAAGTTGTGAGCAAATTTTGGTGGTTACCTTCACCAACGCCGCAACCGAAGAACTCAGAGACCGAATTCGTAAGCGGATTAACTTAGCGTTTAAACGCTTTTTAGGCCTAGCCGTAAACGATGAATTTATTGAACAGCTTTACCATGACACCTCGGAAGATGAACGTCCTATTGCGTTAAGACGCTTAGACTTAGCGTTAAAATCGTTAGATGAGGCAGCTATTTTTACCATTCATGCCTTTTGCCAACGCGTGTTGTCAGACATGGCATTTGAGTCGTCATTGTTATTTGAGTCCGAATTCACCCTCGACGACAGTGAGTTTTTACACCATGCGGTGCGCGATTTCTGGCGTGAAGTGTGTTATCCATTACCGCCCTTTTTAGCCCAAGCCATTAGTGATGTGTTTGCCGAACCAGACGTGTTAGCACAAAAACTGCGACCGTTATTAGGTGCAAGCCAAGCGGTGTTATCAAAACAACCTCCAGCCTTTGAAACCCTACAACAACAGCTAAGCCAAAGTATCAGCCGCTTTAGCTTATTGTGGCAAAGCCTGCACGACAGCACCCTTGAATTATTGCAATCGCTGCCATTAAACGGTCAACGTTTTGGTAAAGGTACCGACGGCTACCCTAAACTTAGCCAACTGTTTGATAGCATTAGTAACTGGGTAAAATTTGGCCAAGGATTACCGCCAATAAAAGCGATGGAGCAACTGGCATTATCAGAGCTTAAACTCAATAAAGGTGGCGTTATCCCCAGTGCGGATGAAGCGCCGTTACTAGACCATATTGAGCGTTTATTGGAGTTAATTAATCAGCTTATTCCGTCATTTTTAGTGCGCGCCCGTGAGGGTATTCGCCAACGCTTTGCCGGCCAAAAACAGCAACGCAATTTGATGACACCCGATGACCTATTGCTCAGCTTAGCCATGGCGCTCAGCCAAAACCCGATCACCCTCGCCCATGCTATTGCTAAGCGTTTTCCGGTCGCATTAATTGATGAGTTCCAAGACACCGACCCACTACAATTCACCATTTTTAATCAGGTGTATCAACAGCCGCTAGCATCACAACTGGGCTTAACCGCAGATACAAGGGTGAACAGCCCAGATGATGACAGTATAAGTAATGACGACATTAGTAATGACAACAACAATGATGACGCTAACAAGGGGCGCTTAAGTTTATTAATGATTGGCGATCCTAAGCAGGCTATTTATGCTTTCCGTGGTGCCGATATTTATACTTATATTGCTGCGCGCCAACAAACACAGGCTCATTATAATCTTGACACCAATTACCGCTCATCAACTCAGTTAGTCAATGGCGTTAATCAGCTTTTTAGCCAACACCAAGACCCGTTTATTAGCCAAGCTATCCCCTATGATATTGTTAAAACCCCATCATCGGCAGCCAATAAACACCTGAGTGAAGCGACAACAAATCCAGCAGCGTTGCGGATCCGCTTATTAGCCGAAGACGATGTTAATGGCCTCAATAAAACTACCGCAAGACAACGCCTGGCCGCAGATGCTGCCAGTGAAATAAAGCGCTTACTCACTGAATCACAACAAGGGTTATGTAACGTTCATTCTAGCCAAAGCCAACCGAGTAAGCCGTTAATCGCTAAAGACATCGCCATATTAGTGCGCGACAGAAATGAAGCCGCGGTAATGAAAGCGGCATTATCGGCCCGTAAAATTGGCGCGGTATTTTTAAGCCGAGACAGTGTGTTTAACACTATTGAAGCTCGAGAAATGGCGATTCTACTATATGCGTTAGCCACACCAAAAGATGAACGCGCTATCCGCGCCGCACTGGCCACTGAGCTAGTCGGTTTTAATGCCCTGCGCATTCATCAATTTAATCAAGATGAAGAACAACGTCAGCGGGTACTAGATCAATTCACTCATTGGCATCAGTTATGGCAACAACGCGGCGTAATGCCAGCACTGCTTAACTTTGCCAGCGAAACCCAATTAATCCACCGCTATTTGTCGCAATCTGTCACGACCGACATTAATAATGTTGATAACAGCAATGCTAATGCTCTGCGTGGGAATGACAACAATAGTGACAGCTCTTATAGCAGCAACAGTGACAATAGCGTTAATGATGCTGATGAAGACAACGCCGCAGATGCCAAAGCATCAGGTGAAAGACGCTTAACCGACTTTAGGCATTTAGCTGAATTACTACAGCAAAAAGCCACCGAACTTGATGGCAACAGCGCCCTTATTAACTGGTATGAGCAACAGCTGATTGGTAATAATGGCGGTGACGAGCAACAACTGCGCCTAGAAAGCGAACAAAACTTGGTGCAAATTGTCACTATTCATAAAAGTAAGGGCTTAGAATATCCGGTATGTTTTGTGCCGTTTGTCAGCCTAGCCCGTGGTCATAAAAAACGCCCGGCACCAATGATGTACCATAAAAATGAACAACTTATTTGGGACATCGACGCCACCGACGAAGGCTGGGAACAACTCAAACAAGAAACCCTCGCTGAAGATTTACGCCTGTTATATGTGGCGTTAACCCGGCCAGTTTATGTGTGTTATTTGTATATTGCCAACCAAAGCCGTCAATTAAAGGCGGGGATCAGCAGCCAATTGCATGAAACAGGTATCGGTTATCTGCTGGGCATTACCGACAAAAAAGCCGACTTTAACCTAATTCAAGCCAAAGTGAATGCTATTGCCACCTTGCCGGCAATAAGTGTCGAATGCTTAAGCAACGATATTGACGATTCCGTGCTCGCTGATATCCACGATAACAATGACCCGCTAGCGGCCAAAATAGTAACTCGGAAAAAGAGCCTGGCATGGCGAGTGGGCAGTTATTCAGGCTTAGTCAAACATTTGCCTCACGAGAGAGTCGCACCCGGTGCTGACGATGAAGACTTCACCGATGAGTTAATCCAATTACAGTTGCAAGATGACGTTCTCACCGAACCCGTACTGGATCGCTTTAGTTTCGAGCGCGGTGCTAATACCGGTAGTTTTATGCATTTAGTGCTAGAACTGTTTGATTTTACCCAAGCAGACACCGAGCTGTCACCAGCACTGGCCAAAGCCATGAAACAATATGGTTTTGACGAAACCCTATGGCAACAGCCGCTAATGGACTGGTATCAGCAAATATTGGCCGCGCCGCTGTTTATCGAGCCATCGTCACAAGACACCTCACTGACATTAAGCCAATTAGGCATCAAGCAAAAAATGGTCGAAATGGAGTTTTACCTGCCGATTTCAACCTTACAAGCATCGCAATTAAATCATATTTTGCAACAGCACGGTTATGTCGGCGGACTCGACTTTGACACCTTAAAAGGCATGTTAAAAGGCTTTATCGATTTAATCTTTGAGCATCAAGGCCAATTCTGTATTGCCGACTATAAGTCCAACCATTTGGGCGATAAATATAGCGACTACACTCGCTCTGCCATGGCCAAAGCCATTAATGCTCATCGTTATAATTTACAATACATCTTGTATACCTTGGCATTGCATCGCTACTTATCGCTTAGATTACCAGACTATAATTATCAGCAACATATTGGCGGCAGCTATTATCTGTTTTTACGCGGTATGCATCCTGAACACCCGGGCGCGGGGGTATTTTATGACAAACCACCGCAAGCATTAATCGAACAACTCGACCGCTTATTTTCAGGTCAAACAGACAATCGTGCACCGGAGACGTCATCATGTTAATGCTCACCTACCCGATCACCGAATTACTCCAGCTTTGGCAACAACAGCGACTCATTACCGCGCTCGATCGCCATTTTGCTTTAGAGCTGGCTAACATTGAAACCATTAATAACGACCCAAGCATCACCGAAGCACAATCTCAGCTTTTTTTACTGGTTTGCGCCCTGCTCAGTCAGCAATTGTCGAATCAGCACAGTTGTTTAGTCATCGAACAAATTGATCTCACCAATCCCATGGCAGAAGACAGCCATCGTCACGCTGAGGTCAATTGTTGTATCACACTCAACCATCAACAGTTGATAGAGCAAATTTGTTTATTTGATGCAGTGGGTCAACCGGGTGACAACACTCCGATGATTTTTGAACATGGGCGTTTATATTTAAATAAGTACCATTTTTTTGAAACTCAAGTCGCGAGTAAGTTAACCCATCTAGCACATAAACCGCTTGAAAACGAGTTAACTCACAGTAATTTACCGCAACTGATCGAGTGCTTATTTACCGCACAAGACAACAATAATAGTCCGTTTAACTGGCAAAAAATTGCCACTGCTATCGCATTAGCCAAAGCATTAGCGGTAATAACTGGCGGCCCAGGAACCGGTAAAACCACCACAGTAACCAAGCTATTATTGTTACTGTTAACCCAATCGCCGCTAACCATCCGTTTAGTCGCGCCTACCGGTAAAGCAGCAGCAAGGCTGAGTGAATCTATCAAGGCGTCTAAACATCGTTTACTGCAACAGCTAACTCAAGTCAGCGACCCAGCACTGGCGCAGATATTGATCAATTCACTAAAAAAAATTCCTGAAGACGCTTCTACATTGCATAGGCTGTTGGGCGTCATCCCCAATTCGCATCAATTTAGACACCATCAAGATAATCCACTGCGACTAGATTTACTGGTGGTCGATGAAGCGTCGATGGTCGACTTACCCATGATGTACAAATTACTCAGCGCCCTGCCGTCTCATGGACGTTTGATATTGTTAGGCGACCAAGATCAACTCGCATCCGTAGAAGCTGGCGCAGTACTGGCCGATATTTGTGTTGGCTTGAAGCAAGCCAACCTGCAACAGACATCGCCATGGTCAATGCGTTACAGCGCAGCACAGGCAAAGCTCATTGAGCAATTAACCCAACAAGATGTCAGTCAGTTTATTGATCAACAGCCTAAAATTGGTGACAGTTTGTGTATGTTGATGCACAGCCATCGTTTTAAAGGTGATGCAGGTATTGGCCTATTAGCCAGTGCGGTTAATCAATCTAATATCAGTGCCATTCGCCAAGTATGGCTGCAACAGCATGCTGAATTAGACTGGTTTGAACATCAGCTTAATGCCCAAGGAGATAACAGCGGTAAACAAGCGTTATTGGCATTATCGGTACAGGCTTATGGTGAGTATCTGAGTTTGGTACAAGAAAATCAGCAAGGGATAAATCAACAGACCATTATCGATCAAGCGGATCGACAGGACTGCGCCATAACATTGCCGCATTCTGAACAAACCATCATCGACAGCTTTAACCAATATCGAGTCTTGTGTGCCATGCGAGCAGGTGAATTTGGGGTTGAGGGCATGAACATCGCCATCACCGACAGCCTTAAACACGCCAAACTGATTAATCCCCATAATGAGTTCTATTTAGGCCGACCGATCATTATTCAAAGTAACGATTACAACCTAGGCTTATTTAATGGTGATATTGGGTTAATCTTGCAAGACAACACTAAGCCAAGTCGCTTAATGGCCCACTTTGTTATGGCCGATGGCAGCCTGCTCAAAGTATTACCCGCACGCTTACCCAGCCACGACACTTGCTACGCCATGACAGTACACAAAAGCCAAGGCAGCGAGTTTGATAAAGTCAGCTTTGTATTGCCCCACAAACCCAGCCCCGCACAATGGCAGCTACTCAGTAAAGAACTGCTTTACACCGCCATCACCCGCGCCAAAAACCATTTCTACTGTTTAGGCACTAACATGGTATTTGAAAAAGCCAGCAAACAAGCCACATCGCGAGCATCAGGTTTAGCTTGGAGATTATGGGGTTGATTGTAGGAAATAGTGTCTACAGATTTAGGGGAAGATCACCTTTCACTATGTGAGATGCTCCTTGCCGTTCAACACGAAGCTCACGGGCGACAAGCCGTGCAGCGGTTTGGTGTCCCAGCGACTAATGGGAGCGAGTGATGCGTATTGTTATGTTTTTGAACGCTGCGCATTAGCTTTGTTATCTAAGATATTTAATAACTCTTCGTACTTTGGCCCAGGGCCAAATTGAGGCAATCCGATAGCCAGGACAACAGCGCCGAATGTTAAATAAACAATATACTCAGCGACAACCACACCTGTTGCCATCAAGGTAATACCGCATAGCATGACAACAATCAGCAAAACTCTGAATAAAGTTGCAGCCTTAATCTTTTTCTTACCACCCGCTATCACTTCCAGTTCTTTGTCACTAAATTCCATGGTTTAACCTTTTTAAAATCATAACGTTTAGTATTTATGCATTGTAGTGGTAAACCTTACCACCCATGTTAATTATTAATTAACATAACGCCTTTTCACTTTGATTGCGATAGCCTTTACCACGATTCAAATGTAAAAATTGAACGAAAATCATCAATAAACTGAGCGCGTTGTTGAAAAATAGAGCGATACTGCAGATTAAAAGCCTCACAGGTGGCTTGATATCAATCAAGCTGAAAATGAGGTTATTATTGTCGTTAGTGCGTTAGACGTTAACGATTAAGCTCATAACCAACGCTGGCAGTTTGATGCACCTTGTCGTCTTTTTCGCTCTAGATGTTTACAGTATTCTGTTAATGTCGGTCAACAATTATGGGGAGCTATATAATTTAGCTAATAAAGAAAGTGGGCGCTTCAAAGGTCATCGAAAAATCCAAGGCGGACGGCATCAAGTTAGAACCGTTTTATACATGGCCATGATGTCAGCGATACAATCTAATCCCGTTTTTAAAGGGACTTATCAGCGATTAGCACAGGCAGGAAAACCAAAGAAAGTGGCTATTATTGCCTGCATCAGGAAGATGGTTGCGATCTTAAATTCGATGTTAAGAGATGAGGTTCTATGGAAAGCGCCAAAAACTCAGTTTTACTGCTACTCAATCTCAGGGGCTTTATCCAAGAAGACTAACAAGAATGTTGCTATTGGGCCCAAAGGCAAAGAAATAAAAAACCAAAGTAACCCACTTCTATTTTTACTTTGCGCCAAACCTGCGTCCAATAAAGCTAAAGTTCCTAACCCTAAAGCATACTGACTGCCTTGTGCCACGATTTCACTTCCATTCATTTTACTCTCCTTAATTTATTTAAATACACCTTAAGTCTAGAAACTGTAAACAGCTAATTAAACCAACAGTCAACCACATCACACCCATTTTAATTATGAATAACATAACGCCTTTTCACTTTGATTACGATAGCACTTACCAGAATCAAATGTAAAAATTGAACGAATAAAATTAACCATGCCACCCATTTTTATTGCCGATAAACAGGGTGACTTTTTTAACTTCAATTCTTGATCTGTTATTGACCGGATAAAGACTAATATCTCAAGTATTGAGGCAGGCTCAACACTTGAGATAAGGGCATGGCTTAGCGCTGACCATCCCTATTTGTTAGGTTGGGCTTTTAAAATAACCAACCTGTAGGGTTCTCAATGGGTTTTTCCAGCTCAAGCGCTTTCATGCCCTTGAGTGAGCGAATTATTAGCCAAACAGCCCAAAATAAGAGTACAAACCATCCAATGATAACTAAGGATAAAATTGAGCCTAAGAATATATAAATGGCACCAATCCAAAAAGTCCTAATTTGAAACTGATAATGGGTTTTTAACCACTCAGGGGCATCACCTTTATTGATGTAAGCCATTACTACACCGATGATGCCAGTAATACCAAACAGTAAGCCTACCATATAAAGTAAGTAAACTATTTTAGCTTGATCCTTGGTCGCTGGTACATTTCCTACTTCTTCACTCATCTATTTTCTCCTTTAATTGTGATGAATTTTATAATTGATTCTTCAATCTTTACTTAACAAGAATCTATGCCTCTCATTTTAAAGGCAATTAACATAACTGCTTTTAGGGTTGATTGCGATAGCTTTCTGCACTATTTAAATATATAAATCCAAGTAAAATCATCAATAAACTGAGTGGCATATGGAAACTGATGAGCAATACGGCAGAGTTAAAGCCGCACTCGACCCTTGATTGATATCAAGCGGGAAAGGAGATTATTGTTTTAGTTTTAGTGTTAGTGTCAGTTCTAGTTTCAAAGATTAAGCCTTAAGCACACAATTAATATTGGCATAACGCTGGCAGTTTGAAGCACCTTATCGTCGTTTCGCTCTAGATGTTCACAGTATTATGAAAATGCGGGTCATGCACCAACGGTGCCTTTAAATAACGCACCAAATTCGGTAGTGATTTTTAGCCAGTTTTCAGCAGTAAGATTAAGTCGATTTAGAATATCTTGGCGACTTGAGCTTATCGCACCGCGTTTGTATTCTCGAATAATACGCCCCGTATCTTCTGCCTGTACACTTATCTTCTTTGTTGGCCATTGGCGTAATCGGCTCATTCAAAGAGTGCATAAACCAACTGATATAGACTAGGCGTTAGCGATATAGGGTAATGCAATCATTCACGATTTTTCATTTTAAATTCGTTAAGGTCTTCACCTTTAATACACTATAGGATTAAGAGTCTACAGAGATAAGTTTTTGAGGTTGCTTAAGTCTCATGCTTAGCAGGAATAAACACGTTGCAAGACTTAATCAGGTAGCCACAAGCATGCTATTAGATTCGTGAGGATCCCTCAGCCTCGAAGGTGAGATATAAACCTACAAACGGAATTCCATCTAATATTTTGACGATAAACACAAAAATAATTATTTTTAGAAAAATGTTGAATCTTGATACTTTAACAGACTATAGTAATAGTCATAAATACAATTAGCTAAATTAGTAATTGTGATAATTAATCATGGGGAAACTGACCAACTCAATATTACTATCAACTGTCTCGATTGGATTTTCAGGATGCATGAAACCAAATGGATAAAACAGAACTAGAATCAGACGGTAATATTCTATCAGGCGTTTACGTTGTAAATAACGAAAAGTCTTATTTACCATGCTTTACTGATGCTTTACTGATGCTTTACTGATGCTTTACTGATGCTTTTATAGTTTAGCTTGCCAAGATTTATCTAGTCAAAAATTTCATGCTGATTTTGATTAATGTAAGTACCAAGAGAATACCTAAGAGATAACTTAGTAATTCATGTTATTTCAATAAAAATAGTTATAGTCACATATACAATATAAGGAAAAGGTCATGATCAAGTCGTTTGTAGGGATATTGGTAGTATTAATCACGTTGGTATCATTTAATAGCCAAAGCGCTGAACCCAAATTTGATATAGAGAAAGATTTACTATTATTAAATTTCGACCTAAAAACTGATGTTGATGATGTGCATACCGTTGCAGCATTAGATTTAATATTGAAATCAAAAGCATTTAAAAAACTTAACTATTATGCTATCAGCGGAACCTACGGCATACAGTCTGGTGCCTATGTACCTGCTAACGAACTTTTTAATATGGTATTCGACCAACATTGGACTGATGCTCATAATTACAGACAAACCTCTATAGATAAAACCACCAAAAAAATAAACCAGACATTATCTTTAGGTGGAAATATTTGGATTGCGGAAGCAGGACAAAGCGATTTTACCCAAGAATTATTAGAAGCTCTTAGCAAAAACAATATCTCATTCACGAAAGATCAAATCATCGTAGTTCAACACGCTGATTGGAATGAACAAGAAACCAGCGTGGATGCTTTAAATTATGTAAAACAAGAAACGACTTATATAAGAATTACCGATGGGAATAAAACCGATAACGGAACTCCTGGTTTTAACGATCAAGCTTATTCAACAAAAAACCTTGAAAATAAACACTTGATATCATCAAAAGTATGGACTGAAGCTAATAAAATATGCACAAAATATAACGGTGTTAACGGACGTTACAATAACAAAGCTATTTCAGGTGGCGGTGCCGACTTTTCTGATTTAGTTGAAATAACCTACATTTTAAACATTCAAAACACACCAACAGTCGCTGATTTTTTTACTATATTTAACAAAGATATTACAGAGAATTAACAATGAAATACCTATCCATTTCATCAGTTGTCTATAGTGCTTTTATCTCGGCTTGTGTTGTATTCAACGCAGCAGCAGAGACAACTTGGCAAGAAGTAGAAACCACAAAATCATTCTCTGTGCGACACGAAGCGGGTTTTGTTAAGTTTGAGAATAAAGGCTATTTAATTGGTGGTCGAGGAATAAAAGCCGTTGATAAATTTGACCCCAATTTATTAACGTGGCGACCTTTACAGAAATCGCCTATTGAACTGCACCATTTTCAGCCAGCTGTATGGAAAAACAAAATTGTTATTGCAGGTGCGCTAACGGGTGGTTATCCCACGGAAACACCTGTTCAAAATATCTATTATTTTTACCCTAATGAAAATATATGGGAAAAAGGTCCCGCTATTCCTCAAGCAAGATTAAGAGGTAGCACTGTTACAATTGTTAAAAATGACTCGCTTTATCTTATTGGTGGAATTACGAATGGTCACCTAGATGGCAATGTTAACTGGGTAGACCGATACGACTTTATCACTAACACTTGGACTATTTTAAATGATGCACCTCACTCACGTGACCATGCTCAGGGTGTGCTTATCAATAATAATATTTATGTTGCTGGCGGACGAAGAACACTGGGTAAACAAAATAAAGTATTTGAGTTAGTTGAAGGCAAGCTTGATATATTTAACATTGAGACTAATCAATGGCAAATTGCAACACACGAATTACCGATCCCTAGAGCTGGCATTGCGACTTTCGCTTACCAGAATAATTTTATAGTGGTGGGAGGAGAAAGTGCCAATCCAAATAAAGCTCATGAAGAAGTTCATCTTTATAACACTGAATCAAAGTTATGGTCACAAGCCCCTGCGTTAATTCAAGGTCGACATGGTAGCGGTGTCATCGAAATGAATGGAGTTTTATGGATAGCCTCTGGATCTGGTATGCAAGGTGGTTCACCTGAATTACATTCTGTTGAGTCTATTCAACTTAACAAGGTATTCGTTCTCAAATAATTGAATATAAAACTTAGCCTGAAAAACAATATTTTAAATGCCATCTGACCTGGTCAACTGAATTCGGCCCCCCAAGTTAAGTTCGTTAAACGACTTCTTTTATCGGCTTATCCATACACTCAAATTCATTGGAACTTTGATATTACCCTTGATTGATATCAAGTACAAAATGAGGTTATTGTTTCAGTGTGAACTCTAGTTTTAAAGATTAAGCCTTAAGCATACAACCCGCGTTGGCAGTTTGATGAGCCTTGTGGCCGCTTTCACGCTAGATGCTCACAATATTCTGTTAAGCAGGTAGTTTTCCGCGACAGCACCTTTAGATATTGAGCCAAACTCAGTGGTAATTTTTAGCCAGTGTTCAGTTGAGATGTTTAGTCTATTTAGAATATAATCTCTCAAAAATGAGCATAGTTTTTTTGATTGCTCAGCATATATAGTAGATTTGATTTATATCTGGATATTTGTACAGCCTGAAGTTTAAGGAGTTGAAGCTATTCAGGCGCGAAACTCAATCTATTGCTCAAAAGTAATTGAGCACTACAATATAGCCTCTAGCGCTTTAAAATATAAACACCTATTGGGGTTTTTAGATGCAAATTCAAACTATCTAATGATTGTATTTTCCATTCAATAACCTCATCACCTGAAGTCACATAAAGGATATTATTCTCTCTATAATAACTATATGCCTTACGACCTTGCTTTGAGAATATTTCGATTATTCTAGTATCTTCAATTACGACAAAGTTACCACCGTCTAAAAAGTTAGAACTATCATCTTCGTACTGTACTTCGGTTAATTGCCATTTGCCATTAATTTCATCTTTATTTGCTGAAGACTTAGGAATACAGCCCATAGAAAAAATTAAAAACAAAAAAGTAACACTTAACATTTTTAAAATAGATTTCATTTTATAAAAAATCCGTTGAAGTTATTTTAGATGGGGCACTTGCAAGCATTCGACCTAAACCATCAGGCCTGACTCTTCTACACAAATCTGAAGCAAAATGAACTTTGTGACAAATCGATGATCAGATCTGGTAACTCAATCAACTTGCAGATTAATGATGTCAATTTTCAACCCAGAGCAATGGTCATACAATCACTTTAAAAACGGTTCATTTGGTGACTCGCGTCGCACTGACCGTGTCATCGAAGTTGCTGCCGACATGGCGCGTTGTAGCGGTAAGTCAATCGCTTTATCATGTCGAGGTAATGAAGCTAAAGTTGAAGGGGCTTATCGATTGATCCGTAATGACAACATTTCTCCAGAAGTGATTAGAGCTTCTGGTTTTCAACATACTGCAGAGCTTGCCCAGCCCTATGCTGAGATATTAGCCATTGATGACACCACTGCGTTGAGTTACAAACACCAAGTAGCACAAGAGCTTGGCAAACTGGGGACGACGACAGATAAATCACGTGGTTGGTGGGTTCATTCAACCCTGCTATTAGACAGCTTCACGACTCAGACTATCGGGCTTATTCATCAAGAATACTGGCTTCGTCCTAATAACCCTGAAGATGCTGACGAAAAAGAAAGTGGTAAGTGGTCAGAAGCGTCCTATTTCTGCCGTCAACGCTTGGGAGACATCATGTCACGGGTCATTTCAGTGTGTGACAGAGAAGCAGATATATTGAGTTATATTCAAGATAAGCAGAAGCATAATGAACGTTTCGTTGTTCGAGCGAAACATTCTAGAACGCTGATAGAGACTGACGCTACGTTATTTGAACATCTTGAATCACAAGCCGAACTGGGTGAATACACTATCGATATCGCCCAGAAAGGGACAAAAAATAGTAAAGGGAAGCCTGTAAACCGCGTGGCAAGAAAAGCCAAGCTAACAATTAAAGTGGCACAGGTTACGTTCAAAACGAAAGGTGAGACTCAGCCAGTAAACGTGGTGTACGCTCAAGAAAAAACATCAAAAAGCGTTACTGAGCCGTTGCGCTGGGTGCTATTAACAACAGAGCCAATCGATACGTTAATTCAAGCACTTCATATTATTGATATTTACACAGCAAGATGGCGAATTGAAGATTTTCATAAAGCATGGAAAACGGGTGCAGGAGCTGAGCGCCAAAGAATGACAGAGCCTAAGAATTTAGAAAGAGCGGTTTCAATCTTAGCTTTTATCGGCGTCCGTTTACTGCAACTCAGAGAAGCCATCACCCTCCCTTATTATTTACGTAAAAAAGGGCTGCTTGAGGAGGCCAAAGCAGTGGAGGCTCAACGCTGTGACACGGTGCTCGAAGAAGATGAATGGAAGGTGCTAATGTGGTTTAATAAGCCTAGAGGGCATAAAGGTAAAGGAGCGCCGAGTCTGAAGTGGGCGTATCAATCAATCGCAAAGCTGGGTGGTTTCACCGATACCAAACGAACAGGGATCGCAAGCTGGACGGCGGTTTGGGAAGGTTGGAGTACATTACAGTCTCATGTTGTAGGCTACCGAGTCGCGAAAGAAATGATTGCTGATGGCGAGAGCTTATGAGATCTGATCAAGAGACAGCCATCAGGCAGTTCAGACAATTTATACTTTCTTTCGCTCGATGTTGCACTTACTTCTTTTTGATTATGATCTTTAGTTATAGTAACCATTGTTTGAACAAGCTCTCGCTGACCCCAAGGATGAGGAGACCATTTAAAGTCATATTTAAATATTACTTCGTAACTCCATCCTCTATTCACTCTAGGATACGGAATCTGAGCTTGAAGCTCATCCTTAATTATCGCGGCTAAAGAACCTATAGCAATGCCAGCAATTCCCCCAGTAAAAACCGTCACTCCGACAGTAAGAACAGTTGTACCTAAGTGACCAGAATAACGTATTGCTTTTTCCCACTCAAGATTCCAATTTGTTGCAGATGCATCTGTTGGAAATTTAAATGTATGTGAAGAATAACTTGTCAGGTTCTCCTTTATAAAACAATTTGGCTGTTTACCTACGCCCATCCAATTTCCTGAATCAGACCAATTTAAACGATTATGGCATTTGATCTCTAATTTTTTCTTTCTGCACTAGTTATTTTCGCCGGACTTGCTAACGTAACAGCCATAATAATTCCCTTTATTAATCTCTATCCAAGGTGAATAAATATTGAAAATGCTATACTCATTACAATTAATGAATATCATAATGATACATTCAGCACACTTTAATACTTAACAATTTAGCAAGCTCTTGAGTGCCAAACAATTATCATTTGTAATGTATTATACAAAACGTCTTCCATCCAACCCATTTTTATAGCTATCAGATTTAACAGCATCGAGCACTACACTCAATCAATAGCTTGAATTGGGCGTACTTTCAGGGTTGATTTCACCATAAACCTCTTCAGGATCAACATCATTAATTAATAGCATTTCCCTTACAGTTTCAATGTGATCTAATATTTTTTTATAATCATTACCGTACTCATATTTAGTCACTTCAATTGACTTAGGCATGTAGGTAAATGCAACTTTCAAAGCGTTTAAAGCCGGCTCACTCATTTTGTCACTCATTAAAAAAGCTCCTTATCTTACTTTTTGAATATATATAGCCAGTAACTGTTGGCAATAAATAACGATGTCACCTACTTGTATAGCGGGTTAACTTAACCTCTTTCAATCTAGATTACGATAGACTTTTACCTCGATTTGAATGGGAAGATGATAGATTTTATCCATTAATTATCCTCGCGGTGTTTAATCAAGGGCAATATGCAAGAAACACCACAGCAGATCATCTTGTTATTAATCAAATAGAAGATGCGGTGTAATAACAACGCGGCATTACCAAGACGAACAATAGAAACCAGTTGGAATACTACTGGTTTTCAAAGTGTTAATTAAGTTAGCCATTATAATGGAGGCTAATGCTTAGCTAATCTAGAGGCGACCTAGGTCGTTTCAGCTTGCTTGGCAGCGATATAGCTGTCAATAACTCGCTCGAGTAAATCAAGTGGCATTGCGCCATTCTTCAAGACTGCATCGTGAAACTCACGTAGATCAAACTTATCGCCTAAACTGTCTTTTGATTTTTGACGCAGCTCTAGAATTTTCATCATGCCGACTTTGTAAGACGTCGCCTGACCTGGCATAACAATATAGCGCTCAATTTCAGACACTACATCGCGCTCAGCACGGCCGGTATTATTGGCCATATACTCAATAGCCTGCTCTCGGGTCCACTTTTTGTGGTGTAGCCCGGTATCGACAACTAGTCTTACGGCACGTAATAACTCGTCCGTTAAACGGCCTATATTATCTGCAGGTGTTTTTTGAAACCCTTGCTCGTAGGCTAAGCGTTCAGCATAAAGAGCCCAACCTTCAATGTAGGCCGTGAAAGGGGCAAAGCGGCGAATAAGTGGCATTCCTTCCAGTTCCATCGCAATAGAGACTTGGAAATGATGCCCAGGGATCCCCTCATGATAGGCTAAAGTTCTCATGCTGTATTTCGGCGTGGTTTTAACATCATATAAATTAGCGAAGAAGCGTCCTGGACGAGAACCATCTAACGATGGGCCTTGGTAATAGGCACCGGGTGCGGTTTTCTCTTTAAATTCTGGAATACGGACTACTTCCATGCCCGCTTTAGGGCGAATATTAAATGTTTCATCTAATCCTTGGTCAATTTCATCTAATATTGTTTGGTAATCTTTTAAAATTTGTGCGCGGCCTTCATCTGAATCTTGATAATAAAACTCTGGTCTGGCAGAAAACTCATTCATTGCCGCCAAATATCCATTTGAAACATCAACACCTTCTGACGCAAAAATGGTCATCATTTCGAGGTGAATACGCGCCACTTCAGACAAGCCTAAGTCATGAATATAGTCTGCACTATAGTGTGTGGTGGTAAAAAATCGCAACGCCAAATTATAGGCTTTATCACCATCAGGCAAACGCCAGTAACCATCGTCAGTACCTGCTTTGGTTTTTAAGTTATCAAAGTAGTCAATAAACAAGCCGTACGCTGGGTATACCAAATCACGAATGGCGGCATCTGTTTTGGCTAAAATAGTTTGTTTGTCCTTGTCGTTGATATCCTCAGCTTTATCCATTTTGGTTTGCAATGAGGTGTACAGAATATTCTCTGTCGCTGGAGTGCCAACAAAACCACGCATTTCATCTAACACGCGATCAATAACAAAGCGTGGAGGAATAATGCCCATGTCTTCACGCTTTTTTAGGCCTATTAAATACTGACCAAACTTGCGATTAACTTCCCCTAGCCGTGACAAATAATTTTGCGCATCTTCTAGGGTGTTAACTTGGTGAGTCGACTCCATAAAGCTTGGAAAAGCACTTTGAATACCAAACATTTGGTTAGCGGGGTAATTATGATATTGATATTTTTCAAACTCATCCAACATATCTAATAAATACAAGGCCACGTCTTTAGACAGTTGCTGGTTTTCATCTAAATCAGCATTTTGATATTGCATTAACCCCTGACGAAACTCGACCAATTCATTGAACATAGCTTGATCTTTGGCGGGATCAACATTATCTAAATGGGCGTTATGACCGGTTATACCTACTGATTCAAGAAAGCCTAATGAGGTTAATGTTTCTGGATCTTCAAAGGCCATTTTGACCATTGCGCGGTCTAGATAAGCCCTAAATAAAAAAGGTTTGTCGGCATACCATTCGTGTGCGGCAAATCCGCCACCCAGTGTCGCTAGCCCTAAGGTACCTATTCCAATCCATTTTAATGATTTCTTAATCATATCCCTTCCTTTGAAATACCTACATGACGAAAATGACATGGCTATTATTACAGTAATAATGACTGCCTGTACTGTTAACAATACGTTAACACGCAATAAGTGAGTTTACTGAATGTTGATATGATTTAAGGAATTTAAAAAGTAACAGAGTGTAACGCTCCGCAGCGTCTCGCCATAGCGCCCACTTATATTGCACTTGCCTTTTTCAGGGTATCAGCAAAGCGGCTCCAGTTTAGTGAATGTTGACAATACTTGTGACACTCTTTTATTGGGTAATCTCCCCATTGTAAGTGAGCATAATTTAGTCTTTTAGTCAGATTTATTCGCTATTAATAAGAATAAGTAATCCTTATTGATAAGTGTAAAATCAGTGAGTTAATGTTATTTTTATCCGAACTATGGATTTTTAACAGCAACGCAAACAATTAAAAGGATTTAACGTCAAATGAAACACATTCTAGCAGCCATCATTCTGGTCATTTTCTTAATACCTGCCACCTCATATGCCCGCGACGATATCGCCAGTTATTCGGTAGCTGATGCGATGGACTCTGAACAAGCAAAAAATAAACTCGGTAGTGATATTGTATTTTATTTTGGTGACCAAGCTCATAGTGAGCCGCAACAACAGTTTGGCGAATTCAAGTCAAACAAGAAAACCAATGCATTTAATAAAACCGATCTTGAAGCTTGCCAGTGGGTATTTTTATCGGCAATGATTTCACTTAAAGAACGTGCGATAAAAGAAGGTGGTAATGCCGTTGTTGCAATAAAATCAAACTATAAAAATAACCTCAGCAGCAGTAATGACACTTTCCAATGTGGTGCGGGTACTTTTGTTGCTGGCGTTGCGTTAACCGGCAACGTGGTTAAATTATAATCCATTAACAGCCAAGCACTCACCGAGTTGTTTGGCGAAGTTCAATATAATGATTATTTAACCTCAACGAGAGCTTAGATGTGCGGTTATTTATCCAAAAATAACGTCATCGCGATTAATTTACGGTATCCTTAGCAAAAATGTTTAACAGCAGCCATTAATGCCCACCAATATCATTACAATGTTCCCTAAGTCGCAAGATAAATCAGCGACTAACCAAACCATAAACGCTAGTGAGCAGCCCGTCGCGGTAACGTGTTCGACTTGCCAGGCCTGTTGCTGTCGCCTTGAAGTAATGCTGATTACTGAAACCGGCGTGCCTGATGAGTATATTGATAACGATGCATGGGGTGGCGAAGTAATGTTGCGCCTTGATGATGGTTGGTGCGCTGCATTGGATAGAGATACTATGATGTGTTCAATTTACGAACTTCGGCCACTGATTTGCCGTGAATTTGAAATGGCTGAGTATGAATGTGTTACTGAACGTAAGAAGTACTTACCTGAGTAGTGCTAGGGCCTGTTGATCTTTGCTGGTTGAATTTTGTTCGAGTTAAAAACGTTTTAATCGAGGCGAATGGATTGATGCCTAGTCATCTAAGCAAAATGCATTCAACAAAGAGTAAAACGTTTTTAGCCGAACCCTTCGGGCAGCGTTTGTTGGCCATTTTTACTGTGTTATCGACTTTTTATGTAGAATAACTACACCTCAAAGTCTCTGCCTTGTACAAATGGCCAACAATTCGCTGCAAAAATAACCTTGAAAGATCAACAGGCCCTAGTATCATTAAAATAGCGAGTTCACATGTTATCGATAAGAAATGTTCACTAAGCAACAAACTTACTTTAAGTATGGCTGAGCACTAATCATGACAACCAGACTGAGACCGTTGACTTAATAATTTGCTATTAAAGTTGAAATAATGTTAACGGTAACTTGCACTTTATAGTGGTCAATCTTTATTATAAGCATAATTTCCAGGGCGGATAACATTGCTAGTTTCAGCCCCACCTTCAGTTCATATTTTATCTTTTCCAGGAGTAACCATGCCAAGAATTAATCTGCTGTTATTATGCGGCGGTGGTGGTGCAGAACACGATATTTCATTAATGTCGGCACGTTTTTTTGAGTCATCTCTGGCTAAGTCAGATAAATTTTCGGTACGTAAGTTAGTACTCGACCAGCACGGACATTACCACACCGAAGACGGTAAATTATGCGATTTAACCAATCGCCGTGAAATCCGTTTTGAAGATAACAGCACGCCAGCTTGGCCTGTCGATTATGTTATTCCGTGCATTCATGGCTTTCCTGGTGAAACCGGTGATATTCAATCGTACTTTAATTTAATTCAACTCCCTTATTTTGGTTGTGAGTCAGAAGCATCTAACAATTGCTTTAACAAAATTACCGCTAAAATGTGGTTTTCGGCTTTAGGTGTCCCAAACACGCCTTACATCTTTTTACATCAACTAGATGATGTTGCAATCAAGCAAACTGAAGCGGCATTTGATAAATGGGGCTCAGTTTTCGTTAAAGCAGCATCACAAGGATCGTCTGTGGGATGCTATAAAGTCGATGTGAAAGCCAATATCGCTAAGGTACTTAAGGATGCATTTAGTTATGCACCTTACGTTGTAGTTGAGCAAACCATCCATGCGCGTGAATTAGAAGTCGCCGTATATCAATACCAGGGTGAAGTAGTAGCTACCTTACCAGGTGAGATTATTTGCGACAGCAATACCTTTTACTCATTTGATGAAAAGTACGCTACAAATAGCAAGGCTCGCACCGACGTTGTTGCGGATAATCTCAGCCCAGAGATCAGTCAGCGGATCCGTGATTACGCAGTAAAAGCGTTTAAAGGGATGAAGTTACGGCACTTGTCGCGCATTGATTTCTTTTTAACTCAAGATAATCAAATCCTCTTAAATGAAATCAATACCTTCCCCGGATTAACGCCTATTTCAATGTTCCCGAAAATGTTGCAAAACCATGGACATGATTTCACTGAATATTTAATTGATGTGATTGGACAACAGGTTGATTTAACGTAAGCAACTTTAGTTCGAAATGCATAAACAAAAAGGCCAGCAAATTTGCTGGCTTTTTCTATACACTGACAATGTTAAACAGTTTAGAACCCTTCTACGCCCGCCATATCAGGTAATTGGTGTGCAATACCTTTATGACAATCGATACAGGTTTTTTCGCCGCTAGCCAATGACGTTGAATGCATTTGTGATGCACGCTTAGACTGGCGAGTGAAATCCATATAGTCGAAGTTATGACAATTACGGCACTCTAAAGAATCGTTAGCTTTGAGTCGGTTCCATTCGTTTTCAGCCAAATGGCGACGCTTTGCTTCAAACTTTTCACGAGTATTAATGGTGCCAAATATTTTGCCCCACACTTCTTTAGACGCTTGCATTTTACGGGCAATTTTGTCGGTCCAGTTATGTGGCACATGGCAATCAGGACAGGTTGCACGCACACCACTTCGATTAGTGAAGTGAATGGTGGTTTGCAGCTCCTGATAAACGTTGTTTTCCATTTCATGACAACCAATACAGAATTGTTCGCGGTTGGTCAGCTCCAAAGCGGTGTTAAATCCGCCCCAGAAAATCACTCCTGCGATAAATCCGCCAATGGTTAAGAAGCCAAGACTGTAATGGACACTAGGACGACACAGTACTTTCCATACAATTTTTAGTTGCTCAAGCAATTTTGCAATCATAGTGACTCCTAATGCTTAACAGGGGCTTTCGCCTTCATTAAGTGATCAATATCAACAAAGTCATTTTCAACTAATAACTTGGCATCTAACTGCGGTGCATGGCACTGAGTACAGAAATAACGACGTGGTGATAAATCAGCCAAGAAGTTATTATCACGGTCCATATAGTGAGTCACGCTCACCATTGGAGCCTGTGAATGACCGGTACTGGTACGCGCATGACACTGGATACACTTATTCACTTTAAGATCGATTTGATAACCATCAATCTTATGTGGAATAACCGGTGGCTGCATTGGGTAATTACGTACCTGCTTAACATCGGTATTGATCACCGCTTGCATAGCTGGCGGTGTCGGTTCTACGTTAATTGGCGCTAAACGCAATGTGTCGATTTTGTCTTCAGGTATGCTGGTAGCCATTACACTTACAGAGAAACCTAATAACGCGATAATCGATAATAATTTACCTGTTTTCATGGTCTGTCTCCTTAAGCCTTAACAATCTTTACAGCACATTTTTTATAGTCAGTTTGTTTTGACAAAGGATCTGTCGCATCTAACGTCACTTTATTAATGAGCTGGCTAGCATCAAACCAAGGTACAAACACTAAACCAACTGGCGGCTTATTACGTCCACGGGTTTCTACTCGGGTTTTAATTTCACCACGACGAGAGACAATTCTAATTTCATCACCACGGCGTAAACCGCGCTTTTTAGCATCTTCTGGGTGCATAAAACACACTGCATCTGGGAAGGCTTTATAAAGCTCAGGTACACGCTGTGTCATAGAACCAGAGTGCCAATGCTCAAGCACACGACCTGTTGATAACCAAATATCAAACTCTTCATCTGGTGACTCTGCCGCTGGCTCATAAGGCAATGCAAAGATAACCGCACGACCATCTGGCTTGCCATAAAACTCAAAGTCTTTACCGGCTTTAACGTATGGATCTGACCCTTCACGGAAACGCCATTTGGTTTCTTTGCCATTAACCACAGGCCAACGTAAACCGTGTTCTTTGTGATACATGTCAAAGTCAGCTAAATCGTGACCATGGCCACGGCCAAAGGTAGCGTATTCTTCGAACAAGCCTTTTTGAACATAAAAACCAAAATGCTTAGCTTCATCATTTAAATATTTAGGATCAGCATCGGCTAATGGGAATTTATCAACGTTGCCATTAAGATAAAGTACTTCATATAAGGTTTTACCTTTAAATGAAGGGTTAGCAGCTAACACGTCAGCAGGCCATACTTCGTCAGTAGTGAAACGCTTAGAGAATTCCATTAACTGCCATAAGTCAGACTGTGACTCGCCTGGTGCTTTAACCATTTGGTGCCAAAATTGGGTACGACGTTCTGCGTTACCGTAAGCACCTTCTTTTTCGACCCACATTGCTGTTGGTAAAATTAAGTCTGCTGCTTGAGTGGTGACCGTTGGGTACGCATCTGATACCACGATGAAGTTTTCTGGATTACGGTAACCCGGTAAACCTTCTTCGTTTATATTAGCGCCAGCTTGGATGTTGTTGTTCACTTGAACCCAGTAGCAATTTAGGTCGCCATCTTTTAAGCGACGATTTTGCTCAACCGCATGATAGCCAGGCTTTGGTGGAATAATACCACTTGGGATCTTCCAAATGTCTTCCGCATGTTTTCTGTGCTCAGGGTTGGTCACTACCATATCAGCCGGTAAACGATGTGAGAATGTACCCACTTCACGTGCGGTACCACAAGCCGATGGTTGACCGGTTAGTGAGAATGGGCTGTTACCTGGAGTAGAGATTTTACCCACTAACAAGTGAATGTTATAAATCAGGTTATTACACCACACTCCACGAGTATGTTGGTTAAAGCCCATGGTCCAGAATGACGTCACTTTACGATCGGGATCGGCATAAAGTTCTGCCAACTCGATAAGCTTATGTTCTGGTACGCCTGACAACTTACTCACTGATTCGACATCGTAATCTGCTACAAATTTAGCAAATTCGTCAAAATCGATCGGTGTAGAGTCACCTGCTGTTGCAACGTTTTTAGCTTTCATTTCTAATGGATGCGTTGGACGTAAACCATAACCAATGTCTGTGGTTCCTTTACGGAAATTCACGTGTTTGCTGATGAAGTCTTTATTCACTTTGCCATTTTGGATAATGTAATTGGCAATAAAGTTAAGCATCGCCAAATCTGTTTGTGGCGTGAATACAATCGGTAAATCAGCAAGGTCAAATGAGCGATGTTCAAAGGTCGACAACACGGCAACTTTAACGTGCGGTGCGCTTAAACGACGATCGGTTACTCGAGTCCACAAAATCGGGTGCATTTCTGCCATGTTTGAGCCCCAAAGCACAAACGCGTCAGCCGCTTCCATATCGTCATAACACCCCATTGGCTCATCAATGCCGAAGGTACGCATAAAGCCACCTACCGCAGATGCCATACAATGACGCGCGTTTGGATCGATGTTGTTTGAACCAAAGCCCGCTTTCATTAACTTAACAGCAGCGTAGCCTTCCCATACGGTCCACTGACCAGAACCAAACATACCAACGGCAGTTGGGCCTTTGGCTTTAATGGTGGCTTTCCAGCGCTCGGCCATAGTGTCGAAGGCTTTTTCCCATGTGATAGGCGTAAATTCGCCATGCTTGTCATATTTGCCATCAGTCATACGCAACATTGGCGTTTGCAGACGATCGCGGCCATACATAATTTTAGAAAGGAAATAACCTTTAATGCAGTTTAAACCGCGGTTAACTTCACTTTTTGCATCACCATGGGTGGCAACAACTTTACCGTCACGGGTGGCAACCATCACTGAACAACCGGTACCGCAAAAACGGCAAGGGGCTTTGTTCCATTCTAATTTGGTTTGTTCTGAGCTAGTGATCAGGTTGCTTGCACTTGTCGGCAAAGCTAAGCCTGCAACACTTGCCGCTGCGATAGCGGCATTGGCTTTCATAAAGTCGCGTCTATTCATTTTCATACTTCACCTTCTTCAAGCTCTTCACTTTGGTGATACACCATGGTGGCAGTCAACACACCTGGAATGGCATTAATTGTTGATATATCATCCATCAACGAGCGTTGGCTCGGACCTTCAACGACAACAACTAACTTAACGTCATTATTAGCTGACAACTCAGCATTCTTGATGGCCATAATTTTTTGTCTGACTTCAGCCATCTTATCTGGATGTACTTGGACAATTAGGCTGGTTACGTGAAGTTCATTGCTCATACATCACTCTCGCATTATTTATTATTTTAGGATTAGCCCGCGCCTGGAGGCCCGGTTAAAATTTGGCTAAACCAGATACTAAAACCCAGTGCGCTAACCAGTAACACAGATAAAATTGGGGCTAAAAAAACAGTTAAAAAGATAAAAATCTTTAACTCTAAACCCTTTTTGCTTTTGGTTTCATTACTCATGGACCCTCCAAGAGTTGGGATAAAAACAATAAATCATCATCGCTTTATTGCTTCTTATTAAGACTCGTGTGAATTTTATCGTTAATGCAGTAACAAACTATATACTCACAAATTGGTAAAACGAGGTTAATATGATCTAGATCATCAATTTAAATAAATCATTAGCTAGATCAGGGTTATTGAACATAAATACCGATTAAATAAAGGATTATTTAACGATTTTTTGAGCAATATCACTCTTTACTAACATAAAGTATATGTCACAGAAATGAACTTGCTTAGCCAAAATGCTGCTAAATTGTTAACGACATGAATTTACTTTAGCATTTTTAACGACCATAAAAAAACCGACAGCCAAATGACGGTCGGTTTTATGTAAAACGCTGACAAATTAGTTCAAACGATAACGTAATACTTTTAATGATTTCTGCTCATCAATATCACCAAAAACGGACGGATTAACAATTCGCTCAACATAGGTTAATTGTGGTGCGGTATTAACCACTTGTTGCATTAAAAAATCACAACCCAGTTCAGGGGCATTTAAGCACAGCAACACTTCACCTTGCGGGGCAAGCAAGTCCGGCAGACGTTTCAATAAGCGCTCATAATCTTTAGTGGCAACAAAACTGCCACGTTGATTACTGGGTGGATCGGCCACAATTAAATCATAAGGTCCAAGCTTGGTTAACTTACCCCAAGATTTAAAAATATCGTGGCCTAAATAACGCGCACCTGCGGGTAAGTCATTTAATACATGGTTTTGCTTACCAATGCTTAACGCACCTTTACTCATGTCCATGTTGACCACTTCATCTGCCCCACCTTGCAAAGCGACTACCGAAAAGCCACAAGTATAAGCAAACAGATTAAGTACCTTTTTATGCTTTGTATGTTGCTTAACCCATGCTCGTCCATTGGCCATATCCAAAAATAAACCGTGGTTTTGTCCACGTAATAAATGGACTAAAAAGCGCGCACCATTTTCGGTAACAATATGCTGTTCAGGCACTTCGCCGTGTAATAACTCACTCAATGTTTGACCGCCGTGGCGATATTGATACACCAAATTAAGTGTCTCAGTTGGGCGCTGTTGTTGCCATAAACTAACAATAGCGGCCACGAGCTCATTAAGTTGATCGCTTTCGAGCATCTTAAAACTGGTGAGCAATAATACCGGCTTATACCAATCTAAACACAGGTGTTCATCGCCCACGTATAAACCACCGCGGCCATGGAATAAACGGCAAACATCATCACCGAATGTCAAATTTGGAACTATTTGTAAAAAACCTTTCATACACTCTCTTAGCTCAATAAATTAAATACAATCAATAGGATTATGTATTTGTGGTTGACGACTTAGCGGTCGCGTCACTGTCCACTCTATGGTCATTATCAATATCACTACTGACGCTACTAATAACGTCATTATTAACCTGTTCGTCATCGTCGTTTGTGTGTTCATCTTCAGCTGCAATTTCGGCTTCTGCTTTAACACTATTAGCAGACTCATTGGGTGAATCATCACTATCATCCGACAACAAAATTGCTAGCCAATTGCCCGAGTCGCTCGATTCAAGACCAATTTTAACAATCATGGTCAAGGGTACAGACAGTAACATGCCGACAGATCCAAGCAGCCATCCCCAAAAAATCAATGACAAAAAGACAACCAAAGTAGACAAGCCTAAACCACGCCCCATAAAACGGGGTTCAACCATATTACCCATTACCATATTGGTACCCACATACAATAAACCGGTTATACCAGCGGCCCCTGGGCCCATTTGGATAAAAGCTAATAACACCGCAGGAATTGCGGCAATAATAGAACCAATATTAGGAATATAATTAAACAGAAAAGCGATGACGGCCCATAACAAAGCATAGTCAACGCCAATGATAGTCAAACCGATACCAACAACCACTGCAGTTGCTAAACTGACAAGGGTTTTAATCACCATATATTGATTAACCGACTGTAAAAATTTGTCGATTTGCTTTAAACGTTTATCTGGCGCATCAAGGGCTAAATGAAACTTTCTCGGCATTGATTGCGCTTCAAATAACATAAATACAATAGTTAAAATAATCAGAAATAAATTAGCCATCACATTACCCACACCAGACAACATATTGGTGGTCATGGATAACGCCATACCCGGATCAAAGTAGTCGAGCACCTTTTGTTTAGAAATCTGAATATTAAAGTCTTGAAGCTTTTCAAGGATCCAAGCAAATTGTTCTATCAGTTGCTCCCGATACTTGGGCATTTCTTTCGAAAACTCAGTTACCGAACTGCCCACTAAACTGGCCAGCCACAAGCCCATTAACACAATAAATCCCATCAATAAGATGATCGATAACCATTTAGGAATACGATAGCGCGTCATCAACACAATAGCTGGATTACAAATAACCGCTAAAAATGCAGATAATACAAAAGGCACTACAATTGGGCTGGCTGTTTTAATTCCTGCCAAAATAATCACTACGCAAGCCATAACCACAAAACTACGTACAGCCATGGGCGATTGTTGTATTCCTTTCATAGAACTAAAATCCTTATTATTGATTATTAAAATGATTCTATATGCTAAGCTAAACCCAGTAACATATTGCAAACTAAGTTAAATTTTATTGTCGATTCACATTCAGCTGATGACAATAATGGTATACCACTACTTTCAGGGACCCGCTGACATCATATGAAACCAGAAACCGCTATTATACGCATTAAAAACTTACGTTTACGTACTTTTATCGGCATTAAAGATGACGAAATTAACAACCAACAAGATGTCATCATTAACGTAGTGATTCATTATTGTGCCGATAAAGCCCGCAATAGTAACAATGTTGAAGATGCATTGAATTATCGCACCATTACTAAAAAAATCATCGCCTTAATAGAAAACAATCGTTTTTCCTTACTCGAAAACTTAACCAATCAAACACTCGCGATTGCCAGCGAACATGATTGGGTTGAATTTGCCAGTGTTGAAATCGATAAACCCCACGCACTGCGCTTTGCAGACTCTGTATCGATGGAATTATGCTACCAGAAACAACACTAACGGCTATGTTTAACACTGAGTTTGTGATCACTTTTTAAGCTTACGATCGTATATTGTTACATAGAGTTAAGGGGGAATTTAGATGAAAATATTAATTACTGGCGCTACGGGGTTTGTTGGCAAACAATTAGTCAAATCTCTTGGCGACCACCAGCTAATCATATTGACGCGAAATATGGGTAATGGCAAAAATAGTCTTGGCAGCCATCATCAATACTGGGAAACTCTTGCAGACAAATCAGACCTTAACGATATTGATGCAGTAATTAACCTTGCTGGCGAACCGATTGTCAGTAAACGTTGGAGTAACAAGCAAAAAAAACTGATATGCGACAGCCGTTGGGATATCACTGCGGCGTTAACTCAGCTTATTGGTAAAAGTACTACTCCACCGCATACCTTTATTAGTGCTTCTGCCATCGGTTATTATGGTAGACAAAACCAAACACCTGTTGATGAAGCTAGTGGGTTTCATGCCGAATTTAGTCATGATATTTGTCAAGAATGGGAAAACCGTGCACTCCAAGCACAGTCGCAACAGACCCGAGTGTGTATTACTCGCATTGGTATTGTGCTTGGCAAAAATGGCGGCGCATTAGCAAAAATGTTGCCCCCTTTTAAACTTGGCTTAGGCGGTCCAATAGGCAATGGCGAGCAAGGTATG
Organism: Shewanella livingstonensis; assembly: GCF_003855395.1. Lineage (NCBI taxonomy): Bacteria > Pseudomonadati > Pseudomonadota > Gammaproteobacteria > Alteromonadales > Shewanellaceae > Shewanella > Shewanella livingstonensis. Next base: position 1,924,415 of record NZ_CP034015.1, on the reverse strand, counting down.
AGCTGGGTCCATATTGATGATTTGATTAAATTATTTTGCTATTTACTCAACAATTCTAGCTTACAAGGCATTTATAATGCGACAGCACCTCAACCTGTTAGCAATGCCGTATTTGCTAAAGCATTAGGCAGTGCATTAAATCGTCCAGCCAAGATAACCACACCACCGTTAGCCCTAAGACTGGCAATGGGTGAAATGTCAGAATTACTGACAACAGGCCAATTTGTATTGCCTAAACGAGCTTTAGCGGCAGGTTTTGAATTTCAGTACAGCGATATTAATAACGCATTGCAACAAGTTATCAATTCTTCAAATTAATGCTCAGTACTACACTAGCTGTTTAATTCTATCGATAATAGGCCCATAGCGCCGAGCAAGTGGGCGATGTTTTTTATGAATTATGAATAATGGCTCACTGACCACCACACTATCGGCATCCGCAGTGGCAAACGACGCTATACGAATATCTTGTGCTTGTGCAAAATTATCGACGGCAAATTGCGGTAGCACAGCAAATGCCAGACCTTTAGCTACTGGCACAAGAATTTGGTTTAATTGATTCACGTAACTGCGGATCGGCACCTGTAATGCCAGCGCCTGTTTGTCAGTAAAGTACTGACGCGCTATTTGTGACCAATAATGCATCGCATCAGGATGACTCACCATTCCAAGCGCCATGAGTTGTTCAAATGTAACCGACTGATGTGGATACGACTGAGGTAATACCAGGCACAATGACTGTGCAGCTAGCGGGATGACTTCAAGCTCATCCATATTAATTGAGTGAGTAATAATGCCCACATCAATGGTATTAGCCATCACATTATCAATAATGCGTTTATTGGGCGCTGCTTCTAAAGATATTTGTAATTGATGATGAGGTAACTGATAGTCAATAAGATGAGGATATAGCAGTAAGGCCATCGATCCAGAACAAGCAATACGACACTCACCAATATGCTCATCATCTATCGCTAATTGTGACAACACTTGCACTTGCTGCTGCTGCCAAACTAACGCTCGTTGATACAAGATAATTCCCGCTTCTGTTAGCTCAAAGCTTTTTCCTATTCGGATCAGTAAATCAACACCCACTTGCAGCTCAAGCTTCTTAATGTGTTGACTCACGCCAGGTTGTGTCATAAAAAGCTGCTCTGCCGTGTGAGTAAAATGCCCTACTTCGACAAGTTTAATAAATGTGGTTAACCATTGTTGATTTAACATGCTGCGCCTCTATTATGCACTAAACACTTCATTGCATCGCCAATGAACATATCTTGTACGACATTGATTATGAATACTAATGTCACCGCTAATAATGGCATAATGATAACAAAAAATTATTATTTTATATATTTTTAATAACTATACTCACTGACGTTAACAGTAAGGACAATATAGCCAGCAAGGTATGATTCCAGTTTAAACACCCGTGGTTAATACTATTTACTTTTTAGCCACCCTCACGCACTCCCGTAAAACTACCAGGTTAGCATGTCACATTGTAGAGTGACTTGATTCTTTACTATGATGACATTGAGCAAAAAGAAATTAATTAATAATCAAAAAGGGAAATAGAACTAAAGTAATTAAATACAATTGCTTACAAATTATTCAGCTGCATATTATTTGCAAGAGATAGATTAGAGTTTTACCAAAATTACGATCTCGGTACCGAAATAATGGTAATGACTACCGTTAAAGTAGATCCTAACATGGCGGTTATATATTGAGCAGGTTTGAGTGGTCGCAGGGTTAAAGCCGTTAACATTGAAAAGGAACTTGATTTTTAGTGGATATAAGAGGACATCAAAGACTGAAAATCTATACAAGTGACTTGCCCGTTAGTGGTAATGTTATCAGTCGTCACTATGGCTAATGGTGCGGACATGGAACTTAACAAAAAGAAGTATAAAGCGTTCATGAAAACGTGGAGCTAGGCTGATAAAAAATGCCTAATGAAATTTTGGCTAAATACCCTGAAGTGAAGACATTAATGGGTGAATATCGTATGCGTGAGGTTATGATAACATAATCAATAAAGCGCTTTTTACACCCAAAAAAAGGGGCGCTGAATTTAAAGCTGACTTAACAGTATATAGTTAAATCAATCACTTTGGTTATCGCTATACCATTCCATCTTCATCACAGCAATATACGCCCCTCTCAGTGACCTGAGACATATTACGATAAGGTTTTTCACCTGGGTAAGAGTAACGTGGAGCCTTAATACGCTTTTGCCACCAGCCACAACAATCTTCTCAGCTAAAGCTTCTACATCTTTATCTTGGATGCAGAAATGGCCGATACTGGTTCTCCAGTATTCGACGTTACGTCTTGAGTCTTGTTGGTTTTCTAAACTCAAAAATTTCAACACCAACATGGTTGTCTAGTTGATATAACAAGAGTTAATAGCGACAGAGTTTAATCTTTCAAAGTGTCATTAAATTGGCCGTAACAAACCACCATAGGGTCATACTGGGTTAAATGACCCCATCTCTACATCGGTTAAATAACGCCACTCACCTACTGCTACATCCAGTTTAACCGCACCAATACTTTCTCGATGCAGCGACACCACTTTATTACCTACGGCAGCAAACATGCGTTTAACTTGATGGAACTTCCCTTCCGTTAAAGTCAGTAGTACCTCTTGAGGCGTAATAACTTGTAACTTAGCAGGTAAAGTGAGCGCGTGCTCGCCCTGGAGAGCAATGCCGTGTAAAAAACGTTCGGCGGTATCTTTAACTAGCGGTTTGGCCAACATGACTCGATAAACTTTATGACATTTTCCTGAGGGCGATGTTATCGCAAATGTCCAGCGACCATCATCGGTAATCAGCACTAACCCTGTTGTGTCAGCATCTAACCTCCCGGCAATATGCAGCTCAGATAATCGTTCCACATCCAATAATGAAAAAACGGATGGATACACACTATCGACATTAGAACAAAGCGTATTGGCAGGCTTATTAATTAGAATATAGCGAAATGCTCGAGGAAACAGTTTTTCACCATCTAATTGAATATGGTTACTTTCGTGTACCTGAATAGCCTCATCTAATACCGCAATACCATTAACAAAAACCTTAGCTTGATGAATATAAGCAATGGCTTGGATTTTAGTTAATTCGGTACTTTTACACACAAATCGATCGAGACGCATCACATACTCACGCTAAATAAAAAATAACTAACTTGTATTCAAATTAATAATTCGGCCCAGTAAATTTGGATACGACTTTAGCAAACTCATCTGCTGTAAACACAAATTATTAAAACACTAATCTAAAATTAGATAACACACGTACTAAGGTACAAACCTAATAAACATTATTATACTCAATGCTATCACCACACGATACTTCAAGGATCATTGAAATGGCATGGGAAGACCGCACGCCATTTGAAGCGATTGAACATCTTTACGGTTTAAATGAATCGAGTGTTATTAAGCTCATGCGCACCTCACTTAAACTTAACAGCTTTAAGTTATGGCGAGTACGCGTCAGTGGTCGTAAAACCAAACACCTTAAATTGCGCCCTGAAGGTATAGATAGAGCTTATTGTCCAACCCAATACAAAATGCGCCAAAAATGACGTCATCAGCAATTAACTAACATAAAAGGGAGATGTGTTTGCATCTCCCTTTTATCAATATACTTTTAGCAGCTGCTAGGGCCTGTTGATCTTTCAAGGTTATTTTTGCAGCGAATTGTTGGCCATTTGTACAAGGCAGAGACTTTGAGGTGTAGTTATTCTACATAAAAAGTCGATAACACAGTAAAAATGGCCAACAAACGCTGCCCGAAGGGTTCGGCTAAAAACGTTTTACTCTTTGTTGAATGCATTTTGCTTAGATGACTAGGCATCAATCCATTCGCCTCGATTAAAACGTTTTTAACTCGAACAAAATTCAACCAGCAAAGATCAACAGGCCCTAGTTTAGCCCTCTTTTAACATGTCACTACAGGACTTATTGAGTAACTGACGGCATCGCCATACCCCAAGAATGGCCACAATAATTGCGCCGGCAACTGGGGTGATCCCCCACCATGGCCAGTGCATGTAAACCACTAACTCAAAAACTTGGGTTTTGAGCATGTATAAAGCAAACTCAGCAACAATAACCGCCAATAACCCCGCAATTGCACCCAGTAAAGCAAATTCAAACCCAGTAGATGCACGAAGTAACCAACCCGATGCGCCAAAAGTGCGCAACACTGCAAGTTCGCGTTGCCGCATTGCCATACCCGCTTCCGTCTGTGCGATTAGCACTAAGGCACTAGCCAGTAATACTAAGACCAACACCAGTGACAGCGATAATGACACTTGATCAATAATTTGCCGTAACTGCTCAACCAAAGCGCCAACATCAATAATCGATACTGTTGGAAATTGCTGGATCAGTTGCAGTACCACTTGATTAGCACTCAGTAAACTGCCGCCCGCGGCTAGTTGTTGATCATTGAGATGAAAGCTCGCCATAGACGTGTATGCAAATGGCGCCAGTGCTTCTGAGGTGAAAATCATGAAGAAATTAGGTTGTAAGGTTTCCCACTGAACCTGCCTAATACTGGCAACTTTAACCGAAAATGGTTGATTATCGATGTTATAGGTTAGCTTATCTCCCAGCTCTATTCCTAGTCGCTCTGCAACGCCAGACTCAACTGACACATCATCTGCAGCCTGGTTAAACTCACCTTCTAGTAACTTATTATTAGGTGGTAAGGTATCTCGATAGGTTAAGTTTAGTTCGCGAGAAATCCCCACGCGCCCTTCAACACCATCTTCAGACTGCTTACCTGAAATCAACTCCTCATCGTTGATATGAGTCAGTCGCCCACGCACTACAGGATAAATATCAGTGGCGCTAATATGATTGAGCGTTAAAAAGTCATTCAGCGGTTTAGCATCTTCTGGGGCGATGTTGACGAGGAAGTAATTTGGAGCATTTTCAGGTAACTGCTTTTGCCATTCATTGAGTAAGTCTTGGCGCAACGCTAAAATAGTTAGCAACAATACTAACGCACTGCTAAAGCCAACTAACTGTACCGCATTTTGGCGCGCACGGCGACGTAGACCAGCTAACGCCAATTGGAATGGATTAGTGGTTTTCATGCCAATACCATGACCAAAACGGATCATCGCAAAACCAAGTACACTGAGTAAAAAACCTAATAATAGCACCGCAAGTACCACCGTCATGGTCAGCGCTAAACTTCTTGAATATAAATAACCCAACAACGCCATGGCAGCCAAGCTTAATAGCAGGTGTAACCACATGCCCAGCTGCAAGCCTTCTAATTGGCGCTGCAATACTCTTAATGGCGGAATGGCTAACAGCCGCATTAACGGATAAGCCGAAAACATAAACGCGCTAATCAAGCCTGTACTTACACCTAACAATATCGGACGTATATAGGGTGGCGAATAAGCGGCAATCTCGACGGGTAAAAAAGCCGTGATACCAAGGTCAAGTAATACGCCCCCAAGTAAACCCAACGTAATCCCCAGTAAGGTCACTAATGACAAATGCATGCCAAATAGCACTCGAATTTGTTTACCCGATGCACCAAAGGTTTTTAGCATAGCTACAACGTCATAATGGCGTTGACAATAACGCTGGGCCGCAATGCCAATCGCCGCACACGCCAAGGCTATGCCAAGTAAACTGGCAAGCAACAAAAATCGTTCCGCACGTTGCACAGCTGAAGCAATAGGCGAGTCGCCCGATTGCACATCTACCCAACGTTGACTGTTATTGAGCAAAGGTTTAGCTTGCTGCTCAAACGCCGTTAACTGTTCAGCATTACCGCTAAATTGGTATAAATAAGTTACGCGACTACCTGGCTGAATAATGCCTGTCGCGGGTACATCATCCAAACGGATTAGTAACACCGGCGAAGATGCAAAAGGATTAAAACCACCATCAGGTAAACGACTAATTTCTTTAGTTAGCGATAACTCACTATTACCCAACTCAATGCTTTGTGGAAAACCCAGTAAACCACCTAACCGACTTTCAAACCATGCTTGACCTGGTTGTGGTAATTGTTGAGTCACACCTGTACTTAACTCTATATCGCCTTTTAAAGGATAACCATCACCAACGGCTTTAACCGTCACTAACTGAAATTTGTCTCCCGAATACACCATTGAGTTAAACTGCATGTTGGTGACATGGGCAAGACCCAGTTCATCGGCGGTAATCAGTACCTGTGGGTCAAGTTCAACAGGTGAGTCAATAATACGATCGGCAGCAATAAAGTTAGCGGCTTCACCATTAATGGCGACTTGTAAACGCTCACTAACCCGCGCAAGACCTGTAACAGATAACACGGCTAAGGTAATAGCCAATACAATAAGAATTAATTGCCCTTGAGCCAGCTCACGTTTAAACAATCTCCACGCAATTTGCCACTCCATTAATTAACCTCCGCAGCAGGTTCCGCGCTCACATGGGCAGCCTTAAGATTATCTGCGTATGGTTCAGATAAATGACCATTTTCCATCACTAATTGGCGTGCGCAACGCTTAGCAAGGTGTAAGTCATGAGTCACCAATACCAACGTGGTGTCACTTTCTTGGTTTAACGCAAACAGCATATCAGCAATTTTATCGCCATTTACACTGTCTAAGTTGCCTGTAGGTTCATCTGCAAATAACACTTTAGGTTCGCAAATAAAGGCTCTGGCAATTGCCACGCGTTGCTGTTCACCACCGGATAATTGTTTCGGTAAGTGATTTAATCGATGAGATAAGCCAACACGTTCTAGCATGGCTTGGGCTTTTTGCTTGGCCTCTTTAACCCCTGCAAGCTCTGCAGGTAACATCACGTTTTCAAGCGCGGTTAAGGTATCTACCAACATAAATGACTGGAAGATAAAACTGACCTTTTGCTTACGCAGCGCGGCCTTTTGCTCTTCGTTTAATCCAGATAATGCCACGCCATCTAACATTATCTCACCGGAGGTCGGCGTGTCTAATGCAGCAAGTAATCCCAGCAATGTCGACTTACCTGAACCTGATGGTCCCAAAATGGCAATACTGTCTCCTTGCTTGACATCTATATTGATGCCGTTGAGGATAGTCAACTCTCCCTCTTGGGTCACAACAGTTTTATTGAGGTTAGTTACAGTAATGGCACTGGTATTTCGATCGATATTATTAGACATACAATCCTTCTTATATTCGTCACTTAAACGCGTGCTTACCAGCGGGTTTTTACTGATAGTTATGAGTGTACCATCCTATGCTGCCACGATTTTGGTCTTGGGTGATAGCTTAAGTGCAGGTTATGGCATGTCAGAAGAACAAGGATGGGTTCAATTACTCCGTGATGAGCTGCCACAACATCAAATTATTAATGGTTCTGTTAGTGGTGAAACAACAGCGGGAGGATTGCGTAGGCTCCCAAGTTTACTGGCATCAAGCCAGCCAGATCTGGTTATAATTGAGCTAGGCGGTAACGACGGGTTGCGAGGTTTTCCACCTAACAAATTGAAATCAAATCTTACAAAAATCATTAGCCTATCTCAGCAACACGGCACCAAAGTTTTACTGACCGAGATTATGGTACCACCTAATTACGGACCTAGGTATGCCAAATCATTTACTCAGATTTACCACCAATTATCTGAAGAATATAGTATTAAGCTAATCCCTTTTTTCATGCAAGATATTGCCGCAGACAAGGCACTGATGCAACGAGACGGCATTCACCCAAATGAACAAGCTCAACCGATTATTACGCAATGGATGTTACCTTGGATCAACCAAGTAATATCTGAGTAAACACCTAAAAGCGAACAAGTTTTACTCACTCTGTTAAAAACATTTTAATAAAGTGATCGAAAAGTATTTTATTTTAAGCATCAATGTTTAAAATGGACACAGCAAGCACATTAAATAACACCAATAACTAACGATAAACTTTAGACAACAATAAAGGCAATAAGGAAATAATATGTCCGTCAGTCGTCAAAAAAAAGTATACTTGCCAACCGCTACACGTAAAAATCAATACATCACCATTGGTTTCCCGTTAACTGATGAATACCTTAGTGCGTACAGTAATTTAGACGCTTGTTACGATGAATTTAGTAAACTTGTTTATCAATTAGCCGAAAAACAAGAATTGTATAACGTCCATGTGGTGACCACCGATAAGCTACCTATGGTACGTTTTCACAGTGAAGCCTATTGTTTAAACTCAGATGAACAATTACGTTTCTTCTATAATCCAGCTCACCATGAAGCAAACCGTTTACACAGCGTTGCGGGCTTTCGAGCTAGAAAACTCAGAATCGTATTTTTAGCCACAGGTAATGACCTTCGCAGTAATTCGGCTGCATTTCACTCGCATGTACAAAAATTTATTGCCGAGTTAAAGCCACTACTACCAGTAAAAGATGTGCCGATTAAAGTGCGTGACCACCAGCATATTTCTTATGACTTTTTTGCTAAAGCTAAGGGACTAAAAGAAACCTACGGCTATAAATTACGTGCTGTAGACAGTCGCTATCATCGTCGTCATTGTGAGCTACCTGAAAATGTTAGCACGCTCAATTATGTCACTATCAACATACCGGTAGAACGACGTATAAAAAGACAATTACTTGCAAATAATGCTACTGACTTTTCAAGTCTGTATCAAAATGTATGCGATAAGTTTATTCAAGCAACAAAAAGTAAGCAGTTAAATCGTGTTGCTGTTGTCGCCAATGGCAAATTACCACTTGTTCGTAACAGTAAGTATGAGCAATTAACCAGTACAAATGAATTTCAGATGATTGGTTTTGATCCTCACTCAGAATCACCTGAGCCTATTTGCCACTGGGATGCTAATAAGCTTGTAGATGCTTTTCGGTTTGTGATTGTGGCGGGTAAAAGTGATGAAACGGATGAAGGTTATGGGCGCTTTATGAACCAAGTAGAAGAGGCTTTACGCCTATTCACCAATGAGTTTGACATCGATAAAGAACACATAGATGTCATTTTACGTTTCCATCAGCACATTAGTTACAAAGCTTAATTACTAATAGATTTTGTGGTATTAAAAACGACAGCCTCGGCTGTCGTTTTGCTGTTAATCTATAACACTTTAGTGGCTAAACTGACTGATTACGCTCGGCTAAGCGATTCATCACAGTATTGACTGATAACGAGGCACCATGAGCAATTTTATCGGCTAGCTTTTTCTTCATTTGATATCTAATTCTGATCACCTGATGAGTGTTAACTAAACCTAAAATCACATCATCACTAGTAGAAACCTCATCAATCAGTCCTAGATCAATCGCTTGTTGACCATACCAATGCTCGCCAGTGGCGACTTTAGCAATATCCATATCAGGACGGTAACGGCCAACAAACTCTTTAAATAACACGTGAGTTTCTTCTAACTCTTGCTGAAACTTAGCGCGGCCTTCATCGGTATTCTCACCAAAAATGGTTAAAGTACGCTTAAAGTCACCGGCTGTATGCTGTTCATAATCAATATCATGCTTTTTAAGCAAACGATTGAAGTTAGGCACCTGCGCAACAACACCAATAGAACCGACAATAGCAAAAGGGGCTGCATACACTTTATTTGCCACACACGCCATCATATAGCCACCGCTTGCGGCAACCTTATCAATACAAATTGACAGTGGAATATTGGCTTGGCGTAAACGATCTAACTGGCTTGAAGCCAAGCCATATCCATGTACCATGCCACCACCACTTTCAACATTAACCAACACTTGGTCATCTTTATCGGCAATGGTTAGAATGGCGGTGACTTCTTCACGCAATGACGCGACTTCGTTGGCATCAATACTGCCTTTAAAATCAATAACGAACACTTTGCCTTTAATTAAATCTTGCTTCTCAGCGGCTTTTTCGTCTGCTTTTACTTGCTTTTCATAAGCTTTAAATTGCTTTTTAGACAGTAACTCTTCTTTTAACTGATGCTTAAGCTGCATAAGATCTTCTGAAATATCAGTCAGTCTTAACTCACCTTTATCAGATTTATTTTTCATGCTGCTCGCCAGCACAAATATTACTACCGCTAGAATCGCAACAACAATGGTTACCGATTTTGCTAAAAATAGGCCGTATTCATATAAAAATTCCAAATCTCGCTCCATACAGGGATGACAATCTCGCGCTATTTTAACAGCAATACCCAATAAGTAGACAATAAAAAACCCAGCTAATTGCTGGGTTTTTTAAGATAATAGCGACTAATTAGTCAATATTAGTTACAAGCTTGGATCACATCGCTATTAGTCACAACAACTGTCGCTTGACCTAAACCAGCTGTTTTTGCAAAACCAGCTACTTGGGTCTGCATTTCAACCGTTGCTTTGGCTGCCATACCATCTGTCGCAGATGTCTCACGTGGGCTCACTATCGAACTGTGATGGCCTTTAGAGAAGCGGACAGCACCAGAACCAGGCATAGTTGTATCAAAACACTCAAGACCTAGTGATGTGATTAGTGGCTCAGTACCCGACAACGGGAATCCTTCAACACTGTTTGGTAAGGTTTGGTCACCTAAGTTACCTGCACCATCACCAACAATTTCAATCAAATGTACCGGTAAACCCGTAGCGGCTAATTTTGCGCCATGGTTGATCGGATCCGCTGAATCAATCGCTGTTTGTACTGCAAAAGCAAAGGTCGGGATAAACTCGGCATACACCGCCTGCACCAATGCTGCGTACTCAGGACTGTCTGTAGCATAACCCGCTTTATTTGCGGCGGTCACAAGCGCGATGAAAGTGCTCGATGAAGTTATGTTACTAAACAATACTGGTCCAAATGCAGCAGAGCCAGCAAACGCACCCGCTAAACCACCCGCTGGAGCAACTAATGATGTAGCATTAATTGCATATGCATTAGGTAACACATCACCTGTCGATGGATTAACTAATCCAGTACTTGCATAAGTTGAGAATGTGGTGCCAACTATGCCACCCAAACTCAGGCCTTGGGCACTGATTTTAGACACATCAAATACTTGAGGTTGTCCTGCAGCAGCTAATTTTTGCGCCATTCCTGTCAGTAATAATCGTAAACCTAATTGGTCAAAGGTTGCTTGACGGAAGTTATCTCGTACGGTCAATGTGCTGGAAATATTAACAAACACTAATGGGTTACCATTTTTGAATGCATTAGGTGTTCCAACCACTGGACCGAATGAAGGGTCTGTAGCAGAAATCTCATAGGTGCCGTCTTTATCTAAATCAAATGAGCGAGCACCGTGTAATGGCATATCAATTGCGATAGTAGCAATACCCGCAGCAGCATATGTACCAGCATAAGCTAGTGCCATTTCTTTACCGCCACCTAAACCATGCATTGCTATTGTTGTTGGCCAACCATTTGTTGGTGGAACAAAGGTTCCACCTTGCGCAGCAGTAAATGCCGCAAGTTTAGCCGCATTAGGCAAGGTAATTTGAACTGGGACAGTTTCATAACCTTTAATAGCCGGTATAGGATTAAACTTAGTTAAATGTTTGGTTTTATCTGCAGCCGTACCATCATCAAGTTTCCACTGTTTACCGGCAAGCAATGCAGGATTGCCTAACGCTGCTTGAGGATCAACTCCATTATCAGATGCTTGTGTAAAGAAGTTAGCTTGGCTTAATGTACCAGCTTGTAATGCTAGCAATACTGATACAGGGCTATCACCTTGAGCAAACCAACGACCATTGGGTGCTGTAGGTGCACCATTGACGATTGGAATAACACAGCTTGCTGATGAACAATTACTGTAAATAGGCAGCTTAATTGTTGCGGTATAAAGATCTGCCATATTAGCGACAACATAAGCAGCACCCGCTGCTGGCGTTAATCCTGCTGCCTGAGCAACTGTCAATCCTGTTGGCGTAGGTGTCTGTACAAATGCTGGAGTATAAGCCGGGTTAGAGGCCATCAATAGCTTGGTGGTTTCATATACATCAGCTACAGATTGAGTGGTGAATAAACCAGAGAAACTAATCGATTCGGGATCCACACCGTGTGTTTCTGCAACGCCCTTTTCATAGCTATTAACTAAAAACTGCAGCATTTTTTGTTGTTCTGTTTCAAGTTGCTGCGTTTCAAAATCTAACTTTAAAAGACCATATGTTGTAGATGGTGCAATGCCACGCCCTAGTGAATCTTGGATAAGATCAGTCGTAACATAGATATAAGACTGACCTGCTTTTAATGGCTTAATTGGTACTATGGCAACTTTATTTCCTGATGCTTTTGATACAAAGTCAACACCAAACTGAAGCTCTTCACCTACTTTACAAGCTGAAACAGAAGGTGCCGATTTACATTCTGCATCACTTGATAATGCACCGCCCACTGTCGCTTCAAACATGCGAACTGCACCAGGCTGAAATACCGAAGCGGCATCTAAGGTTAATGGATTACCTTGTAAATCATTGGCAAGTTCAACAGTAATTGAAATAGGTGAGCTGGTAGACCAGCCATCTAATGCACCCAATGCTAGCTGAGGGTTAACATAATCAACACCATCTTCACCTGGTATATTTAATGTGCCATCGGTTGTGCCACTAAAAAGTAAATCGTTTGGTAATGGTAATTTGCTATTAGCAGGATCAAACTGCATATGTGAAACAGGCACTAACGGTTCAGCGTTAGCTTTTGCTTCGTTAAAGGTGTCACCACCACATGCTGTTAAGCCAAGAGCAGATGTTATTGCAACACCCAAAATGAGTCTTTTCATCTTTTTTCCCCAAATCTTGTTTTAATAATTTTGTTTTCCCCAAGAATTGGTCACAATAGTCCTATCATGCGACCATAAGGACTTATGTTAGTCCTTAACTATTCTCAAGTTAACGCAAAATTATTGAGTTAGCTACAAGTTTGTTACATACAAATGACCTATTCAGACACAATTATTAATCATTTGTTTCAAACGGTCGTTTATTTTTTATCCGGTTCTAGATTTGACGGGCGATTGCGCGTAGAGGAAATAATTAATCATGTTGGAATATCAAGCAGCAAAAGATTTACTCAATAGCAAAACAATCTTAGTGACTGGTGCCGGTGACGGTATTGGTCGTGCAGCTTCAATTGAATTTGCCAAACACGGCGCCACCGTAATTTTACTCGGTAAGACCGTAAAAAAACTTGAAAATGTCTATGATGAAATTGTAAATGCCGGTTACCCAAAACCAGCCATTGTGCCGTTAGATATGAAGGGGGCCACCGAACAGAATTATATTGATATGGCAGACACGATTGCCGAGCAGTTTGGTCATTTAGATGGTTTGTTGCATAACGCATCTCAACTAGGAGCGTTGGGCCCATTTGAGCATATTGATTTAACTTCTCTTGAAGCTATTTTAAAGGTAAATGTCACGGCTCAAGCCATTATGACCAAGTCGTTATTACCCATCATGCGTAAAGCTGAACATGCTTCCATCATATTTACTTCAAGCGGTGTTGGACGAAAAGGTCGTGCTTATTGGGGGCCTTATGCATTTTCTAAATTTGCCACCGAAGGCATGATGCAAGTACTAGCCGATGAGTGTGACAATACTCATGTTAGAGTGAATAGTATCAATCCTGGCGCTACTCGTACTGAAATGCGCGCTAAAGCTTATCCCGCTGAAGATCCACAAACACTGAAAACAGCCGAGCAAATTATGCCTACCTATTTATTTTTGATGGGTGGTGAGTCTCTAGGTACAAATGGTCAAGCATTCAATGCTCAATAGTTAAGCTTTATTCTGCTTAATAACTATCTCGCTGGCATAAAAAACGGAAGCCATTGCTTCCGTTTTATTTTAATACTATTGCTTAAAAGCTCATATTTTCAGTATTCTGGCTGACTAACTTCTCTCCAATACCACTCACCATCGTTAGCTGTTGTAAATCGGTAAACTTACCGTTTTTAGTTCGATAATCAACAATCGCTTTTGCTTTGGCTTGACCAATACCTTTCAGTGATTGTAATTCCTCTGCGCTAGCTTTATTGATATTAACCTTTTGCATAACTGATGATTTTTTATCAATCGTTTTAGTGACTTTCTGGGTAGGTTCAGCCATTGTTTTGGCCGTTTCTGCCGCATAAGAGTGACTACTTAACAAGCAGCACAAGCCCATAGATAATACCGTTAATGTCAATGATCTCATTAGATTCTCCTTTCTGTCCTTGATTTGCTGGTATGTGTCCTTCTCCATTACCAAGCTCGAGCGATTCGGAATGCTGTAGGGTTTCCGCATCGGATGCTAACTGTAGTCAACAAATTCAAGTTGTACAAAAAAAATACATCATTTTTATTCATTCATATCGACGGTTTGAGTTTTTTTGGGTTTATTTTTAGACATCATAGACGCAGTAAACTGTTTTAATTCACCCAATAAATGCTGATGAACGTGGGATAATTTAGGCTTATTTTGTTTATTAAAGGCGATAGGACGACACAAGGTCATCGCTTGATACCCGAGTCTTGCAGTGAGCAGCCCGCCGCCAAGTCCCTGTGCAATGCGAGCAGATAATTTCCCCGTCATTTCTACCGATAATAATTGGGTACCTAAATCGGTAATCACCTCGGTACTACCAGCATAAATAATATTAACTACAATGCTACGAATAAGTTTTATTCGGCTCCAGTACCCCAATTCTACTGCATAAATGGCAGCGACTTCATTAATCATTTTTTGATTTCGCCACAAGATAATCGCCATATCCAGTGCAGCTAATGGGCTTGCTGCTAATAATAATGCCGACTCAGCAGCAAAGCGGTTAACGCGTTTTTTGGCCAGTAAATCGCGCTCGGATAACACGATATCTTCAAATAATAATACAATTTCTGCATCATTATGTTCATGGCTACAGGCTTGTAAATATTGCTGCTTAGCTTGGGTATTTGGGTATTTTTCCAGTATCGGCGCCAAAAATGATTTGGCCTCACCCATTTGCATACTTTGTGATAATCGCTCTGCGGTAGCTTGATGATCACTAACCTTTTTAAGATTAACTAATTTGCGCCATTCTTTAACCGTAATGATTGTGGCCCATAAACTCACAATGGATAACACCGCCGCATAAAAGCCAAATAACCACGGACTTTGTTGGAAAGAATCAATCAACCCCATCACAGTTTGTACTATGACCAATAACACTAGACCCAAAATCGATAATTTGGCCAATAGTGACCACCGCTTAGTTTTAGCAGGTTTAATACTGTCTTCCATCGTCGCAGGTAATGCTACTAAGGTTTGTTCACAAATAAAGTCAATATCGTCGAACGATTTATTCGGTTTGATAGGCTCTTCTGCTGAATGACCGTCTTCTATCACAATGAGATCAGATTCGGTAAATAGTTGTGATTTTTTTATCGACGAACTGTTTGTAGGTTCATTCATAACTCATGCTCACATTAATGCTGTAATTATTACTCTGATTAAAGTTGTTAAGACAATTTATCGCCCAATAGGAACTCTAAGAGATGGTCGAGACGAATATGTTCAAATTGCGGGTTATTTGTATCCATATGGCTCAAATTAGGCGGCAAATAAGCACTGAAATTAAATCCTTGTTGTTGCCAAAATTCTACATCAGGTAGTGATGTTGGCACATCGCCGGGATAGACAGTCACCTTTTTACCATCAAGGCCAGTGCCTTTTACCACCTCTTGTTGCACGCCATCAACATTAACCATTCCATGTTGCGTCGCCTTAATCGCACTTATCGCCATGGTTTCTACTTCGCTACCTTCAAAATTGGCGTAATGCTGGCTTTGTTGCAACATGGCAGTTAACAAGCTGAGCACATGGCTTTGCTGATCACGGGTCACTCTATCGACTTGGCTAGCAGCAAATAATACTTTATCTATCCGCGGTGAGAACAAGCGCTTTATTAAACTCGACTGACCAAATTGAAAGCTTTCCATAATGCTGTTGAGCGCACGGCCCATATCATTAAATTGCGCCTGACCATGATTAAGCGCATTTAAACAATCGACTAACACTAGCTGGCGATCAAATCGAGAAAAGTAATCTCGATAAAAGGGCTTAACAACTTGTGATACGTACTGCTCATAACGGCGTTTAAGCACATGATAATTTGAACCACTTGAGCTTGCTGATAATTCTGAATGTTCAACTGAGCTTAAACTCAACAACGGGAAGAATGTCAGTAACGGGGTATTTTCATATTCACCTGGGAGTAACATCCGTCCCGGTTGGGCGTGGTAAAATCCTTGCTGGCGAACTAAATCCACCAACAAGGTTTGATATAAGTCAGCAATAATCTTAAGTTGTTGCTCATCAGCGA
This sequence comes from Shewanella livingstonensis, assembly GCF_003855395.1. Classification (NCBI taxonomy): domain Bacteria; kingdom Pseudomonadati; phylum Pseudomonadota; class Gammaproteobacteria; order Alteromonadales; family Shewanellaceae; genus Shewanella; species Shewanella livingstonensis. Next base: position 1,908,121 of record NZ_CP034015.1, on the reverse strand, counting down.
GTTGACTCAAGTCTAACTGTTCTACTACTTGATTAAATTCCGCGAATAAAGGTGAATGACGTAAACATGACACATTCATTTGTTGTGATAAACACCATTGAGTGAAATCTTGTTTCAGCATCGGTAAATCAAGTAACCACTCACCCGGATAATCAACAATATCGACGTATAAGGTTGCAATATCCGTTAATTTAGCTAACAAACCTTGCTGTGGCTGGTACTTAATGGCCAAACGTAATTCAGTAATATTTTTGGTTGAAGCAGGCCAATAAGGAGGTGATGAGCTTAATGCATTCATTGCGCCTTGATAATCAAAACTGGCAATGTCTAAATCGGGTTGCATCGCCCGGTTTACCGCAATTAATCGACCTTCACGTGCAACTTGCCATAAAGGTAAAGGATTCTGTTTAGCGCTTTTACCCGCATGCAATAACTGGTTCACTAAGCCACTGATAAAAGCAGTTTTACCGGCACCAGATAAGCCAGTAACAGCCAAACGGACATGACGGTCGGTACTACGATGAACCAGAGATTGGGCTGTTTGAGTGATGCGAAATAAGGAACGATCTAAAAATCTCATGATGGCTGATGGCCCCCAAAGAACAAGGGCGGATAACCGCCCATTAGAAGAATTAAAGACTATTGATTTGGCGTTTAAGATCAAAATTGTCTGATGTGACATGTTCTTCGAGTCGTCTTAATCGGACTTCTAATCCATTAAATTGACGATTAACATCAAACAATGCTTGCTTTGCAGGTTCGCCTGCTTGCCAAACTTTCTTTTTGATTTCAATATCTTTGTGTTGCTCTTTGTGTTCTAAGTTGAGTGGCTTAATATCTAATATCATCCATAAGGCGATATAAATAACCAGCACAACCCCGGTCCCACCGAGTAACAATATTGACACGGCAATAACTCTTACTAGCCACGTCTCAAAGTTAAAGTAATCAGCAAGACCTGAACACACCCCAGCCACTTTACCACCTTTTGGGTTGCGGTATAGAGTACGACCATTAGCTGAGCTCATGTTTAGCTCTCCATTCTGGTGATTCAGTATCCAAAATCGCTTCTAATGTTTCGATGCGACCACTCATTTTTTCAGCTTTAGCAATTAGACCATTTAGCTGGTTAAATTCTTCCTCGGTGAGTCCCTGGCTCACTTGTCGCTTACTGCGATAATGAAGAACCAACCAGATAGGTGCCACAACCACCATAAAGATGATAATTGGTGCAATAAGAAGATCCATATCCATAACTCACCCCTAGAATAAATTTACGCTTTAGATTTAGGTTGTGCTTTTGCACTCATTTTTGCTTTTAATGCTGCTAATTCGTCATTTACAGAGTCTTCTGCTTCTAATGCGGCAAACTCATCAGCTAAAACATTCTTTTTGCCTAAATCATATGATTCGACTTGTGCTTCAAGGCCTTCAACACGACGTTCGTATTGTTCAAACTTCATCATCGCATCATCGATCTTGCTTGAATCAAGCTGCTTTTTGACTTCAAGGCGTGAAGTCGCCGTTTGCTTACGCATAATGATAGTTTTTTGACGGGCACGAGCATCATTCAATTTTTCTTGAAGCTGCGCGATTTCATCTTTTAAACGAGCAACATGCTCTTCAACAACTTGCAGTTCTTTTTCAAGCGTCTGCAGTAAAGCAACGGTTTTTTGTTTTTCACTCAAGGCGGCTTTGGCTAAATCTTCACGATCTTTCGATAATGCTAACTCTGCTTTACTTTGCCAATCTTGAACCTGCTCTTGAACGCGTGCTATTCGGCGAAGTAATTCTTTTTTCTCGGCCAATACTTTAGCGGAGGTAGAACGTACTTCAACAAGGGTGTCTTCCATTTCTTGAATGATAAGACGGACCATTTTTTCTGGATCTTCGGCTTTATCAAGTATTGCGCTGATATTAGAATTAACGATATCTGCGAAGCGAGAGAAAATTCCCATAATGTGTTCCTCAAAATTAACGTGGATGTCGCAGTTGGTATTACACATTACGTGCCAACATCAACAAATGCAACAACATCATACAGTTAAACAAATATTTAACTTTTACTTCCTTTTAACACTCAAGCCATTTATCATGATTTTCACTAATTATTAGTCGAATTCACTAACAATTTTGCGAGTAAGCTAACTGTGAGCAAACAATTCCAGCAAGATAATCTTATCGGCCAATCTAATGCACTGCTTGAAGTATTAGAACATGTGTCTAAAGTTGCGCCATTATCCAAGCCGGTGCTCATTATTGGTGAGCGCGGCACGGGTAAAGAATTAATAGCCGAACGGCTTCATTACTTATCCCCTCGTTGGGATCAAAGTTTTATTAAACTCAATTGTTCTTCATTAAGTGAAAACTTACTCGAAAGTGAACTCTTTGGCCATGAGTCAGGTGCATTTACGGGTGCAAAAGGACGACACGAAGGCCGTTTTGAGCGTGCCGATGGTGGAACACTGTTTTTAGATGAGCTGGCTAACACCTCTGGATTAATCCAAGAAAAGCTATTACGCGTTATAGAGTACGGTGAATTTGAACGGGTCGGTGGCAGTAAAACGGTTCAATCTGATGTTCGACTTATTTGTGCTGCTAATGAAGATTTACCTACCTTGGCTGATAATGGTGAATTTCGAGCTGATTTACTCGACCGTTTAGCCTTTGATGTGATCACCTTGCCACCATTAAGACATAGAACCGAAGACATTATGCCATTAGCAGAACATTTTGCGATTAGCATGGCAAGACAACTATCACTGGAATATTTTAGTGGTTTTAGTCCGTTAGCGATTGAGCAATTAATGATGCACAGCTGGCCAGGAAATATCCGAGAATTGAAAAATGTCGTCGAGCGAAGTGTTTACCGTGAAGGCGCTGATGGCCAAGAGATTGATCATATTATTTTAGATCCTTTTGCATCGCCTTATCGGCCTGTAAACAGAGTCAAAACCCGCGAACGTCAATATAATCAGCTTGAAAATGTCTCCATCCCGATGACTGAGCCTATTGAGTCCAATACTAAAGTAGAGACATTAACGATACTTAGTAGCATCGAATTTCCAATAGATTTTAAAGAATACACAGAAAACAGTGAAATAGAATTATTGCAACGCGCATTAGCAGAAGGTCAATATAATCAGAAAAAGACCGCCGATTTATTAGGCTTAAGCTATCATCAGCTCCGAGGTATTTTAAAAAAATACAACTTACTCGACAAGAGCTGAATGAAGCTTGGAGATGCTCATTGCCCCAATGCAATGAACACTGTTAAAATGCACTCTCAAAATCGATAAAATATGATCACACTATGCCTGTTATAGTAAAACGCTGCTATGAACTGATGTCTTTATGTCTCGCCAGCATCATGTTGGCGGCATGTGGACAGGCACAATTGCCTTCTGGCCTTGTGTACTGCAGTGAAGGTAACCCCGAAAGTTTTAATCCACAACTTGTCACATCGGGTACCACTATAGATGCTACTTCTCATCAAATTTACAGCCGATTAGTCAATTACAGCCAAGAAAAAGCCAGTATGACACCGGGTTTAGCAACATCGTGGCAGGTATCTGATGATGGGTTAAGTTATCAATTTACCTTGCGTGAACATGTGAGTTTTCATAAAACACGCCATTTTACTCCTACAAGAGATTTTAATGCCGATGATATATTGTTTTCCTTTAATCGCATTATTGATCCATTACATCCCTATCATCTAGTCAGTCGAACCGGTTACCCATTTTTTCAAAGCATTGGTTTTTCTGATTTAATTGGTTATATTGAAAAAGTAAATGATTACCAAGTTATCTTTCATTTAGTGCGTAAAGACGCCTCTTTTTTATCTAATCTTGCCACTGATTTTGCTGTTGTGTTATCAGCAGAATATGGCTATCAACTTTTAGCTCAAGGCACTCCTGAAGATATTGATTATTACGCTGTTGGCACAGGCCCTTTTCAGCTGAGCCAATATGTAAAAAATGAATATATTCGTTATAAAAAGAATCCAGTTTATTGGGGCCCAACGGTCGAAATTGATCAATTAGTGTTTGATATTACCCCAAGAAGTACTGCGCGCATTGCTAAGTTAATTACCGGTGACTGCAGTGTTTCTGCACTGCCTAAAGCTGGCGAGTTAGCCGTGCTTAACCAACATAAAGATATTATTGTTGATGCTAAACCTGGACTCAACGTCGCATTTTGGGCTTTTAACACTCAAAAACCGCCACTGGATGATGTTCGAGTAAGGCGAGCCCTTGCACATGCTATCGATAAAAATAATATTCTCGACGTGGTATATAATGATACTGCAGTCGAAGCGACTGGTGTTTTACCCCCAGCGTCTTGGGCTTACAGCGAAAATTTAACGCCGAATGAATATAATCCTGAAAAAGCGATGGCATTACTGCAACAAGCTGGTGTGTCTAACTTATCTATTAATGTGTGGGCCATGCCTGTTGCGCGAATTTATAACCCCAGCGCACTAAAAACAGCAGAACTTATCCAGGCTGATTTAGCACGTATTGGCGTTAAACTGAATATCATTAGCTATGATTGGAGTGTATTCACGCAGAAGTTGGCTAGATCTAATTATGATTCAGTTCTCATTGGTTGGAATGCCGACAATAGCGACCCGGATAACTTTTTTACTCCACTATTAAGCTGCGCAGCTTTAGCCTCTAACAATAATCGTTCACGTTGGTGCCAGAAAGACTTTGAACATCTATTATCGCAAGCCCAAAGTGTATCTACCCAGCCAGAGCGCAAAGCGTTTTACCAATCAGCCGAAGCCATTATTAGCGATCAAGTTCCATTGGTAACGCTCGCACACGCTAAAAAGGTAGTGTTAAAAAAGAGTAATATCACTACCATGCAAATTAGACCTTATGGCGGTATTTCTTTTGCCAAAACAACCCAAACAATAGAGGGAAGTGAATAAATGTGGCGTTACCTTTTTAGTCGCATAACCCTGTTTATGGCAACATCACTCATAATGATAGCCGTACTATTTATGGCGTCGGGACAATTTCCGGTCAGTAAAGCGTATTCATTATCAGGGGTCCAGTATCCAACGGTTGAACAACAACAGCAAATTGAAAAAGATTATCAACTACACGACAACCAATTCCTGCAGTTTACGGCTTACTTACGCCAACGATTATCAGGTAATTTCGGTATATCCAGTAACTCACAGCAAGAAGTATTAGAAGAATTGGAAGCCGTATTGCCAGCCTCTTTTGAATTATCGTTATTCTCGGGTTTTATTGCGGTGTTCTTTGGCGTACCTATAGGTATTCTAGCGGCCTTAAGCACTAACAAAGCACTGCAAAATAGTATTTTAGCCGTGACGTTAACAGGCTATTCTATTCCGGTATTTTGGCTTGGCTTAACCTTGTCCATGTGGTTTGGAGTTAATCTTGGCTGGCTACCCATTTCAGGCCAAATTAATCTACTTTATGAAATTGAGCCGGTGACAGGGTTTATGCTAATAGACACCTTATTATCCGAATCAACGTACCGAATCCCAGCATTTCATGATGCGTTGTTGCACTTAATATTACCCGCTGTGACCTTAGCGGTACTGCCCTTTACTTTAGTCGTAAGGATCACTCGACAAGCCATTTTAAATGTAATGAATCAAACTTATATTCGCGCTGCTGAAGCCCGAGGTTTGCACACTGCTAAAATTTTATTTCGCCATGTATTGCCCAATGCCTTAATTCCGGTCATAAAAAGTATTGGCTTAATGCTAGGCTCATTCGCAAGCTATGGCATTGTAGTTGAAGTTATTTTTTCGTGGCCAGGTGTTGGCAGTTGGTTAGTGTCGGGCATTTATCAACGCGACTATACTGTTATCCAGGCGGGTATTTTATCTGTTTCATTGTTAATTATTTTCTTAAGTATTTTGATTGATTTACTGCATACAGCAATCAACCCAATGAGCAGAAAGGAATTGTATGCCTCGAATTAAAATATACCAAGAAGACCATATAGCCTCCCCTTCATGGCGAATGTGGCAAACATTTTCAGCAAATCCATTTGCAGTCATAGGTTTATGGGCAGTAATTTTTTTATTGATCCTGACTATTTTTGCCCCGCTCATTGCGCCATATTCAGCCGAGATGCAGGACCAGCAGGTATTACTTCTGCCGCCTTCTTGGGATCCTGCTGGCACAGTAGAACACTTCCTAGGAACCGACGATCTGGGGCGAGACATTTTTAGCCGTATTTTGCATGGCGTGCAATTAACCTTTGGCATGTCATTACTGATTGTTGCTGCATCATTATTTTTCGGTTTTATTATCGGTTCGCTTTCAGGAATGATGCGCGGCATTAAGTCGAGTGTGTTGAGCCATTTGTTAGATGCATTATTGTCTATCCCATCGTTATTAATGGCTATTTTGGTGGTCGCAGTCATGGGACCTGGACTTAATAATGTGTTTTGGGGTGTCGGGATTGCGATGGTGCCACAATTTGTTCGCGCTATCCATTTAGCCGTCCATGAAGAATTACAAAAAGAATATGTTACCGCAGCCAAATTAGATGGTGCCAACTCATTACAAATTTTTTGGTATGTGATTATGCCCAACGTGTGGGATGTGGTGATTATTCAGGTCACTATGGCGATATCAGCAGCGATACTCGATATTGCCGCACTAGGATTTTTAAACCTTGGTGCTCAGGCACCGAGTCCAGAATGGGGTGCTATGGTTGCACAAGGGCTTGATAATTTATTGCTTGCACCTTGGACCGTAACTATCCCAGGTATCGCGATTTTGTTTACCGTGTTGTCGGTCAACTTAGTCGGCGATGGTTTACGTTCTGCGCTTGCACCGATAAGAAACTAACCTATGCCTTTACTCGATATTCGTAATCTCACCATTGAATTAGATACGCCAGAGGGCACAGTGAAAGTGCTCGAAAAAGTCAGTTTGACCATCAATCCTGGAGAAATCCATGGACTAGTGGGTGAATCAGGCTCAGGACGTAGCTTGTTGGCTAAAGCCATTTTAGGGGTATTGGGTCCTAATTGGAATATTATTGCTGACCGTATGATGTGGGATGGAAAAAACTTATTAGAAATGAGTGCCAAGCAACGCCGCTGCCTAATGGGTAGTGAAATGGCGATGATTTTTCAAGACCCATCTGGCAGTTTAGATCCGGTAAAAACCATTGGTAGTCAATTAATTGAAGCGATGGTGCCCAACAAAAATATCCCTTTTTGGCGCCGTGGACATGCGACCTATTTAAACGCTCAAAAATGGCTTCACAAAGTAGGCATTAAAAAACCCAAACTGTTGATGAAGTGTTATCCATGGGAATTATCTGAAGGCGAATGTCAAAAAGTGATGATCGCTATGGCCGTGGCAAATCATCCCAAACTGCTGATCGCCGATGAGCCAACCAACTCTATGGAGCTCAATACCCAAGCGCAAATTTTTAGATTATTGTCACAACTCAATCAACTGCAAAATGTGTCTATTTTATTGGTGAGCCATGAACTTGAAACCATGGTGCATTGGTGTGATAACTTAACCATTTTGTACAGTGGTCAGGTGATGGAGTCTGGGCCTGTTACCGAAATGGTAGCAATGCCATATCATCCTTACACACGGGCATTATTAAAAAACTTACCTGACCATACTGAAAAAATGCGCCACAAAGCTAACTTACCCACACTGCAAGGCTCTTCGCCTTCGCTACAGCATTTACCCGCGGGTTGTCGACTAGGCCCTCGCTGCCCTGAAGCGCAACGAAAATGTGTGAAACAGCCTAATCTTGAACATATTAAAGACCGCTATTTTGCCTGCCATTTCCCTTACCAAAGTGAGCAAGAAGATGACGACGCCATTGCTTAAAGTCACCGACTTAAGTAAACAATACTTAACCGGTTACAAGCATTTTAAACCTCAATATTATCAAGCACTCTCTCCGGTTTCATTTGAACTCGGTCGTGGTGAAACTTTGGCTATAGTGGGCACCGTTGGATCGGGTAAAAGTACCCTTGCTCGAATTTTAGTGGGAGCGGAACAACGAAGTGGCGGCGAGATATTTTTTGAAGGTGAAGCTTTAGAAACACATAATTTAAAACAACGTTGTCGATTAATTAGGATGATTTTCCAGGATCCTACTACTTCACTTAATCCACGCTTATCGATTGGTAACTTGCTTAAAGAGCCATTACGGTTTAATACCCAGTTGAGTTCAACGGAACGAAAAACATTGGTAATAGAAACCTTAAGAAAAGTCGGTTTATTACCCGAACATGCTGAGTTTTATCCGCATATGATTTCAGAAGGCCAAAAACAACGTGTCGCTGTTGCACGTGCTTTAATGCTTAACCCTAAAATTATTATTGCAGATGAAGCACTAACTGCATTAGATTTATCGGTCCGCTCTCAGATTATTAATTTGTTATTAAAGCTGCAAAAAGAAATGGGGTTATCGTATATTTTTGTATCCCATAATCTGAATATTATCCGTCATGTAAGTGATAAAATCATGGTGCTGCAAAATGGTATTATGGTTGAAAAATCCACTACAGAAGCCTTGTTTACTTCACCACAACATGAATATACCCAGCGACTGATTCAAGAACAAAGTCAATTTATGCAAAAGCGCTAAACTGCTCCAACCACTATGGTTTTGAGGGCGTTTTAGTAAAAATGAGTGCCATTTGGCCGTCGAACTATTTATCCTAGAGCCAATGTTAAAGGAAGAAGCTTAAATATGATTATTAAACCTAAAATTCGTGGCTTTATTTGCACCACAACACATCCAGTTGGCTGTGAAGCAAACGTAAAAGAACAAATCGAACTGATTAAAGCCAAAGGCAAAATTGCTAATGGGCCTAAAAAAGTATTAGTGGTCGGTTCTTCAAGTGGCTATGGCCTTTCATCACGTATCACCTCAGCATTTGGTAGCGACGCTGCCACTATTGGTGTATTTTTCGAAAAGCCAAGCTCTGAAACCAAACCAGGTACTGCAGGTTGGTATAACACCGCGGCATTTGATAAGTTTGCTAAAGCTGAAGGTTTATATTCTAAAAGCATCAACTGTGATGCATTTAGTCATCAAGCAAAGCAAAAAGTCATTGAATTGATCAAGCAAGATTTAGGTCAAATCGACATGGTGGTTTACTCACTGGCTTCTCCAGTACGTAAAATGCCTGACACCGGTGAAGTGATCCGCTCATCACTTAAACCAATTGGCCAAACGTATACTGCAACGGCTGTTGATACCAACAAAAATACCATTATCGACACTTCGGTAGAGCCCGCTACTGAGCAAGAAATTGCCGATACCGTCACGGTCATGGGTGGTCAAGATTGGGAATTATGGATGAGCGCGCTAAGCGACGCTGGCGTATTAGCAGACAACTGCAAAACAGTTGCTTATAGTTATATTGGTACTGAATTAACTTGGCCTATTTATTGGCATGGCGCTTTAGGCAAAGCCAAAATGGATTTAGACCGTGCAGCTCATGCCCTTGACAGCAAATTATCCGCTACGGGTGGCTCAGCTAACGTTGCAGTGCTCAAAAGTGTCGTGACTCAAGCGAGCTCAGCCATTCCAGTGATGCCACTTTACATCGCCATGGTATTCAAGAAAATGCGTCAAGAAGGCTTGCATGAAGGCTGTATTGAACAAATATACCGCTTATTCAGTGAACGCCTATACCGTGTTGATGGCAAAGCACCAGCCGTTGATAGCGAAAATCGTTTACGCCTTGATGACTGGGAACTTCGCGAAGAAATCCAGCAGCATTGTCGTGATTTATGGCCACAAGTGACCACAGAAAATTTAAGTGAACTCACTGATTACGATGAATACAAAGAAGAGTTTTTAAAACTATTCGGTTTTGGTATTGACGGTATCGATTACGAAGCCGAAGTTAACCCTAGCGTGACATTTGATGTGATTGAGCTGTAAGCATAAATAAGCGACTAATTGTACAAAAATAGTATGTACTTCTCGCTATATGAAGTTAGCCCTTCAACTGCGCTAACCGTTTTAAGTGGTTAACATAAAAGCCATAATGCCCTGCATTATGGCTTTTTTATTCGCGTAACCCTCAATCAATCTACCTTCAACGAATATCGACAATATTATGCAGTTAATTAACCCTTAGCTTGATTAACGATGTATGACGTTATAACTCAAAAGCAATAATATCGCTGTTTGATATCTGTCGTATGTCAGTAGTCAATTATGCAATATCGTGTTAAATCATCTTTGTTAAATAATTTTGTTAAAAAAAATTTATTGATGAAGCTTATTTACTTGTAATTAAACAATCGGTAAATAAATTATTATCGGCATTGAGTCCTGTTGGGGATCTGGCTGTTGCGATTCTGACTGGGTAAGCGTTGGATGTATTGAGTCTTGGTCTGTAGATTTACTATGCCTAATCCCAAACTGTTCTATAAACAATGGGAAATCTCTTAAAACAACGTCATTAGCATTTAACCAGTCGCGATACAGATAATCTATTGCAGCAGCTAAACAGTTGTCATAGCCATTGCCATCATCAAAGCATCTGAGCGTCGCATATCGTCCCTCAGGGAGCGATTTAAGCGAAATATCACAGTGTTGTAAATCAACAGTATTTAACCTAGCTTGAATATCGATGTTTAGCGACACGGCTATATCAATCCGATATTGGGTTTTAGGGGTAAATGGAGGGGTTGAGTGCAATAAATTAAATGTTCTGCTACTCAAAGCTGATAAGCCATGTTGCTGACGCCACTTGATAAATCGCTCAACCGTGAGCGGGAGTAAAGCAGGATCACCATAATGCTGCATTACAACTAAGGCATGTTCATCAAGTGAGATGATTTCAACAAGATGGCATTGTTGAGTTTGCTGACTGGTGTCTGGCTGAAAAGATTTAAGCGGTTGCTGTTTAGCGAAAAAGTTGCCCCAATCAGGTGATTGTTGAAAAGCTTCAGGAGTTTGACCAATACTGTGAGTAAACGATTCAATAAAATGTTGTTGGTCACGGTAGGCTAATTTAGCCGCGATAGTCGCCAGAGAAACTTGCTTACCAAAACCTAATAAATGAGCGGCTTCTAGGCTTTTTAGCAGTTCAACGTAAACATCAATAGACATATGGTACAGCGCATAAAATAATGCTTCAAAATGGCTTTGCGGAAGCTGGGCGACATCAGCCAGCACATTTAGGTCAATAGGCTCATGTAAATGCTGATCTAAATAGGCTAATGCCCGCTCAAATGCTTTATCTAGTCGGTGGCTCATGCCCTCTCCTTATATGATGTTGATTGTGGTGACTATTTATTGCTCATCACCGAATTGACGTAACCTGACGGCTCAATTGTGCGCATATAATCCAACACACTTTATAAACATCTTTTTACTGAATCACCATTTTAATTAATCATATTAGTCGACTAATTGAATATCTAATCCTTGTAACAAATTCAATGCCTCAAACCGGCTAAATGTCGCGTGTTTCACATTGTTTGCAGTAATATCAATTTGATAATTCAACGCATCGGTAAAATTCGCGCCATTTAAATTTGTATGACTAAATTGACTTAAATTAAAGTCAGTCAAACGCAAATCTGCTTGGCTTAAAATAGCTTCTCTAAAGTCGACATCATGGGCGCGGCAACCAACAAGTGAAAACTCGGGTAAATGCAGAGCATAAAAATTACTGCCATCGAGCAAACTTCTTTCAAACTTAATCGTGGTTTGAGTCATAAACTGTGGCCACTGAGCTTTAGTCCAATCAATACCTATGGCTTTACAGTCGCTAAAAGTAACGTCATCAAACTCTGTAGCAATAACTGACATTACGCTTAAGTTACATTGGCTAAAAACACATTCTATAAATTGGCAACAGTGGAAGTGACTCTGACTAAAATCACATTGAATAAAATGGCAGCGCTCAAAAGTAATATGTTTAAACTGTAATGCCACGCCTTTGATCGATTCGAATAAGTCATCGCCGTAGTGTGATAACACAAACAATTCACTAGTTGCCTTATGACTCATAACTTATATTCCTTATAAACAAAAAGACCTAGACGTGAGCCTAGGTCTTTTTATATTTTATATATTGCGACAACTTAATTAGTCGGCAACTGGATACTCAATTTCAGCATCAGCTTTAAGTGAGGCAACCACTGCACGATAATCAGCTTCGCTGTATTGAGGTGCGATACGTTGTTTAAGCGTATTGATCAGATTGTCATTAATGCCTTCTGCTTTATTAACTTTATCAACCACAATAACCGCATAACCGGTTGCTAACGCTGCCGTATCAATAGTGACACTATTTTCAGCAGGAGCCGCAATCTTGAAAGCTTTGTTAGTTATCGCTTGATCAATGTCCTGATTAAAGCGACCTAATTTAGTTAACGTTGTTAATGAAGCACCAGTTAAAGTGTTATTACCCGCTTTTAGCTGCGCCATATATTCAGCGGCTTTATCACGAGCTCCATCATTGGCTTTGTCTTGCTTCAAACGTTCAGCAATACCTGCTTTAACATCTGCAAAGCTCATGATACCGGCTGTCTGATGTTTTTTCATGCGTATAACCACAACATGGTTAGGCGCAAGTTCAATCACATCACTGTTCAAACCGCTCGCAAGCACTTCGTCAGAAAATGCAGCTTTAATAAACTCAGGATTGTTAAAGTTAGCCGGTACGTTGTCACGAGAAAATAACTGCGTAGATTGCACTTTTGCATTAACAGCTTGAGCCGTTTCGTTTAGCGTATCAGGAATTTCGTAACTGGTATCAGCTAATTTAGTTTGTAAGCTATAAAACACATCAAGTGCTTTCTTTTCTTGCAGCTGAGCAACAATTTTTGCTTTAACATTTTCAAAAGCAGTTGCTTGGCTAGCTTGTAAGTCAAGTAGCTTAATAATGTGATAACCAAACTCACTTTTTACAATTGATGATATTTGATCTTTTTGTAATCCAAAAAGGGCTTCATCAAATGCAGGATCCATAACACCTTGTTCAAACCAATCTAACTTGCCGCCTTGTTGAGCGCTAAGCTGATCATCAGAATCTGTTTTTGCTACTTCAGCAAAACCTTCACCAGCAGTTAATTTGGCTTCAATAGCCTCAGCTTTAGCTTTATCTGCACTGTCATCATCAGTTGAGGCGACAAAAATATGCGCAGCAAGACGTTTTTCAGCCGTTTGATATTGTGCTTTATTCTCGTCGTAATACGTTTTCACTTCTTCATCAGAAGCTTCACTGTTTTTAGCCATATCAGCAGCATTTAATTCAACATACTCAAGGCTGACTTTTTCAGGACTCATGTATTGCGATACGTTAGCATCGTAATAGTTTTGCGCTTCTTCATCAGACACTGACGCGCTTGATAAAAAAGGTGTTGAGTCGACGACTAAATAACGAATATCACGGGTTTGGCCTTGAACTTGGGCAAGCTGCTTGGCTTCACCATCAAGCACAAACTCACTGCCAACAAGGGCATTTAATAACTGACGACGTGTCATATCAACACGCATCATGTTTCTAAAGCTTGTAGTTTGATAGCCTAACTGACGTAAAACGGCAAGATAACGCTCATTATCAAATTGACCGTCAGTTTGAAATGCTGGTTCTTCGATAATAGATTTTTTGATTTGCTCATCAGATACACGCAAGCCTAATTTATTGGCCGCCTGATCAATAAGTTTATCAGCGATTAAACGATCTAATACACCTTGTTTAATACCGTTCATGTAAGTTTCATCAGCCGCTAATGCAGTAAACATTTCACCAAGCTGTTGCTCTATGCGAGAGCGTTCATTTTGAAAAGCCTGCTCTAGCTCGTTGGCGCCAATTTCGTCACCATTAACAACTGCTGCAGGTACACCTGTGCTTGAGCCTAAATAGCTGCTCACACCGGCAAAAGCAAAAGAAAATATCACAAGTACTAGAATTGTTTTAGCAACAATCCCCTGTGATCCTTCACGAATTTTTTCTAACATCTGAATTCTCGCTTGTTGCGATTAATAAAATAAAAAGGCGCATCACCTTGTGGATGCGCCTTATTGTAAATTATATGGAGTTATCAGACGCTACCACGGGTATGACCCAATACTCCCAATATATATTATGCAGCGCATAACAATATTGCTTTTCGTAAAAAGCACCGCCGAGCAGTGCTTATTTTACGAATGCCTTACAAAGGCCACGATATTAACGACTAGTTAACAGCGTCTTTTAGCGCTTTGCCAGCTTTGAACGCAGGAATGTTCGCAGCAGCAATTTTAATTTCTTTACCCGTTTGTGGGTTACGGCCAGTACGTTCAGCACGTTGACGTACTTCAAATGTACCAAAACCAACTAGAGAAATCTTATCGCCATCTTTAAGACCTTCGGTTACCGCAGCGATAAAAGAATCCAGTGCGCGGCCAGCAGCAGCTTTAGAAATATCAGCACCAGATGCGATTTTCTCGATTAGTTCAGATTTGTTCATGTCATCCCCTTGAATGTTATTGTCGCGCCGCAACCAAATCTATGTTTAGAGCGGTCTGCGGAGGCTTTATTTTATAAGCTTGATAACACATCAAACTTAGTACGAAAACCAAAAAAAAGAAGTTGGATACTGCTCAACGTCAGATGCCCCAAGGGCTTGGTGCGTCTGACTCTCCACTAACCTAGGCTACCACAGGTCAGCGCTTTGTTAAGCCCCTTTTTTGATTTTTTTTATGCTCTATAGCAATTTTTTAACTAACAAGCTATTTTTTGACCACTTCAAAGCCTTCAACTGGTCGCTCAAGCGCCAGTTTCAACACTTCGTCTATCCAACGTACTGGATGGATAATTAAATCTGCAATCACATTGGCTGGAATTTCTTCCAGATCGCGTTCATTTTCTTGAGGAATTAATACGTGTTTAATTCCACCGCGATGCGCTGCTAATAGCTTTTCTTTTAAACCACCAATGGGCAATACTTCGCCACGCAACGTGATTTCACCTGTCATAGCTACATCACTACGAACTGGGTTACCGGTTAAACTAGACACTAACGCGGTACACATTGCAGCACCTGCCGAAGGACCGTCTTTTGGCGTTGCACCTTCTGGCACATGCACGTGAATATCACGTTTTTCATAAAAATCTTTATTGATGCCTAGATTTTCTGCACGAGCACGTACAACCGTCATTGCCGCTTGAATCGACTCTTTCATCACATCACCCAGCGAACCGGTATAGGTTAATTTACCTTTACCGGCTACTGAAGTGGCTTCGATAGTTAATAAATCGCCGCCAACTTGGGTCCATGCAAGACCCGTGACCTGGCCGATTTGATTATTCGATTCTGCTTTACCAAAATCAAAACGCTGCACACCCAAAAATGACTTTAAATTATCCTGGTTAACTTCAACCACTTTAATCGTTTTATCAAGCAGAATATGCTTAACCACTTTACGACAAATTTTTGATAATTCACGCTCTAATGAACGAACGCCCGCTTCGCGAGTGTAATAACGAATAATGCCCAAAATAGCACTATCATCGACAATAATTTCTTTCTCTTTAAGGCCGTTACGTTCAATTTGCTTAGTCAATAAATGCTTCTTGGCAATATTAAGCTTTTCGTCTTCGGTATAACCCGACAAACGAATCACTTCCATACGGTCAAGTAAAGGCCCAGGAATATCCATTGAGTTTGACGTAGCAACAAACATCACATCTGACAAGTCGTAATCGACTTCAAGGTAATGATCGTTAAACGTGGCGTTCTGTTCAGGATCGAGCACTTCTAACAAGGCTGACGATGGATCGCCACGCATGTCTGAGCTCATTTTATCGATTTCGTCGAGTAAAAATAATGGATTTTTAACACCCACTTTAGCCATCTTTTGGATGACTTTACCCGGCATAGAACCAATATAAGTACGGCGATGACCACGAATTTCCGCTTCATCACGAACGCCGCCTAATGCAACGCGAACATACTTACGACCAGTTGCTCGAGCAATAGATTGCCCTAAAGACGTTTTACCTACACCTGGAGGTCCAACTAAACACAAGATAGGCCCTTTAAGTTGCTTAACTCGACTTTGTACCGCTAAATACTCAAGAATACGCTCTTTAACTTTTTCAAGCCCATGGTGATCGGTATCAAGTACTTCTTGTGCTTTGGCTAAATCACGTTTGATTTTAGACCGTTGCTTCCAAGGTACTGCAGTCATCCAGTCAACATAGCTACGTACTACCGTGGCTTCAGCAGACATTGGTGACATCATTTTGAGCTTGTTTAGTTCAGCAATAGCTTTTTCTTTTGCCTCGCTTGGCATACCGGCATCTTCAATCTTACGCGCCAATACTTCAAATTCGTCGTGGCTTTCGTCAATATCGCCTAACTCTTTTTGAATGGCTTTCATTTGCTCGTTCAAATAGTATTCGCGCTGACTTTTTTCCATCTGCTTTTTAACACGAGTACGGATACGTTTTTCAACTTGTAATAAGTCGATTTCCGATTCCATCATCGCCATCAAATATTCAAGGCGTTCACCGACATTGATCATCTCAAGCACAGATTGTTTGTCTTCTAACTTCAATGGCATATGTGCAGCCATGGTATCAGCCAAACGAGCGGCTTCATCAATGCCTGACAATGAGGTTAATACTTCAGGTGGAATTTTTTTATTTAACTTGATGTATCCTTCGAATTGGCCAATAGCACTACGTACTAAGACTTCTTCCTCTTTATCACTTAACTCTTGTGACTCGAGATATTCAGCTGTAGCGGCAAAGAATTCTTCTTCTTGAGTGTATTGCTTGATTTTGGCACGTTGGCCACCTTCAACTAATACCTTCACTGTGCCATCAGGTAATTTAAGCAACTGCAAAATAGAAGCAACGGTACCAATATCGTAAATGTCATCTTTGGTCGGTTCGTCAAGATCAGCGTCTCTCTGAGCAACTAATAAAATTTGCTTGTCTTGTTCCATTGCCGATTCTAGGCAACGAATTGATTTTTCCCGTCCTACGAATAGCGGAATTACCATATGCGGGTAAACCACCACATCTCGCAGTGGTAATACGGGGAGTTCGATATGCGCTTCACGCTCTTTAGTCATGGCTCGATTCCGTTTAATGAAATAGACTTAATATTGATTATATTGGGGTGATGTTATCAGTTTCAATGGCTAATACGAAAAAAGGAGCCCTATGGACTCCTTATTTTTCAACTTACTGGTTATCAGTACATTTATTGCTCGCCTGAAGCAACCTGTGTCTCGGTATTTTCGTAAATCAAAATAGGCGCTGATTCACCTTTGACGACAGACTCATCAACAACCGCTTTAATCACACCTTGGGTCGATGGAATATCGTACATAGTATCAAGCAAAATGCTTTCAACAATAGAACGTAATCCACGGGCACCGGTTTTACGTGACATCGCTTTTTGGGCGATCGCTTGTAATGCATCATCACGAAATTCAAGTTCGACATTTTCCATCTCAAATAATGCACTATATTGCTTAGTTAACGCATTTTTAGGCTCAGATAGAATTTGTACTAATGCCGCTTCATCTAACTCAGTTAGCGTAGCAACAACAGGTAAACGACCAATAAATTCAGGGATTAAACCAAACTTGACTAAATCACCAGGTTCTACTTGGCTGAGGATCTGTGAAATTGTCGCTTTATCCGCTTCGCCTTTTACTTCCGCACCAAAACCAATTCCGGTACCTGTATGAGCTCGTTGCTCAATGACTTTTTCAAGCCCAGCAAACGCACCACCACAGATAAACAGGATTTTAGAGGTATCCACTTGCAAGAATTCTTGTTGTGGATGCTTACGTCCGCCTTGCGGAGGAACAGAAGCTACAGTACCTTCAATTAACTTAAGCAACGCTTGTTGAACACCTTCACCCGACACATCACGAGTAATTGAAGGATTGTCAGATTTGCGGCTAATTTTGTCAATTTCATCTATATAGACGATGCCGCGCTCAGCTTTTTCAACATCATAATCACACTTTTGTAATAGCTTTTGAATGATGTTTTCAACATCTTCACCCACATAACCCGCTTCGGTTAGTGTAGTTGCATCTGCCATAGCAAAAGGGACATTAAGAGAACGAGCTAACGTTTCTGCGAGTAAGGTTTTACCACTACCGGTAGGACCTAGTAATAAAATGTTACTTTTACCTAGCTCAACACCGTCTTTTATTGCGCCATTACGTAAACGCTTATAATGATTGTATACCGCTACGGCTAGTACTTTTTTAGCTTGATCCTGACCTATTACGTAGTCATCAAGATGTTTGCGTAACTCATGCGGTGTAGGCAATTTGTCTTCATCACGTTTAGGTGAAATCTCTTTGATTTCCTCACGGATGATGTCATTACATAAATCAACACATTCATCGCATACATAAACTGATGGACCAGCAATGAGTTTTCTTACTTCATGCTGACTTTTTCCGCAAAAAGAGCAGTACAGCAATTTGCCGCTGTCACCGTTATTTTTGTTATCGCCCATTATTCTACCTCTGTTTACAACTTAGGCTAAACCTAAGCTCTGCTTGTAGATATTTATCATAACCACATTGATGACTGAACGCCTTTCAATACAGAATACCTGAAAAAATCTAGAAAATCAGCTAGCGGTTTTAGCCGCGACTCGTTAACAATGAATCGACAATACCATATTCAACAGCTTGAGTGGCACTCATGAAGTTATCACGGTCAGTGTCGCGCTCGACCACTTCTAGCGGTTGGCCAGTATGATCAGCTAACATTTGGTTTAATTTATTCTTAATGCCTAGGATTTCCTGTGCATGAATGGCGATATCTGATGCTTGCCCTTGAAAGCCACCTAATGGCTGATGGATCATCACACGAGAGTTAGGCAAACAATGACGCTTACCTTTAGCACCACCGGCTAATAAGAATGCCCCCATACTTGCCGCTTGGCCCATACAGACAGTACTCACATTAGGCTTAATAAACTGCATAGTGTCATAAATAGCCATGCCAGCCGTGACTGAACCACCTGGAGAGTTAATGTACAAATAAATGTCTTTATCTGGGCTTTCTGACTCTAGGAATAGTAATTGGGCAACAATGAGGTTAGCCATGTGTTCTTCGACTTGGCCAACTAAGAATATAACCCGCTCTTTTAATAGACGAGAGTAGATATCATAAGAACGTTCACCTTTAGCTGTTTGTTCAACAACCATAGGTACAAGAGCATTGAGTACTGATTCTGGTGCTTTATGCATTATTCATTTCCCTAAAATAAAAATGGCCCGCATGAGGAACCTCATACGAGCCATTATAAATGGCGAACCGCTTGTTAAGTCAAGCTTAGCTTACGCTCGTCCGGTAGCCTTGTTCATAAATTCTTCAAAAGCGACGTCTTTAACGGTTACTTTCGATGATTTTAACAATGCTTCAACAGCTTGCTCTTCAAGCGCTACGTTGCGCATGTTTTGCATGAGTTCTTTATTTGAGTTGTAGTATGAAACAACTTCAGATGGATCTTCATACGCTGAAGCCATAGATTCGATCAATGTCTTAACACGATCATCTTCTGCTTTTAGCTCGTTGGTCTTAATCACTTCGCCTAATAGCAAACCAATTTTAACACGACGCTCAGCTTGTTCAGTGAAAAGTTCAGCCGGAAGTTCAGGCATATTTTCAGTTTGACCACCAAAACGTTGCATTGCTTGCTGACGAAGTACATTTACTTCACCTTCAACCAGTGCTTTAGGAATAGCGATGTCGTTTGCTGCGAGTAAACCAGTAATGACTTGCTCTTTCACATTCGCTTTCAACGCTTGCTCTAGCTCGCGAGTCATGTTCTTACGGATTTCAGCTTTAAGCGCATCTAATCCGCCATCAGCAATACCAAACAAAGAAGCAAATTCATCATTTACTTCTGGTAGATTAGCCGCTTGAACTTCAGTTAAGGTAATAACGAACTTAGCCGCCTTTCCTTTCAAGTTTTCAGCATGGTAATCTTCAGGGAAAGTCACTTCAATTTCGAATTCATCACCGGTTTTGTGGCCAACGATACCGGTTTCAAAACCAGGGATCATACGGTTGCTACCTAATTGGAGTTCGAAATCATCAGCTTTTCCGCCTTCAAATTCTTCACCGTCAATAGAACCAATAAAGTTCATTTTAACTTTGTCGTCTGCAACGGCTGCACGTTCAACAGCGGCAAAAGTAGCATGCTGTTTACGTAACGTTTCTATCATAGTATCAACGTCAGCATCATTGACTTCAGCTTTAGGCTGTTCAACAGCAATGCTATCTAAACCCGTTAGCACAACTTCTGGGTAGATTTCAAATGTTGCAACGAATTCAAAAGAATCACCTTCAGTTGAACCAGGAGTAAATACTGGTGCACCTGCTGGGTTTAACTTTTCAGCCACAATAGCTTCAATAAAGTTGCGTTGCATCACTTCACCAGTGATGTCTTGACGAATGGCTTTGCCATAACGCTTGTTGATTTCGCCAATAGGTACTTTACCTGGGCGAAAACCTGGAAGACGAGCACGCTTAGCTTCGCGTAATACATTGTCTTTAACCAATTTCTCGATTTGCTCAGCAGGTACAGAAATAGTTAGGCGACGCTCTAGGCCTTGAGTTGTTTCAACAGAAACTTGCATTGTTTTACCTCGAAATATGTCTGACGTTCTTTGTAATGGTCGACAACTCAACCATTAGATATTCGTTTCTTGACCACGGATTTAGCTCTGATACCCAGCACAGCGATATTATTGATGCTGAAGACGCTGTTGGTACAGGTAGCTTATTTTTGATATTTATCAAGACGCGACATTATAGCTACCGTTTTTAACAGAGTCGAGCCTGAAAAGGTCGATTTGCATGATAAAAAGGCTGACTTATGTTCAATTTTGATGTGTTTGCACGTTTAATGTGCGAAATGAGTTTTGAGTTACAGCTTAAAATGAATTGCCTCGAAATAATTATCGTGACAAAGGTGTGGATTTACAGCTGATGGAGGCTAGTTGTTTTAAGGTTTGATTTAATCAGAAAAATGGGGTGACTGATGGGGCTCGAACCCACGACAACCGGAATCACAATCCGGGACTCTACCAACTGAGCTACAATCACCATTGAAATGGTGCACCCGGCAGGATTCGAACCTGCGACCACCCGCTTAGAAGGCGGGTGCTCTATCCAACTGAGCTACGGGCGCATGGTTACAGCAATAGCTGTATCCTGTCTGGTTGAACAAGTTTACTTGTTCTGTTACTCGCTATTATAGCAAATAACATTTAATTTGGTCGGTGATAGAGGATTCGAACCTCTGACCCTCTCGTCCCAAACGAGATGCGCTACCGGGCTGCGCTAATCACCGAAATATTGCTTAATTTTCGAAACAAACATTATGGGTAAACAATAATTACGTTGTCTCTAGAACGGAGCGCATATTAACGAGTCACTTTGATATCGTCAACGATTTTTTTAACCATAAATGCTATATGCCGAATTTAGCAGCAAAAATCATGATTAGCATCATAGCGCGAATAGTTTATTCACTGTATTTTCCTTGTCTAGCAAATGACACTCTCTAATACGCCTGCTAGAATAAGCGCCGATCGACCATTGACTTCAACACCCGCGTCACTCAAAGGAAACTCTACAGCCATGACTGCTCAACTTATTGACGGTAAAGCCATTGCACAATCTATTCGCACCACTCTAAAACAAAAAGTAGCAGTAAGAAGACAAGCAGGATTTCGAGCGCCAGGACTTGCGGTTATTTTAGTGGGCAGTGATGCCGCATCTCAAGTTTATGTAGGCAGTAAACGCAGAGCTTGTGAGGAAGTCGGTTTTGAATCGCAATCTTTTGACCTTGACACCAGTACTACAGAAGCTGAACTATTAGCGTTAATTGACCAATGTAATGCTAATCCAAGCATTGATGGGATTCTAGTACAGCTGCCTTTGCCCACTCATATTGATGATTCAAAAGTCATTGAACGTATTCGTCCAGATAAAGATGTTGATGGTTTTCATCCCTATAATGTTGGCCGCTTAGCTCAACGTATCCCGGTGTTACGTTCTTGTACGCCTATGGGTATTATGACCTTGATTAAATCAACAGGTATCGATACTTATGGTCTAGATGCTACTGTTGTGGGGGCATCAAACATTGTTGGTCGTCCAATGACACTGGAATTATTACTAGCAGGTTGTACTACCACCACCTGTCATCGTTTTACCAAAAACTTAGAGCAAAAAGTCCGTCAAGCTGATTTATTGGTTGTCGCAGTAGGTAAACCAGGTTTTATTCCTGGTGAGTGGATAAAGCCTGGTGCAATTGTGATTGATGTTGGTATTAATCGGTTGGAAAACGGCAGTTTAGTGGGTGATGTTGAATTTAGTGTTGCTGCCGAAAAAGCGGCATTTATTACTCCGGTACCGGGCGGTGTAGGTCCGATGACCATTGCCAGCTTGCTTGAAAATACTTTATACGCTTGCGAGCACTATCATAGTTAACTAAAAGCCAGCTAAAAATGGTGTTCACAAAACAATCAAAAGCCTGCGGAAGCAGGCTTTTGATTGATGGCCAAATTACATTATTTTTTACGCCATGTGGTGCCACTTGGGCCACCATCTTCTAATATTACCCCTAACACATTTAAGCGATCGCGGGCAATATCCGCCGCTGGCCAATCTTTTTCAGTACGAGCGCGGTTACGCTCAACAATAAGCGCTTCTATTTCGGCCACTTCATCATCACTGCCCTCACCCTTAAAGAAAGCCTCTGGCGTTTGGCTGATAAGTCCCAGCACATCGGCTAATTGCTTCAAGCTGACACCAAGAGCAGATGCTGCTGTCATATCAGTGGTTTTAAGACGATTGATTTCTCGTACCATCTCAAATAGAACGGAGTAAGCTTCAGGCGTATTAAAGTCATCATCCATTGCTAACTTAAACTTGGCGACAAACGCTGTTGCAGCTGCAGCATCCACGGTTAAGTCTAAATCTTTAATGGCTGTGTATAAACGCTCTAATGCTGAACGAGCTTGCTTTAAATTGTCTTCAGAATAATTTAGCTGGCTACGGTAATGACCTGATAATAAAAAGTAACGAACAGTTTCAGCGTCATAATGTTTGAGCACATCACGAATGGTAAAAAAGTTATCTAATGACTTAGACATTTTTTCACGGTCAACCATCACCATTCCGGTGTGCATCCAATAATTAACATAAGGCGTGTCGTGGGCACAACATGACTGCGCAATTTCATTTTCATGATGTGGGAACTGTAAGTCAGAACCGCCACCATGAATATCAAAATGTAAACCTAGATGCTTACTGTTCATGGCTGAACATTCAATATGCCACCCTGGACGACCAGGTCCCCAAGGTGATTCCCAAGTAGGCTCACCCGGTTTAGACATTTTCCACAATACAAAATCCATTGGATTACGTTTGGCATTATCAACTTCAACACGAGCGCCGGCTTGAAGCTGATCTAAGTTTTGGCCTGACAACTGGCCATATTCAGGAAATGACGCAACACTGAACAATACATCACCATTACTGGCAACATAGGCATGATCGCGATCGATTAAACGCTCAACCATATCGATAATTTCTTCAATATGTAACGTTGCGCGTGGCTCAAAATCAGGCCGCTTCATATTCAATGCATCAAAATCTTGATGCATTTCGCCAATTAACCGTTCAGTAAGCGACTCACATGACTCATTATTTTCAGCAGCACGTTTGATTATTTTATCATCAACATCGGTAATATTACGCTGAAAATTCACCTCATAACCGATATAACGTAAATAACGTACTATCATGTCAAACGAAACAAAAGTACGCCCGTGACCAATATGACATAAATCGTAAATGGTCACGCCACAGACGTACATTCCGATTTTGCCTGGATTTATTGGTTTAAATTCTTGTTTGTCACGGCTAATACTATTGTAAATTTTTAACATCGATTGTTCTCTTTTACACTAATTTATAACGGAAAATGTTGATCTTGAGTTTAACATGATGTCACCTGTTTTGAACACTGCACTTTAAGCGACACTTAAGATAAGTTAGAATCGCGCAAATTATTATTTTCAAGTGAGATAACATGATTACTTTACATACCAATATGGGCGATATTACTTTACAACTAAATGAAGAAAAAGCGCCTATTACTGCCGCTAACTTTATGCAATATGTTGAAGATGGCTTTTTTGAAGGTACAATCTTCCACCGTGTTATTGACGGTTTTATGATCCAAGGTGGTGGTTTCACTGAAGACATGAGCCAAAAAAGCGTCAAAGCAACAATTAAAAATGAAGCTAACAACGGGTTATCTAACCGCAAAGGCACTGTTGCAATGGCGCGTACCTCTGATCCGCATTCAGCAACAGCACAATTTTTTGTTAACGTTAAAGACAATACCTTCCTTGATTTTAAATCAGAAACCTCTCAAGGCTGGGGTTACTGTGTGTTTGGTGAAGTTGTTGAAGGTTTAGACATTATTGAAACAATCAAAAATGTTGCAACAGGTAATAATGGTATGCATCAAGATGTACCATTAGAAGCCATTGTGATCAAAAGCGTTAGTGTAAAAGCGTAATTTTGAAAAAAACAATCTTTGTGGGCGATTTGCATTTAAGTGCTGATCGTCCCGATATTACTCAAGCCTTCGTGTATTTTCTGAACCATGGTTTAGATAATACTGAAGCGCTTTATATTATTGGCGATCTGTTCGAAGTATGGATGGGTGATGATATTGCTGAGTCATTTACCATTGCCATCGCAGAAGCAATCAAAACAGTATCGAATTCAATACCTGTATATTTTATTCATGGTAACCGTGACTTTATGGTCGGCAAGCAATTTTGTCAGCGTGCAGGCATGCAAGTATTGCCTGAGGTGTATTGTATCGACTTGTACGGTGTGAATACTGTTATTTTGCACGGTGATAGCCTTTGCACCCTTGATATTGCCTATCAACGATTCAGACGCTTTAGAAGTTTAAGTATTGTTCGTTGGGTTTATGCTCGCTTACCTAAAAAGACACGTTTAAATATAGCCGCAAAAATTCGTCAAAAAAGTGTCCAAGGTAATCAACAAAAAAACTACGAAATTATGGATGTTGAGCCAAGCGCAGTAACTGCACTGTTAGCAAGTACAGGCTGCCAACGGATGATTCACGGTCATACCCATCGACCAGCAATTCATCAACTAACGGCACAACATCAACGAGTCGTAGTAGGCGACTGGTACACACAAGGCAGCGTCTTAAACGTGAGTGACAACGGTTGCGAATTAATCACACTGCCCTTTTCCGATACAAACTAGGCTCACTACGATAAGCTTACCACATCATAGGTGAGTCTTAGTTAACAACACTTTGTACTTGTTGTGCTATTGCGGCGGTATACCACTGTGAAAGCGAAACTCGGTATCTTCTGCCAAAATTAACCCCATTTCTATCTTTCTAAAAAAATCAATTCGCTCGCTGATGTCGATACCAGCTATATCCTCTGCAAGCGTCAAATAATCTTGAAAATGCCGAGCTTCTGAGCGAAGTAATGAGGTATAGAACTTAGCCAGCTCATCATCTAAGTGCGGTGCTATTTTGGCAAATCGCTCACATGAACGGGCTTCAATAAATGCGCCTATAATTAATTTATCAATAATAGTAAGAGGCTCATGAGTACGAACATGGCTAATTAAGTGTTTCGCGTACCCCCCTGCACGAATATTACTGTAGTCAATGCCACGTTCAGTCATGATCTGTAGTACTTGTTCAAAATGATGAAACTCCTCTTTAATGAGGCGCACCATTTTACTCATTACATCGGCGCTATTGGCTAATTTCTCATTAGCGACTAATTCATTCGTCATATCGTTCTTTTTATTATCACGAGCTAAAAATGCATGCGCATTACGGTCTTGTTGATAAACAAAATCCTCATAGGGTTTTGCCCAGGTCTTTAATAAATGCGAACTGCTTTTATCTATCGCATATTTGCGGACCATTAAAATAGCCGTTTGTGCCGCCTTGAGCTCACAGTTGCAATGATCAATCAGCAATGCAGTGAGTTGTTCGGGTTGTTTAGCTTGTTCGACCCAACGGTTTGGTGTCTCACAACCTAAAAAGTCGTAAATAGGGGTAAGTAATTGTTGCATAAAATGGATAATCCTCTCAAAAATCTATGGTTATTTTACCTATAGAACGATTTTTTCTGAAGTCAAAAACGTAATAGCACTTGACGAAAGTCTTTTTATGTTCAATAAATAAGCTAAGCATCTAATTTAACGATTTTATAACAGATGCAATCGATCACCTTAAATAATGATTCTACATTGGGATAGAGTCATAACTTAGCAACATAGATGTTGGCCATTGAACTATCTCAGTGTAGTGCCAACACCATAACCCCTGTTGCTAAGTAGATGTGGACTGATTAAGGCGATGGGTAAATAGCTGTAGTCAGTTCGTCGTTGTTTGGCGAGCTAGGTCAAAAAATGCTAAACAAGGATAACTATAATGGTATTGAATCACTTAATGGGGCTTTACACTCATCCTAAACAAGAGTGGCACACAATTGAAAAAAATCATGAAGCGCTAAAAAGCAGTTTAAGTCATGTGTTGCTTATCGCACTCATTCCTGCAATATGTGCTTATTTTGCAACAGCACACATTGGTTGGCATCCTGGAGCCGGTGAACCACTGTTTCTAACATCACAAAGCGCACTATTTATGTCAATTGGAATGTATTTTGGCTTAATTGTTGGCGTTTTAGCACTCGCTTACTTAGCGTTTTGGATGGGTAGGACATTTGACGCGGATCCTACTTACACCCAAGCTCTCGAATTAGCATCGTATACTGCAACCCCTTTATTTATGGTCGGCTTAGCGGCACTTTACCCCGTACTATGGTTCATCATGGTCATCGGACTAATTGGCTTATCCTATTCGGTTTATCTGCTGTATGCAGGTGTCCCTATTATTATGAATATACCTGAAGAAAAGGGCTTTATTTATGCAAGCTCAGTGGTTACTGCTGGCCTTGTATTATTAGTAGCCCTAATGGCTAGTAGTGTTATTTTGTGGAGTATTGGCTTAGGACCTATGATGCAATAATGTATTCATCATTAATAATAAATTGTTGATTATTGATTGTTGATGAAATGATATGACATGAAAAAAGGCGCATTATGCGCCTTTTTTGTCACTTGCAAGCTTAATTATGCAAAGGTATCTCTTAACGGTACCGTTAAGTTAAACACTAACTGCTCGGGACTTGAGTCTTTACTGTCTGCACAAAAATAGCCTTCACGCTCAAACTGATATGATTTTTCAGCTGGCGCATCCACTAGGCTGGGTTCAACTAACCCCTTCACTATCACTAGTGACTGTGGATTAATCACTTCATCTACGGTTTCAAAAGCTGCAGGATTTTCATTAGTAAATAAACGGTCATACAAACGAAACTCTGCTGGTTTTGCTGTAGTAGATTCAACCCAATGAATAACGCCTTTCACTTTACGGCCATCGGCTGGGTTTTTACCTAACGTATCAGCATCATAGGTACAGTATATAGCGGTTACATTACCCTCTTCATCTTTGTCACAACGTTCAGCTTTAATGATATAAGCATTACGTAGGCGGACTTCTTTACCTAATACAAGACGTTTAAAGTGCTTATTAGCTTCTTCTTTAAAATCTTCTACATCAATAAATAGTTCACGACCAAAAGACAGTTCGCGGGTACCCATAGCTTCATTATTTGGATGAGCAGGTGCGGTAATAGTTTCAGGCTGTGCATTAGGGTAGTTTTCAATAACAACTTTAATTGGTCTTAAAACAGCCATTGCACGTGGTGCATGTTCATTTAGTTCTTCGCGAATACACGCATCTAACATACCGACTTCAATTAAGTTTTCTTGCTTAGTAACACCAATACGTAAGCAGAACTCGCGAATAGAAGCGGAAGTGTAACCACGACGACGTAAACCTGCGATAGTTGGCATACGAGGATCGTCCCAGCCATCAACCAATTTGCGAGTGACTAAATCGTTTAGTTTACGCTTAGACATCAAGGTGTATTCAAGGTTTAAACGAGAAAACTCATATTGACGAGTACGATTTGGCGCTTGAAAATCATTTAAATGATCTAAAACCCAGTCATATAAACGACGGTTATCTTGAAACTCTAAAGTACAAATCGAATGAGTGATATTCTCAATAGCATCAGAGATACAATGAGTAAAGTCGTACATTGGGTAAATACACCACTGGTCGCCGGTTTGATGATGATGAGCAAATCGAATGCGATAAATAATAGGATCGCGCATACACATAAACGGTGATGCCATATCGATTTTGGCACGCAGAGCACATTCACCTTCTTTGAATTCACCTTTACGCATTTTTTCAAATAATGCGAGGTTCTCTTCAATACCGGTATCTCGGTAAGGGCTGTTTTTACCTGGTTCTTTTAATGAGCCACGGTACTCTCTAGTTTGTTCACCATTTAAGAAACAAACATAGGCTAGACCTTTGGTGATTAACTCAACGGCATATTGATGTAATTGGTCAAAATAATTTGATGAATAACGGATATCGCCAGACCATTCAAAGCCTAACCAACGCACGTCTTCCTGAATAGAACGAACATAATTAATATCTTCTTTTTCAGGGTTTGTATCATCAAAACGTAAGTTACATTGACCGTGGTAATCTTTTGCAATACCAAAGTTTAAGCAAATAGATTTAGCATGGCCAATATGTAAATACCCGTTAGGTTCTGGTGGGAAACGTGTATGAACTTGGCTGTGCTTACCGCTTTTTAGGTCTTCGTCAATAATATTACGAATGAAGTTACTTGGACGTACTTCAGTGTCCACATGACTCATGGAAATCCTCTTGGCGCACTATGGCAATATGAATAAAAATAGATGATCCTACAGATCTTAAGTAGTTACAACTCCTAGGCCTGAAAAAGTTAACCAGATAAAGCAAATAAACCCAGCTAAGCTGGGTTTATTGTTTAAATCAAATATGATCAAGCATCACTATTCAGTGATAATACGTATCCCTGGAATAATTTGCTGTGCTTTTCTACCTTTTTTATTTAACCAGAAGTAAAAACCGACTAAGGCCAAAATGAAGAAACCAATCCAACTGGCCGACTGCACTGGATGTTCAGTGAAGGTCGCACCTTGATATACAACGGTGGCAGAACCATAGGCTAACGAAAATGTCCAAATTGCAGCAAATCGCGCCCATTTGGCACCAAACTCATGCACCAAAGCGCCCATAGCAGCCACACAAGGCGTATAAAGCAAGATGAAGAGCAAGTATGAAAATGCCGCTATCTGACTTTTAAAGCCCGTTTGAAGGGCACTGAACGTAGAAGAGTCAACAGACAATGCCATTGCAGCTTCATCTAAATCAGTAATTCCCGCTATCGCAATAGATAATGGATCACCAGGCTCTATACCTAATAAATTTGCCGGAATGGTTGCTAGGCCTATTTTAACGCTGTCCCAAATTGACACAAGTTCAGCCTGGTCACCTTCAACAGTGCTATATAAACTATTTAACGTTCCAACAACGGCTTCTTTAGCAAAAATACCTGTAATAATACCTACTGTTGCCGCCCAGTTATCCTGTTCAATCCCCATAGGCCTAAAAAATGGCGTAATTTGCTGACTAGCAACACTGAGTAATGACTCTTTGCTGTCTTCATGCCCAAAAGAGCCATCAGTACCGATAGCATTAATAAAATTAAGTAATGTCACAACAATAATAATTGTTTTACCGGCGCCCATAATAAAACTTTTAGTCCGCTTAGTTGTACGAGAGAGCACCGCTTTAGATTTAGGCATTTCGTAACTAGGTAATTCCATAACAACGGCACTACTACTTCCGGGTAATACTGTTTTTCGCAGCAATAAACCGGTACCAATAGCAGCGAAAATACCAATGATATACAGTAAAAATACTAAGTTTTGCCCCGACTGTGGAAAAAATGCTGCGGCAAATAACGCGTAAACAGGCAAACGTGCACTACAAGACATAAACGGTGCCATCATCCCTGTAACAATGCGCTCACGTTCACTGCCTAAGGTTCTAGTCGCCATAATGGCAGGAACCGAACAACCAAAACCAACGATCATCGGCACAAATGCTTTGCCAGGTAAACCAATACGGCGCATTAACCCGTCAACGACAAAAGCCGCACGAGCCATATAACCAGATCCTTCGAGTACCGAGAGGGCTAAAAATAACGCTGCTACAACCGGTATAAAGGTCGCAACAGTTTGAATACCTTGGCCAACACCGCCAGCTAAAATCGTAACGAGCCAATCAGGCGAATCGATTGAAGACAGTAATGCCCCAAAATGATCAACAAAAATAGCGCCTGCGGTAATATCAAAGAAATCGATAAATGCATTACCAACATTAATACTAAATAAAAACATCAGGTACATAACAAACAAGAAGATAGGAATACCCAATATTGGATGCAACACCACTTTATCGAGTCTATCGGTAGCACTAACGTGAGCGCCTTTACTCACTGAAGCTTCAAATACTTGTTGCACGAAATCATAACGAGTTGTGGCTATCATAATATCGATATCTGCACCCGCTTGTTCAACCCGCTCAGTACATTGTTGTACTGTATCATGTAGTTGTGTTTCGCTAGTACCACAGCCATTTCCATGACTGTTAGCTAAAATAGCCAGTGCTTGTCCGCGACTTAACTCTGCAAGACCCTGACTATCATTTTGTCTCTGTAAAGCGGTTACACTAGCCTCAATATCTGCATGATACTGGAGTAATAAAGATGACGTAATATCGCCTTTATTCAATAATGACAATAACTCAGCCTGCAAATGCTTAACATCGGCTTGATTTCGGGAGCAAATGGCTACCACAGGACAACCAAGACGGACAGACATGTCATCAACATTAATATTAATCCCCAGCTTTTTAGCTGCGTCAATTTTGTTAATGACAACAATAATAGGAATACCTAACTCTCGTAATTGAGTGGTTAAATACAGATGACGCTCAACGTTGGTGGCATCAACTAAGTTGATAATGGCATCCACTTGTTGATTTGATAGATAAGTCTGAGCAATTTGTTCGTCCAGTGAACAATCACAACTATTCCCAGCGGGTAATAAATCATAAATGCCAGGTAAATCGGTCAGAAAAATATCTGTACCAGAGTCACTAAACTTACCGGTTTTCTTTTCTACGGTAACACCGGACCAATTGCCAACCTGCTGACTTGCACCAGTAAGAGCATTAAAAAGAGTCGATTTACCTGCATTAGGGTTACCCACGGTGACACAGTGAAATTGTTTAGTCATTTTGTAGAACCACCTCAATAATGTCGGCTAAATCACAACGCATACATAATTTACTGCCACGTAAATCTAACTCAACACCCGAGCCCATTGGGGCTCTGCGGATAAAATGAAAGCGGGTGTTGGGTGTAATGCCCATAGATAACAACTTACGTTTAACGGCTTGCGGTAACGTTAATTGACCGATTTCAGAGATAATCGCCTGATCACCCGGCTTAAGTTCACTCAGCTTCATGTAACACTACCTTCAACAACATTAATAACACTAAAAATTTTATCTGAACTGAACGAGTTAAACTTAAATCTAGATCAAAGTTTTACATGTTAACGAGAATAGTTTTCAGTTGTATTACGTATTATGTGACAAATGCCCGTTAGAATACAGTGCCACGAAGATTTTATTTTGTTGGGATGGCTGACTGAATAAAATGAGTTACTCTCTTTGTGCAGTTAATAATCCCATATAGCAATCATCTGACCATATTCCATTAATACAACTATTCTGCCTTAACGTTCCCTCAAGGGCAAAACCTGCGTTCTCAAGCACCTTACGTGAAGCGGTATTTTGTTGAGCACAAATACCTATATATTTATGCATAGTAAATTGTAAAGCGCCCCAATCGATTACGGCTCGTAAGCTTTCAGTTGCAAACCCGAAGCCTTGCTGCTCGGGAGCAATAAGGTAGCCCACTTCAGCTATTTTTAATTGCGAGTCGTCACACCTAAAACCGATAAGTCCCACAAATTCATTAGTATCAATTCGCTCAATAGCCAATGATAGCCATTGGGCAGATTCAAATTGCCATATCGCTTTGCGCTGTTCAAACTTAGCGACTATGTCTGCTTCGGATTCAATTGCTCGAATATGTTGATTGACTTCTTTATCGAGATGCAAGCGAAGAAAATGCAGCCAATCTTTGCTGTGTAAATTACGTAATATCAAACGATCACTATAAAGATTTATATTCATAGACTCTAGTCCCCATCAATAAAAATGGCAGCCTAGGCTGCCATTACTCATCACTTAATCATCAATAACTAGCCGCGGCTAGTAACCTCGAGTAAATGAAAACCAAATTGAGTTTTTACCGGCCCTTGAACAACATTTAATGGCGCGCTGAACACAACTTCGTCGAATTCTTTGACCATCATGCCTGGTCCAAAAGAGCCCAAATCGCCACCTTGAGCACCTGATGGACAAGAAGAACTTGCCTTCGCAATATCAGCGAAATCCGCACCAGCTTCGATCTGTTGCTTAAGTGATTCGCATTGTTCTTGAGTGCTTACGAGTAAGTGTCTAGCTGTTGCTTGTACCATAATATGGCTCCTAAAAATGTAATATCTACTAAAAAATAACACTAACATAATGACAAAGTGATGACACGATTATGTCACCAAACTTGTAAGTCATTTACTTTGCTGATTCAGCTTTAATCCAATCGGCAATTTTGTTTTCCATAACAGCCATAGGCAAAGAGCCTGATGTTAATAACTGATCATGGAAACCTTTAAGATCGAATTTATCGCCAAGGGCTTTTTCAGCATCAGCACGTAATCTTAAAATAGTCAGTTGGCCCACTTTATATGACAAAGCCTGACCAGGAATAGCCATATAACGTTCAACTTCGGCGATAATATCTGACTCCGCCATAGGCGAATTGTCCATCATGTATTGAATAGCTTGTTCGCGACTCCATCCTTTGGCATGAAGTCCAGTATCAACCACTAATCGCATTGCACGTAACATCTCATCGGATAACTTTCCAAAATACTGATATGGGTCATTAAATACCCCCATTTCAATGCCTAAGTATTCTGAATACAACGCCCAACCTTCTTCAAATGCGGTATAACCTTGGAAGCGTTGGAATTGTGGAACATCGGTTAATTCTTGCTTAATAGCAATTTGAAAGTGATGACCAGGTGCGGCTTCATGCAATGAAAGAGTTGTCATACCCCATTTAGGTTGAGCTTTTAAGTTATAAGTATTGATATAAAAAATACCCGGACGAGAACCATCTACAGCAGGAGACTCATACGATGCACCAGCCGCAGACTTTTCGCGGAAGCTTTCTACCGGTTTGACAATATAATCCGCTTTAGGCATAACATTGAAATATTGTGGCAATACCTGATTAATTTGATCTTTTATGGTCATATAACCATTAATCAAATCTTGTCTATCGGTAAAGAAATACTGAGGTTCTGAAGATAAAGAAGCAAAGAATGCTGTTAGGTCACCTTTAAAGGCAACTTGCTCTCTAACCTTATCCATTTCAGATAAAATACGTGCAACCTCAGACAAACCAATTTGGTGAATTTCATCGACTGATAATGTGGTCGTAGTGTGGCTATTAGCCAGGTGTTGATACCAATCTTTACCATTGGGTAACCCCCACCAACCGTCTGAAGCACGAGAATTTGGTAAATATACGTTTTTCACATAGTCACGTAGTTGGGTCAACGCAGGTAATAACTCAGTGTTGATAAGTTGAGTATACTCAGCTGTTAATTTTGATTTTTGTTCCGCAGTAAAATCTTCAGGTAATAAGTTTATTGGTGAATAGAACAAGCTGCTTTGTGCATCGGTAACAAGTTGAGCATCTAACTGAGGAATAATGCGCTCCACTAAGACTCTAGGTAATACGACTTTACTGGCAATACCTTCATCCATGCGTTGTTGCGCAAGCTTGGTCCAGTTAATAAACCCACCTAAGCGACCTAACCAATTTTGATAATCTTTAACAGTCTTAAATGGTTGAGCACTTTCACCACTTCCCAG
Organism: Shewanella livingstonensis; assembly: GCF_003855395.1. NCBI lineage: Bacteria > Pseudomonadati > Pseudomonadota > Gammaproteobacteria > Alteromonadales > Shewanellaceae > Shewanella > Shewanella livingstonensis. The sequence continues at coordinate 1,873,985 of NZ_CP034015.1, read as the reverse complement.
CTGGACCATAGTAAATACGGTGCTATAAAACTGATTAATGGGTAAAAAATATTCAGGATAAGTTTCACCAATAAGCTCCATATTACGATCATAAATGAACATATCGTAACTGAGTTTAAGGGCAGCCGGAAGCTTATCAACATTAATCGTTTTGGCTTGACTAAAATAATGACTATTCAAGTCATGACGAGCCTTTAAATACTCTTCTGTTAATGCACCACCAAACTGGTCGTTATAATCATTAACACCTACAAAGGTGGCATAAATAGGTTCAAGCTTTAGCTGATCATTAAAAAAATTGTCAACCATGGCTAAATACTGCTCTGAAGCAGATTGAGGCATAACTGTAGTACTAGACTCTTTACTGGAATCAGATGTTGAAGAAACCGTTGAGGCATCTGAACAACCTTGAGCGGCCAAAAGTAAGGACACCGTTATTGCCAACAATGTTTTATTCATTTTTATTATCCCTTAAACACAAATTAACTCACGCCTTGTTATCTTAATAGAGTCAAAGGCTCAATATTAGCGTGCCGATTGATCGAAATACCGTTATTCAATTTAAATGAAAACTTTGATAACGAAATCAATACAACCATTGTATCTTTGGCTTGCTTTACAAGAAACAAAACTTCAACAAAAACACACAAACTAACAATTAATCGTTTACTAATGACACTCAATTTATTTGATGATGTGCCAGTAGACTTAGTCATATAACAAGATAAAGAGTCCCAAAACAATTAGATTATTTTCACATAATAAATAAAAAAGCCCCTTAAAAGGGGCTTTTTAAATCAAACTTAAATTAAAGTGTCACGTTGTGAATACGAGCTTTTTCTTTTATGTAAGAAATATAGCTCTTAGCACTTCGTTCAGTCTTTTTATCGTTAGCGGCAAGTAATGCACGCTGATAAGCAGATTTGTACTTTTTAAGGCTTAAGTATGCTAAGGCTAACTCAAATTGAGCTTCACCAGGGTTATCAATACCTGCATCAAGCGCTTTCTTAAGCACAGGAATGGCATCGTTAAATTGTTGTTGTAAAGCAAGGATACGACCTTGTTTTAAATACAACTCACCCTTATTGCTAACAGCAGCAGCTTTACCATAATAGTAAGCGGCTTCTTTTAGCTCTTTAGCATTGTGATAAAAACCAGCTAGAGTGGTTAAACTCTTCTCATTTTCGATCACTAGGCCTGACTTCATGTGCTTTTCAAAAATGGTAGCAGCTTTATGAGGCGAACCTTTTTGTGCTAACAATTGAGCCAAACGAGTAATATTACTCTCTGTCTCTAAAAAGCCATTTTTATATGCCAAATCATATGTCGCTAGTGATTTGTCATAGTTTTCAGTCATCAAGTAAAACTGAGCTAACTGTACCCAGAGACGCTTATCGTCTTGGAACAAAGGCACCATAGTTTCTAAAACTTTTACGGCTTCTTTGTACTTTTTCTGGTTAAAGTAAGCAGTTAACTTCATCTGATATAAGCCTTTGTCAGGCGATTCAGCTAAAGATAAACCTTTGTCAGCGACTTGCAGTACTTTGTTCCAATCTTTTAACTCAGTATAGGCTATACCAATTCGACGATACATTTGCGCATCAGCCTTACAGGTAAAATCCATCCACTTGTAATAGTATGGAATTGCTTCTTTAAACTTTTTCTCTTGTAGTAACAAATCAGCATACAAACGCATTGTTGCAGCATGGTCGGTACCACCAAGAATGTCAGCATCAACAGCCGTTTTCAAGTACTTGATAGCTGTTTTCATCTGCCCTTTTTCAGCATAGAAGTTGCCTAACATACGATCGACATACGCTTTGTCGAAATCGTTTTTAGCATTAGCTTCAAGCAGTATCGCGATTGCTTGATCTAAATTACCTTCAGTATATGCTTCAAAAGATTTTTGAACTTTTTTTGCAGCGCTTTCGCCAACGGCACGAGATTGACGTTTATCAATCTCACACTTTTCAGCAGCAACTACAGTATTTGAAAATAATGCACTTCCACAGACTGAAAGTAATAACGCTGTAGCGATACTAGTTACTTTACGCATTATCTACCTCCTTTCTCTAGTGTGAAGTCAAGCTGTACTTTCATACCAGGTTGTCTTAATGGCTTACCATCAACAATCTTTGGCTTATATTTCCATTTTTTCAATGCACGAATTGCTTCGCGATCGAACAAACGCTTAGGTTCTGCTTTAATGACTGAAACGTCATCAACACCACCGAGTTCGTTGATTGTAAAGCTAAGTTGAACCCAACCTTCTTTACCATCTCGAGCAGCAGCAATTGGATACTGTGGCTCAATACGAACGATAGGCGTAGCATCACCATCACGGGTCATCATGTTACCTAATTTAAAACCAGTACTTGGTCCACCAGACTCAATACCACCCATATTAAACGCCATATTGGTGTCAATATTAGATGATGTATCTGGCGGAGTAGTATCCGGCTTCGGTGGCTGCTCCGGTGGTGGAGGTGGCTTAGGTGTAACCCTTGGTTTTTTCTGTGCCTTCGAATCCTGTTTATCCATCGTAATTTCAATAACAGGGGATTCCGCTGACTCGCCGTTGCGTTGTGCTCCGCCGCCGACTAGGAAAGCCATGAAAGCAAACAGCCCAAAAGTCACTGCAGCACCAATGATTATTGATACGAGTGCTCTTAGCATATTACTCATTCCCCGCTGATACTGAAATTTTGTCAATACCGGCAGCTTTAACATTATCAAGCACTTTAACGACTAAACCATGCAAAGCGTCTTTGTCTGCTTGAATAAGTACTGCTGCTTCAGGTGCTTCTGCCAACATACGCTCTACGTTAGCCGTTACACGTTCGATATCAACCTGACGGTTTTCCATCATAATGACGCCAGTTTTGCTGATGCCAATAAAGATGTTTGCCGATGGTTTAGACGTAGCCTGTGACGCTTTAGGCTTGTTGTAGTCTAAGCCAGATGGCTTAACAAACGATGTTGTTACAATAAAGAAGATCAGCATGATAAACACGATGTCTAGCATCGGGGTCATATCAATTTGCGCTTCCTCTTCCATACTGGAATGCTTCTTACGTGCCATGTTCAATCTCTCTCTAGTGGTGAGGCATGCTGTCTTTTAGCTTTTCTAAACTGATTCTCATCTTTGAGTCTAAACGTGTGCTAAAGAAAACACCCGATAGAGCTGCTACCATTCCTGCCATTGTCGGCATTGTGGCCATAGAGATACCAGCGGCCATTAAACGAGCATTACTCGTCCCCTGAACTGCCATCACATCGAATACTGAAATCATACCGGTTACAGTACCTAATAAACCAATCATTGGACAAATGGCCACTAAGGTTTTGATTAACAGCATACGTGCATTCAAATCTTGCTTCGCTTGGGATACCCAAGCTTCACGGATACGGTGAGCATGCCAAGAAGTTGTTTCTTCTCTTGCTTCCCATGAGGCGATAACGGCTTGATGTTGTTTTGGTGATATCCAATTTAGATACCAATAACGCTCAAGCATTAACACCCACATGAGAAATAGCACTGCTGCAACCAGCCAGAGGACATCGCCTCCGGAGGCCATGAAGCCCCTGACGGAATCCCATACGTCCATCAGGATTAGCATCATTAGTCAGCCCTCTTCTCAGCATGTTCTGCAATGATACCAGCACTTTGCTCTTCAAGAATTTGAACAATAGACTTACTACGAGCAACTACGATTGCATGTAATAACATTAACGGCAATGCAGCAATAAGACCTTGAACAGTAGTAATCAGCGCCATAGAAATACCACCAGCCATCAATTTAGGGTCACCAGTACCGAATAATTGAATTGATTGGAAGGTTGCGATCATACCAGTAACTGTACCCAATAGACCCATCATAGGAGCAATGGCAGCAATAACCTTAATGATAGAAATACGTGCTTCTAAAGCAGGTGTTTCTTTTAAGATTGCTTCATCAAGTTTTAGCTCAAGCGTTTCAACATCAACATCTTTATTAGACTGGTAAACTTTTAGAATACGACCTAAAGCATTGTTACCAGGGTTTTCGATGTTTTTACGTTGACTATTCACTTTAGCGCCAATGATAGTAAGAGTGACTAAACGTTCAACCGCAATCAACATACCTAATGCTAATAATGCAAGAATGATGTAACCAATCGTTCCACCAGCTTCTAAACGATCTTCTAAGCTAGCTTTGTTAGTAAAGATGTTAAGCAATACACCACGAGCTGGATCGATATAGAAAGGCGCTACACCTGTAGTAGTGTCTTCCCAAGAAGCAACAGCGCTCACCTGGTAGCCTTCTGGTTGCTGTGATAACTGTTGAATTAAACCTAGTTCAGGTTTGTAAACAACATATTTACCTTCAGCAGTTAAGTTGAAAGGACCTACGCGGTGAATAGCAGTATTGACTACGTTGCCATCGATAGCAGTAACATCACCATCAAATTTGACAACTTTACCAGACTCAACCATTTCAAATAATTGTGCTTCCCAAAACTGCTCTAACTCTTCAATTTTAGGGAGTGATTTACGTGCACCTAATTCAGCAATAAAAGTATCGCGTCCAGGGTACTGAGCACTGATGTTAGACGCTGCTAACTTACCAGAGAAATCACCGGCTTCGCCTTTAACAACACCAAACATTTCACCCAAGTCACCTTGAGCTGTTTTTAAGTCTTCTTCTAACTGAGCAATTTTACGCTCGTTGTCTAAGAATGCTTGGTTTAAATCTTTACCACGTTGCTTTTCAGCAGAAAGCGCATTTTTTTCACGCTTTAATAATTCAGCTTTATCACCACGTTCAGCTTGAAATTCTCTTTCGCGCTTAGCGTTGGTTTTGCCTTCGTTAGCTCGGTCGACTTTAACTTGTTGTAACAACTGACCGATAGTTTTTGGTGCATCTGCAGCAGAAACCATACCAGCTGTTAAAGAGAAAGTTGCAGCCACTAACACTGATGTAATTAACTTCTTCATTATTGTGCAGTCTCCGCAGCAGGAATTGGTAATGCGAATAGGTCTAGAGCGCCTTGCTTGCGAGCAATGCGGATACCTTTAGTAATATCACGTAGGTAGCTATCGTCTAACTTATTCCAAGACTTCGCATCAGCATCATACATCCATGCTATTTTTTGATCTAAGCTTTGTGCATAAAGTGCAACTCGGCCTAAATTAAAGAAATCGACTAACACTTCCTTACCGTCTAGATTTAACTTACCGGTATGAACAGCAACGAAACTACCGTACTCACGTTCGATGCTATAAGCATCAAGAATTAGACGATATTTCTCTGCTAATGTAACTTCTGCAGTATTAAGAATATCTTTTAAATTTTTAACACGATTCTGACGAGTTTCAATGTTAAATGGTAAATCTAAGTTTACAAACTGCTCTAAAGCATCAACCATTTTAAACATTAATGGTACAACGCCCTGACGAAGTTTATCTACGCCGTTAATATCAGTTTGAATTAAATCAAGTGAATTTTGTTGATCAGCTACCAAGCCTGCAACGTAATCATTATATGCTTTCAATGATTCACGTTCATCAGCTACGCTGCCATACTCAAAAAGCATGTCTTGTGCTTGGTCAAAATATTTGTCGACTTTCTGTTGTGACGCAGCTGAAGCAGCATTAAGGCTGCTATCGGCTTTTTGAACGTCAGCTAAAGGATCTGCAACAACGAAGTTGCTACCAGCTAAAGCCAGAGCGCCAACAAGTGCAGTAGCGATTTTTGTTCTATTGCTTACCTTGGACATAGTTCCCAACCAATTTGAAGTGAATTAAAAAGTTCAACTCTGCAAAATAACCATGATCTAAAATTGTTAATCAATGTTACTTCAACTAAGCACGTCTTTTTCTTGTGATTGTTAGTTTTTCTTCCCTTTTCTACGCCTATTAAAGCGTAGACCCGTTGGCATCATTTCACAAAATGTTGACCTATGTCAACATTTGCAAAGTTTAAAAACGTGTGGAAAGAGTCGTTAAAGAGGTTAATGTTGACGAAAGGTTAATAATTAAACATGTTCAACATAAATGTATAATAATTTAATCTTAACAGGAAAATATTATTTGTTTTTATTCAATCAGTTATAAAATGAGGGCAACTCAGCTTTTTAATTTATTGATGCTTTTTCGATTTTATAAATTAATTTTGAGGCATGTAAATACCACCCTAAGACTTCATTTTGTTCACTTTTTAAGACTTTGAGCTCATTTAACATAAAATCATTCTGGTGAAACTTACCGACAAATGTTGCCAATTTAGTTTCATCAAATGCTGCATTGACCAATTCAGTCAATCGTATTTTCAGCGTATCCATTTGTATTGCCATAAATTCAATAAATTCTAACTTTTTTGTAACAGGCCAAAATAATCCAGCCTTAAAAAATTGAGCGACAAAACTCATTAATCCACAATCTTGTGTTGCCGCTTCATCAAACATTACCAGCGATGTAATAAGACGATTAACTTCTGCTCTGATATTTTCACATTGAAGGTCTTTCTTAATCCGCTCAACATCAGTTTGACTATTAACAGAGCCCATAGCATTGGCCATTTTAGCTAAGCAATTAATCAATAAATGAACTTCTTCTTTAGCAATTAACGTCAAAATGCTTCTATTTCGGTTAAGGATCATCGAGCCACTATGATGGAAAACAATAACAAATTGACCATCGTCTTTTAATACTCTAGCCGCTTCATTAAAGGATTGCTCAACGTTTGAATACTCAAAGCCAAACTGGGATATATAGAGGTCTACGGAGCTTGCTTCAAATGGGAGTTGTTCGCTACTAGTATTTGACATCAAGGTAATATCGATATTATGACTAGTTTGGTTTGGTGAACTAATTAAATTAACTTCGGCTAAATCAACGCCAAAAATCCTACCGGTTAGTTCACTTGCTGATAATTCATCGCGTAACAAAAGCGGCAATGAGCCATTACCTGTACCAACGTCGACGACTAAAAAACCTTTAGGTAGGCTGTTAAATATTGGTTGCCAAACATTTTTTAAGACACCTTCATAATTACCTGATAATGCTTCACCGAATGAAGTAGTGTGCCCTTGTTGCCAATATTCACTCCAGTGATTATTCATCTTATCTCCTCAATTAATTGTAATATATTGCTAAATACTCGCTAACTAAAAAGGCTCCCGAAGGAGCCTTTCTTATATCTAATTAATTTGTAATTAGAATTTAGAACTTAAGAGTATAACTTGCACGATATTCACGACCGTAGTTATTATACAAATCAGGGTTCTCAAACTTACCATCTGGTGAAAGCACTGGGTCTTCATCTGTTAAGTTATTAATACCTAATAAGATTGAACCATAGTTACCTGCATCATAAACATAACTTAAGTTATGAATTAACCATGAATCCAATTCTCCTTTCGAAGCATCATCTTCAAAGTAGTATGTAGATGAGGTGTAATTCATGTTCCAAGATACGCTATGATTACCCATATTGTAGTTGGTAGTTAACACTGACTTGAAGTCTGGTTGACCATTCCAACCAGATGTATCACGAGAATCTGCACCGCCGTCAACTTCTTCGATATAATCAAGAACGAAGCTATTTGTCCAGTTAAAGCCTATGTCACCAATATTAGTTTCAAACTTGGCGTTTAAGGCAACATCGATACCTGAAATTTCTAAGGTATTAGCATTGCTATAACCGGTACCAATTTCATAAGCAGCACCAATACTTTGGCCAGCAGATGCAGGATCACGTTTTACATAGAATGTATTACCAGGAGCTAACGTACCTTCATTAATACCAGTCATAACACTAGTAATTGAACGTTGAGCAATTACATCGTCAATGTTCAGGTTGAAATAATCAACTTTTAAGCCGATATTATCAACGATATCCCATGCTACACCAAAGTTAATATACTCTGAAGTTTCAGGACCAAGATCCTTGTTAGCACTAATATACGTGTCAAACTGTCTTTCACTACAAGGTGTACCAGTAGATTCACAATATGGCTTATCGATACCATCAGCAGCACTGTAAGTCGTTGCGGCAAATAGTTGATCCAATGCTGGTGCACGGAATGCTTCTGAGTACGATGCACGAACTACAACGTTCTCAAGTGCTTGCCAGCGAATTGCTGCTTTAGGAGCAATGTTATCGCCAAAATCGCTGTAATCATCGTAACGAGCTGCAAGGTTTAATTCAATGTCATCAGTTAACGGTAATACCGCTTCGTAGAACATTGCCCATACTTGACGATCACCAGCAGCAGAGTTACCCGCACTACCACCAATTAAGCCAGCTTCTGACTGTGCGTCATATACTTCGCTAAACTGTTGGTCAAAATATTCTACTCCGACGTAATGCGCTGCTGCACCACCTGGTAATTCAAACGCATCAAAGCCAATACCAGCGTTATATTGATCAAATGTCGCACTACCTTGAGTCAAAGTAGTCGCTTTCATGTTATTGATGCCAGCTTCTGAACCTAAGTCGATACCGTTAGCTTGGTTATAAGCAAGACCAGAATAGCTTAAGTAGTACTCACCGATAGACTTATTATCGGCGATGTTGTGGTGGTAATAAACTTCCCACTCGGCATCATTTAGCGCACTGATTGTACCGCGTAAACCTGTTAGGTAATCTTGGTTATAATCATCTACGTTACCATCACGAGTACCAATACCAACCCAACGAAAATAACCTTTTGCTTCTACATCAAATGGGTTATGTGGGTTATCTGCAGCCATATTGTTCCAAGGCGCAGCTGGAGGAGCATAACGACCGAAAGAGTTATTTTGTGTAACCATTACACGACCAAACCACTCTACGTCTTCTGCAACTTCATAGTTGGCATCTACATATACTGTATTACGCTCTGTAGAGGCTTTGTTATATGACACATTACCATATGCATACATACACAAATCTGAACCCGCGCCAAATGCATCGTCACCGCGCACTTGTTTAAATACATTATCACCATATTCAGCAGCTAAATCACCACAAAGCGGAGATGGCTGATAAATTCCATCAGGACCTTTTACGCTTGCGCCATAATAACTCCAGCCATCTGTCTCAGAATATGCTTGAATAACGCCGTCACCATTTAAGTCTTCCATCCATGGTGCAGTAAAGTCACGGTCTGCATCTGCAATACCTTGACGATCTTGATGATCAAATGCAAAAGTAATGTTACCTTTATCCATTTGATAACCCGCAACAACAGAGAATTCTTTACTTGTTAAGCCGCCATCGCGGTCACGAGAACCACCACCGACATTGAATTCGATACCTTGGTAATTTTTCTTCATGATGATGTTAACAACACCAGCAATAGCGTCAGAACCGTAAGTAGAAGATGCACCATCAGTTAGAATTTCGATACGTTCTACTGCAGCCATTGGAATAGCGTTCAAGTTAGCAGATGCACCACCTAGAGTAGGTGAACCTGGGAAACGCTTACCATCAATAAGTACTAGAGTACGGCTTGAGCCAGCACCACGTAAGTTGATAGTTGCTTGAGATTGTGCAGAACTACCTGAACGCTCAGAGAATGAACCGAAAGAGTTTAAGTTACTGTTACGAAGGGCGTCAGCAACTGTAAAGTTACCTTCCATCTTCATATCTTCAGTTGTAATGGTCGTAATTGGTGAAGCGCCTTCAAGGTCAGAACGCTTAATACGCGAACCAGTAACCTCGATACGTTCTACTTTTGCGCCATCTTCATCAGCAGCAAAAACTGCTGGCGAAGCAAATGCTGCTGCTGCAGCACCACTGATCAGTGCTAAGCGCACCGATTTAGCTAATACGTTCTTATGCATTGTCTATCTCCCTGGACTTTTTTATGTCTTTCTTATAATGCTAACAACCTTTTTAGGTGTTAGTTCAATGAAGGAATGTAACAGAAAAAAATCACAACCCCTCAATTACAGATGCAATAAAATCACATTTGAAACAACTAATCAACATTTGAAGTGCTGTAAGCGCAAAAGTTAATCAAATGTAAAAGCCTAAGCTGTTAATAAATATGAACAGGTAAAAAAAATAACCTACAATAACAACGATTTAACAATATTAGTTTTTTTGATGTAAAATTAGCCAAGTCTAAACCTAAAAACCTAAGCTCCTGTTTCAAAATATTTTTTTGTCTGGGTAGGTATTTATTTATCACTTGTAACAAATATAAAAGTGTTAAGTGTTAATAAATGGCAATAAGTAAGCAGTTAATTAACATTCGAGGGGCGATGGCTTATTATGAAATTAGCCCGTGGATAGCAACAAAATATGTGATGCTTACTTTTTAGTTGAAGAAATGAGTACTCGACACAAGCAAGTCACTTCAGCTTAGTTTTACTCTGAAGTGAAAGCATTTACGCCACGATGAGTTAATTTAAAGCAATAACAGCTGATTATTTACCAATGCATCAAAGCTATGCCCACACAATTGCAAGATGGGCTCTGCGATGGGTTTAATTTGTTTACTAATGTAATATTCGTAATCAATATTCTGTGGTTTTGCTTCAATGGCCTGTGCACCTGTGAGGGTCATGACATAGCGGATTTGTTGGCCTTTTCGGGTAACGTTTACGTCTCCAAGTATTTTAGCAAGCTGTTTTGCAGCTTTAACATGAGGTGATGATTTAGCCGTGTAATCTTCAACATTGCGCCTTAAGCGCTTTTTAAAAATAAGCTCATTGTCTCTAGCGCCATCTTTAATTGCTGCCAGCTCATTGCTCAAATAATCAATGACATCCTCACCTTTAAAAAACAATTCATATAAGTGATATTGTATTCTGCGAGCAATAGGGCTCCAGTCACTCCTCACCTGCTCCATACCTTTAAAGGTTAGAGTTAATTGTTGCTGATCATTTGACACCGCGCCGACATAACGCTTTTTACTGCCTTCATCCGAGCCCCTTAAGGTAGGCATAATAAATTGTTCAAAGTGGGTTTCAAACTCCAGCTCAAGATAACTGTCTAATTGATATTCTTGTGCACACCATTTAAGCCAACGTTCGGTTATTGATACTGATAGGTGCTTACCAACCGCTTGGATATCTTTAATCCCATGATTATCGCCTAACCACACAAATGTTGAATCGGTGTCACCATAAATAACCTGATAACCGCACTCTTCAATCCATTTTTTTGTCAGCTTCATTATTTGATGACCGCGCATGGTAATAGAACTCGCTAACTTCGCATCATGAAATACGCAACCTCTAGAGCCGAGCACGCCATATAAAGAGTTCATTATAATTTTTATTGCTTGCGATAAAGGTGCATTTTTATCACTTTTGGCTAACTCCCTTTGTTCTGCAAGGCTAGCAACTAATGCAGGTAAAATAGGCGATTGCCGACTAAATTGAGCCCCTAAATATCCCGCGACAGTGTCTGAGTCACGGTTGATATTATTTGCATGCATTCCTTCGACTAAGCCTTTCGGATCAATAAGAAAAGTTCTGATAATCGACGGGTATAGGCTTTTGAAATCTAATACTAAAACATCTTTGTAATAGCCAGGAATAGAGGGCATAACATAGCCACCAGGGCTTTCTAAGCCATTACTGGCTGGATATGCAGGCGCAACAAAGCCACCTCGATGTAAGTGAGGTAAATACAAATGATAAAATGCCGCAATCGATGCTCCCACTCGGCCAAACTCCAACCCCGTTAACTTAGCGCGTTCAAGGGCAAAATCTAATAACTGGGTTTTTTCGAAAATATCCCACACCAACCTACAGTCAGTAATGTTATAAAAAGCCAGTGCATTTTTATCTTGTTCAAATAAATGGGTAATCTCTTGACCACGATTTTCAACATGATCAATGGCTTTACCTTCCGCTAATAATTGTCGTGATACAGACTCCAACGAAAAACTGTCAAATTGATAAAATGCCGCTTTAAGCCAATCAATACCATCCAATACAACACGACCGGGTAACGATAAGGTCTCTGGTCGATATTTGTCAGCCACTTTCCAATTTAACTCAGTATTTCCGCGACCAATGACTAATGGAATGTTATGTAATAAGCAGCGTTTATACAGCAAAGCTAAATCAAAGGTGACGACTGCCCAGCCGATAATAATATCGGGATCATATTCTCTGAACCACGCAATTAATCGCTGTATCAGTGTAACTTCATCTTTTACCCAAGTAATAAATTGATGACAATTTGCTTGTGGTTCGCCCACCATAAACACACATTGATAATTTGCACCATACAAACCAACTGAATAGAGTTCTCCTGCAAAACTGCACTCAAAATCTAATGAAATCATCTTCAACGGTATCGTAGTAAGTTGGTTATGCGGTACTTTTCTTGCACGATTAATCGATAACAATGGCATCGGTAAAACAGACTTACTCGCTTGATAATAACCTGTACACTCAATGTCCAAGGCAATAAAACGCTCAATAAGAAAGCGTTGTTCAGGCCTTATATCGGCTTCAAATAAGCTAATACCAATATCATTAGCAATGCGACTGAGTAATTTTAACTGGGAATTGGATTTTAAATATAATGCGCTAATAGGTTCGTGAGCAAAGCTCAACAGTGATATCGATTCAGCTTTAAGAACAAAACCGGCTTTTTGGATTAATTGATTTACGTCTTGTAGACGACAAAAACATATCACCTCACTGTGATAAAGCTCTGCTAACACAGGTCCCTGAGCGGTTTTAATATAATATTGCAGCACTAATTGGCCATGGCGATAAATGGCATGGCGAGTTAATACTTGCCCCTTCACATTAATCTCAGTTGGTGGATTATCTGTCGACATCACTGTGGGTTTGAATTCCTGCACAAGTTTACTCAATTTGATTTATTACTTCGTGGCATGCTAATTCACTGTTATTATGTACAGCATAATTCAGTCTATGCAGAAATCATACTTCCTATGCTACCGGATAACATAAAAAGTCAAATTCGCACCATTTATAAAGAGATTGCCGCCTCTATGCCGCAATTTCGTTCTCGTCGCGAACAAAACTATATGGTAGCGGAAATATCTAAAACCTTAGCGGGTGAATATGACAAAGACCGTCGTATTATTGTGGTTGAGGCCGGTACCGGTATTGGTAAATCCTTGTCCTACATCTTAGGCGCCATCCCTTTAGCCGTTGCGACTAAGAAGAAAGTCTGTATTGCCACTGCAACCGTAGCGCTGCAGGAGCAATTACTGCATAAAGATCTGCCTTATTTCTTACAGCAATCCAGTATAGATTTTAAATTTGGCTTGGTTAAAGGTCGTCAACGTTATGTATGTTTAGCCAAACTTGAAGCTATGATTGGTGACCAAGACAGTTCACAAATTGCCATGTGGCAGACTAAACCCGATCAAAGTCAAATTAATGAATTACAAAAGCTCCATCAAGATTTTCACCAAAAACGCTGGAATGGTGAAATTGATACGTTAAAACACCCTATTCCTGATTTTTTATGGCAACAAATTTGCTGTGATAAGCACAGTTGCCATCGCCAAGTATCAGCGCATCATAATTGCCCGTTTCACAAAGCTCGCGAAGATGTCGACACTTGGGATGTGCTCATTGTTAACCATAGCTTGTTATTTGCAGATTTAGAGCTAGGCGGCGGCGTCATTTTACCCGAACCTGAAGATATGTTTTATGTTATCGACGAAGCTCATCATCTGCCCATTGTGGCCAGAGACTTCTCCAGCGCCCAAGCCACGCTTCGGGGAGCATGTGATTGGTTAGAAAAAGCCTCAAAGACCTGTTCTAAGTTGCAAAATCAACTTAAAACCACTCATATTATTGCTCCAGTACAAGCGATGCTTGATCACACCACCGATTTAACTAACTTACTCACTCAAGTCGCTCACTATTGTGATACTCAACCACAACTCTTTGCCAACCCAGAATCTAGACTCCGGTTTGAACATGGTCAATTACCGCAATCATTATTAATACAGGCAGAAAATCTGGCTACTGCATCCGGTTCAGCAGTGAAACAATTTAATAAAGTGGTCTCTGTATTAAATGAGGCCATCAAAGATGGTGAAGTGCCTAAACATCAATCAGAAGGCTTGCTGTCGGAAACAGGCTTTATCTTACAACGGCTAGATAACTTGCATAAGTTATGGAAGATGATGGCCAAAGAAGACAGTAAAAAAGGCGCACCAATGGCGCGTTGGGCTGAGTTAATTACCGGCAAGCAGCAAGATTACTTATTTTGCTCATCGCCTATAGAAGTCGGTTTTATGCTTGAGTCTATGTTGTGGCAAAAAGCCGCTGGAGTAGTATTATGCAGTGCCACGCTGCGGGCATTAAATAGCTTCAATCATTTTGCTCATCAAGTTGGCTTATCAATCAACGATGGCAGTCGATTTTTAGCCTTACTGTCTCCATTTGATTATGAAAATAATGCCACCTTATTTATTCCTCAAATGGTGTGTGAACCTACTGACGACAATTACACCGCCGAACTTGCACAACATATTGTCACGTTAATCGATGGTGAAATGGCCACATTAGTGCTGTTTGCTTCCTATTGGCAAATGGACAAAGTGGTAGAGTTAGTTGAAGGTAAAATCCCTAAAGAGCAGCTTTTTGTTCAAGGTGCTATTCCCCGCCAGCAAATATTAGAGCAACACAAAAAACGTTGTGATGATGGCCTACCCAGTGTTATTTTTGGCACTGGTAGCTTTTCTGAAGGCCTTGATTTACCCGGAGACTACTTAACAAACTTAATTATTACGAAACTGCCGTTTGCAGTGCCGACTTCACCGGTAGAACAAGCTCACGCAGAATACTTAAAAGTAAAAGGCGGGAATCCATTTTTACAGCTGACAATTCCCGATGCTTCACGTAAATTAGTCCAAAGTTGTGGCCGACTATTACGTAAAGAGCAAGATTATGGCCGAGTGACTATTTTAGACCGTCGTTTGGTCACTAAACGTTATGGCAAATCATTAATTGATGCCCTTCCTCCTTTTAGACGTGTTATTGAATAGGTATTGAGTTGGATTTATTATTAGACCCTAGCCATTGGGCTGTATTAGCGGTCATCGGTATTATTGCAGGTTTTATTGATGCTATAGTTGGTGGTGGTGGGCTTCTGTCTATTCCGGCATTACTAACGGTAGGTATCCCCCCTCATTTAGCGTTAGGGACTAACAAGCTTGCCGCTTGTTTTGGCTCCTTTACCTCAAGCTACACCTTCTATAAACAACAGTTATTTACCCCGCGATTATGGAAAGCGTGCTTTTTTGCTACGCTGATAGGATCTATTGCTGGTTGTGGCTTAGTATTTCTCATTGATCCGCTATTGTTAGAAAAAATATTACCATTGCTGATTATTAGTATCGCGGTTTACACCTTATTTAGCCCTAAAGCGATGGGGGACAAAAATACCATCGTTCCTAAATATCGCTCACCCAAATACAAACAGATTTGCCAAGGGTTTATGTTAGGTGGATACGATGGGTTTGCCGGACCAGGTATTGGCGCTTTTTGGACTGTGTCGTCTATCTCATTACACAAACTCCCTCTATTACACAGTTGTGGACTAGCACGAGTCATGACCGCTGTGAGTAATATCACCGCATTAATTATTTTTGCATCAATGGGACAAGTGCAATGGATCCTTGGGTTGTGGATGGGCATATGCATGATGGCGGGATCATTTATCGGCGCAAGAAGCGCGATTCGATTCGGAATACCTTTTATTAAACCAATATTTATTATTATGGTATTGTCGATAGCAGTCCATCTTACGTGGAGTGCATGGGCATGAATACCCAACAACTGGTCTCAATGTTAAAACAGCAACTTGCACAGCTTGAGCAAGATGCATTGATCCACGACCAAAATTTAGCGCCTTCACAGCGGCAATCACTCATCGAGATTGAACGTTTTAACAGTCAGCTGTTTGCTCAACAAGGTGCTCAACTCAGCCCTTGCATCACCCAGTTACGACAAGATATTAAACAACTGGAAAAACAACTATTTCTTAAGTTGGGTGGCAATGTGATTCAACTCAGTTGTAATCGTATTCAAGACAGATTC
This sequence comes from Shewanella livingstonensis, assembly GCF_003855395.1. Classification (NCBI taxonomy): domain Bacteria; kingdom Pseudomonadati; phylum Pseudomonadota; class Gammaproteobacteria; order Alteromonadales; family Shewanellaceae; genus Shewanella; species Shewanella livingstonensis. The sequence goes on along the minus strand of NZ_CP034015.1, from coordinate 1,857,961 downwards.
AGTGCCTTACGCAGAGCATTGCTAACCACTGACATTAATCTTAAATCTGAACAGCAGCGTAAAGCCAGTAATCGAGCCCGCTATGCTAAAAAACAACAACAAGCAATTCAAGACAGTGGCTTTGGTTGGATAGCCAGCAATGTAATGCAAAACAGCCATCAACTCTACGCTGAGCTCAATAAACATTTAAATTGGGCCAAAAAAATAGAGCAAAAAATACAACAAATGGAAGCAACACTTGAATTCTGTCATAGTGATGACAAAATAAAATTGCAAAATGATATCCTCTCAATGCATCGTCGCTTAGGCAAATGTAAACAAGCAACCAGTTATATTGAAGAGCGTATTCAACTTTTTGAAAGACCTCGCCAAAGTTACCCACGTTAAGGAGCAACAATGAAATCTTTATTTACCACAAGTGCGCTTTTGGCATTTTTAACATCATCATCAGTCTTAGCCGCTAATTTAACCATTCCAATGTCTTTTGAGTACCTAGCACTTGATGGGGCAGAAGTTGAAACCAGCATGTTCAATCATCAATCGGATTTAACCTTAACCAATGGTACCCATAAAATTGCGATCCGTTATCATGATGTAGTTGATGACTCTTTTAGTGATAGCCAAAGTTTCGTAAAATCAACCCCATTAATTTTAACCTTAATGGTTGATGGCGATCATCAATATCGATTACAACCAGCTAACGGTGACGTGATAAAGAATCCAAAAGCATTCGCCAAAAATCCACAAATCAGCATTAAACGCCAAGATAATGCAGCGGTAACTTACAATGTAGAACAAACTAATTTTACTGAAAAGTCATTTCTTACGAGTCTGTTTAACAATAAAAACCAGCATGATATTGAAACCTTATCGGCTTCAGCTACGGGTAACGGCAGCCAACCGGTACAAGCATTAGCAGTCAAATCAGATATTGAATCGGCTACCATGAGTGCGCCCACCATCGCACCGACTACTGCACAAGTTCCAGCAGCAACACAAAAAACAACCCCAGCGCAAGCAGAGCAAATGCTGCAATATTGGTGGTTACAAGCCGACGATAAAACGCGTAAAGAATTTATGGGCTGGGCAATTAAGCAGCTCTAATCTTAATGTCTATTCCTTTTGTGTATCACGCCAGCTATTCACAGCTGGCGTTGCCTAGCACTCATCGTTTTCCAACCAGCAAATATCATAATTTGTACCAGCATGCGCTCAAACAACAATTATTGTTTGAGCAACATCGCTATACTCCCTCGGCAATCTCTAAAGCAATGCTTTATGGCGTACATTGTCCGCAGTATGTTGAACAATTTATTAATGGCACTCTAGACCATAAAGCCATGAGGCGTATCGGCTTTCCATGGAGCAGTGAATTAGTTACTCGTACCCTACATGCTATAAATGGTACCCGTTTATGTGCCGAGCTGGCGCTTGAATATGGTATAGCAGTCCACTTAACGGGTGGCTATCACCATGCTCACTATGATTTTGGCAGCGGCTTTTGCATCTTTAATGACTTAATTATTGCAGCAAAATCAGCCATCCATAGTGGTAAAGTAGATAAGGTACTCATTTTTGATTGTGATGTGCATCAAGGAGATGGAACCGCCACACTCGCTCAAGGTTACCCTGACATCATTAGTTGCTCGATCCATTGCGCGCAAAATTTTCCGTCTCGAAAGCAGCAATCTGATCATGATATTGATTTAAATAAAGGTTGTACTGATAAGAACTACCTAGAACACATACAACAAATATTACCTTACCTCATTAGGCTGCATCAGCCAGATCTGATCATCTATGATGCTGGGGTCGATATTCATCAACATGATGACCTAGGATATTTCGATATTTCAAATCAAGGTATTCTCGATCGAGACAAACAGGTGATATCGATAGCAAAAATGCATCGCATCCCACTTGCAGCCGTCATAGGTGGAGGCTATAGTCGTAGTGAAGATGAATTAACGATTCGACATAGCCAATTGTTAATTGCAGCAAATCAAATATGGTCATCACCGAGTTAATCACATATTCTCGACATTAAAACTGATGTCGATAAACCAAACCGTCTCAATGGAGCGTAATAATGCAATTAGAGATCCGAAACTATTATGAAGTTCTATTATTGGAAATGTTAAGAGATGAAGGCTTAATGGAAGAGCTTCCAGAAGAATACTTAGCTGATTTGTGCTGTGTCACACTGAATCAGTTACCTGTTAGATACATACGACATTTAGTAGACACTTATTTCTTCGAAAATTACCAAGAACTGCAACAGATGAAAACAGAGATAAGTGAATCTCTTGAACGTTCGAGACAATTCCTTAAAATGAATTTACAGAAACGCTTAAAAGAAGAAGCTGAATTAGCTGCCGAACAACAGTAGTAAGAAGGAATTGAACTGTGGTTAGCTAGCACTAACAGTTAAAATCGTTGTCCTAACTATGGGGTTAAGCATTCAAAGAAGTGTTTTCGTACTAAGCCATACAGCTCTTGGATTGCATTTGATTTACGAACAATAAATAGGGGGGAAGTAATTGGAGGTTCCCCTAGAGCCACACCCCGGCACACGAGTCACTTGCTGCGGTTGCTCCCTTCCAGGCCTGGCCGAGTTCACAAGTTATCATTGCGAGGGGACCCTAGGGTCACCATAGACTTCTGAATCATAAAATATAAAGCTTATGTCTCAGAACGGGGCGATTATCCCCTAACCCATTGGCTTGATCAAGCCTTTATCTTAATAAGTTCTTAATCCCTTACCTAACTGCGCAATACTTAACCTTAACGTAGCATCCAAGATACGATATCAAATCGCGTAACTGATAAAAATATCCCTATCTTCAAGTCGTAAACATCAAACTGACCACTTTGGTTCTAACAAAACTGATTGGCGTTTCAATTGTTTATCTATTGCAAGTAAATGCATATCAATACGGACAGAGTAAATTGTCCAAAGAGTCGTTAGACAAGTATTTAAGATCTTAAAAAGTGTTTACTAGCTTAAACGCACATTACATTAACGATTTAAAAATCAAGTAACCCGCTGTATTTACCTCTTAACAAAACGCGATTTCACTTATCAACAGAAGCAAATCATCATCATGCAGTGTTACCCATAAAGGAATAGTCAGATCTTAGTCACAACTCTACACTTAATTCAATGAGTAAGTCGCTAAGGTTAGCTAACATAAGAATTGAATAAAATCCGCACACGTTTAACCAACAGTGAATGCGAGATAACAAAAAAATGCAGGGAATACATGATGAAGACAATAACAGTTAGTCCCGCTGCAAAGGCGGTATTGGGTGCTGGGCTTATGGCTTTAGCACTATCGGGTTGTGGAGGCAGTGATGGTACCAATGGCGAAGATGGGCCAGATGGAATAATCGGTGTCAATATCGATGCGACATCGACCTTAAAAGCGACCTTTACCGACGCAACCGTAGTCAATGGAAAAGTCAGTGTTGCCTTTACCCTTAAAAATGCTAATGGCGTGGCAGTATTAGGACTAACAAAAGATCATGATCTTCGTTTTGGTATTGCGCAATTAACCCCTGTGATTGAAATGGTCGGTGCTGACGGTGCTAAAGTTGAAGTTGACCGCGGCTATCAGTGGCAGTCTTACATCAATACAACCAAGCAACCTAACGCAAGCTGGATACCTGATGGCGAAACCGATATTGCTCCTTCAGCACAATTTCAAGCTGAGGTTGAAGCTGCATCAAAATGTGCAGATTGCTTAGTTGACAATCTAGACGGTTCTTACTCATATACTTTTCAAACAAATATTGCTCAAGTAATAGAACCATTAAGTATCACTTACCAAGCTGAAGATACTCAACGTATTACCTTAGAACTACAACAACCCTTAATTACTGCAAATGCTCATTACGACTTTCAACCGTCGACAGGCTTAACCGAAGATATTGCGTCCCGCGACGTCGTCTCGATTAATGCTTGTTATACCTGTCATCAACCAGAAAGCTTAGCATTGCACGGCGGTCGTCGAATCGATATTGAAAACTGTGCATCATGCCATACCGCCACGTCTGGCGATCCTGAAACCGGTAATAGTGTTGATTTCACCTACATGATCCATGCCATTCATAAAGGCCAAGATCGCGTAACCAGCACTGCTGATGGCAATGCAGCCGCCCCGTATAAAGTGATTGGCTATGGCGGTGGAATACACAATTACGGCAACGTGATGTATCCGCAAAAACCTGCTGCCGATTGTAGTGCATGTCACGTAGAGGGCACAAACGCTCCCAAAGATGCTGCACTGTTTAATGCCAATAAAAGTGATACCGCTTGTATTGCCTGTCATACAGAATTAGCGTCTCAACAACATATTGGTGTCGGCACAAATTGTACTTCATGCCATATTGAAGAAGGTTATGCTCGCAGTGCAAAAGAAGCCCATGGCGATGTAATGAAAGCCTATAATGACACTCAAACCATGAAAGTGGTCTTTAGCGACGTTACTGTGACAGCTGACAACAAGTTCAGCACTAACGTGAGCTTTACTGATGTCAGTGGCCAAGTGATACCTGCTGAGTTTATCGACCAAGGTAGCCGAATTGTAATGGCGTGGGACAGTGACAAAAACTATCCAGCGTATAACGACGCCAGTTACAGTGCTCGTCGCCTTAAGTTAAACGAAGGAACCGCCAATACAGATAATAGTTGGACCATGGTTTGGAATAACGTCACCTTACCCACCGATTATGTGGGTAAAACCTTTGAGTTATGGTCTGCGGTAACCGCCTGTTATAACCATGGTGGTTACGGAAGACCTGAGGTCAAATTGACCGCCTGCAGCACTGATAATGTCCAAAAAGTGGAAATTAAAAGTAGTCCCTATCATTTTGTTATGGCAGCAAGCGCTGTAGACAATAGCCAAAGTACCGCCGCGCGTAGAAATATTATTAATACTGCTAGCTGTCAAGGTTGTCACAACCAAGAAGTGTATCACTATGATAATGGTGTTAATTGCCAAACCTGTCATACCGCTGATAAGACCCTTAGGAGTGATGACACTTACCCTGGTGGTAAAAAATCGACCAGTTTTGCCTTTAAAGCCCACAGCGCTGAAGGCCATTATCTTAAATATGCCGGTGTTAAATCTGGCACTGTGTTAAAAACCGACTGTAAAACCTGTCATACCGCGGATGGAATACAACTCGGTAGAGCCGCAGACAGAGTATGGCGTTATGGCGATATCGAGACTGGCGCTGATGTATGGATGTCATCAGATACTGGAGCATGTTTAAGTTGTCATCAAAAGTATCGTACTGATGCCACCGTGGCACATATTGAATCTAACGGCGGTATTGTTGATGGCATCAGTGAAGACGATGCTCGTAATCGTTCATCAGAAATATGCTCGACGTGTCATACCGTAGATCGCGTGACTAAAACACATGGTTTTTAAGCTAAACCAATAAACAATCTTGTTGTTTTATCCATCAAAGACCTTAGTTCATGACTAAGGTCTTTTCTTTTATGCGAACAATCTCCTCACCAAACTCTGCATTTTGTATACCTCTTTATTAATAGGCTGATCATCATCACACAATTACGTTCGTTTTAAAGACGAGTTGCTGTTTGTAAAGTAATCTTAGTGTTGGGAAAATTAATTCCAACATCAACTTAACTGAATAAGATAATTGCAGAACATACTGCCAGTAAGTTAGATGGATGACCTTTGCAGGGAAAATATGATGAATAAAAAATACATAAAAAAGGCATTGTTACTTGCTATGTCAGCATCAATGACACTGGTAGGTTGTGGCGGAGGCGATGATGGTGTTGCTGGTAATCCAGGAACCCCTGGCGGCGAGCCTGCTGAAGCGATTAAAACACTAAACTTAGATATCACCAAAGTTACCTATCAAGACAGCAAACCCACTATTGAAGTATTTGCGACCAATGAAAAAGATCTCCCTGTAGCGGGTCTTAAAGACTTTGAAATTAAAAAAGTCGTCCAACTCATTCCAGCTGGTGCAAGCGGTGCGGGTAATTCGGCCCAATGGCAATTTATTGGCTCCGAAAAAGCCTTTACTGACCATGGTAACGGTAATTACAGTTTTACCGTCAATGTTGAAGGCTTTAATCCAGATTTAACTCAACGTTATAATGTCATTGCAAGTGCATCAACTTTGCAAGATGGGGTTACCGGAGTCCCGCGTACTGAAATTACCGAAGATTTTGACGGTGAAGGATTCGAAGCTAAATACACTAAAAACATAGTCAGTGGCGCTACTTGTAATACCTGCCATGCTGAAGGCGAAAGTATTTATCATAGCTACACTGATTTAGAAACTTGTACATCATGTCATACCAATGAATTGGCGATTGAAAAAGGCAAGGTTCAAGATGAGTTCAGTCACTTAATTCATAATGTTCATAACAATGCCAAAATGTACGGCCGCAATTTGGACAAGAGTGCAGAAGTTGCACATGCGATAGTGCAAGACAATTGCACCACTTGTCATGTTAACTCAGAACAACTTAGCGAATCGAACAACTGGTCTCGTATTCCAACCATGGAAGCCTGTTCAAGTTGTCATACCGACATTGACTTTAAAACGGGTCAAGGTCATCCGCAACAAGTTGATAATTCAAATTGTATCGCGTGCCACAATGCAAGTTGGACAGAAGAGTTGCATACAACTTCGTATACTCAGAAAAAAGCATTTATCGATTTATACGGAATGACAGCAACATTAACGGCTAATAAATCAAGCGCTGAAGACAAATCAGCGACCCTATCGGTAACGATTTTAGATGCTAATGGTACGGCGATTGACGCAACAAGCTTAGTCAGCAAAATTCAACGCGTTGAAACCATTACGAACGTCGGGCCTAACTTCCCAATTATGGGATATAACCCTAGTCCAGGAAGCGGTCTAGCCAAAATTAGTAAAGATTTGATTAAAGCAGGTCTGTTACAAGCAGATGTCGTCATTGAGTCAGGTAAGTTGGTATACAACATTGCATCATTGCCGTTTGGCTCAGGCGATACAGATACTGCCTTTAGCTTTATTGGTCTTGAAATGTGTAACGATGGTCTGCAAGCTATTGATTGTGTTGATAGCGTGGCAACTACCAGTATGAAAGCCGAATTCACAGTAGGGACTTTCTCTGGTAATGCGCCTAGCTATCGTCACACTGACTCGGTCAATTTTGGTTCATGTGATAATTGCCATGGCGACACCTTTGAGTTACATAAAGGCCACCATGCTGGTTTTGTGATGTCAGAACAATTAGCTCGTGAGCTTAATGGCGAAGTCACCATAGGTTTAGATGGTTGTGTGGCTTGTCATACTCCCGATGGCACTTATGCTTCTGGTGCTAATAAAGGCGCAATTGAAATGAAATTGCACAGTGTTCATGGTGAACAAGGCATTATCAAAGACTGCACTCAGTGTCACAACGATTTTAATCTTGATGCATTCAAAGTGAAAGGTGCACTTGCTACGTCTGCTGGCCTTTATACAACACCTATCACTGCAACGTGTGCATCTTGTCATGGATTTGACACGATTTCGCAGCATGCGCAAAGCCAAGGTGCGGTTGTTAATGGTAGCTATCAAGAAGCCAATGATGCTGCGCAGTTAGAAACCTGTTTCTTCTGCCATGCACCCACCATTGAAAACCACACACAAGTGAAACTTTAATTTGTCCATTGAGAGAGAAGCCCTGCTTCTCTCTCATGCTATGGCTTACGTAATCAACTTGTTGATCATCAAAATGGACAAATTAGGAAGTCTACTTATGAAGACCACACATTCAATCAATACCTTATTTTTAGCCCTGCTCTGCCTTACGGCATCGACGCTGTTTATGTCGAATAATGTACAGGCAGCAAAGTGGGATGCCAGCATGACACCGGCAGAAGTTGAAGCAACCCTCGATAAAAAATTCGCCGAAGGAAAATATTCTCCTAAAGGTGCTGACTCATGTTTAATGTGTCATAAAAAGTCTGAAAAGGTCATGGATTTATTCAAGGGTGTTCATGGCGCTATTGATTCATTAAAAAGCCCAATGGCTGGATTACAGTGCGAAGCATGTCACGGCCCTTTAGGTTCACATAATCGTGGTGGTAAAGAGCCAATGATAACCTTTGGCCCAACTTCAACACTCGCTGCAGACAAGCAAAACAGTGTGTGCATGAGCTGCCATCTCGACGACAAACGCGTGGCATGGGACAGTAGCCACCACGCCAATGCCGATGTGGCATGTGCATCTTGTCATAGCGTACATGCTGAACATGACCCAGTATTGTCAAAGCAAACAGAAGTCGAAGTGTGTACTACTTGTCACACCAGACAAAAAGCAGACATGAACAAGCGCACCAGTCATCCAATGAAATGGAATCAAATGACCTGTAGCGACTGCCATAATCCACATGGCAGTTTAAGCGATTCAGATCTTGTTCAGCCAACAGTCAATGAAACCTGTTATTCATGTCACGCTGAGAAACGCGGCCCAAAGCTGTGGGAGCATGCACCCGTCACCGAAAATTGCGTCAATTGCCATAATCCCCACGGTTCTGTGAACGATGCAATGCTCAAGACTCGCGCGCCGCAACTGTGTCAACAATGTCATGCCGGTGAAAATCATACCAGCAATGCATATCTAGGCAACACTGATATGGGTTCAACGGTAAATGGTAATGCCTTTACTGGTGGTCGCAGCTGCTTAAATTGTCATAGTCAGGTGCATGGTTCTAATCATCCGTCTGGTAAGTTACTGCAGCGCTAAGGAGATTATATTATGAATACTAAATTGAACCTCATTACCTTAGCGTTACTCACTAGTACCAGCTTTAGCCTTATGGCAGATGGTTATGGCCTAGCAAACGCTAACACCGACAACATCAAGTATGATGCTTGGCAATGTAAAGCCTGTGCGGTGGCTACGGGAACCACAGGCACCGTCGGTGTTGGTATTGGTTATAACAGTGAAGATGATATTCACTCCGCTAACGCATTTAATAGCAGCAATCAAACTGCAGGCAAAATAGATGCCGATATTAACTATCGCGGTAACAATGGCTATCAAGCAAAAGTGGCGGCCAACAACTTGGGTATGGACAATGGCCGTATGGAGATTGATGTTGGCAAATTAGGACTATATCGTCTCAATCTTGGCTATCGATCCATTGCAACCTACCAAAGCAGCAATGCGTTAAGTCCTTATCAAAATATTGGCAGTGATAACCTCACCTTAGCCAGTAATTGGGTCACCGCGGGTGCTAGTTCAGACATGCCAATGTTGTATAGCAGTTTAACCCCATTTGAATTATCACTAAAACGCGAACGTGCAGGTCTTGGGCTTGAATACCAAACAGAATCACTGTTCACAACCTATGTTAACTTTCAGCGCGAAGAGAAAACCGGTACTAAGATTGCCTCTGGCAGTTTTTTCAATCAATCGATAATGCTTGCAGAGCCTGTTGATTACACTACAGACATTTTAAACGCGGGGATTAAACTCGGTGGCGATAACTGGTTTACCAGCTTAAACTACAATGGTTCAGTGTTTAGTAATAACAACCAACAGCTAGGCTTTGACAGTGCCTTTAATCCTACGTTTGGGGCCCAATCTAGGGGTTACATTGCACTCGACCCCGATAATGAAGCTCATACAATTTCGTTATTGGGTCAATATAATGATTCTATTACCAGCTATAGTGGCCGCTTACTCTTAGGTCAAATGACCCAAGATCAGCAGTTGACTAACTTAGGTTATAGCGACTCATTACCTGCTGACAGTATTGATGCCAAAGTCGACATTACCGGCATGACACTCAAAGCAATCACTAAACTCAATCGAAAATGGCGCCTTAGCGGCAGTTATGATTATAACGATAGAGAGAACAATACCCAAATTGAACAATGGACCCAAATTAGCATTAATGATGTCACCGGCAAAGTAAGGTATAACACCCCATACGATCTCACCACTCACAGAGCTAAATTGTCTACTGACTATCGTATCAACCACAATATTAAACTCGATGCAGGATATGATTTCAAGCGAGATGAACGCAGTAATCAAGGTAGAGAAACCACTGACGACAATAACGTTTGGGCACGTTTACGTGTCAATAGTTTTGATATGTGGGATATGTGGCTTAAAGGCAGCGTCAGCAAAAGAGATGGTTCAGAATATCAAGCATCAGAATCGTCATCATCAGAGCAGAATCCATTGTTACGCCGCTATTACTTAGCCGACCGCGACCGTACTCAAATGGAAGCGCGTTTTAACCACACTCCTATGGATAACTTAAACGTCGATTTTGGGGTTCGTTATGCTATTGATGACTACGCCGACACCCAAATAGGCTTAACTGAATCAAAAGATACTAACTACGATATCAATGTTAACTACATGATTAATGATGATATGAATGTGAATACATTTTATAACCATCAAATCATAAAATCTGCTCAGTCTGGCAGTGCCAATTTTAATATTGCAACATGGCAAGCTGATATAGAAGATACCGTCGATGTTGTTGGTGCGGGTTTAAGTTATAACAATTTAATGGACAGTCGTTTACGCTTAGGCTTGGACTATACCTACTCAGACTCAGACAGTACCACCCAAGTCAGTCAAGGTATTAGTGGTAATTATGGTGACTATTTTGCCAAAATACATAACATTAATGTGTACGCACAATATCAAGCCACCGAAAAAATGGCTTTGCGTATAGACTACAAAATGGAAAAGTATCTTGATAATGATGACGCCAATGATATCGCCCCTGATACCATTTGGAATGTGATCAGTTTAGGCAACTTACAACATAATTACACTGCACACATGATTATGCTTAACGTCAGCTATAAGCTATAAGTGAAGTAACCGTTATATAACCGAGCGGTTCACCGTAAAAATAACGCCAACCTTATCTAGGTTGGCGTTTTTATATCATTTGATTTAATGACGTTTTAGTACAAAAATGGTCGCTAACATCCTATTGTAAAAACAACTTGCAATCACACCGGATTTAACATTATATTAACAAGGTGAATAGCTTGTGATTGAAGTTTGGGCAAAAGGATGTTGCCCCCCATTTTATATTGTTAATCTTTACTACCCAGTTGCCGGTTCAAAAACTCCCTCTTATTTTAAATATCCTACGCATTTAAGCACTAACGTCCTCCCAATACTTAGCCAACATCAGGTATCATTCAATACCGATATTGATTGCCAAGAGAAATTCATGTTTCAGATTGATACCCAAATTGCCGCTAAAATTGTCGACCGAACCATGAAAATTATTGGGCATAATATCAATGTTATGAATGCTCAGGCGGTGATATTAGGTTCAGGCGATATCGATCGAATTGGCTCTGTACATGAAGGTGCACTATTAGCGATTAGCCAAAATCGCAATGTTGAAATCAATCAAACCATCGCCTCAAACCTACAAGGGGTAAAACCCGGGCTTAATTTACCATTGCATTACCAAGGTCAAGTGATTGGTGTTATCGGTATCACTGGCGAGCCAGACACATTAAGCCACTATGGTGAATTGCTTAAAATGACAGCTGAGATGATTGTTGAGCAAGCAAACTTGCAAGAGCAATTACAGTGGCAGAATCGTCAAAAAGAGGAGTTTATTTCCCAACTCATTCATGCCAATGAACAAGACTTACCTTCTTTACAACAATGGGCATTGCAATTGGGTATCGATTTAAACGTGCCGCGAGTGGCCGCCATTATTGAGCTCGATAGTAATAACCCACTATATCAACAAGACAATCAAGCATTAAAACAAGTACTGTATTTATTACAAAATCCTGTACGCGATAACTTAATTGCGATGACATCACTCACTCAATTAGTGATTTTAAAACCGGCTTTTTTAGATGGTAAGCAATTTGACCCAGAGCTTGAAAATCAACGCATCAACAAATTGCTCAAACGCTTACCCGCCAATATGCAGCTTAGCCTGCATATTTCATTGGGGCATTATTTCGGTGGTGAACTCGGTATTAGTTACTCTTATCGTACCGCTAAAGAAACGTTAGATATTGGCAAAAAGTTACATCCAACCAAAACCAAATATTTATACCAAGACTACAGCTTACAAGTGCTGTTATCAGGACTGCGGCACCACTGGCGAGGTAATGCGCTTGCTGGGCCGTACCTAAAACTCATTGAAGTAGACAATAACCAGCAATTGCAAAAAACACTTGCCGCTTATCTAGATCACATGGGAGATATCCAAGCCTGCGCTAACAGTTTGTTTATTCATCGAAACACACTGCGTTATCGACTAGATAAAATTCAAACGATTACCAACATTGATCTACGCAGTTTTAATGGATTACTGAGTTTATATTTAGGCCAGTTAATTCATCAACCCAGCACCTAGTTGTGCGTACGCACAAATTTAGCGTCAGCTTGCTTATTTATTGGTGCAAACGCACAGAGTAATTTATGGGTAATGGTTTACTATGATAAAGACTAAACTACCCCTACAATAATAAATAACGAGTACTCTATGGGACTAATATTGATCTTACTCGGCGTAATAGCCTTTATCGTCATCGCCACCTCTACATTTAAACTCCACCCTTTTTTAACCCTCATTTTAGCGTCGTTCCTCACCGCATTTGCCTATGGCTTACCCAGCAATGAAATCGCCAAAACCATCACTGGCGGTTTCGGTGGTATTTTAGGTTATATCGGCTTAGTCATTGTGCTCGGTACCATTATCGGTACCATTCTCGAAAAAAGTGGGGCAGCCATTACCATGGCAGATGTAGTGATTAAACTGTTTGGTCAACGGTTCCCAACGTTAACAATGTCAATGATTGGTTACTTAGTGTCGATCCCTGTTTTTTGTGATTCAGGTTTTGTGATTTTAAATTCATTAAAACAGTCAATGGCAAACCGGATGAAAGTGTCTCAAGTTGCCATGAGCGTCGCCCTAGCAACTGGGTTATACGCAACTCATACCTTTGTGCCGCCAACCCCAGGCCCTATCGCTGCAGCGGGTAATCTTGGTCTTGAATCACAACTTGGACTCGTTATTGCTGTCGGTGTGTTTGTTGCTGCCATTGCCGCTTTTGCCGGTATGTTGTGGGCCAATCGTTTTGCCAATGAGCAACCTGACGGCGAAGGCGCCGATGAACTGAATCTACAACAAGAAGATTTTGATGATCTAAAGAAAACCTATGGCGAATTACCTAGTCCTACCAAAGCATTTGCGCCTATTTTTGTGCCTATCATTTTAATCTGCTTAGGCTCGGTGGCTAACTTCCCTTCAAAACCACTCGGTGAACAAGGCTTATTCGATTTATTAGTGTTCTTGGGCCAGCCTGTTAACGCCTTAATGATCGGCTTATTTTTATCATTATCACTATTAAAAAGTAACCAAAAAATCAAAGAGTTTAGCGATCGTATCAGCCAAGGTTTAGTGGTATCGGCACCGATTTTATTGATCACTGGTGCTGGCGGCGCATTTGGTGCGGTATTAAAAGCCACCGAGATTGGCGCATTTTTAGGTAGCAGTTTATCCGCTTTAGGTGTGGGCATTTTTATGCCATTTATCGTGGCAGCCGCACTCAAATCAGCACAAGGTTCATCTACCGTAGCATTAGTCGCTACTTCAGCGTTAGTGGCACCATTATTAGGCGATATCGGTTTAGCCTCAGAAATGGGCCGAGTGTTAACTGTAATGGCGATTGGCGCAGGTGCGATGACCGTCTCACATGCAAACGATAGCTTCTTCTGGGTGGTGACTCAATTTAGCCGCATGAGCGTCAAGCAAGCGTATCGAGCTCAAACAATGGCGACTTTAGTCCAAGGTGTCACGGCGATGATTACCGTTTATCTACTGAGTTTATTTTTACTGTAAATTATTAATCAGAGTCTTATATGAAAATCGTTATTGCACCAGATTCATTTAAAGAAAGCTTAAGCGCACTTGAAGTAGCTAATGCCATCGAAGATGGATTTAAGCAGGTATTCCCAAACGCGCAATATTGTAAGGTGCCAATGGCCGACGGCGGCGAAGGTACTGTGCAAGCGATGGTCGATGCCACCCAAGGACAGATTATTAATCTTACTGTCACTGGGCCTTTAGGTTTACCTGTAAACGCATTTTATGGCGTGTTAGGACAACTAGATGAGGATGGAAACCAAACTGCAATAATCGAAATGGCTGCGGCATCAGGTTTACACCTGGTGCCATCCACTCAACGTAATCCATTATTAACCACCAGTTTTGGTACTGGTGAGTTGATTGCCGATGCATTAGACAGAGGCATAAGACACATCATTTTAGGCCTAGGTGGCAGTGCGACTAACGATGCCGGCGCGGGCATGATGCAGGCTTTAGGCGTAAAACTAAATGATATAACCAATACTGCATTACCTTTGGGTGGCGCAGCCTTAGCCACATTACATTACATCGACATGCAATCATGCCATCCAGCCATTAAGGAGTGCGCGATTGAAGTGGCGTGCGACGTCGATAATCCGTTATGTGGACCGCGAGGCGCCAGTGCTATTTTTGGTCCACAAAAAGGCGCTACAACCGAGATGGTTGAGCAACTTGACCTCGCTTTGGGGCATTTTGCTCATGTCATTAACCAACACCTTAACCAACCCATTGATGGACACTGTCAATTGCACCCAGGGGCTGGTGCTGCTGGCGGTATGGGGTTTGGCGTAATGACACTGTTAAATGCAACCTTAAAACCTGGGGTCGATATTGTCACAAAAAGCGTTAAGCTGGCACAACATTGTCTTAATGCTGATCTCATTATCACCGGTGAAGGTCGAATGGACGGTCAAACCGTATTTGGTAAAACCCCCATGGGAGTATTGAATGTTGCCAAACAACAGAATATTCCGGTAATTGGCATTTCAGGATGCCTTGGTGAAAATGCAGATGTTATTTTAGCCGAAGGTATGCACGCTATTTTCCCTATCATTCCTGCGTTGCAGCCCTTAGAGCAAGTATTGTCTGAAGCTCAGGTTAATCTAACCAATACCGCGCGCAACATTGCTGCAATCATGTCACTTTCATTTGCGAGTAAGTAATCTTATCCAACACAAATGCCTTACCACATTTGTGTTGGATTATTCATATCAACATCTTTCATCTTCTGAATAACCGCAGCTAATCCGTAGTAATAACACGATAAATGCTTGAAGCGGAACCAGCCATACAGTAAAGTTAGCACCCTCATTTCGTCCTGAAGGTGCAGCGTTAATCGTAAAGCACCCGTCAATGCTATCAGGATGAAGTTTTCATCATTACGGCAAGCAAAATGACCTCGAAAATCACCCGTCAAGCAAACGCTTCAGAAGACAGTTTACTGCGTATTTTTACCGCCCCTGAAGATTCAACCTCGACGTTGAGCATTATTGAGCAAAAGCTATCTCAAGACCTCGCAGGTTTTTTAGGTAATAGCATCGCCGCACTGGAAAAACCACTGTCAGAAATTGAAACCGACTTTAGCGCCTATCAGATCCCAACAGATCCAAAATTCGTTTCTGATTATGCCGACGAAATAATGCAAAACCTAGTAGCTCATTCAGTCCATACTTCAGCACCCAGTTTTATTGGACACATGACCTCGGCCTTGCCTTATTTTGTGTTACCACTGTCAAAAATGATGGTCGGGCTAAACCAAAATTTAGTCAAAATTGAAACATCCAAAGCCTTTACTCCATTAGAACGCCAAGTGTTAGGCATGATGCATCATTTGGTGTATCAGCAATCTGATCATTTCTATCATCAATGGATGCACAGCGCTAACCATTCACTTGGGGCATTTTGCTCAGGCGGCACCGTTGCCAATATCACCGCACTGTGGATTGCCCGAAACCGGCTGCTACAACCTTGCGGCGATTTTAAAGGCGTCACCCGCGAAGGAATGACGAAAGCATTACGCTTTTATGGTTATGATGACCTTGCTATTTTAGTGTCAGATCGCGGTCATTACTCTTTGGGTAAAACAGCCGACTTGTTGGGTATTGGCCGAGATAACATCATTAGTATCCCAACAGACGAGCATCATAAAGTCGATGTCGCCGCCATGCGAGATGCAGCAGAAAAGCTGGCACAACAAAATATTAAAGTGATGGCCATTGTCGGTATCGCTGGCACAACGGAAACAGGCAATGTGGATCCCTTAACTGAATTAGCAGCGTTAGCCAGCGAGCTAAATTGCCATTTTCATGTCGACGCTGCTTGGGGCGGCGCGAGTTTATTGTCCAAAAAATATAGCCACTTATTGAAAGGCATCGAATTAGCTGACTCCGTCACTATCGATGCTCATAAGCAAATGTATGTTCCAATGGGCGCCGGTATGGTGCTATTTAAAGATCCTGAACTGGCTAAAGCCATAGTGCACCATGCTGAATATATTCTACGGGTAGGTTCAAAAGACTTAGGCAGTCAAACGCTGGAAGGTTCGCGCCCAGGGATGGCAATGCTAGTGCATGCTTGTCTTCAAATTATTGGCCGTGATGGCTATGAAATCCTCATTAATAACAGCCTAGAAAAAGCCCGTTATTTTGGCTCAATCATCGACCAACATGCTGACTTTGAGTTAGTCACTGCACCGGAGTTATGTTTGCTGACCTATCGCTATGTACCAAAATCGGTGCAAGCAATACTCACTACAGCTCTAGCCAACCAAGATACCGTTTTAGTTGCTTCAATCAATGAACTACTCGATGGACTGACACAATTTATTCAAAAGCATCAACGCGAACAAGGTAAATCGTTTGTGTCACGCACACGGATTAAACCGGCAAAATACTTACGCCAACAAACGACGGTATTTAGAGTCGTGCTTGCCAATCCGTTGACCAGTCATCAGATTTTACACGACGTATTGACGGAACAAGTTGAGATCGCCGCGTTAGATAGCGAATATTTACCACAGTTGTTGGCGTTAATCGCACAGACTCATCAATAACGTCGATTTTATAGCTTGTTAGCTACCTTCTCGTCGTCCCGGCAGTGTTTTTAAGCCGGGATTCAGGTGTTTGCTTTGTACTTTTGTACTTTTGTACTCATGGCCTACGGCCACTAACGTCGTGGCGCTTCGCCCACACCAGGCTTTTTCAAACTTCGTTTGAAGTAACATCGCAAGGTTCCACCCTGCACGGGCCAAAAGGGGATCAACAGCAATCCCCTCTTGGATCACCCCTGCCGTTCCGGCAACATTTTCGCTTTTTAACCAAACAACTGCAGCGAAAAAATTGCGACGGAAATTGATCCAGCTTTTAACTTCGTCTTAGTGTTCTTCAGCCACCTCTTTATAGTAAAGAATGAAAATGCTAACGCTTCCGATGGTACATCTGATGTGAATGGATTCACGAATGTCGTGATGGCAAGATGCCAAAGAACGACCTGTACCGCGAAAGCTAGCCTGACGTCCTGTCAGGCTCACGCTATTTTCTTCAACGGCCTCAAGTTCAGAGTTGCATTTATAAATCTTTAAACAAAGCTAACTGATTTATGGACAGGAGTGGATTAGAACTTATCTTTTTATAAACATACCCTGATTCCACTAGATGCGGCTCTATTTTAGCTTATAGTTTATAACTTATAGCCTGCGGCCACTAACGTCGTGGCGCTTCGCCCACACCAGACCAAGAGGAAACCAACGGCTGTTCCCTCTTGGAACTCCCAGCCGCCCCGCAACATTTTCGCTATTTATAAAACAAGAGCTGCGAAAAGTCGCCATGGGGTCAGATTTAACTTTGACCTACATTTGCAGACTGCTTCGGCCTTATTCGAAAATGCTAACGCTTCCGATGGTACATCCTGTACCGCGAAAGCTAGCCTGACGTCCTGTCAGGCTCACGCTATTTTCTTCAACGACCTCAAGTTCAGAGTTGAATTTAGACTTTGGCAAGCGTTACTAACCCGTTTGTGGACAGAAATCATTTAGAGTATTGAGTCTAGTTAAGTTCTATTGGATTAAAAAAATACCTAAGTTTATTCGCCCCCCCTAATTCGCTATGGTAATACCCCTACGACCTGACGATGGTTCAGTTTTGTCTATGGTGTCCACTTAGCGTGTTTCTCCATACCACGCTATATGAACGTCTGCACACATTATTTGTGCAGGCAATAAGTTGTTGTTATCTTCTACCAAAAGCGAGTTTGAGTAAAAAAACCAGTCTCCTTTGCATTTTCCATAATATGATGATGAGCATTTAAAAAAGCATCCTCATTTTTGAGGTTGAAGCAAAATTGGTAAAAATCTGGATAGCCGAATACGATACAAGGAACATTCTTGGTTTTATAAATTTCAAGGATCTGTGGACTGAATTCGGCAGATTGATCCATAAATAATTCTTTTACCACAATCAACGCTTTCAACTCTAACGAATTGATATTCACAGAATGCTGTACTTGATCAATAAAAAACTCTAACTTGCCTTGTGTGCGGCGATAATAACTAATAGCTCCATTTACTTGGTTTGTAGCCTTTTTTAACGCGCTCAACACATTTTTTCTTTTTCTTGGTAGTTTCTGTCGGCTAATCTTTTCTATGTTAGGGCTATCTTTTGCTTGAATTATCAGCGATACAGTATCTGTAATAATAAGAATGTCGCACATTTCTTCATCATCATAAGTCCGTTTAGGGTTGAGGAATATTTGCTCAGGCTGGAATGTTAAAAGAAGGCATTGAACTATATCCTCTTCTTGGTAGCCCCCAGGTTCTTGTCTTTCCAACATCGTATGACTATGCCCACGAGAACCATGGTATGAATGACGCTTTGGGCAAAGGTCTTGCCTAAAGATACTATCTCCATAAATAGGGGGGGATAAAATAATATCAATTGCTTGTTTATCATCTTTTTTTGTTCTAGAACTAAACGAAATTTCAATGGCTTGCATTATTTTTTTTGCATTTGATAATGTAGGCTCTAGAAGTACTACCTCATTAATTTTACTAAGAGTTTCATCAGGAATTATGACATCGGCACGATATACTAATAGTTCTCTAGCTAACTCATCAAAAAAATGAACATTGAGTATTCCTTTTTTTAAAAATCTGAATAAATTTCGAGCAAAGTCTTCTTGGAATAATGGGGTTTTAACAACTAAAGGTTCATCTTCGTCATCAAAAAATGCAGTAATTAAACCTAAGGTTAGATGACTATCAACCTTAACAGGTATTAGGTACAGCTTAAACTTCCCATTGATCTTAGCAGTTAGAAGGACTTCCTTTGGTGCCTTAATAATAAATGCTTGGTAATCTTCATCAGCTAAAATCAAGCTTTCGGGTAAAATACCAAAAGGCATTTGCTGAATAATTGGCACAATTTCAGGGTAAAGAACTGAAAGCATCACTAATCTCCAAAGATATAGGTTTGTATTTTTCTTGGCGACATAACGGATTAGCTAATATTAAGGCTTTATTATAATGGCTTAGTATTTATGTGCAGGGGAAACATAAATACTAAGCCATCTGTAAGTATTGTGAGTAATTTATACAAGCCCTATAGAGGACAGATAGGACTAAGCTTTAAGTCCAAACAGAGCTTACAACTAACATAGAAAATGTAATCAACTTACATAAACTTTGGGGCATAAACGAGATTATACCGAGTTTTGACGTTCTTTAGCCTTGTTTTGGTTGGCTATGATCCAGTTAAATACGTCTTGCTTATTTGCTGGGCTGTAGTAGCTAAGATGGGGAACCGCCGCAACAAATGTGTGTACCCCATCGATGTCACAGTGGAATCCACGACAATTCCACTTCCCATGCAAAGATGGTTGAGGTGGTACTTCTTCCTCTTTCAAAAATAAGGCTTTCAAAAACGCATAGGCAGATACCTTATCGATACCATAAGTAAGAATTAAACTTGGCTGGATAATTTTCAAAACCACCTCATGTACCGGCCAACACAATCCCGCCAAACCAAAACACAACTCCGCGGAACTACGTGATGTTTTGAATATGATATTGGATGCGCACACAGTTTTCGGGTCATCAATATTAATCCCTTTCAATAACTCAATAACACGCTTCTGAAGAGGAGCTTCACCCTTAGGATAATTCGATTGCCCGTTTTCCCAACATTCGTCGTAATAAGAGTTTTCTTTTCTTCGCAACATGCTCTGAAGATGACTCCGAATAGTGTATGGAACGCCTGTCATTGGATGATTTTGACCACTACCGCCCGGGTTTAACCCCAACAAGTAGACATCTCCTTTTTTTAACGTTTCATGCGAGCTATATATGACTTCACCAATATCATCAACAATATATTTAAGAGTATTCTCAGCAAAGCTTGGGAGTTGTTCCTTCTCAACCATACTGCGTACTTTCCTTATTAATAACCACTAATATAGAAGACACTTTGTGCCATTACAAAAAGTAAGTCAACTAACTCGCGTTTAAAGGTAAATTTCATGTCGTTCAAAATCACAATGGGGCATAAATAAGTTAAATACTTTACTTTCAAAGCGTGTGATTCAACTCTAAACTTGAGGACGTTGAAGAAAATAGCGTGAAGCTCACATGGATGTGAACTTAGCTTTCGCGGTACAGGATGTACCATCGAAAGCGTTAGCATTTTCGAATAAGGCTGAGGCCGAAGTCAAGTGCAGTCAAAAGCTGGATCAATCTCCATGGTGACCTTTTCGCTGTTTGAAAATGTTGCGGGGCGGCTGGGAGTTCCAAGAGGGAACAGCCGTTGGTTTCCTCTTGGTCTGGTGTGGGTGAAGCGCCACGACGTTAGTGGCAGCAGGCCATAACCTAAATAAGCTTTGGGGCATTAATGATTTGCATACCTTACTTGCAATTGGTGTGATTCAACTCAGAACTTGAGGACGTTGAAGAAAATAGCGTGAGCCTGACAGGACGTCAGGCTAGCTTTCGGTGGCCATGGATGGCCTATCGGAAGCGGTAGCATTTTCGAATAAGGCTGAAGCAGGCTTCAAACAAAGTTAAAAGCTGGATCAATTTCCGTCGCAATTTTTTTCGCTTCTCAGAAAATGTTGCCGGAACGCTGAGGGCTTGCAAAGGGGTACAAGCGCTTTACCCCTTTGCTCTGGTGTGGGTGAAGCGCCACGACGTTAGTGGCCGCAGGCCATAGGTACAAAAAGAACAAAGCAAACACCTGGATCCCGGCTCAAAAGCATTACCGGGAAGACAATTCAATTAACCTGCGTAAGTTGACAAATTACTACCATAATCTTGTGTGGTCGAAGCGCCACGACGTTAGTGGCCGCAGGCCATATCAAACAGTTTCACTATGTAAAGGATTAAGCCAAAGAACCTACCTACTTTTCGAATTAGCCGCTCTTATAGCAGCGTAGCGACCTAGCAGGACGAAGTCCGCTCTAGTATCTAGGTTCTCGATCACACTGTTGCTATCGTTTGTAATAATTCACTAAATTGCAGACGTAAAAAAGCCCCAACTAATGTTGAGGCTTTTTTACACCATACTTACGTATGTAAAGGATGGTACCCGAGGCCGGACTTGAACCGGCACGCCTGATGTTCAACCAGAGTGCGAGGGATTTTATCTTCTCTGTTTTTATCTTCTTATCTTTGAATGTGTAAGCTAAATTGCAGACATAAAAAAGCCCCAACTAATGTTGAGGCTTTTTTACACCATACTTACGTATGTAATTTCTTACTATAAATAATGGTACCCGAGGCCGGACTTGAACCGGCACGCTTATTCAGCGAGGGATTTTAAATCCCTTGTGTCTACCGATTCCACCACTCGGGCAAAGTGTTGTTTTAACCGTTACTTAATGTAACCATCAAACTCAATCTGTGGAGGCGCGACCCGGAGTCGAACCGAGATAGACGGATTTGCAATCCGTAGCATAGCCATTCTGCCATCGCGCCATCTTTAACCAAATTCAAATCCATCGGATAAGATAAGAAATTGGAGCGACATATCGGGTTCGAACCGATGACCTATACCTTGGCAAGGTATCGCTCTACCAACTGAGCTAATGTCGCGTATATCAATTTTTATAATGCTTTATTAATTCTGCAAGAAAGGTATCGTCTTTCAACCTATCCAACTGAGCTAATGTCGCGTGTATCAATTTTTATAATGCTTTATTAATTCTGAAAGAAAGGTATCGTCTTTCAACCTATCCAACTGAGCTAATGTCGCGTATATCAATTTTTATAATGCTTTATTAATTCTGCAAGAAAGGTATCGTCTTTCAACCTATCCAACTGAGCTAATGTCACATTAAAAGTGTTAGTTAACACTAAACCCTGAGGTTTGTTGTTGACTCATCACTTGTCTACGGGGAGGCATTCTACCGAATTAACCTCGTGTGTCAATTATTGATTTACGCAAATTTGACTGTTTGCACACTAAACAATCTTATTGAACTATTATTACGCTATTCTGCGGTTAAATCTTTCCAAGCTGCTGAAATGTAACTCATCATCGACCAGAACGTCAGTGCTGCGGCAATATAAAACAAGCCGTAAGCGACATCTGTTAGCCAAGGTGTAGGTTTCCAAATCAATCCAATAATCGCGATCATTTGCGTGGCTGTTTTATATTTACCAATCCAAGACACGGCAACTACACCACGTTTGCCTATTTCGGCCATCCATTCACGCAAGGCTGAAATAACAATTTCGCGACCAATCATAAATAACGCTGCTAAGGTTAAGTACACATTGTCATTTTGCTGAACCAACAGCACTAATGCGGTCGACACCATGACTTTATCAGCAACGGGATCTAAAAAAGCACCAAATCGAGTTAATTGACCCAGTTTACGAGCAGCATAACCGTCAGCCCAATCAGTTAAGGCGGCCAACCAAAAAATAAATGCCGAAACAAATGGTGCCCATGGATATGGCAAATAGAAAACCGCTATAAATACAGGTAATAGGGCAATACGGAATAATGTCAGCGCAATAGGTAAGTTAAACGGCATAAAAAGACCAATTTGTCAGAAGCAGCGCCAATTTTGCCTTAATTTTAGCCCCCTCGCAATGCATCATGAATTGTTTGTGCCATTTCTAAGCTAATTCCGGGTACTTTTGTCAATTCAGCCACGCTAGCGCCCTTCACTTCTTGAATTCCACCTAAATGTTGCAACAAAGCTTTACGTCTTTTAGGGCCTACACCTGCGATGGATTCTAAGGTAGAAGTATTGCGAGTTTTTTGACGTTTATTACGGTGGCCAGTAATCGCAAAGCGATGCGACTCATCACGAATGTGTAGCATCAAATGAAATGCTGGTGAGTCACTGGCAACCTCGAACGTTTGCTCACTGCCACCAACGGTAAACGTTTCAAGCCCTGCTTTACGGCCTTCACCTTTAGTTACGCAAATGAGCAATGGCGGATGATCAATATTGACACACTTTTCATCGACAATTGTTTGCGCCACTCTTAACTGGCCAATACCGCCATCAATGAACACTAAATCTGGTACTTTGCCATTGTTATCGATTTTATCAAATCGACGGCTTATAGCTTGTTCCATCGCGGCATAATCATCACCACCAGTAATACCGGTAATATTGTAACGGCGATAATCAGCTTTATGTGGCCCTTCACGATTGAACACCACACACGATGCGACTGTGCTTTCGCCCATGGTGTGACTAATATCAAAGCATTCCATCCGTTTAATCGGTTCATTAAGCTCAAGTGCTTCTTCAAGTAATTGAAAGCGTTGTTCTACGGTATTCTTATGCGATAACTTGGTCGCGACGGCATTACTGGCATTGGTCATGGCAAGGCGTAAAAAGTTTGCTCTGTCGCCTCTTACTTGCGTTTTTAACTCAAACTTTTTATCTAATGCGTGTTCTATCGACGCTTGTAATTCTGTTATACCGTCAAAGTAATGGCTGAGGATGACTTCTTTGGGAATCGTGCGCTGGCTATCGGCATTTAGGTAAAACTGGCCTAAGAATGATGACAATACTTCTTCAATTTCAGTCTCTGCTGGTACTGAAGGATAATAGCTGCGACTGCCAAAAATTTTACCATCACGAATAAACAATAGGTGAAAACAGGCAATGCCAGAGGCGTAATCAACGCCGATGACATCCATATCACCTTTATGATTTGACACTTCCTGCTGCTCTGCTACGCGCCTCAATGCCATGATTTGGTCACGATACTGCGCAGCTCGCTCGTATTCCATGCCTATTGCAGCAGTTTCCATTTTGGCCACCAGCTGGGATATCACTAGTTTGTCTTTCCCGCGTAAAAACAAACTGGCTAGCTTGACCTGTTCGTTGTACTCCTCATCACTAACAATCCCCACACAAGGCGCACTACAACGGTCAAGTTGATACTGTAAACAAGGACGAGAACGCGATTTGTAGTACAAGTCATCACACTGGCGAATTGGAAACAGTTTTTGCATTAAATGCAAACTTTCGCGCACTGCGCCGCCATTAGGATATGGGCCAAAATAATGGCCTTTTTCACGCTTTGGACCACGATGATATGCCAGCCGAGGATGCTTATGGCCGCTTAACAGAATATACGGATAAGATTTATCATCACGCAGCAATACATTGTATTTGGGCATGTACTGCTTGATATAATCGTTTTCAAGTAATAACGCATCAGTTTCGCTATGGGTAACGGTCACATCAATATGATCGATATGCGACACCAATGCTTGGGTTTTCACATTGGGGATATTAGTTCGAAAATAAGAACTCAGGCGTTTTTTAAGATCTTTAGCTTTACCAACATAAATAACCTGTTGGCGCTTATCGTACATACGATAAACGCCAGGTGCTGAGGTAACGTTTTTTAAAAAGGATTTGGCGTTAAAACCACTAGACATGATTGAAGCTACTTAATGCGTTGCGAGGAATGCACTATTCCTGACTAAAATGAACCTGTATCAAGCATTTTGTATCGGATAGCTAAACGGGTTAACTCAACGTCGCCGCCGATCCCAAGCTTAGCAAATAACCGATAACGATAGCTATTGACGGTTTTCGGGCTTAAATTTAATTTTTCAGAAATATCGTTAACCTTCTCACCATTGGTTATCATCATCATGATTTGCAATTCACGTTCAGACAAACTGCTAAATGGGTTCTCGTCAGAGTGGTTAAATTGACTAAGTGCCATTTGCTGGGCAATTTCCGGCGATAAATAAC